>CAJAES010000001.1 GCA_903938815.1 uncultured beta proteobacterium
ATGCGGTCCGACGCAGGCCATCGGCGGCAGCCCGCCGCGCGGCCGCCGCCGCGGCCGATCGCCGCGAGGCCGACGCCGGGCTGCTGCCCCAGCTCAGCCTCACCGGCTCGGTCAGCCGCAGCCGCATCGAGGCCCCAGGCTTCAGCACCACCGGCAACGTGTGGTCGTTCGGCCCCCTGCAGCTGACCGTGCCGCTGTTCGACTCCGGCCAGCGCCGCGCGGCCGTGGTGGCTGCCGCAGCCGCCTACGACGACGCCGTGCAGCAGTACGCCGCCGCGCTGCGCGGCGCGGTGCGCGAAGTCGAGGACGCCCTGGTGGCGCTGGACGCCTCGGCTGCACGCCGGGCCGACGCGCAGGCTGCAGCCGCCGATTTCGAGTCCGCCCTGAAGGCTGCGGATGCGCGCCAGCGCGGCGGCCTGGCGAGCCTCTTCGAGCTCGAGGACGCGCGCCGCAATGCGCTCGCCGCGCGCGGCGCGCTCATCGATCTGGACCGCGAACGCGCCACCGCCTGGGTGTCGCTGGCACGCGCCCTGGGCGGCGGCTGGAGCCCCGACCCGGCGCGACTCACTCCGGACGCCACCCCGAGCTCCGCCTCGAGCGCCAGCCCCGGCCTCATCCAGAACAGCACCCCGACCCGCACCGCGCCATGAACCCGTCCACCCGACTCACGTTCGTCACCGCGGCCATCGCCCTGGTGGCCGCCGCCGCGACGCTCGCGCTGCATCGCACCGGGCACGCTGCCGATGCACCGCCTTCCGCGCAGTCTCCCGCGCAGTCTTCCTCGCAAACGGCCAAGCCGGCGCTCACGGTGAACGTCGCCACGCCGCAGAAGACCCGCCTGACGCTCGCCGTGCCCGCCAACGGCAGCCTGCACGCCTGGCAGGAAGCCAGCGTGGGCGCCGAGGCCAGCGGCTGGCGGCTCGCTGCGGTCCATGTCAACGTGGGCGACCGCGTGAAGCGCGGCCAGGTGCTGGCCCGCTTCGCCGCCGAGCTGCCGCAGGCCGACCTGGCGCAGATCCAGGCGGTGGTGGCCGAGGCCGAGGCCACGCTGGCTGAAGCCGCCGCCAACGCGCAGCGCGCCCGCGAGTTGCAGGCCAGCGGCGCACTGAGCGCGCAGCAGATCAACCAGTACCTGACCGCCGAGCGCACCGCGCAGGCGCGGCTGGAGGCGCAGCGTGCCGCGGTGCGTGTGCAGCAGCTGCGCCTGGCGCAGGCCGATGTGCGCGCGCCCGACGACGGCGTCATCTCGGCCCGCAGCGCCACCGTCGGCGCCGTGGTGGGCGCGGGGCAGGAGCTCTTCCGCCTGATACGGCAGGGCCGCCTGGAGTGGCGCGCCGAGGTGCCGGCCGAGCAGTTGGCCCGGGTGCGGCCGGGGCAGGCGGCGCGTGTCACGCCGTCCGGCGGGCCGGTGCTCGAGGGCCGCGTGCGCATGGTCGGCCCCACGGTCGACCCGGCCACGCGCCAGGGCCTGGTCTATGTGGACCTGCCTCAGCCGGGCGCTGCGAAGGCCGGCATGTTCGCGCGCGGTGAGCTCGCGCTCGGCGAGGCCGAGGGCCTGACGCTGCCGCAGTCCGCCGTCCTGCTGCGCGACGGCTTTCATGTCGTGATGCTCGTCGGCGCCGACGGCCGGCTGAGCCAGCGCAAGGTGGAGGTGGGCCGCCGCACCGGAGAGCGCATCGAGATCACCGGCGGCCTGCCCTCCGATGCGCGCGTGGTGGCCAGCGGAGGCGCCTTCCTCGGAGACGGCGACACCGTCCGCGTGGTGGCCGCGGCCGGGGCGAAACCATGAACGTCTCGACCTGGTCGATCCGCAACCCGATCCCGGCGGTGCTGCTGTTCATCCTGCTCACCATCGTGGGCCTGATGGGCTTTGCCCGGATGAAGATCCAGAACTTCCCGGACATCGACCTGCCCACCGTGATGGTGACGGCCTCGCTGCCCGGCGCCTCGCCGGCGCAGCTGGAGACCGAGGTCGCGCGCAAGATCGAGAACTCGGTGGCGGCCCTGCAGGGCGTCAAGCACATCTACACCAAGGTGCAGGACGGCAGCGCCACCGTGACGGTGGAGTTCCGCCTCGAGAAGCCCACGCAGGAAGCGCTGGACGACGTGCGCGACGCCGTGGCGCGGGTGCGGTCCGACCTGCCCGGCGACCTGCGCGACCCCGTCATCCAGCGCATGAACCTGTCGGGCGCCCCCATCCTCACCTACACCGTGGCCAGCGAGCGCATGGACGAGGAGGCGCTGAGCTGGTTCGTGGACAACGACATCACCAAGGCCCTGCTCAGCGTCAACGGCGTGGGCGCGGTGTCGCGCGTGGGCGGCGTCAACCGCGAGCTGCGCATCGAGCTCGATCCGGTCAGGCTGCTGGCGCTGAAGGCCACTGCGGCGGATGTCTCGCGCCAGCTGCAGCAGATGCAGCAGGAAGCCTCGGGCGGACGCGCCGATGTGGGCGGCATCGAGCAGTCGGTGCGCACCATCGCCACGGTGGAGTCGGCCGAAGCCATGGCCCGACTGGAGATCGTGCTCTCGGACGGGCGCCGCCTGCGCCTGGACCAGGTGGCCACCGTGCGCGACACCGTGGCCGAGCGGCGCAGCACTGCGTTGCTCGACGGCAAGCCCGCGGTCGGTTTCGAGATCGTGCGTTCGCTGGGCGCCGGCGAGGTGGACGTGCAGGACGGCGTGCGCGCCGCGCTCGGTACCGTGCGCGCGGCGCACCCGGACATCCGGATCGTCGAGGCCTTCAACTTCGTCGAGCCCGTGGAGGAGAACTACGACGGCTCCATGATGCTGCTGTACGAGGGCGCGCTGCTGGCCATCCTGGTGGTCTGGCTTTTCCTGCGCTCGTGGCGTTCCACCCTGGTCGCCGCCGTCGCGCTGCCGCTGTCCATCATCCCGGCGTTCGCGGTGATGCACTACATCTTCGGCTTCTCGATCAACGTCATCACGCTGCTGTCGATGTCGCTCGTCGTGGGCATCCTGGTCGACGACGCCATCGTCGAGATCGAGAACATCGAGCGCCACCTGGCCATGGGCAAGAGCCCGCTGCAGGCAGCGACGGAGGCTGCCGACGAGATCGGCCTGGCCGTCATCGCGACCACCTTCACGTTGATTGCCGTCTTCCTGCCCACGGCCTTCATGGCCGGCGTGCCGGGCGAGTTCTTCGTGCAGTTCGGCTGGACGGCGGCCATTGCCGTGTTCTTCTCGCTCGTGGTCGCGCGCATGCTCACGCCGATGATGGCGGCCTACATCCTGCGGCCGCCGAAGCACGCGGAAAGGGAGCCGCGCTGGATCACGCTCTACCTGCGCTGGGCGGCCTGGTGCCTGAAGCACCGCATCGTGACCATGTTCGCCGCGGCGGTGTTCTTCGTCGGCAGCTTCATGCTCGCTGGCCTGCTGCCCACGGGCTTCATTCCGCCCGACGACCTGAGCCAGACGCAGGTGTCGCTCACGCTGCCGCCGGGCAGCAGTTTCCAGCAGACGCTGAAGACCGCCGAGCTGGCGCGCGAGCGCGTCCAGAAGCACCCGCACGTGAAGCTCGTCTACACGGCGGTGGGCGGCGGCAGCACCGGCAGCGACCCCTTCGCGCCCGCCGGCGCGGCCGAGGCCACCAAGGCCACGCTGACGCTGAACCTCACGCATCGCAGCGAGCGCGGGGGCATCAGCAAGCAGGTCATCGAATCCGATCTCCGGGCCGCGCTGGCCGACGTGCCCGGCGCCCGCGTGAAGGTGGGTTTCGGCGGTTCGAGCGAGAAGTACGTGCTCGTGCTGGCCGGCGAGGACGGCCGCACGCTGGTGCAGCACGCGGCGCTGGTGGAGCGCGAGCTGCGCGGCATCCCGGGCATCGGCAACGTCACCAGCACCTCGAGCCTGGTGCGGCCCGAACTGGTGGTGCGGCCCGACTTCGCGCGGGCGGCCGACCTGGGCGTGAGCACCGCGGCCATCGCCGACACGCTGCGCATCGCCACCGCCGGCGACTACGACCAGGGCCTGGCCAAGCTGAACCTGGCCCAGCGCCAGGTGCCGGTGGTCGTGCGCCTGCCGGAGGGCGCGCGCGCGGACCTCGACCTGCTGGCGCAGCTGCCGGTGCCCGGCGCGCGCGGGCCGGTGCCGCTGTCCAGCGTGGCCACGCTCGCCATCGAGAGCGGCCCGGCGCAGATCGACCGCTACGACCGCCTGCGCAACGTCAACATCGAGATCGAGCTCAACGGCCAGCCGCTCGGTGAAGTGGAGCGGCAGGCGCTCGCGCTGCCCAGCCTGGCGCAGCTGCCGCCCGGCGTGATCCAGACCACCGTGGGCGACGCCGAGGCCATGGCCGAGCTGTTCGAGAGCTTCGGCCTGGCCATGCTGACCGGCGTGCTGTGCATCTACATCGTGCTCGTGCTGCTGTTCAAGGATTTCGTGCAACCGGTGACGATCCTCGGGGCGCTGGTGCTGTCGATCCCGGGCGCGTTCCTCGCGCTGTTCGTCACGCAGACGGCGCTGTCGATGCCGTCGATGATCGGCCTGATCATGCTGATGGGCATCGCCACCAAGAACTCGATCCTGCTGATCGACTACGTGATCCTGGCGCGGCGCGACCACGGCCTGAACCGCTGGGACGCCATGCTCGACGCCTGCCGCAAGCGCGCGCGGCCCATCGTGATGACGACCATCGCCATGGGCGCCGGCATGCTGCCGATCGCGCTGGGCATCGGCGTCGACCCGAGCTTCCGCAGCCCGATGGCCATCGTCGTGATCGGCGGCCTGATCACGTCCACGTTCCTGAGCTTGCTCGTGATCCCGGTGATGTTCACGTACGTGGACGACGGCGTGCAGTTTCTCCAGCGGCTGACCCGGCGGCGCGCCCGCGTGCAGGAGGCCGAGGCATGAAGCGGCGCGACTGGCTCCGGGGGGTCGCGGCGGCGCTGGCGGCGCCCGCGTCCGCGCTGCCGCTCGCATTGCCGCTCGCGCTGCGCGCCGACGAGACCCACGAGACGCTGGACTTCGACTGGCTCGACGCCTCGCGCGAGCGCCCGGTTCCCGTGCGTCTTTACCTGCCGCGCCAGGCCGCACCGGCGCCGCTGGTGGTGTTTTCGCACGGCATCGGCGGCTCCCGCAACGGCTACAGCTATCTGGGGAGGCACTTCGCGAGCCACGGCGTGGCCAGCCTGCATCTGCAGCACGTGGGCAGCGACCGCAGCCTGTGGGGCGGCAACGTCTTCAGCCTCGTCGGCCGCCTGCAGGCCGCAGCGCAGGACAGCGAGGCCGTGGCCCGCGTGCGCGATCTCGGCTTCGCGCTGGACCGCGTGCTCGGCAGCGAGCTCGCGCCGCGCGTCGACCCTGGTCGCATCGTCGCCGCCGGCCACAGCTACGGTGCCAACACGGCCCTGCTGGCGGCCGGCGCCAGCGTGCGGCGCGACGGGCAGACCCTCGTGCTGCGCGACCGCCGCGTGAAGGCCGCCATCGCCATCAGCGCGCCGCCGTTCTACGGCGAGAGCGACCTGCGCGGCATCCTCGCCGGCATCGACGTGCCCAGCCTGCACGTCACGGCCACCGAGGACATCATCCGCATCCCGGGCTACTACTCCGGCGCCGAGGACCGCACTGCGGTGTTCGACGCGATCGGCGGCCCGCGCAAGTGGCTGGCGGTGTTCGAAGGCGGCTCACACAGCATCTTCACGGACCGCGGCGGCACCGGCGGCCCGGTGCTGAACCCCCAGGTCAAGCAGGCCACGCGCGAACTGGCGCTCGCCTTCGTGCAGTCGGTCTTCGGCGGCGACGAGGCCGCGCTGCGCGGCTGGCCGCAACGCCATCAGGGCATCGTCGCGCGATTCGTCGGCCTGCCTGCCTGAACCTGCGCGCCGGCAGCAAGCCGGCGTAGGGACGACGCAGGGACGACGCAGGGACGTCGTCCAGCGAGAGCACGGTCGCGCCTTGCCGGCCTGAGCCTGGCGCGTCGGCGCATCGTTCCGGCCACCCCTGGCGCCCTCCTGCGCCGCTCTGTCTCCCCGCGCACAGACCTGCGCGCCGCACGGCAATACAACCTGCATTCGCTGCAGTCTGCATGCCCGTAGTCGGTCCGCCAGGAGACAAGATGACCTCGACCCATGGAATGTTCCGGCCCGCTGCGGTCTGGCGTGAAGCGCCGGCCCGGATTGCGCCTGCACGCTCCCTGGCCCTGCGCAAGACCTGTCGAGGCGCCTGGTCGGGCGCACCACCGGGCTCACCGCTCCGGTGACCCACGTCAACACCACCATCGTCGCGCCGTGATGCGCGATACACAAGGAAAGCACCCCATGACATCCCGCAACTTCTGGCGCGTCGTCGCCGCAGCCAGCCTCGGCTCGGCCGGCATTCCGGCCGCCATGGCCCAGGACAACAGCTACTTCTACGGCGGCCTGTCCGTCGGTCAGGCCCGCGCCAAGATCGACGAGGAACGCATCAGCTCCAGCCTGCTGGGCACCGGGCTGACGATCACCTCGATCACCCGCGACGAGAAGGACACCGGCTACAAGATCTTCGGCGGCTACCAGCTCAACCGCTACTTCGGTGTCGAGGCGGGCTACTTCAGCCTCGGTGAATTCAGCTTCAGCGCCAACACCGCGCCGGCCGGCACGCTGGACGGCCGCATCAAGCTGCAGGGCCTGAACCTCGACCTGGTGGCGACGCTGCCCGTGACCGAGAAGTTCTCGTTGCTGGCACGCGTCGGCGCGCAGCAGGCCAAGACGAGCGATCGCTTCAGCGGCACCGGCGCCGTGGTCGTGCTCGACCCGAACCCGAGCCAGCGCAAGACGAATGCCAAGGTCGGCCTGGGCATGCAGTACGAGTTCAGCCCGAACTTCTTCATGCGCGGCGAAGTCGAGCGCTACCGGGTCAACGACGCCGTGGGCAACCGCGGCGACGTCGACCTGATGTCGGTCAGCCTGGTGTTCCCGTTCGGCCGCGCGCCGGCCGCCGCACCGCGCCCGATGGCCCAGGCCTACGTGGCCCCGCCGCCGGTCGTGATGGCGCCGCCCCCGCCGCCCCCGCCGGTCGTGGTCGTGGTGCCGTCGCCCCCGCCGCCGCCGCCGCCGCCGGTGGTGATGGCGCCTGAGCGTCGCCGCGTGAGCTTCGAGGCCGACTCGCTCTTCGGTTTCGACCAGACCACGGTGATGCCCGCAGGCCGTGCCAAGCTCGACGCGTTCATCGCCGAGGTGAAGGGCACCAGTTTCGAGGTGATCCTCGTCGAGGGCCACACCGACCGTCTGGGCTCCGAGGCCTACAACCAGGCGCTGTCGCTGCGCCGGGCCGAGGTCGTGAAGAGCTACCTGGTGAGCACGGGCGGTTTCGACCCGTCCAAGGTCTCGGTCGTCGGCAAGGGCGAGTCTTCGCCGCTGACCGCCGCCGACGCCTGCAAGGGCACGCGTGCCTCGCCCGCGCTGATCGCCTGCCTCCAGCCCGACCGTCGGGTCGAGGTGGAAGTGACCGGCACGCGCTGAGCGTCCGGCCGCCCTGCGCCGCCCCGGCGCAGGGCCAGCATCGATGCACGGAACTCCGACGCCATGACCTCGATGCCGGCGCCCCGGCGCGAGCTGATCGAGGCGCGCGCCTGATCAGCCCTTGACTACCGCATAACGCGCCAGCGTCTCGGCGCGCGCGACGTCGTGCGCCACCACTGGCGCCGGGTAGTCGCGCCCGATCTCCACGCCGGCGGCCTGCAGGTCGAGAGGTCGGGCCAGCCAGGGCGCGTGGATGAGCTTGTCCGGCAACTGGGCCAGCTGCGGCAGGTAGCGGCGGATGAACTTCCCTTCGGGGTCGAAGCGCTCGCTCTGGCTCACCGGGTTGAAGATCCGGAAGTAGGGCTGGGCATCGCAGCCCGACGACGCCGCCCATTGCCAGCCGCCGTTGTTGGCCGCCAGGTCGAAGTCGTTCAGGTGCAGCGCGAAATAGGCCTCGCCGCGCCGCCAGTCGATGCCCAGGTCCTTGGTCAGGAAGCTCGCCACCACCATGCGCAGGCGGTTGTGCATGTAGCCGGTCTGGTTGATCTGGTGCATGGCGGCGTCCACCAGCGGGTAGCCGGTGCGGCCTTCGCACCAGGCCGCGAAGTGCTCGTCGGCCGTCTTGCCGTGTGCCCATCGGATGCGGTCGTACGCGGGCTTGAAGGCGCGCTCCACCACGTGCGGGTGGTGGTGCATCACCTGGTGATAGAAATCGCGCCAGATCAGCTCCGAGAGCCAGACCTCGGCGCCGCGCGACCCGGCCAGCATGCGCTGGTGTGCCTCGCGCGCCAGGCGGCGGATCGAGACGGTGCCGAAGCGCAGGTGCGTGCTCAGGTAGCTCGGGCCCTTGACGGCCGGAAAGTCGCGCGTCTCCTGGTAGCGGTCGATGCGGTCCAGGAAGTCGAGCAGCAGTTCCTCGCCGCCGGCCGGGCCGCTGGGCAGCTTCAGGGCGTGCAGGTTGGTCGGCTCGAAGCCGATCTCGGCCAGCGTGGGCACGCCGGGCTGGATGTCGGGCTTGGGTGCCAGTGCCGAGGCGTGCTTCGCCACCGGGTAGGCCCGCAGGAAGTAGGGGTCGAGCTTCTTCAGCCAGGCGTTCTTGTAGGGCGTGAAGACCGAGAACGGCCCGCCGCCGAGCGTGAGCACCTCGCTTCGCTCGAAGACCACGTGGTCCTTGCCGGTGTGCAGCACGATGCCGGCGTCGGCCAGCCTGCCGCGCACCTGCGCGTCGCGCGCCAGCGCTGCGGGCTCTTCGTCGTGGTTGGCATAGACGGCCTGCGCCTTCAGCGCCCGCGCCAGCGCCGGGATCTCCTGCGCGGCCACGCCGTGGCGCACGATCAGGCCCACGCCCTCGACCCCGTGTGCGGCGGCCAGCGCCCGCAGTTCGGCGTCCACGCCCACCAGGCTGTCGCGGATGAACTCCACGCGCCGGTCGGCCCGGGGCAGGGGGTCGAGGATCTCGCGGTCGAACACGAAGGCGCACCAGACCTGCCGCGCGGCGCGCAGGGCATGGTGCAGGGCGGCGTGGTCGTCGGCGCGAAGATCGCGCCGCAGCCAGACGAGGGCTCGGTCGAGTGTCTTGTTCACGCCCCGGAGTGTGCCGCCAGACTAAAATGCGCGCATGGCATCCGGCGGCATCGATCTCACCAACCAGTTCCTGATCGCGATGCCCGGCATGGCGGACGAGAATTTCGCCGGCAGCGTGGTCTACCTGTGCGAGCACACCGACCAGGGCGCGCTCGGCCTCGTGATCAACAAGCCGATCGACATCACCGTCGCCAACCTGTTCCAGAAGGTGGAACTGCCGCTGGACCGCGCCGAACTCGCGGCGCTGCCGGTCTTCTACGGCGGCCCGGTCCAGACCGAGCGCGGCTTCGTGCTGCACGACCAGCAGGCCGAGGGCGACCGCTACAGCTCGTCGCTGGCCATCCCCGGCGGCCTGGAGATGACCACCAGCAAGGACGTGCTCGAAGCCCTGTCGGGCGGCGCCGGCCCGAAGCGTCTGCTCATCACCCTGGGCTGCAGCGGCTGGTCCGCCGGGCAGCTGGAAGACGAACTCGGCCGCAACGGCTGGCTCACGGTCGATGCCGACCCGGCCGTCATCTTCGACACGCCGGTCGAGCAGCGCTACGGGCGCGCCCTGGCGCTGCTGGGCGTGGACCCGCGCATGCTCAGCCAGGAGGCGGGGCACGCGTGAGTGCGCCGGGCTGCCCCCGAGCGCTCCTGCCGGGGCGCATTGCGCGCAGGGGCGTCCGGTGAGCCAGGCAGCGGGCTCCCGGCCGCTGTCCTTCCTGGCATTCGATTTCGGCCTCAAGCGCACCGGCGCCGCCGTGGGCAATACGCTGCTCGGGCAGGCGCAGCCCCTGAAGACGCTGCGCGCCGAGGGCGATGCCCGGTTCGCCGCCATCGAGGCGCTCATCCGCGAGTGGCAGCCCGACGCGCTGGTGGTCGGCGTGCCGCTGCACCCGGACGGCGCGCCGCACGAGAATACGCATCGGGCGCGGCGCTTCGCGCGTCAGCTGCACGGGCGCTTCCGGTTGCCGGTGCACGAGGTCGACGAGCGCTACACCACCACGGCCGCGGCCGAGTCCGGCGCCTCCGACCTGGACGCCGCCGCAGCCGCACTGATCCTGGACCAATTCCTGAGGGGGCTTGCATGACACTCTCGCTCGACGCCGAGGCCTTGTACGCGCAGCTGCGCGACGGCGTCCGCGCGCTGATCACGCCGCAGACGCAGCTGGTGGGCATCTGGTCGGGCGGCGCCTGGCTGGCGCAGCGCCTGCACGCCGACCTGGGCCGCGAAGGCAAGCCCGGCACCGTCTCGAGCCGCATGCACCGCGACGACTTCGGCGAGCGCGGCCTGGCCGCCGGCGCCGACGCCACGACGCTGCCATTCGCGGTGGACGGCGCCGACATCCTGCTGGTCGACGACGTGCTCTACACCGGCCGCACCATCCGCGCCGTGCTCAACGAGCTGTTCGACTATGGCCGCCCGGCGCGCGTGCGCCTGGCGGTGCTGGTCGACCGGGGCGGCCGCGAGCTGCCGCTGGCCGCGGCCTACGCCGCCGCCACGGTCGCGCTGCCGCCGGCGCAGCTGCTGCGCCTGGCGCGCAACGAGACCGGCCGCTTCAATTTCGACACCGTGGAGGACCGACGCTGATGCTCTCCAAGCGCAATCCCCAGCTGAACAGCCACGGCGAGCTGGTGCACCTGCTGTCCATCGAGGGCCTGCCCAAGGCCGTGGTGACCCAGATCCTCGACACGGCAGGCACCTTCCTGTCCGTCAACGAGCGCGACGTGAAGAAAGTGCCGCTGCTGCGCGGCAAGAGCGTGTTCAACCTGTTCTTCGAGAACAGCACGCGCACGCGCACCACCTTCGAGATCGCGGCCAAGCGGCTGTCGGCCGACGTCATCAACCTCGACATCGCGCGCAGCAGCACGGCCAAAGGCGAGAGCCTGCTCGACACCATCGCCAACCTGTCGGCCATGCACGCCGACCTGTTCGTGGTGCGGCACTCCGAGAGCGGCGCGCCCTACCTGATCGCGCAGCACTGCGCTCCCCACGTGCACGTGGTCAATGCGGGCGACGGTCGCCACGCGCACCCCACGCAGGGGCTGCTGGACATGTACACGATCCGGCACTTCAAGAAGGACTTCACCAACCTCACCGTGGCCATCGTCGGCGACATCGTCCACTCGCGCGTGGCGCGCTCCGACATCCACGCGCTGTCCATCCTGGGCGTGCCGGAGATCCGTGCGGTGGGCCCCAAGACCCTGGTGCCTTCGGACCTGGCGCAGATGGGCGTGCGCGTGTGCCACGACATGGCGGAGGGCATCCGCGACGCCGACGTCATCATCATGCTGCGCCTGCAGAACGAGCGCATGAGCGGTGCGATGCTGCCGAGCGCCGGCGAGTTCTTCAAGAGCTTCGGCCTCACGCCCGAGAAGCTGGCGCTGGCCAGGCCCGACGCCATCGTGATGCACCCCGGGCCCATCAACCGCGGCGTCGAGATCGCGTCCGAAGTGGCCGATGGCTCGCACAGCGTGATCCTGCCGCAGGTCACCTTCGGCATCGCGGTGCGCATGGCGGTGATGTCGATCATCGCGGGGAACGAAGCATGAACATTTTCATCCACGGCGGGCGGGTGCTCGACCCGGCTTCGGGCCGCGACGAGCCGGCCGACATCGCCATCGCGTCCGGGCGCATCGTGGCCATCGGCCGCGTGAACCCCGACTTCGCGGCCGAGCGCCGCATCGACGCATCGGGCTGCATCGTCGCCCCCGGCCTGGTGGACCTGGCCGCGCGGCTGCGCGAGCCCGGCCACGAGCACGAAGGCCTGCTGGAGAGCGAACTGGCCGCAGCCGCTGCCGGCGGCGTGACCAGCCTCGTTTGCCCGCCCGACACCGACCCCACGCTGGACGAACCCGGCCTCGTGGAGATGCTGAAGTTCCGCGCCCGAAAGCTCAGCCGCTGCCGGCTGTTCCCGCTGGGCGCGCTCACCCGCGGTCTCGCGGGCGAGGCGCTCACCGAGATGGCCGAGCTCACCGAGGCCGGCTGCATCGGCTTCTCGCAGGCCGACGTGCCCGTGGCCGACACGCAGGTTCTGCTGCGCGCGCTGCAGTACGCGGCCACCTTCGGCTACACGGTGTGGCTGCGCCCGCTCGACCGCTGGCTGGGCAAGGGCGTGGCGGCCAGCGGCCCCATGGCCACGCGGCTCGGCCTGTCCGGCGTGCCGGTGGCCGCGGAGACCGTGGCACTGGCCACGATCTTCGAACTCGTGCGGGCCACGGGCGCGCGCGTGCACCTGTGCCGCCTGTCCAGCGCCGCCGGTGTCGCGCTGCTGCGCCACGCCAAGTCCGAGGGCCTGCCGGTCACGGCCGACGTGAGCATCAATTCGCTGCACCTCACCGACGTGGACATCGGCTACTTCAATCCGGCCATGCGCCTGGTGCCGCCGCTGCGCGGCCAGCGCGACCGCGACGCGCTCTCGGCCGCACTCGCCGACGGCACCATCGACGCGCTCGTGAGCGACCACATGCCCGTGGGCAATGACGAGAAGGCGCTGCCGTTCGCCGAGGCCACGCCCGGTGCGACCGGGCTCGAGCTGCTGCTGGGCCTGGCCCTGGCCTGGGGCGAAGCCAGCGGCGTGGGCCGGATGCGCGCGCTGGAGGTCGTCACGCGGGCGCCGGTGCTGGTGCTGGGCAATGCGCTCGGCTCTCTGGCCGAGACCGCGGGCCGGCTGGTGGAAGGCGGGGTCGCCGACCTGTGCGTCTTCGACCCCGACCTGCGCTGGGCGGTGCGACCGGACGCGCTGAAGAGCCAGGGCAAGCACACCCCCTTCGCGTTCGAGCACAGCGGGATGGAACTGCCCGGGCGCGTGCGCGCTACGCTGGTGGCCGGCACGGTGGCCTACGAGGCGTTCGCCGGCTGATGCTGCGGGCCGTCTGGCGCCTGTCGCGCGCGGTGCTGCACGGCGTGCATGGCGTGCTCATCGTGCTGCTGGTGTTTCCTTCGCTGCCGCGGGCCGGGCGGCGCGCCCGCATCGCGTGGTGGTCGGCCAAGATGCTGCGCATGCTGGGCCTTCGGCTCGAGGTGCGCGGCAGCTTCAAGCCCGGGGCCAAGCTGATCGCGGCCAACCATGTGTCCTGGCTGGACATCATGGCCATCCACGCGGTCTGCCCCGAAGCCCGCTTCGTCTCGAAGGCCGACGTGCAGCAGTGGCCGCTCGTGAACCGCCTGGTGGCCAGCGCCGAGACGCTCTACCTCGAGCGCGAGAAGCGCCGTGATGCGCTTCGCGTGATGCACCAGATCGCCGAGGCGCTGAAGGCCGGCGACACGGTGGCGGTGTTCCCCGAAGGCACCACCGGGCCGGGGCCCGAACTCCTGCCCTTCCACGCCAACCTGCTGCAGTCGGCCATTGCCACCGGCACGCCCGTGCAGCCGGTGGTGCTGCGTTTCGCGGACCGCCACGGCCCGTTCAGCACCGCGGCGCAGTTCGTCGGCGAGACCACGCTGAAGCAGAGCCTGTGGCTGCTGGCGCGCGGCGAAGGCCTGGTCGTCCACCTCACCGTGTTGCCGCCGCAGGGCAGCGAGCACGCCGATCGGCGGGCCCTGTCCGAGTACCTCCGCGAACTGATCGCGGCGGAACTCGCGGTGTAGAGTCCGCCGCATGCCGCCCAGCCAGACGCTCACGATCCGCCGCGTCGGCATCGACACCTGGCGCGAGAACGTCGCCTATCTGCACCGTGATTGCCCGGTGGTGCGCGCCGCGGGTTTCCAGGCGCTGTCGAAGGTGAGCATCCGTGCCAATGGCACCACCATCGCCGCGGTGCTCAACGTGGTGGACGACGCGCGCATCGTGGCCCCCTGCGACCTGGGCCTGAGCGAGGACGCCTTCAGGCGCCTGGACATCCCGGAAGGGCACGAGGCGCAGATCGACCACGCCGAGCCGCCGCCGTCCATCGCCGCGCTGCACCGCAAGATCGGCGGCGACCGCCTGGGCCGGGACGAGCTCTTCGCCATCGTGGGTGACATCGCCGCCGCGCGCTACTCCAAGATCGAGCTCGCGGCCTTCGTCGTCGCGACCCAGCAGAACGAACTCGATCGCGACGAGGTGCTGCACCTCACGGAGGCCATGATCTCCGTCGGGCAGCGCCTGCACTGGCGCGAGGACGTCGGCAGCGGCCCGGTGGTGGACAAGCACTGCATCGGCGGCATCCCCGGCAACCGCACCTCGATGCTGGTGGTGCCCATCGTCGCGGCGCACGGCCTGTGGTGCCCCAAGACCTCGTCGCGCGCCATCACCTCGCCCGCGGGCACCGCCGACACCATGGAGGTGCTCGCCGAGGTGGAGATCCCGGTCGAGCGACTGGTGCAGATCGTCCGGCGCACGCGCGGCTGCGTGGCCTGGGGCGGCACGGCGGGGCTGTCGCCGGCGGACGACATCCTGATCTCGGTCGAGCGCCCGCTGGGCCTCGATTCGCCGGGCCAGATGGTGGCCTCCATCCTGTCGAAGAAGCTCGCGGCCGGCTCCACGCACCTGCTGCTGGACATCCCGGTCGGGCCCAGCGCCAAGGTGCGGTCGATGCCCGACGCACAGCGTCTGAAGCGCCTCTTCGAGCATGTCGCCGGCCACCTGGGCCTGACGCTGGACGTGATGCTCACCGACGGCCGCCAGCCCATCGGCTGCGGCATCGGCCCTGTCCTGGAGGCGCGCGACGTGATGCGAGTGCTGCAGAACGACCCGCTGGCGCCGCCCGACCTGCGCGACAAGGCGCTGCGCCTGGCCGGCCGCATGATCGAATTCGACCCCGATGTGCGCGGCGGCGACGGCTGGCGCATCGCGCGCGACATCCTCGAATCGGGCCGCGCGCTGGAGCGCATGAACGCGATCATCGACGCGCAGGGCCGGCGCGCCGAGCCGCTGTTCCCCGGCCCGCTGACCCACGAGGTGCTGGCCTCGAGCGACGGTGTCGTGACGTCCATCGACAACCTGCGCCTGGCACGCATCGCGCGGCTGGCGGGTGCGCCGCAGATGCCCGGCGCTGGCGCCGACCTGCTGAAGAAGATGGGCGACCCCGTGCGGCGCGGCGAGCCGCTCTACCGCGTGCACGCGGGCATCGAGGCCGAACTGAACTTCGCGCGCCGGCTCGCCGACGCCGATTCCGGGTACCGCATCGGCGCCGTCGCCGACTCCGCTGGAGGCTTCGTATGAGCCTGGTCCTGCATTTCGACGACGAAGCCGGGTTGGCGTCGTCGTTGGCCGAGGCGCTGGGCTGGTCGGCGGCGCCGATCCTCAGCCACCGCTTCCCGGACGGCGAGTGGAAGCTCACGCTGCCGGCCCGCCTGCCCGCACGAGTGGCCTTGTTGCGCGGGCTGCACCAGCCCAACGAGAAGCTGGCCGCGCTGATGATCGCCGCCCCGGCGGCGCGCGAACTCGGCGCGAACCACCTGACCCTGGTGGCGCCCTACCTGGCCTACATGCGCCAGGACATGGCATTCCAGCCCGGCGAAGCCGTGAGCCAGCGCCACGTGGGCCGTGCGCTCGCGGCCTGGTTCGACGCCGTGCTGACCATCGACCCGCACCTGCACCGTGTCTCGACGATGGACGAAGTGGTGCCCCGACGCCGCGGCATCGCCGTCTCGGCGGCGGCGGAAATCGGCCGCTTCGTCGCGGGGCGGGTGCCGGGCGCCCTGTTGCTGGGCCCGGACGAGGAAGCCGGGCAATGGGTGACCGTTGCGGCGGCGGCCGGCGGGCTGGACCAGGGCGTCTGTGTCAAGCACCGCAACGGCGACCACGACGTGCACGTCTCGCTGCCGGGCCTGGCGCTGCAGGGCCGCGCCGTCGTGCTGGTGGACGACGTGGCGAGCACGGGCCGCACGCTGGTGGAGGCCGCGCGCGCCGCGCTCGCGGCGGGCGCGGTGACGGTCGATGTGGCGGTCACGCACGCGCTGTTCGTCGGTGACGCGCTGGCGCAGGTGAAGGCGGCAGGGGTGCGCCATGTCTGGAGCACCGACAGCGTTCCGCACGCCAGCAACGCCATCCCGGTGGCGCCTTTGCTCGCTGCCGCGCTGTGCGGCCCGGACGGCCCTGCCCAGGCGCCCGGCCGGCCCTAGCGGTCAGCGACCGCCGGGCGACTGCGGCGCCCTACGGCTTGGCCTGGCCTTGCTGCGCCACGGCGGCGGCGGCCCGGGCCACGGCGGCCGCATCGCCGAGGTAGCGGCTGGAGATCGGCTTCAGGTCGGCGTCCAGCGTGTAGACGAGCGGGATGCCGTTCGGGATGTTCACGCCGACGATCTCGGCGTCGCTGATGCCGTCGAGGTACTTCACGAGCGCGCGCATGCTGTTGCCGTGCGCGGCGATCAGCAGCCGCTTGCCGGAGCGGATCTGCGGCGCGAGTTCCTCGTGCCACAGGGGCAGCACGCGGGCCACGGTGTCCTGCAGGCATTCGGTCAGCGGCACCTGCTCCGGCGCGAGCGCGGCGTAGCGCGGGTCGGAGCGCTCGCAGCGCGGGTCCTCGGCGGTGAGCGGCGGCGGCGGCGTGTCGTAGCTGCGGCGCCAGGTGAGCACCTGCGCGTCGCCGTACTGGCGCGCCATGTCGGCCTTGTTCAGGCCCTGCAGCGCGCCGTAGTGGCGCTCGTTGAGCTGCCACCGGTTGAGCACGGGCAGCCAGGTGCGGTCCAGCGTGTCCAGCGCATGCCAGAGCGTCCAGATGGCGCGCTTGAGCACCGAGGTGTAGGCGAGATCGAATTCGAACCCCTCGGCCTTCAGCAGGCTGCCCGCGTCGCGCGCCTGGGCGACGCCCGTGGGCGTGAGCTCCACGTCGGTCCAGCCGGTGAAACGGTTCTCGAGATTCCAGGTGGATTCGCCGTGGCGAAGCAGGACCAGTGTGTACATGGGCGCGAATTCTATAATCGACGGTTTTCCTACTTCAGAAGCGGTGCGCGTGAACTTCCTGATCGAGAACTGGTTGTTGATCCTGCTCGCCGTGAGCTCCGGCGCGATGTTGCTCGTGCCCACGCTTTCCGGCGCCGGCGTCGGCAAGGTGTCCGCGAACGAGGCCGTGCGCCTCATCAACCGCGAGAAGGGCGTCCTGGTCGATGTCTGCGAGCCGGCCGAATACGCCGCCGGCCACCCCGCAGGCGCGAAGAACGTGCCCCTGGGCTCGCTGGAGGGCTCCAAGCTGCTGCCGTCCAACAAGGCCACGCCCGTCATCCTGACCTGCGCCTCCGGTGCCCGTTCGGCGCGCGCGGCGGGCCTGCTGCGCAAGCAGGGCTACGAGAAGGCCGTGTCGCTCACGGGCGGCAACCGCGCCTGGAGCGAAGCCAGCCTGCCGGTCGAGAAGACGGCCTGAACCGCGCCGCCATGACCCTGCGCGCTGTGATTTCTCAGGTGGTGTAAGAGAATTCGCGAATGAATGCCGTTCGCATGTACACCACCCAGGTCTGTCCCTACTGCCTGCGCGCCAAGGCGCTGCTCAAGCAGCGGGGTGTCGCGCAGATCGAGGAAGTCCGCGTCGATCTCGATCCCGCCGAGCGCGATCGCATGATCGAACTCACCGGCCGGCGCACCGTGCCGCAGATCTTCATCGGCGAGACCCACGTCGGCGGCTGCGACGATCTCGTCGCGCTCGACCAGCGCGGCGGGCTGATGCCGCTGCTCGGCGCGGCCGGCTGAACCGAGGCGCTCTTCGCGAGCGTCGATACCGCATGCCCCGGCCGGCCCCTGCGGCCGCCGGGTGATAATCCGCGCCCCACCAGGAAACCTACACCATGGCCGACGAGCAGACCCCCGTGTTCCAGATCCAGCGCATGTACCTCAAGGACCTGTCGCTGGAGCAGCCGAACTCTCCGCAGATCCTGCTGGAGCAGACGCAACCCCAGGTCGACATCAACCTCGGCATGGGCGCCGAGAGCGTTGCCGACGGCATCTTCGAAGTGACCGTGACCGCCACCGTGACCACCAAGGTCAAGGATCGCGTGCTGTTCCTCGTCGAGGCCAAGCAGGCCGGCATCTTCGAGATCCGCAACGTGCCGCAGGACCAGATGCAGGGCATCATCAGCATCGTCTGCCCGCAGATGATCTACCCGTATCTGCGCGCCATCGTCTCCGACGTGTGCACGCGCGCGGGCTTCCCCCCGATCCTGCTGACCGAAGTCAACTTCCAGGCGATGTTCGAGGCGCAGCAGCAGGCCCAGCAGGCCGAGGCCAACGGCGGCTCGCGCATCATCACGGGCGTGAACTGATCCCATGAGGATCGCCGTGCTCGGGGCAGGCGCCTGGGGCACGGCGCTGGCCGCGGCTGCGGCCGATCGCCACGAGGTGCGGCTCTGGGCGCGGGATGCGCTGCAGGCCGCCGACATCCGCGCCACGCGCTGCAATGCGCGTTACCTTCCCGAGGTCCTCCTGCCCCCGTCGTTGCGGGTGGAGGACGACCTCGAAGCCGTGCTGGCGCAGTCGCGCGACGGCATCCTCGTCATCGCCACGCCCATGGCGGCCTTGCGCGGCATGCTGCGCGGCCTGCCCGCGGGCGCGGGTGTCCTGTGGCTGTGCAAGGGCTTCGAGCAGGGCAGCGGCCTGCTCGGCCACGAGATTGCGCGGGCCGAGCGGCCGGGCGAGCCCTGCGGCGTGCTCTCGGGCCCCAGCTTCGCGCTCGAGGTGGCGCGCGGCCAGCCCACGGCGCTGGTGGCCGCCAGCAGCGACCC
This sequence comes from uncultured beta proteobacterium, assembly GCA_903938815.1. GTDB lineage: Bacteria > Pseudomonadota > Gammaproteobacteria > Burkholderiales > Burkholderiaceae_C > Rubrivivax. Next base: position 18,661 of record CAJAES010000001.1, read on the forward strand.
CGCGCTCGCCGCCGCCGCGGTGCAGGCCTTCCACAGCGAGTCGCTGCGCGTCTACACGTCCGACGATGTCGCCGGTGTCGAGGTGGGCGGCGCGGTCAAGAACGTGCTGGCCATCGCGACCGGCATCCTGGACGGCATGCCGCAACCGGGCCTGAACGCGCGCGCCGCGCTCATCACCCGGGGGCTGGCCGAGATGACCCGGCTCGGCCTGGCGCTCGGGGCGCGAGCCGACACCTTCATGGGCCTGTCCGGCCTCGGCGACCTGGTGCTCACGGCCACGGGTGATCTCTCGCGCAACCGGCGCGTGGGCCTGCTGCTGGCGCGCGGCCTGCCGCTGCCGCAGATCCTGCAGGAACTCGGGCACGTGGCCGAGGGCGTGCATTCGGCGGCAACGGTGCTTGCGCGTGCCCGCGCGCTCGGCGTGGAGATGCCCATCGCCGAAGCGGTGGTCGATGTCCTCGAGGGCCGTCTCACGCCCGAAGGCGCGATGGGGCGCCTGATGGGCCGCCAGTCGCGCGCCGAGGCCCCCTCAGACTGAACCGTCGTAGCCCTGGCGCCGCCAGGCTTCGAACACCGCCACCGCCACGGCATTGCTCAGGTTCAGGCTTCGCTGCCCGGGCCGCATTGGCAGGCGCACGCGCTGCGCGGGCGCAAAGCCGTCCCGCAGCGCAGGGTCGAGCCCGCGGGATTCGCTGCCGAAGATGAGCCAGTCGCCCGGGCGCCACGCCACCTCGGTGAAGGAATGGCTGCCGCGCGTCGTGAAGACGAAGCAGCGCGTCATGTCGGGGCTTTGCGCGGCCACGAGCGCCGGCCAGGATGCGTGCCGCTGCACGGGCGCGTACTCGTGGTAATCCAGCCCCGCGCGGCGCAGCAGCTTGTCGTCCATCGAGAAGCCCAGCGGCTCCACCAGGTGCAGCTCGCAGCCCGTGTTGGCGGCCAGGCGGATGACGTTGCCGGTGTTCGGCGGAATTTCGGGTTCGACGAGGACGATGCGGAACATGGCGGGGTGGCTTGGGGGCTTGCAGGGGCGTGGTCGTCAGGGCGTGCGCGCCAGAGCCCACACCTGGACCTCTGCCGCGCCGGCGGCCAGCAGCGCCTGTGCCGCCTCGGCGAGCGTGGCGCCCGTGGTGAGGACATCATCGACGAGCGCGATGCGTCGGCCCGCCACGGCGTCCGGCCGCGCCACCCGGAACGCGCCCTGAAGGTTGCGCCGGCGCTCGGCGCGCCCCAGCCCGGCCTGCGGCGAGCGGGCCAGAGGCCGATCCAGCACCTGCGCATCGGCCGGGCAATCCAGCCGCGTGGCGACACGCCGCGCCAGTTCCCATGCCTGGTTGTAGCCGCGCCCGGCCAGCCGCTCCGAGGCCAGCGGCACCGGCAGAACCCGGTCGGGCCGCTCGACGCCCTGAGCCAGCAGCGCGGCGTGCAGGCGGTCCGCCAGCACGCCGGCGAGTTCCACCTGGCCGTGGTACTTGAAGGCCATGATGAGGCGGTCCCAGGGGTCGGCGTAGTCGACGGCGCAGATGCAGCGCCGAAAGGGCAGGGGGGCCGCCAGGCAGTGGCCGCATCGCAGGCCGCTGCCGGCCACGCGCAGCCCGCAGCCTTCGCAGCGCAGGGCCGTTTGCGCGGGTGCGCAGTCGCTGCACAGGCGGCCACGCTGCCAGCGCCTGCACAACTCGCACTGTCCGGGCAGTGCGGTCATGGGGGTCGCAGGGGCAAGCGTCGGCATCGCGTCAATATACTGGCCGGATGAACGACGCGGCAGCGCCCCGATCGACTCGGCGCACGATGGACGACGCCGCGCTCCGGCGTGTGCGCGGGCGGATGGCATCCGCCGTGCAACCGCCCTGGCTTCACGCCGAGGTGGCCAGGCGCATGGCCGACAGGCTCCCCATCATCCTGCGCGCCCCTCGCACGGTCATCGACTGGTATGCCGCCGATGGCGCCAGCGCCGAGCCGCTTCGCGCCGCATGCCCCCGCGCCGCTCGCGTGGCGGTGGATCTGGGCGACGGCGGCGCGGCCGCAGCCCAGCCGCCGTGGTGGTCGCCGCAGCGCTGGCGCCCCGCGTCGCCCCCCATGCCGGCGGACACCCTGCCCGCCGCGGCCGGAGACCTGCTCTGGGCCAACATGGGCCTGCACTGGTGCGCCGACCCGCTGGCCGAGATGCGGCGCTGGCATCGCGTGCTGGCGGTCGACGGCTTCCTGATGTTCGCGACGCTCGGCCCGGGCACTCTCGAGAGCCTGCGCGCCCTGTACGCCTCGCTGGGCTGGCCGAGCCCCCATGCGCCTTTCGTGGACATGCACGACCTCGGCGACATGCTCGTGCAGGCCGGTTTCGCCGACCCCGTGATGGACCAGGAGACGCTCACGCTGTCCTGGGCGGACTCCGCGGCGCTGCTCGCAGAACTGCGCTCGCTGGGTGGAAATGTCGATCCGGCGCGATTTCCCGGCCTGCGCACGCCGCGCTGGCGTGATGCCTTGTGCGCCGCGCTGCAGCCGGCGGGTGCGGACCGCCCCGCGCTGGCCTTCGAGATCGTCTACGGCCATGCCTTCCGGCCGGCGCCGCGCCCCCGCCTCGCTGCCGAGACGCAGGTCGATCTCGAGGACATGCGTTCTATACTTCGCAGTGGCTCGAGACCTTGATGCAGGTCGATGAGCGTAGAATTAGCTTTGACTGATATTCGGCCCCGCCCGCACCCCGCGCGGCGTGCCGGTCATGACCCGCAGCAGCCGAATCGCACCGCTTTCCGATGAGCACCTTCACCGCCCCGGGCCCCTGGCCTGCGCCCTCCGGCGCAGCGCAGGCCTCCGTCTGGCGTTTCGCGCGGCTCGTGCAGCTGCCCGGGCGCCACGCGCCGGTGCTGCAGTGGGTGCTGCGTCGCAACTGCTCCATCACCCCGCGCCAGCTGATCGCCGTGTACCTGTCGCTGTGCGCGGTGTCGCTGCTCGTCGGTGTGGGCTTCTGGTGGCAGGGCGCTACGTACGTACTCGCCTTTGCCGGCGCCGAGCTGCTGCTGGTGGGCCTGGCGTTGCTGGTGTACGCGCGCCACGCCGCGGACCGCGACACAGTCACGTTGGCCGGCGGCGACGTCGAGGTCGAACGACATTTCGGCCGTCAGGTCGAGCGCGCGGCTTTTCGCGCCGAATGGGTGTGTGTCGAGCCTGCGAAAGCGCAGGGCTCGCTGGTGGAACTGGCCGGGCAGGGCCGGCGTGTGCGCATCGGCCGCTTCCTGCGGCCGGAACTGCGCTCCGCGCTGGCCCAGGAGCTGCGCTTCGCGCTGCGCCGCGCGCAGGCCGGCCTACCGCCGCAGGAGCCACAGGAATCGGAACTGGAACCGCAACGATGATCACGACAACGATGAACCACCTGCGTCACGCCGGAGCCGGCATGGCCCTGGCCGCGATGGCCGGGCTGAGCCCCCTGACGACCCTGGCCGCCGTCAACGACCTGCCGGGCGGCCCTGCCGTCAACCAGCTCAATCTGCATCCGCCGATGTCCCAGATCGCCGAGCAGCAGCAATGGCTGCACTGGGTGATGCTGATCATCTGCGTCGCCATCTTCCTCGCCGTCTTCGGCGTGATGTTCTATTCCATCCTGAAGCACCGCAAGTCGGTCGGCCACAAGGCCGCCAACTTCCACGAAAGCCTGGCGGTCGAGATCGCCTGGACCATCGTTCCGTTCGTCATCGTGATCGGCATGGGTGCGATGGCCACGCGCACCGTGGTCGCGCAGAAGGACACCAGCAACGCCGACATCACGATCAAGGCCACCGGTTATCAGTGGAAGTGGGGCTACGACTACCTGAAGGGTGAGGGCGAGGGCATCGGCTTCCTGTCCACGCTCGACAGCGCGCAGCGCGCGATGTCCGACGCCGGCAAGCCGGCCGGCGACAACTACCTGCTGAAGGTCGACAACCCTCTCGTGGTGCCGGTGGACAAGAAGGTCCGCATCGTCACGACCGCCAACGACGTCATCCACGCCTGGATGGTGCCGGCCCTGGGCGTCAAGCAGGACGCCATCCCCGGCTTCGTGCGCGACACCTGGTTCCGCGCCAACCAGACCGGCGACTTCTACGGCCAGTGCGCCGAGCTGTGCGGCAAGGAACACGCCTACATGCCCATCCACGTGAAGGTGGTCTCGCAGGCCGACTACGCGAAGTGGGTCGACGGCAAGAAGAAGGAAATGGCCGCCCTGGCCGATGACCCGAGCAAGGTCTGGGCGCTGCCTGAGCTGGTGGCCCGCGGCGAGAAGATCTACGCTGCCAACTGCGCGGCCTGCCATCGCCCCGACGGCAAGGGCGCCGGCCCGATCAAGCCGCTGGACGGCAGCGCGATCGTCACGGGTGACGCTGCGGCGCAGATCAACATCCTTCTGAACGGCGCCAACAACGGCGCGATGCCGGCCTGGAAGCAGCTCTCGGACACCGAGATCGCCGCCGTCATCACCTTCACCAAGAATTCGTGGAGCAACCAGACCGGCAAGCTTGTCCAGCCTGCCGAGATCGTGGCCGCCCGCAAGTAACCAGCATCGCCCAGGAGAATCGAATGAGTGCAGTTCTCGACCACCACGGCGGTCACGCGCACGACGACCACGCGCATGACCACCCGCACGGCTGGCGCCGCTGGCTTTTCGCGACGAACCACAAGGACATCGGCACGATGTACCTGTTGTTCTCGTTCACGATGCTGATGGTCGGCGGCGTGCTCGCCCTCGGCATCCGCGCCGAGCTCTTCCAGCCCGGCCTGCAGTTCGTGAACCCCGAGCTGTTCAACCAGTTCACCACGATGCACGGCCTGATCATGGTGTTCGGCGCCATCATGCCGGCGTTCGTGGGCTTCGCGAACTGGATGATCCCGCTGCAGATCGGTGCTGCGGACATGGCCTTCGCGCGCATGAACAACCTGAGCTTCTGGCTGCTGATCCCGGCGGCCCTGATGCTGGTGAGCTCGTTCTTCATGCCCGGTGGCGCGCCCGCGGCCGGCTGGACGCTCTACGCCCCGCTGACGCTGCAGATGGGCCCCTCGATGGACGCCGGCATCTTCGCGATGCACATCATGGGCGCCTCGTCCATCATGGGTTCGATCAACATCATCGTCACCATCCTGAACATGCGCGCCCCCGGCATGACGCTGATGAAGATGCCGCTGTTCTGCTGGACCTGGCTGATCACGGCCTACCTGCTGATCGCGGTGATGCCGGTGCTCGCCGGCGCCATCACGATGACGCTGACCGACCGTCACTTCGGCACCAGCTTCTTCAACCCCGCCGGCGGCGGTGACCCGGTGATGTACCAGCACATCTTCTGGTTCTTCGGTCACCCCGAGGTCTACATCATGATCTTGCCCGCCTTCGGCATCATCAGCCAGGTGGTTCCGGCCTTTGCCCGCAAAAAGCTGTTCGGTTACGCCTCCATGGTGTATGCCACATCGTCGATTGCC
>CAJAES010000002.1 GCA_903938815.1 uncultured beta proteobacterium
CGCGCCCACGGCCGCGCCCCCGGCCCCGCCCAACATCGTGATGCTGAAGGTGGAGTACTGGCTCAAGGACCACCTGGGCTCCGTCACCTCCACGCTCGACCACCAGGGCACCGTGACGGCCCGCTACGCCTACGACCCCTTTGGCAAGCGCCGCCAGACCAACGGCCGCTACGACGACTTCGGCACGCTGGTCATCGACTGGTCGAACACGGCCAACCACGGCACCGACCGCGGCTTCACCGGCCACGAGCACCTGGACGACCTGGGCCTGGTGCACATGAACGGCCGCCTGTACGACCCGACGATCGGTCGCTTCCTGCAAGGCGACCCGTTCGTGCAGGCGCCGGATGAACTGCAGAACTACAACCGGTACAGCTATTGCCTGAACGGGCCGCTGAACTGCACGGATCCGACGGGGTACATCAGTTTCAAGAAGCTGTTCCGGATGGTCATAGCCATCGCCGTGTCGGTCTACCTTGGGCCCCAAGGGGCCGCATGGGCTGCCAATGGCATCTTCGCCAGCGGTGGGGCCTTGTCAGGGCTGGGTGCGGCAATCGGTGCCGGCGGGGCAATCGGCCAAGCCGCCTTTGCTGGCTTCATCAGCGGCGCCATCAGTTCCGGCTCACTCAGCGGGGCGCTGCAGGGCGCATTCACGGCCGGCATGTTTGCCGGGGCCGGCAATGTCATCGGCGGTGGAAATTTCTTCACAGGCGGTGCGAATCTCGCCGATGAATGGGGCGCCATCAGTTCCATCGCCCTGCACGGCGTTGTCGGGTGCGTCACGTCCGTTGCCGGTGGCGGAAAGTGTGGTCCCGGCGCGCTCAGTGCGGCGTTCTCGAGAGCCTCCACCGAGGCGGATGGCCTGGATGAGCTAGATTCGGCAGCGAAGTTGGGGGATTTTGGAGCGCGGGTCGGCGGCACGATTCTGCGAGCTGTCATCGGCGGCACAGGATCTGTGCTCGGCGGAGGGAAGTTCGCGAACGGCGCGCAGACTGGGGCGTTTTCTTATCTATTCAATCGACTCGCCACTGGACGCGTTCTGACCGGGAGTGGTCATCATATCGTGCCCGATGAAGTTGTTCGAAAGCTCGGAATCACCTCGACTGACGCGCTAAAGGTTTTCGATAGCAACGATGCGCGTATTCCTGTGGAACACCACAATGGAGCACGACCTTCACCGAATACTGTCAGCCATACCCAGTACAACAGACTCGCTCTTGATGAGGGCAAGAAGTGGCTGGAGATGAATAGGGTTGATCCTTCAAAGATGACGACGGATCAGGCGCGAGACATGGTGCGGCACTTCAAGACAACAGCAGCAGATGCCATTCGCCAGTTCAATCACGTGCAATATAGTAAAGCGCTGAGTCAGGCCATACGTCGGGCTTGGTACAGAAATCCTAGTGCGCGAACCCCAGAATAGTAGAAAACCTATGTCGTTCCGACCTCTGTTTTTGTCGAAGGGCCTTGGGCAACCTGAGGCCTTGCGTTTGGCTGCTGAAGTCTCAAACACCTACCCTTGGCTTGATTTCAAGGAGGAAGTGTCAGAGTCGCTGGCTGATGAACTGCTGTCGTCTGAGGATGCATCTGCTTGGCGAAGCGCTGTTAGCGTCACGGAACTCGTGGATTGGTATAACGGTGAGGTTCGTCGCCGTCGCCTTCCGCACGGGTCGAGCCAATCGAGTGTTGACCCCTATGTCGATCTTTGCCAAGTTGTTAGTCGATTTGGAACGGAGGATGCCTTCGGGGACGGGGACTTTTGGGTCGTGGCCGATTCGCTTTCGGGTTCAGCGCCAGCAGTAGTTTCTTTCCTGAAGTCGCCGTTGCCTGAAGGATTATCTGATGCGCTCAAAGCGTGGCTGGGCAGGCATCCAGAGTTCGGTGAGGTATTGATCGCCGATGAAGACGGTAACCTAAAGCTGAAGGCGTGATCGAGGCAACAGCGCCGGAGTCAGGTCTTGAGTCGGCCCTGCGGAAATCGCAACCCATTTTTCTATGACGACTTTCGGGTGAATTCCGATTTTCAATATTTCCCGATATTCAATCGATTGGATTGAGGTTCCTGGGAAATCGAGGACTGCTGCTGATGGCCAGCGACGACGTCGTTCGTGCGCGTCTGGATCAGATGATCGATCTGCGCAGTGAGGTACTGAAGTCAATGGCCAAGGCCAGACCACCAAGGCTGGGTCTTCAACCTGACCTCATAGAGCCGCGTCACCCACGCCCCTCGCATACCCCATAAATCCGCTCACCCAAAAAGCCCGGTCCCAGCCCTTCAGTTCCCACCTTCCCAACCGAAACCAGCATATCCAATACGCTGGTTCGGCAGTTCCGGGCAGCGCACCTGAAGGGCACCATGACTCACGCTTTCAACCAGATGAAACTCGCCGCCCGATTTTTCTCGGTGTTTGGCGCCATCTTGATCATCTTTGTGATTGTGGTGGGCGTGGCTCTCTACAGCACGCGTCAATTGGCCGAGGCGGAGCGTTGGAACAACCACACCTACAAGGTGATGAATCTGTCGCAGGACAGCCTGGCTTCCATGATCAACATGGAGACCGGGGCCCGGGGGTTCATGCTGGCGGGTCAGGACAAGTTCCTGGAGCCCTGGGCGGCGGGTCAGGCCGACTTCCAGAAATCCTGGTCGGCGCTGAAGGAATTGACTTCGGACAATCCGGAGCAGCAGCGTCGCCTCGACGCGATAAAGCAGCGCCGCGACGAGTTCGTGGGCGTGGGCGAGTCGCTCATCCAGGCTCGCCGCAGCACGAAGCTTGGCGACGGCGGCATGGAAGCCTTCGTCAATGAGTTCGGCAAGGGCCGCGACAAGGCTGCCATGGATGCCTTCCGCAGTCTGAACCAGGATTTCTACAACGCCGAGAGCGCCTTGCTGGTCGTGCGCAGCAAGCAGGCCAACGACAGCCGTGCGGCGATGAATACCGCGCTGCTGGGTGGCCTGGCGCTGGCGGTGGTGGTGGCCAGCGGCCTGGGGCTGCTGCTGACGCGTTCCCTGCTGCGCCAGCTGGGCGGCGAACCGATGGAAGCCGCAGCGCTGGCCGAAGCCATCGCCAGTGGCGACCTCACGCGCCGCGTGAACGTGAAATCCGGCGACACCGACAGCATGATGGCTCGTTTGGCCGCCATGCAGCGCAGCCTGGTGAGCGTGGTGGGGCAGGTACGGCAGAACTCCGAGAGCGTGGCCACGGCCAGCGCGCAGATCGCGCAGGGCAACCACGACCTGTCCGGCCGCACCGAGCAGCAGGCCAGCGCGCTTCAGCAGACGGCCGCCACCATGGAGGAACTGGGCACAACGGTACGCAACAACTCCGACAGCGCCCGCCAGGCCAACCAGCTGGCGCAGAGCGCGTCGACGGTTGCCGGCGAGGGCGGTGAAGTGGTGCAGAAGGTCGTCAGCACGATGCGGGCCATCAACGACAGCAGCCGCAAGATCGGCGACATCATCGGCACCATCGATGGCATCGCGTTCCAGACCAACATCCTGGCGCTGAATGCCGCTGTGGAGGCCGCGCGTGCAGGTGAGCAGGGGCGCGGCTTTGCCGTGGTGGCCGCCGAGGTGCGCAGCCTGGCCCAGCGCAGCGCCGAAGCCGCCAAGGAGATCAAGACCCTGATCGGCCGCAGTGTCGAGCAGGTGGAGCAGGGCACTACCCTGGTGGACGCGGCGGGCCGCACGATGGGCGAGATCGTCACGTCCATCCAGCGCGTCAGCGACATCGTGGCCGAGATCAGCAGCGCCAGTATCGAGCAGAGCTCGGGCGTGCAGCAGGTGGGTCAGGCCGTGACGCAGATGGACCAGGCCACGCAGCAGAACGCTGCGCTGGTGGAGGAAAGCGCCGCCGCCGCGCAAAGCCTGCAGACCCAGGCCGAGTCGCTGGTGCAGGCGGTGTCCGTCTTCAAGCTGTCGGCAGGCGAGGGCAGCCGCAGCAGCTTCGCGGCAGCCTGACGCAGGCCCCAGGTCCCAGGCTTCGGGCTTCGGGCTTCGAGCCCAGGCCCAGGCCCAGGCCCAGGCCCAGGCCGCCCCGTCAGCGCCCTTCCTTCTCCCCCCGCTCCCAGGCCTTCCGGCTGCCCCCGTGGCGCCGGTCTGCCTGGGCCTCGACCAGATCCGAGTTCACGATATCCACCGCCTTGCGGTGCAGCGTGTCCAGCAGCCTGGCCAGGGTGCGGACGTCGGCGTCTTCCAGCACCGACAGCAGCTCGGTGTTCACGAGCTTCACGCGCGGGAAGATGCGCTCGTAGAGCGCTTGCCCCGCAGCGCTCAGCACCACGGTGGCGCGGCGCCGGTCGCCCGGCTGGGAACGGCGTTCGATCAGGCCCTTGGCCAGCAGCGGCATCAGCGCCTTGCTGGTGCGGGACCGGTCCAGGCCCGCGCGCAGCGCCAGGTCCGACGGCGCCATGCCGCCCAGGGCCGCCAGCAGCGCGATGAAGCGCCACTCGCGCCGTGTGATGCCGAACTCGCCTTCGCAGATGCGCGTCACGTTCGACGCATTGGCCGACTCGATCTGGTGCATCTGGTAGTTCACCAGGTCCAGGATGCTGTGCGGGTCGCGCAGGGGCAGCACGCCGCCTTTGGCGAGCAGCCCTGCGGGCGGGGCGGGAGCGCGTGGCATCGGGTCTCCTGGGGTTCTTCCTCAGGATAGTGGATTTTTGACATCGTCCGCCTCGGGCCCAGAGTCCGGAGGTGGTTGCCCTCAGGGCACCGCCTGCCCGAGGAGACCCCTGATGAAGATGTCGAACGACGCCCTGCGCGAGGCCAATGCGCAGCACATGTTCCACCCCATGGCCGACCCCAAGGCCGTGCGTGCCAGCCCGCCGCTCATCGTCGAACGGGCCGACGGCGTGCACGTGTGGGATGTGGACGGCAAGCGCTACCTCGACACCGTGGCCTCGCTGTGGAACGTCAACGTGGGTCACAACCGGCCTGAGATCAAGCAGGCCATCGTCGAGCAGCTCGACAAGCTCGCCTACTACTCCACCTTCGTCAACACCAGCAACCCGCCCGCCATCGAGCTCTCGGCCCGGCTGGCGCGCATGTTCGCGCCCGAGGGCATGTGCCAGGTGCTGTACGGCTCCAATGGATCCGACGCGGTGGAGACGGCGCTGAAGCTCGCGCGCCAGTACTGGAAGCTTGAAGGCCAGGCCGGGCGCACCAAGTTCATCTCGCTGAAATGGGGCTACCACGGCGTGCACATCGGCGGCACCTCGATCAACGGCAACCCGGTGTTCCGCAATGCCTACGAGCCGCTGCTGCCGGGCTGCTTCCAGGTCGAGACGCCCTACCTCTACCGCAACCCCTGGGGCGAGACCGACGCTGCGAAGCTGGCCGCGCGCTGCGCCGATGAACTCGACCGCGCCATCCAGTACCAGGGCGCCGACACCGTGGCCGCCTTCATCGCCGAGCCGGTGCAGGGCGCGGGCGGCGCGATCGTGCCGCACGAGAGCTACTGGCCCGCCATCCGCCGCATCTGCGACAAGCACGGTGTGCTGCTGATCTCCGACGAGATCGTCACCGGCTTCGGCCGCATCGGCTCGATGTGCGGCGCGCGCGCCTGGGGCGTGGCGCCCGACATGATGGCCATGGCCAAGGGCATCAACTCGGGCTACGTGCCGCTGAGCGCGACGCTGATCAACGAGCGTGTCGCGTCGGCGTTTCATCGGCCCGGCGTGCCCGCGGCGGTGATGCACGGCTACACCTACGGCGGCCACCCGCTGGCCTGCGCGGCGGCCAACGCCAACCTGCGCATCGTCGAGGCCGAGGACCTGCCGGCCCGCGCGCTGGACGTGGGCGGCTACCTGAACGAACGCCTGGAGGAGTTCCGCCGCTACCCGAACGTGGGCGACGTGCGCGGCCGCGGCCTGATGGCCGCGCTGGAGCTCGTGACCGACACCGCCAGCAAGGGCATGCTCGCCGCCCCCGCGCCCTTTGTGCAGAAGCTGGTGGCGGTGGCGCGCGATCAGGGCGCCATCATCCGCGTGCAGGGCAACCGGCTGATCCTCTCGCCGCCGCTGGTGTTCTCGCACGCGGACGTGGACGAGACCGTGCGCATCCTGCACGCGGCCTTCGATGCCGCAGGGCGCGCAGCATGATCGCGGCGGGATTTCCCATGGCGCCCGGCTCCGGGCGCGCCTCGCGGAGGGCCGCCCCATGACGGGCGCCGGCTTCGTCACCGACGAACTCTGCTTCTGGCACGACCCGGGCAACTACGCGCTGATGCTCAAGCCCGGCGGTTTCATCGAGCCCTACAACCGCCACATCGAGAACCCCGACCCCAAGCGCCGGCTGCTGAACCTGCTGGGCGTGAGCGGCCTGCGCGACCGGATGCTGGCCATTCCTTCGCGCGATGCAACCGAGGCCGAACTGCTGCGCCTGCACACGCCCGCCCACCTGGCGCACGTGCAGGCCGTGGCGGCCGGCGGCGGCGGAGAACTGGGCATCGGCGCGCCGATCTCGGCCAACGGCTGGCAGACGGCGCGGCGTTCGGCCGGCTGCGCGCTGGCGGCGGTGGACGCCGTGATGAGCGGGCAGGTGGCGCGCGCCTACGCGCTGACGCGTCCGCCCGGTCACCACGCCGAGCCTGAGCGCTCCATGGGTTTCTGCGTCTTCGCCAACGCGGCGCTGGCGGCCGAGCACGCCATCGCGCAGTACGGCCTCAGACGCGTGGCCATCGTCGACTGGGACGTGCACTACGGCAACGGCAGCTACAAGTGCTTCGAGAGCCGGGCCGATGTGCTGGCCATCTCGATTCATCAGCAGGCCGGCTACCTGTTCGTCAGCGGCGAGGCCGACGAGGTGGGCGAGGGCGCGGGGCGCGGCTTCAGCCTCAACCTGCCCCTGCCGCCGGGCTGCGGCGACGGCGCCTACCGCGAGGCCTTCGAGCGCGTCGTGCTGCCGGCGCTGGATGCTTTCCGGCCCGAGCTGATCATCGTGCCCTGCGGCTACGACGCAGGGCGCTTCGACCCGCTGGGCCGCATGCTGCTGGACGGCGTGACATTCCGCTGGATGACGCGGGCCGTGATGGACATGGCCGAACGCCACGCGCAGGGCCGGCTCGTCTTCACGCACGAGGGCGGCTACTGCCCGGTGTCGGGGCCGTTTTTCGGCCTCGCGGTGCTGGAGGAACTGGCGCAGAGCCAGACCGAGGTGGTGTGCCCCTTCACCGCGCAGCACGCGAAGATTCCCGGCCAGGCACTGGCCGACCATCAGCGCGACCTCGTGGGCGCGCTGGCGAATCACTTCAACGAGCTCAGGCAGCGTCACTGGTGAACGAGACCTTCGACTTCGTCATCGTCGGTGCAGGCTCGGCCGGCTGCGCACTGGCGGCACGCCTGCGCCAGGCCGGGCCCTGGACGGTGCTGCTGCTGGAAGCCGGCCCGCCGGACAGCTCACCCTGGATCCACTTTCCGCTGGGCCTGCACCGCGTGCTGTCCGACGAGCGCATCGAATGGCGCCTGCCGACCGCGCCCGAGCCGGCGCTGGGCGGCCGACGCGTGCCCTGCCCGCGCGGGCGCACGCTGGGTGGCTCCAGTGCCGCCAACGGCATGGTCTATGTGCGCGGCCAGCCGCAGGACTACGACGCCTGGGCCGCCGCCGGCTGCACCGGCTGGGGCTGGAACGAGGTGCTGCCGTACTTTCGCCGCAGCGAGGGCAACCAGCGCTACAACGGCCCTCTCCACGGCCGCGACGGCCCGCTGAAAGTGAGCTCGCCCGAGCCCGGCGACCCGCTCTGCGAGGCGCTCATCGCCTCCGGCACCCAGATGGGCTGGCCGCGCAACGACGACTTCAACGGCGCCGCCCAGGAAGGCGTGGGCTACTACCAGCACACCCTGGCGGAGGGCCGGCGCTGGAGCGCGGCGCGCGCCTACCTGCAGGGTGCCGGCAGTGACCCGCGCCTGACCATTCGCACGGGCGTGCAGGTTCGCCGCGTGGTCTTCGAGGGCACGCGCGCGGTGGGCGTGGAGATCGTGCACGAAGGGCAGCGGCGCACCGTGAGCGCGGCGCGTGAGGTCATTCTCAGTGCCGGCGCCATCCACACGCCGCAGCTGCTGCAGGTCTCGGGCGTGGGTGTCCCCGCTCAGCTGCAGGCGCTGGGCGTGGCGCCGGTGGCGGCCTCGCCCGAGGTGGGCCTGAACCTGCAGGACCACCTTCAGGCGCGGCTGCGCTACGTGCTGAACCGGCCGCTGGGCCTGAATGCGCTGTACCACCGCAAGCTGCACCTGGGCTGGCAGATGCTGCGCTACGTGGCGCAGCGCCGGGGCCGATGTGCCGCGCCGCCCATCCGCAGCGGCGCCTTCTGCCGCAGCGCGCCCGAACTGGCGCGGCCCGACCTGCAGTTCCACTTCATCGAGTTCACGGCCCCCGGCATGGGGCAGCCGCCGCACCGCGACCCGGGCTTCTGGTCTTCGGTGTGCGTGCTGCGTCCGCGCAGCCGGGGCCATGTGCGGGCCACCGCGCCCGGCATCGACACGGCGCCCGAAATCCTCGGCAACTACCTGCAGGACCCGGAAGATGCCCGCCTCATGCTGGCTGGCGTGCGCCTGGCGCGGCGCCTGGCCGCGCAGCCCGCGCTCGCGGCCCTGGTGCGCGAGGAGGCCGACCCCGGCCCCGGCGCCGATACCGACGCCGCGCTGCTCGACTGGGTTCGCGCCACCGCCGTCACGGTCTACCACCCGGTCGGCACCTGCCGCATGGGCGGCGACGCGCGCGCCGTGGTCGACCCCTCGCTGCGCGTGCGCGGCACGCAGGGCCTGCGCATCGCCGACGCCTCCGTGATGCCCTCGCTCGTCTCGGGCAACACCAACGCCCCCGCGATGATGATCGGCGAGAAGGCCGCCGATCTCATCGCACAACACCACCGCGCCGGGAGCGCCGCATGAACGTCCTCTACATCATGGCCGACCAGCTGCGCTGGGACCATCTCACCTGCGCCGGCCACCCCACGCTGCGCACGGCCAATCTCGACGCCCTGGCCGCACGCGGCGTGCGCTTCACGCAGGCCTACGTGAACTCCGGCGTCTGCGGCCCCAACCGCATGAGCCACTACACCGGCCGCTACCCGGTCAGCCACGGCGCCACCTGGAACCGCGTGCCGCTGTCGGTGGGCGAGGTGACGCTGGGCGAGTACCTGCGCTCGGCTGGCCTCACGCTGGCGCTGGCGGGCAAGACGCATGTGCTGCCCGACCAGGCCGGCCTGAAGCGCCTGCAGCTGCTGGAGGGCGATTCCGAACTCGCCACGCTGCTGGCGCGCGGCAGCTTCGTCGAGGTCGACCGCTACGACGGCCACCACGAGCCCGGCGCCGAGAGCGGCTACCCCGCCTACCTGCGCCGCCACGGCTACGACGGCAAGGACCCCTGGCACGAGCACGTGATCGCCACCATCGACCCGCAGGGCGAGGTGCACAGCGGCTGGTCGATGCGCAACGTCAAGTGGCCCGCGCGCGTGGCCGAGCCGCACTCCGAGACGGCCTACATGACAGACCAGGCCATCGGCTTCGTGCAGCGCATGGGCAGCGAGCCCTGGGTGCTGCACCTCAGCTACGTGAAGCCGCACTGGCCCTACGTGGCGCCGTCCCCGTACCACGCCATGTTCACGGCCGACCAGTGCCCGCCGCCCGTGCGCAACCAGGCCGAGCGCGAGAACGAGCACCCGGCGCTGGCCGCCTACCGCCAGCACGAGGAGAGCCTGAGCTTCTCGACCGAAGAGTGCGTGCGCACCGTGCGCCCGGTCTATCAGGGCCTCGTGCAGCAGCTCGACGACCACCTGGGCCGCCTCTTCGAAGCGCTGGAGCGCCAGGGCGTGCTGAAGGACACCCTGGTGATCTTCACCGCCGACCATGGCGATTTCCTGGGCGACCACTGGCTCGGCGAGAAGGAGCTCTTCTACGACACCATCCAGCGCGTGCCGCTGATCGTGGTCGATCCGCGCCCGCAGGCCGACGCCACGCGCGGCCGCACCGACGACCGCTTTGTCGAGGCGGTGGACATCCTGCCGACCATCCTGGATACGCTGGGCCAGCCGTTGCCCATGGAGCGGCTGGAGGGGCGCAGCCTGCTGCCGCTGCTGCACGGGCAGACGCCGCCCTGGCGCGACTTCGTCTACTCCGAGCTCGACTACAGCTTCCGGCAGGCCCGGCTCACGCTCGGGCGCGAGCCTCAGGATTGCCGCGCGTTCTCGATCCGCACCGCGGACTGGCGCTACGTGCATTGGCTCGACCTGCCCGAACAGCTCTATGACCTGAAGGCTGACCCCGATCAGTTCCAGGACCTCGGCCGCGAGGCCGGCACCGAGGCCGTGCGCGCTGCGATGCGTGACACGCTGCTGGGCGTGCTGGAGCGCAGCAAGCGTCGCGTCACCGTGGACGACGCCTACGTGGCTGCGCGCACCAACACCCAGCACAAGCTGGGCATCCACTTCGGCCGCTGGTAGCGCGCCCGGGCCGGGAGCCGACATGAAGAACGTGCTTTTCATCATGGCCGACCAGCTGCGCTGGGATTACCTCTCGCAGGCCGGCCACCCGAAGCTGCACACGCCGAACCTGGATGCCCTGGCCGCGCGCGGCGTGCGCTTCACGCAGGCCTTCGTGCAGGGGCCGGTGTGCGGCGCATCGCGCATGTCCACCTACACCGGGCGCTATGTCAGCAGCCACGGCTCGGCCTGGAACTTCGTGCCGCTGTCGGTGGGCGTGAAGACCCTTGGTGACCATCTGCGCGCCGGCGGCGTGCGCTGCGGCGTGCTGGGCAAGACCCACGTGGAGGCCGATCTGGACGGCGCGCAGCGGCTCGGCATGGACATCACGCAGGGCCCCGGGCAGCTGGCCATGGAAGGCGGCTTCGAGCCCTGGGAGCGCTTCGACGGCATCCTGCCGCCCGGCTTCCAGGGCAGCGGCGTGCGCTACAACGAATGGCTCAACGCGCAGGGCTACGACGGCCCCAACCCCTGGCACGACCACGCCAATTCGGCCCTGGGCGACGATGGCGAAATCCTCTCGGGCTGGCACATGCGCTGGGCCGACCGCCCGGCCCGCGTGGCCGAGCCGCACAGCGAGACGCCCTACCTCACCGACCGCGCCATCGACTTCCTGCGCACCGCCGGTGATGCGCCCTGGCTGCTGCACCTGAGCTACATCAAGCCGCACTGGCCTTATGTGGCGCCCGCGCCCTACCACGCGATGTACGGCCCGCAGGACGTGCAGCCCGCGGTGCGCGGCGAGGCCGAGCGCACGGACCCGCACCCCGTGATGCGCGGCTACCAGAGCACCGAGCCCGGCGAGGCCTTCAGCCGCGACGAAGTGCGCGAGCGCGTCATCCCGGCCTACATGGGCCTGGTCAAGCAGCTCGACGCCCACCTCGGCCGGCTCTTCGACTTCCTGCGCGACAGTGGCCTGGACCGCACGACGATGATCGTCTTCACCAGCGACCACGGTGACTACCTGGGCGACCACTGGCTGGGCGAGAAGGAGCTCTTCCACGACTGCATCGTGAAGGTGCCGCTGATCGTGGTGGACCCGTCGCCCGAAGCCGACGCTACGCGCGGCACCACGGTGGACGCGCTGGTCGAGGCCATCGACCTGGCGCCCACCTTCCTCGCGTACACCGGCGCCCCGGCCGCGCCGCAGTGGCTGGAAGGGCGCTCTCTGATGCCCTGGCTGCACGGCACGCCGCCGCCAGCCTGGCGCGAGGCGGTGTTCAGCGAGAACAGCTACGCTTTCCGCGACCCGGTGCGCCTGCCGCTGGGCCGCCCGGTGGACGGCTGCCAGATGACCATGGTGCGCACCTCGAAATGGAAGTACGTGCACCACGAGGGCCTGCGGCCTCAGCTGTTCAACCTGGCCGAGGACCCCGACGAACTGCATGACCTGGGCGCCGACCCGACCTACGCCACCGTGCGCGAGCAGATGGCCGCGAAGCTGTTCGACTGGCTGCGCCAGCGCAAGTCGATGACCACCATCTCCCACGAGGAGATCGAGAGCTGGAACCGCCGCGAGGTGGAAGCGGGCATCCTGATCGGCAGTTGGTGATGTTGCGGGTGACGCTGCTGGTGAAGACGCTGGTGAAGACGCTGGTGACGCCTATGCCGGAGCCGACGGCGTCGGTGCGCGGCGGCTCTGCTTGTCCTGGTACATCGCAGCATCGGCCGTCCGCAGGATCTCCTGCGGGTGCAGGCCGTGGCCCGGAAACAGCGCGATGCCGACGCTTGCCGTGCAGTGGTGCTCGATCGCCATGCTCGCGCCGCCGCTGAGCGTCACCGACAGCCGGTAGGGCTGCGCCAGGGCGTTGCGCATCTTCTCTCTCACCGCCTGTGCCTGCTGGCTCGACGCCCACTCGTCCGCTGCCAGCCCGTCCAGCAGCACGACGAACTCGTCGCCGCCCAGGCGGGCGACGGTGTCGGCCTCGCGCACGCAGCCGCGCAGGCGCCGCGCAGCTTCCACCAGCAGCTGGTCGCCCAGGTCGTGACCATGGGTGTCGTTCAGGGCCTTGAAGTGGTCGAGGTCGACATACAGCAGCGCGCCGTGCAGGCCGCTTCGCTTGCTGGTCAGCAGGGCCTGATCGAGCCGGTCGAGCAGGAGCCGACGGTTGGGCAACTCGGTCAGCGCGTCGTACAGCGCCTGGCGCGCGATGAACGCCTGCGCCTCGCGCCGCTGGGTGGCATCCCGCGTCACGCCGATGAAGTGCGTGACGCGGCCGTTGGCGTCGTGCACCGGCGAGATGGTGAGGTCGTTCCAGAAGGGCTGGCCGTTCTTGCGGTAGTTGAGCACCTCGCCCGAGTAGGCCAGTCCGCTGGCCACGGCCTCGTGCATCGCGCGCACCGCTGCCGGGTCGGTCTGCGGTCCCTGCAGGATGCGGCAGTTGCGCCCCAGAAGGTCGTCGATCCCGTAGCCGGTGACGCGCTCATGGGCCTCGTTCATCGAGATCACGCTGCCGTCCGGTGCGCAGATGACAACGGCGTCCGAGACCTGTCGCAGCGCCTGGTCGCTGACCCGGAAGGCCTCGCTGCTTTCCTTCAGGCTCGCGAGCAGCTGGTTGAAGCCCGAGATGAGCCGGCCGACCTCGTCCGCCGGGCCCACGGGCAGCGGGCTGAGGGGCACAGACCGGTCGTTCTGGCGTGCCAGCGCGGCGGCGGCATCGACCACGGGCTTGAGTTGCTGGCGCAGCACCCAGCCGATGGCGCCGCCGGCCAGCAGGGTCAGCACGGCCGCAGCCAGCAGCATGCGGCGCTCAAGGCGGTCGATGGGCGCGAAAGCTTCCCGCGTGGGCAAGGAGGCCACCACGTCCCAGCCGGCCACCTCGACACGGCGCCCGGAGTTCAGGACCTCCTCGCCGAGCTGATTCCGCAGCACCACGGTGCCCTCGTAGCCTCCGACGATGCGGTCGATCGTCGGGTGGGCGCCGGGCGGGGGCAAGGCCTGCATCACCCGGCTGGTGTCAGTTGCCGTGACGATCAGTCTGTCCCGTGGCGCTACGATGAAGTAGCCGCCGGTCGAGCCGTACGAGCCTGCCGTGATCGCGTCGAGAAAGTTGGGGCGGCCGAGGTCGATGGTACCGGCCAGCGCGCCCACCACCTGCCCCTGCGCGTCACGTACTGGCACCGCGATCGTCACCACGGGTTTGCCCAGAGGTTTGCCGATGACCGGCTTGCCGACCGTGGCCTGGCCGCGGTCGAGGGCGGCCCGGATGTAGTCCCGCTCGGCGTAGTTGATGCCGGCACGCCCAAACGAGACGGGTGCCGAGGCCAGCGCGACGCCATCGAGCCCGACCGCAAAGACGCCCCGGTTGAACAGATATCCGGAAACGAGATCCACTTCGAGCCGGTCCTGCGCCGCGTCGATGTCTGCCGGCAGCAGCGGCCCCAGGAGGGCTGCCGTGCGCTCCAGCGCCTGCAGCCGCATGCGCACCTCCCGCGAGAGGCTGGCCGCCAGCACCCCGACCACCGCGCGCTGCTGGCTGCCCAGTTGCTCCTGCATGTCCCGGCGCAATTCGCGGCTCGCGTAGAACGCCATGGACCAAAGCCCCACGACGAACACCACCAGGGTGAACACCGTGACGCGGGTCTTCAATGACCGCGGGTGCAGGAATCTCAAGCTCAAGGGCAACCTTTGGATGAACTCCGGCACCGGCAATATAACGGGCCGGGGTACCCGCAAAGTGCCGAGGGGGTGCGCGCACCGGTGGGCCGCTGCGCAGAAATCCGCACGACAGGCTGGTCCTGGCCGCGTATGGTGCCCGCGCCCCTGGCGTGCAGTGCGCCAATCCGGCCCGCCCTGGCCGGGGCACAGCTGCGCTTTACGCGCGGGCCCTACACTCCCCACCCCCTTCTCCGTTCCCTCGCGAACCGCCCGATCCGCCCATGTTCAAGAACGCCCTGATCTACCGCATCGAACACTGGGAGCAGCCCCCGCTCACCGAGATCGAGGACCGCCTCACCGGCGCCCGTTTCATCGAATGCGGCGCCTCGCAGCCCGAGTCCGCCGGCTGGGTGTCGCCCCGGGGTGACGCGCAGGCGGCGCTGGCCGAGAGCGTGGGCGGGCAGATCGTGCTCAAGCTCTGCACCGAGACCAAGGCCGTGCCCGGCAGCGTGGTGAAGACGCAGCTGCAGGCGCAGCTGGACACTATCGAGCAGCAGACCGGCCGCCGCCCCCGCGGCAAGCAGGCCAAGGAGCTCAAGGAAATGGTGGTGCACGCGCTCTTGCCGCGGGCCTTCCCGAAGCGCAGCGACACCCTCGTCTGGCTCGACCCGGTGTCTCGCACCGTGTGGGTGGGCGCGGGCAGCACCAAGCGCGCCGATGCGGTGGTCACGCGGCTGATCGAGCTCATCGGCGGCGGCCTCAAGCTGTCGCTGCTGCAGACCACGCTGTCCCCGGCCACGGCCATGGCGCACTGGCTGACCGAGAAGGAAGCACCGGTGGGCTTCACCATCGACCGCGAGTGCGAGCTGAAGCAGCCCGACAGCGAGAAGGCCTCGGTGCGCTACGCGCGCCACACGCTGGACATCGACGAGGTGGGCCAGCACATCCAGCAGGGCAAGATGCCCACGCAGCTGGCCATGACCTTCGCGGGCCGGGTGTCCTTCGTGCTGACCGAGGCGATGACGCTGAAGAAGATCCAGCTGCTGGACGTGGTGCTCGAAGGCGCCGGCATCGACGCCGCGCAGGGCGGCAAGGAAGACGGCGGTTTCGACGCCAACGTGGCGCTCACCACCGGCGAGCTGCAGCTGCTGCTGCCGGCGCTGATCGAGGCGCTGGGCGGGCTGCATGAAAGGCAGGCCGACGGGCCGGCAGCCGCTGCGGCCGCTACGCCGGCCGGCGACGAGAACTCGGCAGCGAAGCCAGCCGCCAAGCCAGCCGCGAAACCAGCCGCGAAACCGGCTGCAAAGTCCATGTCGAATGAAGTCGCCAACCCGGACGACGACTCGCCCCCGTGGTGATCAGATCGTCACGCCGCCGTCGACCCCGATCACCTGCCCGGTGAGGTTGGCCGCGGCGTCCGACGCCAGGAAGGCCACGATCGCGGCCACGTCCTCGGCGGTCTGGGGCCGCTGCATCGGCACGAGTGCGCTCACCCGGCCGTCGAACACGGCCCGGGCGTCGCCACCCTGGCGCGCGCCGTCGGCTGCGGCCATCACCGCGCCCAGCTTCTCCCACAGCGGCGTCCAGATGAAGCCGGGGCATACCGCGTTGGCCGTGGCGCCGTGCGGCGCGAGATCGCGCGCCAGCACCTTGGTCAGCGAGATCACGGCCGCCTTGCTCACGGTGTAGGCGGGCATGAAGGGCGCCGAGATCACGCCTGTGATCGAGCTCAGGTTCACCACCCGCCCGCGCCCGCTGGCCAGCAGCCCGTCGTGGCAGGCCTTGGCGGTGAAGAACATGCCCTTCACGTTGACGGCCATCGTGCGGTCGAAGTCCTCGCCGGTGTTGCGCGTGTAGGGCTGGCCCGGGGACGCCGCGATGCCCGCCGCGTTCACCAGCACGCCCGCCGGCCCGAAGGCCTCGGCCGCGGCCGCCACGGCGGCGATCACCTGCGCCTCGTCGGACACGTCGCAGCGCCAGGCCAGGGCGCGGTGCCCGGCGTCGGCCAGCGCGCGGGCGTGGGCCTGCGCAGCTTCGCCGTCGCGGTCGAGCAGCGCCACGGCGGCGCCCTGCTCGGCGAGCATGCGCGCCACCGCGGCGCCCAGGCCCATGGCCGAACCGGTGACCACCGCCACGCGCCCGTCCAGGCGCAGCAGCCGTTCCAGGGGGGAGGCGGCGGCCATCAGAAGAAGATGTTCAGGCTCTTCTGCGTGACCACGGACTGGTCCAGCAGCAGCACGCGGCGCGCGATGCGCCAGGAGCCGGCTTCGCGGCGCAGGCGGTCGTCCCGGCGGCCGACGAAGAACTCGGTGTCGTACTCGAGGTGCGAGCGGTAGATCAGGAAGTTGGAGCGCACCGCCACCTCGTCGACGTTTTCGGTGTGCTGCACCTCGACGTTGGCGACCAGGTGCCGCGTGCGCGAGGGCGGGGTCTCGGCCCAGGCCATGCCCGTGCCCAGCCGGCGCACGCGGTTCACGAGGCTGGTCTTGTCTTCCTCGAAGTGCGAGAGCTCGTCGGGGCCGGTCTGCTCGCGGCCCACGTCGCGCCCCGTGCGGTTGCTGACGATGGGCATCCAGTAGCGCACGTCGTCGGTGAACAGCGCGGCCCAATCGGTGAAGCGCCGGTCGTCCACCAGCCGGGCCTCGTGGAACATGAACTGCTGCACCTCGAACCACAGCGCCATGTCGGCCGGTCCCGTGACGGCGGGGTCGGGCGCGAGCGTCTGCGCGGGGCCGCTCATCGCGCCGCCCCTTCGCAGGCGTGGGCCGTGTGGGGCATGACGGGCGTGCTGGGTGCCGATGCGTCGGCCATCAGCTCGGCCCAGCGCTTGTAGAAGCCGCGCTGGTTGATCTCGCTCTGGAACTTGCCGAGCCGGCCGCGCAGGTCGGGGTGGATCTGCTTCGGGTCGGGGATCTCGTCGGTCAGGCCCATTTCCAGGTTCTGCGTGTACTGGCGCGCCACGTAGCCCTTGCTCGCATTGGTGCACTGGACCCAGTTGTCCACGTCGTCGGCTTCCCAGGTGCCGCTGGTGCCGTGGCGCTGCAGCTGGTGCACGCGCATCAGGGCCTTGTGCTCGGGCGGTGCGTCGCGGTCCACGAAGCACCAGCCCCAGGCCTCGGTGAGGTTGGGGCCCTTGGGGTGCCACACGCGCAGCGCGCCGCCCTGCCACAGCAGCGACATGTTCGGGAAGATGGTGGCGTGCATGGGCGACAGGTGCGTGCCGCGCAGCGCGCCCAGCCGCCGTTCGGCCTCGTCGACCCGGCTGCGCTCGTAGGCCTGGAACTCGGGCAGCGCCATGTCCACCAGCACGTCCTTGTCCTCGGCCCAGCGCACGCCGAACCCGTGGCCGCCGCCAGGGCAGACCTGGAAGCCCTCGTAGCCGTAGCCGCTCTTGCGGCGCGGCATGCCCTCGAAGCCCGACATCCAGGCCGACTTGTGACTCACCGGCCCGTGGTAGCTGTCGCCGACGAAGTTGTCGGCCGGGTACTTCCAGTTGGTCTTCACCAGCCACTTGTGCGCGCCGCCCAGGACCTCGATGCCCCCCTCGCGCCGGTCGAGCATCATGTCCAGGTACCAGGCCATGTCGCCCAGGTAGTCGGTGAGCGAGGGCGCCGAGGCGTCGAAGGTGGCGAACAGCAGGCCCTTGTAGTTGCCGATCTGCGCCACCGGCACCAGGCCGTGGGCGTCGAGGTCGAGTTGCTCGAGGTAGATCTCCTTGTAGCCGGGCACGCTCGAGAGGCGGCCATCGTTCGAGAAGGTCCAGCCGTGGAACGGGCAGGTGAAGGCGCGCGCGTTGCCGGCGTCTGCGCGGCACACGCGGTTGCCTCGGTGGCGGCACATGTTGAGGTAGCAGCCGATGCTGCCGTCCGGCTTGCGCGTCACGATGACCGCGTCCTCGCCCATGTAGGTGGTGAAGAAGTCGTTCGGCCTGGGCAGCATCGACTCATGCCCCAGCAACAGCCAGCAGCGCGCGAAGATGCGCTGCAGCTCCTGTTCGTAGACGGTGGGGTCGGTGAAGATGGAGCGGTTCAGTTCGCCGCGCGTGAGGTCGGCCAGGTGATCGATGTGAGCGCGCATCGGGTGTCCGGTGGTGTGAGTGTCGGGGTGTGGGCGGAGGGCGGACTGTTTGGCGGAGGACGGGCGGAGGACGGGCGGCGGACGGGCGGCGTGCGCTCAGAGGTCGAGCACGAGCTCGGGCCCGGCCGCGCGCGAGACGCAGACCATCATGGTGTCCTGCCGCGCGCGTTCGTCGGGCGTCAGGACCCGGCAGCGGTGGTCGATGGCGCCCGACACCACGCGGCACTCGCAGGTGCCGCAGACGCCTTCCTTGCACACCGATGCCACGACGATGCCCACCGACTCCAGCGCGTCGAGCACGCTCGTGCCGGCGGGCACGGGCAGGCGCTGCCCGCTGCGCGCCAGAACGAGCTCGAACCCTTCGGGGGCGGGGGCGGCCGGGTCGGCGGCAGCGGTGGCATCGTCCTTCGGGGCGGCGGCGAACCACTCGAAGTGCAGCGTGGCGCCGCTGTCCGACAGGCGCTCGCGCACGGCCGTCATCAGCGCGCCGGGGCCGCAGCAGTAGAGCTCGCTGCCGGGGCCGATGCCGCCGCGCAGGGCGTCGATGTCCAGCGGGCGGCCGCCTTGCTCGTCGTCGAAGTGCAGCTGCACGCGGCCGTCGCGGTCGAGCGCCAGGAATTCGTCGACGAAGGCCGCGTGCCGGCGCGAGCGTGCCGCGTAGACCAGCCGCCACGGCCGGCCGCGGCGCTCGCAGACCTGCACCATCGCGCGGATGGGCGTCACGCCGATGCCGCCGGCCACCAGCAGCACGGGCCGCATCGAGTCGTCCAGCGCGAAGTGGTTGCGCGGCGCCGAGACCGCCAGTGTCATGCCCGGCCACAGCGCCTTGTGCAGCCAGGCCGAGCCGCCGCGGCTGTCGGCGGCCAGGCCGATGGCGAGGTCGTAGTGCGCCGGGCAGGCGCCGCCCTCGGCGTCCAGCGGGTTGATCAGCGAGTAGGAGCGCGCGAGGCCGTTGCCCAGGTGCAGGTCCACATGCGCGCCGGCCTCGAAGGGGGGCAGCCCGCTGGCGGCCAGCCGCAGGCCGAGGATGCCTTCGGCCAGCGGATGCACGGACTCGACCTGTGTGACGACGGGGAACATGGGGCCTTGTGGGGTTCGGTTCTTGACCTTGCGCAATCTAGGAGGCTTCAGTGCATCCGCATAGCTACACTCTTCGCGGGGGTGATAACCGGAGGTTGAGGTGCGACTGCAACAACTGGAAGGCCTGGTGGCCTTGGCCGAGGCTGGCAGCATCCGCTCGGCGGCGCGCCGGCTGAACATCAGCCAACCGGCGCTGACCAAGAGCCTGAAGGGGCTGGAGGAGGAGCTGGGCATCGCGCTGCTGCAGCGCACGCCGCGCGGCGTGGTGCTCACCGAGGCCGGGCGCGCGGCGCATTCACGGGCGCGAGGCATCGCCGCCGAGACGCAGCGCCTGCGTGACGAGATGGCGCAGTTGCGCGGCATCGGCCAGGGGCGGGTGAGCATTGCGGTGTCACCGGTGCCCGCCGTGCTGCTGCTGCCCAGCGTGCTGGCGCGCTTTCGGCGCGAGATGCCCGGCGTGCAGGTGCAGGTGCACGAGGGCCTGTACCCGGCCGTGCTGCCCGAGGTGCGCAACGGCACGCTCGACCTGGCTCTCGGCCCGCAGCCGCCCACCGAGATGCTGGGCGCCGACCTGGCCGTGGAGCGCATGTTCAGCAACGAACTGGTGGTGGCGGCGCGGCGCGGGCACCCGCGCGCGCAGACCGTGTCGCTGGCCGACCTGCTGGACGCCGAGTGGCTGCAGCACGGCCCCGACACCGGCCCGGGCAGCCTCTTCGCGCCGGCGTTCGCGGCCAACGGGCTGACGCCGCCGCCCGTGGCGGTGCGCTCCACCTCCTTCACCGCCAGCATCGCGCTGCTGGAGCAGGGCGACCTGCTCTGCGTGCTGCCCAAGCGCCTGATCGGGCACCTGCAGCAGCGCCACCACCTGCTGGCGCTGCCGCTGAAGGACCTGCTGCCCGCCTGGGACATCTGCCTGCTCAGCCGCGCCGAGGTGCCGCTCACGCCCGCCGCGCGGGAACTGGCCACGCTGATCCGGCGGCTGCCGATGGCCGACGGCTGACCGCTGACCGCTGACCGCTGACACGCCGGACGCCCGGTGCACCCTCAACTGGCGGTTATCGCCCCCAAGCCGGCATGGGCTGGCCCGGCCATGCCAGCGCGCCTAGTCTGGCGCCCCATGAGCGACCCGACCCCCATCGCCGCCCCCGGCCCCATTCCGCATCCCGTCGTGCACGTCGACCGCAAGCGGCTCGACCTCATCAAGGGCTACGTGCTGCACGAGCAACGCACGCCCGGCCGGCCGCTGATCGTGACGCCCACGCAGACCATCGGCCCCTTCCACCCGCGCGCCCTCATCCGCCCCGGCGACGAGGACCTGGCAGCCTGGGAGCCCGGCGCGCCGCGCGCCGAGGGCGAGCCCATGGTGCTGTGCGGCCGGGTGCTCGATGTCGCCGGGCGCCCGGTGCCCGGCGCGCTGGTGGAGGTGTGGCACGCCAACCGCCACGGCAAGTACGACCACCCCGCCGATCGCTACGACGCGCCGGTGGACCCGGCCTTCAAGGGCTTCGGCCGCGCGCTCACCGACGCGCAGGGCGGCTGGCGCTTCCTGTCGATCCGGCCCCAGGGCTACCCCAACCCGGGCTACGACAACTGGATGCGCCCGCCCCACGTGCACTTCTCGGTCTACGCCGCGGGCGTGATGCACCGGCTCATCACGCAGATGTACTTTCCGGGCGAGGCGCTGAACGACATCGACCCCATCCTGAACAGCATCGAGGACCTGGCCGCGCGCGCCACGCTGATCGCACGCGATGCCGGCCATGAGGACACGGCGAGCGGCCGGGCCTGCGTGTTCGAGTTCGACATCGTGCTGCGCGGCGAGCTGGAGACCCCCTTCCAGCTCGAGGCCTGAGCCCGGCGTGGCGCGCACCGCCGCCGACATCTTCTCGCTGCCCGGCACGGTGGCGATGTTCGTCGAGTTCGAGGTGGCGCTCGCGGCGGCGCAGGCCGAGTGCGGCGTGGTGCCGCCCGAGGCCGCGGCGGCCATCGCGCTGCACGCGCCGCACGTGGCTATCGACCTCGATGCCCTGCAGGCCGCGACCGAGCGCACCGGCTACCCCGTGGCCCCCTTCGTGCGCCAGCTCACCGCAGCCTGCGGCGATGCCGGCCACTGGCTGCACTGGGGCGCCACCACGCAGGACCTGCTCATCTCCACCCGCGCCCGGCAGGTCAACGAGGCCCTGGGCGGCATCGCTGCGGCGGTGCATTCGCTGACGCAACGGCTGGCCGTGCTGGCCGACACGCACCGCGGCACGGTGATGGCCGGGCGGGGCTTCGGCGGCCACGCGCTGCCCATCACCTTCGGGCTCAAGTGCGCGCACTGGCTCGCGCCGTTCGTGCGGCATGCGCAGCGGCTGTCCGCGCTGCGCTCGCGCCCGGTCGACGGCGAGTTCGGTGGCGCGATGGGCACGCTGGCATCGCTGGGCGATACCGGTCTCGAGGTGCAGGCGCGGCTGATGCGCCGGCTCGGCCTGCCGGTGCCGCTGGCCAGCGCGTCGAGCGCGCGTGACGCGATGTGCGAAGCCCTTGGCCTGCTGGCGCTGGTGTGCGCGACAGCCGCCAAGACCGCGCAGGACGTGGCTGCGCTCACCTGGACCGAGATCGCCGAGCTGGCCGAGCCGACCTCCGGCGGCAAGGACACCTCCAGCGCGCTGCCGCACAAGGCCAACCCCATCTTCAGCTGGCAGGCCGTGACGGCCGCACAGCAGGTCCGCCAGGCGGCAGACGCCATGCTCGAGGCCATGCGGCAGGAGCAGGAGCGCTCGGGCCACGGCTTCATCGAGGCGCGTGTGGTGCCCGAGGCCTTCATCGCCGCCGAGCGCTGCCTGGAGCGACTGCAGCGCGTGCTGGACGGCCTGCAGGTCGATGCCGGGCGCATGCGCCGCAACCTCGACCTGACCGGCGGCCTGGTGGTGGCCGAGCAGGTGCAGATGGCGCTGGCGGGCCCGCTCGGCCGCCTGCAGGCGCACGACCTGATGCATGCCGCCTGCCAGCAGGCCGTGCGCGAGCGGCGACCGCTGGCCGAGGTGCTGGCGGCAGACCCCGTGGTGGCGTGCCACCTCGACCGCGCCCGCATCGACGCGCTGCTCGACCCGGCAGGCTACCTGGGCGCCACGCCTGCCCTGATCGACCGCGTGCTGACGGCCGCGCGCGCTCTGCCGGCGCCTGCTCTGGCGCCCGCACCGGCCCCTGCCGCATGAGCGCCGCCGGCTCCATCCCCGACTGCCTGGGCCCGCGCCCGCTGCCGCCCGCGCCGCGCTGGACGCCGCCGCGCGGCTGCTGGGACACGCAATGCCATGTGCTGGGCCCGCAGTCGCGGCATCCCTACTCGCCGCAGCGGCACTACACGCCGCCGCCCGCGCTGCTGGCCGGCTACCTGGCGCTGGCCGACCGCCTGGGGCTCGATCACGCGATGGTCGTCCACGCCAACACCCAGGGCCCCGGCAACGACGTCTACCTGGAGGCCGTGGCGCAGGCGCCGCAGCGCCTGGTGGCCGTGGTGCGGCTGGACGCCGCCTGCACGAAGGCGCAGGCGAGGGCGCTGCACGAAGAGGGCGTACGCGGGGTTCGCTTCGCCTTCAACCCGCAGCACGGCGGGCGGCTGGACACCTCGGTGGTGGACCATGTGCTGCGCTGCATCGACGGCCTGGGCTGGTTCGTGCAGCTCCATTTCGCCGGTGCCGACCTGCCCGCGCTTCAGCCGTGGATCGCGGGCCTGCCGGTGCCGGTGCTGATCGACCACCTGGGCCGGGTCGACATCGACGCCGGCCTGGACGCCGCACCGCAGCGCGCATTGCTGGCCCTGGCCGAGCGGCCGCAGGTGTGGGTGAAGCTCTCGGGCGTGGACCGCGTCTGCAGCGATGCGCCGGGCTACGCGCGCGCCGCGCCGCTGGTGCAGCGGCTGCTGGCCGTGGCCGCCGACCGCATGACCTGGGGCAGCGACTGGCCGCACACCGGCTATTTCGACGCCGACGCGATGCCCGACGACGGCGCGCTGTTCGAAGCGCTGTGCAGCCTGGTGCCTGTGGAAGGCCAGCGCATCGGGCTGCTGCGCGACAACCCGCGGCGACTGCTCGGCCTGCCGGGCTGGGGCGGCTGAGCTCAGGTGCTGCGAGTCCGGCGTGAACCGCCGGCCACCTGCCTGGCTGCCGGCCTGGATGTCTGCCTCGCTGCCTGCGTCGCTCTCGAAGCCGATGTCGAAGGAGATGTCGACGGAGATATCGAAGTAGATGTCGAATCGGCCGCAGCGGGCCTGCGCAGCAGCCGCGCCTCCTGTTCCAGCGCGTCGAGCAGCGTGCCCGCCGGCGCCGTCAGCGGCGTGTCGGCGCGCCACACGGCGTGCAGCGTCACGCGCGGCAGGCCTTCCGTGATGGGCAGGCGGACCAGGCCCAGGCGCGGGCCGTGGTGCTCGTAGAAGCCTGCCGGCACGAGCGCCACCGCGTCCATCGATGGCAGCACCGCCAGCAGCGTCGAGAAGGATTCGCACTCCAGCGTGATCGCGGTCGGGGGCAGTTCGCGCCCTCGGAAATCCATGCGGCGCGGGTCGCCGGGACCGCCCACCGGCCCGGCCAGCACCCAGGGTGCATCCACCAGTTCGGCCAGCTCAGTGGCCTGGGCGTGCGGGCTGCCGCTGCGCACCACCAGGGAGGTCCGGCCGTCGAACAGCGACTGCACGCGCAGGTCCGGCCCGGCGCCTTCGGGCGGCAGCGGGCCCACGGCCAGATCGATCTCGCCGTCGCGCACCATCGCGAGCGCGCGCGGGTAGAGCGCGTCCACCATCGCGGCGCGTACCTGGGGCCAGCGGGCGCGCAGCCGCGCCAGCGCGCCGGGCGCCAGCAACAGCGCCGCCGCCGGTGACACGCCCACCGAGACCCGGGCATGGGCATGGCGCATCTGCCAGGCCACGTCCTCCCGGGCACGCTCGATCTCGCGCAGCACCGCGGCGGCGCGGGCTCGCACCAGTTCGCCCGCTGGCGTGAGCCGCACGCCCTTGGGGGTGCGCAGCACCAGCGGCGTGGCGAATTCGTCCTCCAGCTGGTGCAGCGACTT
This sequence comes from uncultured beta proteobacterium, assembly GCA_903938815.1. Taxonomy (GTDB): domain Bacteria; phylum Pseudomonadota; class Gammaproteobacteria; order Burkholderiales; family Burkholderiaceae_C; genus Rubrivivax. The sequence goes on from CAJAES010000002.1 coordinate 24,280, forward strand.
CGTCAGCGCCGGCTGGGTGACGTTGAGCGTCAGCGCGGCGGCGCGCAGGCTGCCGGCCTGCGCCAGCGCGAGGATGAGATGAAGCTGTTGCAGTCGCATCGGGCAAACCCGTAGGGGGTGATAACGCATGGTAATCGCCATCAAAAGTGACCATGCGACAGCCCGCCCGGCGCTTCCTAGCATTGACGCACGACAAGACGGGAAAGGCGCGTACGTGGCCGACGGCAGCAGGAACATCCTCTTCATCATGTGCGACCAGCTGCGCGCAGACCACCTGTCGTGCTACGGGCACCCGAAGCTGCACACGCCGAACATCGACGCCCTGGCCGCGCGCGGCATGATCTTCGACCGCGCCTACGTGCAGTCGCCCGTGTGCGGGCCCTCCCGCATGAGCTACTACACCGGCCGCTACATGCACTCGCACGGCGTGAGCTGGAATTTCGTGCCGCTGAAGGCCGGCGAGATGACCCTGGGCGACCACCTCCGCCCGCTGGGCGTGCGCTCGGCGCTGGTGGGCAAGACGCACATGCGGGCCGACTACGCCGGCATGTCGCGCATGGGCATCGACCCGAAGTCGCCTATCGGCGTGCGCATGGCCGAGTGCGGCTTCGACCCCTACGAACGCGACGACGGCATCCACCCCTTTTCCGGCCACGACCCCGACCCGCACTACAACCAGTACCTGCGCGACCACGGTTTCGGCGGCGACAACCCCTGGGAATCCTGGGCCAACACCGTGACCGACACCGACGGCTCGCTGCACTCGGGCTGGTTCCTCAAATACAGCCACCTGCCGGCGCGCGTGCCCGCGGAGCACTCCGAGACGGCCTACACCACCGGCCGGGCGATGGACTTCATGCGCGAGGCCGGCGAACAGCCCTGGGTGCTGCACCTCAGCTACATCAAACCGCACTGGCCCTATGTGGTGCCGGCGCCGTATGCCGGCATGTACGGCCCCGAAGACGCACTGCCTGTCGTGCGCTCGGACACGGAACTGCAGGGCGCGCATCCGGTCTATGAGGCCATGACGCACCACAGGGTCTCGCGCACCTTTGCCGAGCCGGGCATCCGCGATGCGGTGATGTCGGGCTACATGGGCCTGGTCAAGCAGATCGACGACGAACTCGGCCGCCTGTTCGCTTTCATGGACGCCCAGGGCCTGAGCAAGAACACCATGGTCGTGTTCTGCGCCGACCATGGTGATTTCCTGGGCGATCACTGGCTCGGGGACAAGGAGATGTTCCACGATCCAGTGGTGCGCACGCCGCTCATCGTCTTCGACCCCGACCCCCGCGCCGACGCCACGCGCGGCACGCGCTGCGCGGCGCTGGTGGAGGCGGTGGACCTGGCCCCGACCTTCCTGGATGTGTGCGGCGGGCCGCCCGTGCCGCACGTCATGGACGGCCGGTCGCTGCGCCCCTGGCTCTTCGGCGAGACACCCGCCGAGTGGCGCGAGATCGCCGTCTGCGAATGCGACTATTCCTTCCAGGACGCCCGCATCGAACTGGGTACGCCGCCCATCGACGCATGGATGCGCATGGCCTTCGACGGCCGCTGGAAGTACGTTCTCACCGAAGGCTACCGGCCCATGCTGTTCGACCTGGAGGCCGACCCGCAGGAACTGCGCGACCTCGGCGCCTCGGGCGAACCCATGCACCAGGAGGCCCGCCTGCGGCTGCACGAGGCCTTGTTCCGCTGGGCGCGCCGCCCGCGCCAGCGCGTGACCGTGCCCGACGCGATGATCGAGACCACCGAGGTGCAGGCCCGCATCAGCGAGTCCGGCGTCCTGATCGGCTATGCCGACGAGGCCGACCTGGCGCAGCAGCGGCAGCGTTTCAAGCCGCGGTTCGCTTCCACCAACCCGCTGGTCAAGGCGACACTGGACCGCCTGACGGCCCCGATCGCGATGATGAACGAAGCCCCCATGACCCCCACCGCCCCGCGAGGCCCTCGATGACGCTGCGTGAAACCCCTGACATCACCCCGGCTCACCAGAGCCTGGACGGCGTGAGCTGGAATATCCTGGGGCAGGTCTACACGCCCAAGCAGGTCACGGACGACAGCTTCGCCTGGCATGCGATGTTTCCCGAGGAGAGCTTCGTGCCACCGCACACGCACCCCGAGCAGGACGAGTACATCTTCGTCATCGACGGCCGCATCGACCTGCTGCTGGGCGGCGAGCGCCGCAGCGCCGGCCCGGGCGATCTCGTCCGGATGCCGCGCGGCATCGAGCACGCGTTCTTCAACAACGGCGGCAAGCCAGCGACTGCGTTGTTCTGGGCAGCGCCGGCAGGGCACCTGCAGGCGCTGTACCGGCGCATCCACAACGTTTCCAGCCCCGCCGAGGTGGTGCGGATCGCCCGCGACTACGGCGTGTTCTTCGGGCCGCCCGTGAGCGCGGCGGCCTGAGGGAAAGCCTGGGCAATGATGGATTTGTGAAACCATGTCCCGGCCCCTTACCGTGCCGGATACCCCGAAGACCCACAACGACCGGAGACTCGCATGCTGACCCGCCGTACCGCCGCTGCCGCCCTGCTGGCCCTCACCCTGCCGCTGGGTGCCTCTGCCCAGGGCACGCCCCTGTTGTTCAACAGCTTCATCCAGGGTCAGCACCCGGTGAACACCCGCATCTTCCGTCCCTGGGCCGAAGATGTGGCCAAGGCCACCGAAGGCCGGGTGAAGTTCGAGATTCCGCTCACGAGCCTGTCCGCGCCGCCGCAGCAGCTCGACGGCGTGATGAAGGGCGTCTTCGACGTCGCCTATCAGTTCCACGGCTTCCTGGCGCCGAAGGTCAAGCTGGCGCAGCTGGCGCACCTGCCGGGCGTCAACACCACGTCCCGCGGCAGTTCCATCGCCCTGTGGCGCACGCACGAAAAGTTCTTCAAGCAGGCCGACGAGTACAAGGAAGTGCACCTGCTCGGCCTGTTCGTCGCTCTGCCCGGCCCCATCTTCAGCATGAAGGGCCCCATCGAGAACGTGGGCCAGCTCAAGGGCGTGAAGATCTACGGCTTGCCCGGCGTGCCCGCGCGCATCCTGGAGGCCGCCGGTGGCGGTGTCGTGGCCGCCCCGGCCGTGCGCAGCCACGAAGTCATCTCGGGTGGCACGGTCGATGCCTTCGCCGGCTACTCGGTGATGGACGCGAACGCCTTCAAGACTCTGCAGTACGCCAAGCACGTGACCGACATGCCCGGGCACCTGACGGCGCCCGCCTTCGCGCTCTTCATGAACAAGAAGAAGTGGGAAGCCATCTCCCCGCAGGACCGCGAGGCCATCACGAAGCTCAGCGGCGAGGCCATCTCCGCCCGATTCGCCGTCTATGACGAACTCGAGGCCAAGGCTCGCGCCGATGCCGTCGCGGCCGGCGTGCAGTTCAAGATGGCCAGCCCGGCCTTCACCGCCGACCTGACGAAGCTGGCGGAGCCGCTCGTGGCAGGCTGGCTTGCCGATGCCAAGAGCCTGGGTGTGGACGGAGCGGCAGCGCTCGAGTTCTACAAGCAGGAAGCCCAGAAGAACGCTCGCTGAACCCGCCCCCGCCGCTCGCCATGGACGCCGCTCCCACGCCCGGCCGCCGCGATGCGGCGGACCAGATCCTCTCGCTGCTCAGCGCCCTGCCGCTCGGGCTGATCGTGGTGCTCACGTTCGCCGACGTGTTCGCCCGCTACCTGTTCTCGTCGCCCATCCGCGGCAGCGTCGAGATCATCCAGTTCGCGATGGCGCTGGTGATCTTCACGGCGCTGCCGCTGGTCACGCGCAAGCGCGAGCACGTCACGGTGAGCCTGGTGGATGGCGTGCTGCGCGGCGGGGCCAAGCGCGTGCAGCAGGTGCTGGTCGATGCGATCAGCGTGTTCGCGCTGGGCGTGCTCACCTGGCGGCTCTGGCTTCAGGGCGGTGACGACCTTGCCGCCGACACCCGCACCATCGTCCTCGGCATGCCGCAGGCGCCCCTGACCTATGCCATGTGCGCCTTTGCCGCCTTGGCCACGGCCTACATGCTGATGCTGCTCGCAAGACAGATCCGCGGCGACGCCGGGAGCGCTGCATGACGGCCGCGCTCATCGGCTTCGGCCTGCTCTTCCTGCTGGCCTTCTGCGGCGTGCCGCTGGCCTTCGCGATGCTGCTCGCCGGCGTGGGTGGCTTCGCGGCGCTGCGCGGGCTCGAACCCGCGTTGGGCATGCTCGGGCAGATCGTGGTGGACTCGTCCGCCAACTACGGCATGTCGGTGCTGCCGATGTTCATCCTGATGGGCCTGTTCGTGCACAAGGCCGACATCAGCACCGAGCTCTACGACGCCGCCAACGCCTGGCTGGGCCACCTGAAGGGCGGCCTCGCGCATGCCACCGTGGCCGCCTGCGGCCTGTTCGCGGCCATCTCTGGCAGTTCCATCGCCACCGCCGCCACGATGACCAAGGTCGCCGTGCCTTCGATGCGGCGGCTGGGCTACCACGACCGCCTGTCCACCGGCTCGGTGGCCTCGGCCGGGGTGCTGGGGGTGCTGATACCGCCGTCCGTGCCCCTGGTGCTCTTCGGCCTGCTCACCGAGACGGACATCCGCAAGCTGTTCATCGCGACCATCGTGCCCGGCATCCTGCTGCTGCTGCTGTTCATCGGCGCGGTGTGGGTCACCGTCACGCTGAACCCCGCGCTGGGCCCACGCGGCCCGCGCCTTCCGATGCGCCAGCGGTTCGTGGCGCTGAAGGGCGTGTGGTCCACGCTGCTGCTCTTCGTCTTCGTGATGGGCGGCCTCTACAGCGGCGTCTTCACGGCCACCGAGTCGGCCGGCATCGGCGCTGCCGGGGCCCTGATCATCGCCGTGGCGCGCCGGCGCATGCGCTGGCGCGTATTGCTCGAATGCCTGGCGGAGACAGGCCGCACCACCGCCATGATCTTCGCCATCGTGTTCGGCGCGCTGGCCTTCGCGAACTTCATCACCCTCACGGGCATGACGGGCCAGCTCGTGGAATGGGTCCAGGGCACCGGCTTCGGCGTCACCGGCGTGCTGCTGTCGATGGTGTTGATCTACCTCGTGCTCGGCGCGCTGATGGAGGCCATGGGCCTGATGCTGCTGACCGTGCCCATCTTCACCGCCGTCGCGGTGGACCTGGGCATCAGCCCGATCTGGTTCGGCATCTTCGTCGTGATGATGATCGAGATCGGCATGCTCACGCCGCCGGTCGGCATGAACGTGTTCACTGTCAAGACCCTGCTGCCCGATGTCCCGCTGTCCACCATCTTCCGCGGCGTGATGCCGTTCGTGGTGGCCAACCTGATGGCCGTGGCAGCCATCATCGCGTGGCCGCAACTCGTGCTGGCCCCGCTGCGCTGGTTCTGACCGTCATGGCCGACTCGCTTTCCTCTACAGCTACATCTAACACTACCTCCACCTCTTCCTACCTCTCGGACCGATTCATCCACGACAGCTGGTACGTGGCCGCCTGGGACCACGAGATCGGCACCGACGCGCTCTTCGCGCGCACGCTGCTCGGCAAGCCGCTCGTCTTCTACCGCACCGCTGCCGGCGCCGTGGTGGCCCTGGATGACCGCTGCTGCCACCGCGCCGCGCCGCTGTCCATCGGCCGCAAGGAAGGCGACTGCGTCCGCTGCCTGTACCACGGCCTGAAGTTCGACGCGACCGGCGCCTGCGTCGAGATGCCGGGCCAGGAACGCATTCCGCCGGCGGCCTGCGTGCGCAGCTACCCGGTGGTGGAGCGTGACCGCTTCGTCTGGGTCTGGATGGGCGACCCGGCCCGCGCCGATGCATCTCGCATCCTCGATTTCTTCTGGCACTCGCACGCCGGTTGGCGCATGAAGCCGGGCTACATCCACTACCAGGCCAACTACCAGCTGGTGGTGGACAACCTGCTCGACTTCGCCCACCTGTCCTATGTGCACCCCACCACGCTCGGCACGCCCAGCGTGGCGCAGGTGCGCGCGCAGGTGGCGCCCATCGAGGGCGGCCTGCGCATCACGCGCTGGGCGCTGGACGACGACATGCCGCCCAACCACCGCCGCGTGGCGCGCTTCCAGGGCCGCGTCGAGCGCTGGCAGATCTACGAGTGGCACCCGCCGGCCTTCATGCGCATGGACGCGGGCTCGGCCCCGGCCGGCACCGGCGCGCCCGAGGGCAGCATCGCACCCGAGTCCATGCGCTTTCGCCACACCTCGGTGCAGACGCCCGAGACGGCCGACACCACGCACTACTTCTTCTGCCAGGCGCGCGATTTCCTGCTCGACGACGCTGCCGTCACCGAGGCCGTGCACCAGGACGTCTGCACCGCATTCGCCGAGGACCGCACCATCATCGAAGCCCAGCAGCGCATCCTGCGCACTGCCCCTGACTTCCGGCCCGTGGCCAGCACCCACGACCAGGCGCTGACCATGGCGCGGCACCTGCTGCGCCAGCGCCTGCAAGCCGAGGCTGCACAGTGACCGTTCGCCTGCAGGACCGCGATCTGACTTGACTTGGGCGGTGGGCGCAATATCCGACACTCTGACCCCGACTCCGGAGAACCGCATGACCCGACGTACCGTCATCGCCGCCGCGCTCGCGCTGCTGGCTTTTGCAGCCCTGCCGTCGCACGCGCAGTCGAACTGGCCCGAGAAGCCGATTCGCGTGCTGCTGCCGTTCCCGCCGGGCGGCCCCAGCGACATCGTCATGCGCGTTGCCGCCGAGAAGATGCAGGCGGCGCTGGGCCAGCCCATCGTCATCGACAACAAGCCCGGCGCCGGCGGCAACCTGGGTGCGTCTGAAGTCGCTCGCGCGGCCCCCGATGGCTACACCTGGCTCTGGGGCACCGACACGCTGACCACGGTGAACCCGCACGTCTACAAGAGCATGGGCTACAAGGTCGAGGACCTGCAGCCCGTGACCGTGGGCACGCGCTTCAACCAGACGCTGGTGTGCCACCCGTCGGTGGGCGTGAAGACCGTGGCCGAACTGGTGGCCAAGGCCAAGGCTGCCCCGATGGCCTATGCCTCGGGCGGGGCTGGCGTGCCGGGCCACCTGTCGATGGAACTGCTGCAGAGCATGGCCGGTTTCGAGATGACCCATGTGCCGTACAAGGGCCCCGCACCCGCGACGCAGGACGTCATCGGCGGCCAGGTTCCCTGCGGCCTCCTGGCCGGCCCCACGGTGCTGCCGCACGTGCGCTCCGGGCGTCTGGTGGCGCTGGCGGTGTCGGGTTCCACGCGCTCGCCGACCCTGCCCGAGGTGCCCACGATGGCCGAGGCCGGCGTGGCCGGCTACCGCGCCGATTTCACGCTCGTGATGTACGCGCCCAAGGGTGTGCCGCCCGCCACGCTGCAGCGCTTTCGCAAGGCCTTCGTCGATGCACTGAGCCTGCCCGAGGTAACCGAGAAGCTGCGCGCCAGCGACCAGGTCGTCGTCGGCAACACGCCCGAGGAGGCCGCGCAGGTGCTGGCGGCCGACTCGCGGAAGTGGGGCGAGGTGGCGCGGCGCATCAAGCTCGGCCTGGATTGAGCCCGTACGCGTCGGCGCACGCGCTGCGCCAGGCCTTCGCGCGCGGCAAGCTCGGCGCGCACGAGTGGATGCGTGCGCAGATCGCGCACATCGAGCGCGCCGACGTCGCCATCCATGCCGTGGTGGTGCGCGATTTCGATCGTGCCCTGGCTGCGGCCCGCGAGGCCGATGCGCGCCGCGCGCGCGGCGAGGCCCGGCCGCTCGAGGGCGTGCCGGTGACGGTCAAGGAATCCATCCACGTCGAGGGCCTGCCCTGCACGGTGGGCCGGCTCGAGGCCCGCGACTGGCGGCCCGCAGCCGATGCGCCGGCCGTGCGGCGCCTGCGTGCGGCCGGCGCCATCGTCATCGGCAAGACCAACGTGCCGCCCGAGATCTCCGACTGGCAGGCCGGCAACGATGTCTACGGCCGCACCAGCAACCCCTGGGACCTGTCGCGCACCAGCGGCGGCAGTTCCGGCGGCGCCGCCGCCGTGGCGGCAGGTTGTTCGGCGCTCGACCTGGGCAGCGACATCGGCGGTTCCGTGCGCGTGCCGTCCGCGTTCTGCGGTGTCTATGGGCTGCGCCCCAGCGACACGCTCATCGCCCGCAGCGGGCAGCTTCCGGTGCCCGCCGTGCCGCATTCGGGCGCGGTGCTGGCGGTCTTCGGCCCGATCGCGCGTGCGCCGGCCGACCTCGACCTCGCGCTCACCGCGCTGGCGGGTGCGGATGTCGGCGAGGACCGCGCCTGGCGCGTGAGCCTGCCGCCCCCCCGCGTGCGGCGCCTGGCCGGTGCGCGCATCGCGCTGCTGCGGCCACCGGCCTGCGCGCCGGTGGCGCCCGAGGTGGCGGCGGCGCTCGAATCGACGGCCGATGCGCTGCGCCGGGCGGGCGCCATCGTCGCGCCCGCCATGCCTGATGGCTTCGGCGACGGGCGCGAATCGATGCGCCTGTACATGCGCCTGCTCGGCTACATGATGATGTCCCGCTGGCCCGAGGCCCTGCGCCAAAAGCGCGCGCGCGACATGGCCGCGAGCGGCTGCGAGTTCCAGGCGGCGATGGCCGAGGGCATGGTCTGCAGCGGCGCGCAGGTCTTCGGCTGGTACCTGGCGCGCGAGGGGGTGCGCCAGGGCTGGCGCCGGTTCTTCGAGGGCTGGGATGCGCTGCTCACGCCCGCCTTTCACACCACGGCCTTCCCGCACCGGCCGCACGGCGAGCCGGCCCTGACCGCCTGGCACGACCAGACCGTCACGGTGGCCGGCCAGGTGCTGCCCTACACGCGTGGCCTGTTCTACCCGCACGTGGCCACGCTGGCCGGCCAGCCTGCCGTGACGCTGCCCGCAGGTCTTTCGGCGGAAGGCCTGCCGGTGGGTCTGCAACTCGTGGGCCCGTATCTGGAAGACCGCACCCTCACCCGCCTGGCCGCGCTGATCGCGCGCGAGAATGGCGGTTTCCTGGAGCCCCCATGGACAGCATGATCCCGCCCGAAGACGACTCAGCCGTGCGCGCGCTGGTTCAGGATTACTTCATCGGCCTGTACGAGGGCGATGTCGAACGGCTGCGCCGCGCCTTCGACCCCCAGGCCCAGGTCATCGGCACCGTGCGCGGCGTGCCGCTGCGGCTGGACCGCGATGCCTGGCTGCAGCGGCTGTCCTCGCAACCCTCGCCCTCGGCGCAGGGCGAGCGCTTCGACATGAGCCTGCGCACGCTGCTCATCACCGGCGATGTGGGCCTGGCCGCGGTGCGCGACCTGTACCGCGGCCTGTGGTTCACCGACCATCTCAGCGTGGCTCGTCTCGAGGGCCGCTGGCAGATCGTCTGCAAGCTGTTCCACCACGATCCAGCCTGATCGTCGCGCTGCGCCTGCCTGCGGGACAGCGGCCGGCCGCAGTACCAGCCGCAGTACCAGCCGCAGTACCAGCCGCAGTACCAGCCGAACCACCAGCCGCACCGTCTGCCGCAACACCTGCCGAAACACCGGACGGCCCATCGGGTACAACCGTCGTGTGAATCCAGAACCCCTGCTGCAAGTCCCCCATCCCTTTCGCGTGGCCGTCATCGGCGGCGGCCCGGCCGGCCTGATGGCTGCCGAGGCGCTTTCCGCCGGCGGCGCGCGCGTCGATCTCTACGACGGGCTGCCGTCCGTCGGCCGCAAGTTCCTGCTCGCCGGGCGCGGCGGCCTGAACCTGACCCACTCCGAGGCGGAGCAGCCGTTCCGCGCCCGCTACGCCGAGGCCGAAGCCGCGCTGACACCCACGCTGCAGGCCTTCGGCGCGGATTCCCTGCGCGCCTGGGCGGCGGAACTCGGCGTCGAGACCTTCGTCGGCACCAGCGGCCGCGTCTTCCCACGAGACCTGAAGGCCGCGCCGCTGCTGCGCGCGTGGCTGCACCGGCTGCGCGCCGCGGGCGTGGTGTTCCACACGCGCCACCGATGGACGGGGTGGGACGATGCCGGCGCGCTGGTGTTCCAGTCGCCCGCCGGGACGAGCACCGTGCGGCCCGATGCCGCCGTGCTGGCACTCGGGGGGGCGAGCTGGCAGCGCCTGGGCTCCGACGGCGCCTGGGTGCCCTGGCTGGCCGGCCGCGGCGTGCCCGTGCACCCGCTCAAGCCCAGCAACTGCGGCTTCGACGTCGCCACGCCCTGGAGCGCCTTCCTGCGCGAGCGCTTCGCGGGGCAGCCCGTCAAGCCCGTGGCCGCGAGCTTCGGCGGGCAGCGCCAGCAGGGCGAGTTCGTGCTCACGGAGACCGGCGTCGAGGGCAGTCTCATCTATGCCTTCTCCGCGCCGCTGCGCGAGGCCATCGCCAAGGAGGGCCAGGCGGTGCTGACGCTGGACCTGCTGCCCCAGCACAGCCCCGCCCAGGTGCTGACCGAGGTGCAACGCCCGCGCGGCGGCCGCAGCCTGGCCACGCACCTGAAGAGCCGGCTCGGCATCCAGGGGCTGAAACTCGCCCTCCTGCACGAGGTGATGGGCGCGGACGCCCTGAACGACGGCGAGCGCCTGGCCGCGGCCCTGAAGGCCCTGCCCGTCACCCTGGCCGTCACGCGCCCCATCGACGAGGCCATCAGCACCGCGGGCGGCGTGCCGTTCGACGCGATGGACGGACACGGCATGCTGCGCGCGTTGCCCGGCGTGTTCTGCGCCGGCGAGATGCTCGACTGGGAAGCGCCCACCGGCGGCTATCTGCTGACCGCCTGTTTCGCGACCGGGCGAACGGCGGGGCGGGGCGCGCTGGCCTGGTGTCACGCTTTGGCACAGCCATCGGCGCCGGGCGGGCCCGACTGACCGGGTTTGTGCGCTGTTCGTGGAGGCGCTGCCGCGAGAAGCTGGCGGCGGCTCACAAAAACCACGACGGAGACAAGCCATGACCGATCTTTCGACGCACCCGACCCAGGCTGCGAGCGCCTGGTTCGCCGACTTCAACTCGGCCCTCGAAGGCCAGGACATCGACGCCGCGATGGCGCTATTCGATACCGAACCCTACTGGCGCGATCTCGTCGCCTTCACCTGGAACATCTGCACCCAGGAAGGCGCTGACGCCATCCGCGCGATGCTGCAGGCCCGCCTGGCCGATGTGAAGCCGTCGAATTTCCAGGTGGAAGGGCAGGCCACCGAGGCCGGCGGCGTGATCGACGCCTGGTTCACCTTCGAGACCGCCGTCGCGCGCGGTCGCGGCCACCTGCGGCTGAAGGAAGGCCGGGCCTGGACCCTGCTGACCACCATGACCGAGCTGAAGGGCTTCGAGGAGAAGACCGGCGCGAACCGCATCGCGGGGGCCGAGCACGGCGTGCACCCGGGCCGCAAGACATGGTCCGAGCTGCGCGAGGAAGAAGCCCGCACGCTGGGCTACACCGAGCAGCCGCACGTGCTGGTCATCGGCGGCGGGCAGGGCGGCATCGCGCTCGGCGCGCGTCTGCGCCGGCTGGGCGTGCCCACCATCATCGTCGAGAAGAACGCCCGCGCCGGCGACAGCTGGCGCAACCGCTACAAGAGCCTGTGCCTGCACGACCCGGTCTGGTACGACCACCTGCCCTACCTGCCCTTCCCGGACCACTGGCCCGTCTTCGCGCCCAAGGACAAGATCGGCGACTGGCTCGAGATGTACACGAAGGTGATGGAGCTGAACTACTGGGGCTCCACGGTGGCGAAGAAGGCGAGCTTCGACGCGGCCACGCAGACCTGGACGGTGGTGGTCGAGCGCGAGGGCAAGGAACTCACGCTGCACCCGAAGGAGCTGGTCTTCGCGCTCGGCGTCTCGGGCTATGCCAACGTGCCGAAGATCGAGGGCGCCGAGACCTTCCTGGGTGACCAGCACCATAGCAGCAAGCACCCCGGGCCCGAGGCCTACAAGGGGAAGAAGGCCGTCGTGCTCGGCTCCAACAATTCGTCGCACGACATCTGCGCCGCGCTCTGGGAGCACGGGGCCGACGTCACCATGATCCAGCGCAGCAGCACCCACATCGCGCCCTCGGCCTCGCTGATGGAGCTGGCGCTGGGCGGGCTGTACTCGGAGAACGCCGTCAAGAGTGGCGTCACCACCGACATGGCCGACCTGATCTTCGCGTCGATCCCCTACCAGATCATGGCGCCGATGCAGGTGCCCGTGTACGACGAGATGAAGAAGCGCGACGCCGACCTCTACGGGCGGCTGGAGAAGGCGGGCTTCATGCTCGACTTCGGCGTCGACGGCTCGGGCCTGTTCATGAAGTACCTGCGCCGCGGCTCGGGCTACTACATCGACGTGGGTGCCTCCGAACTGGTGGCCAACGGCAGCATCAAGCTGCGCAGCGGCGTCAACATCTCGCGCATCAACCCGACCTCGGTGACGCTGAGCGACGGCAGCGAACTGCCGGCCGACCTGCTGGTCTATGCCACGGGCTACGGCTCGATGAACCAGTGGCTGGCAGACATCATCTCGCCCGAGGTGGCCGACCGTGTCGGCAAGGTCTGGGGCCTGGGCTCCGACACCCCCAAGGACCCGGGCCCGTGGGAAGGCGAGTTGCGCAACATGTGGAAGCCGACGCAGGTGCCGCACCTGTGGTTCCACGGCGGCAACCTGCACCAGAGCCGGCACTACTCGCAGTTCCTGTCGCTGCAGCTGAAGGCGCGCTACGAGGGCCTGGACACGCCCGTCTACCGGCTGGCGCCGGTGCACCACACCCGCTGACCGTTCGCCGTCATGCGCGGGTGCTGTCGGCCATGGCGCCGAGCACCCGCGGCAGCGCCAGGCGCAGCTTTTCGGCGGTCATCGGCTTGAGCCAGACCTCGCTGAACCCGGCGGCCAGCAGCGCGATGTGCGCTGCTGGGTCGGTGTCGCCCGTGTAGGCCACGGCCATGCCGGAGTAGCCTGCGTCGCGCAGCGCCTGCAGCAGTTCGGCGCCGCCGTGGTTGCCCAGGTGCCCATCCAGCAAGGCCAGGTGGGGCATGCGGTCGTGGTCCCGCATCGTGGCCAGTGCCGCCAGCGCGGTGACGATCGAATCGGCGAACGTGAGTTCGTAGCGCTCGGTGCCGGCCAGCTGCGCCTGCAGCAAGGTGGGCGCCAGAGGGTCGTCATCGACGCAGAGCAGACGCGACATGCCGGCAACGACGGCTGGCTCGGCAGTGTGTTCGGGCACGGGCACGGGCACGGGCGCGGGCGCGGGCGACGGAGGATGGACGGAACTGCGCTCGACCTCGTATTCCGGGCTGGACGGCAGGGGCAGCCACACGCTGACGCAGGTGCCCTGCTCGGCCGTGCTTTCGACGCGGATGTCGCCACCCATGTCGGCCACGAAGCGCCGCGCCAGGAACATCCCGAGGCCGATGCCGGGCACGCCGCCCGATTCCCGCCCGAGCCGGTCGAACGGGCGGAACAGGCGCTTCAACTGCGCGGGCGTCATGCCGACGCCGTTGTCCTCGATCCGCAGTTCCACCGCACCATCACCGGCGGCCCTGGCGCTGCATCGCACCCAGCCGCCGCGGCGGTTGTACTTGATGGCATTGCCCAGCAGGTTCAGCAGCACCTGTCGCAGTCGCCGCTCGGCGGCCATCACCACCCACGCGCGCAGGCTGGCGTCGGCTTCCAGCGTCACCCCGGCGGCCACTGCCGTGCCCTGCAGCAACTGGATCGCGCGGCCCACCTTGCGGTCCAGCTCCACGGCCTGCGCCGGTTCCACGGTTTCGGTCGCGTTCGGGGTCATGCCGGACAGCAGGTCGTCCGCCAGGCCGCGCAGGTGCGTGCTGGTTTCCTGCAGCACATCCAGCCAGGTGCGGCACGAAGGGGACTGGGTCGCTTCCAGCTGTGCCAGCTGCTCGCAGGCCACCACCATCGCGCTCAGCGGGGTCCGCACCTCGTGGCTCACGGCCGCCAGCAGTGACAGGCGCGAGGTGGCCAGCGCCGAGGCCTGGTCGCGCTCGGCGGCCATCTGGCGCGCGCGGGCTTCGGCCTGCACGGCGCTCACCTGCGGCGTGATGTCCACCACCACGCCGATGACCTCGGTCGGCAGGCCATGGGAATCCTGCAGCTGGCGTCGCGTGGACAGAACGTGCGTGATCTGGCCATCGGCCTGCTGCACCCGGTAGCGCACGCCGGTCGGCGCCGTTCCGCCCCCGATCAGGTCCTGCCAGGCGCTGTGCACCTCGTCGGTGTCTTCCGGGTGGATGCCAGCGTGCAGTTGTGCGTGGTTCAGGCTGCCGCTGGACGGCACGCCGAACAGCCGGCGCGCCGCGGCATTCGCCCGCACACGCCCCGTGGGCAGGTCCTCGCGGATCAGCCCGACCTGGGCGAGTTCGGCTGCCATCAGCAACTGCTGGCGCTCGGTGGCCGCGTCCTCACGCTGGCGTCTGGCGACGGTGATGTCGCGCACCGAACCGATGGCCACGCGTTGGCCCCTGTCGTTGCGTTCCACGGCCCAGTACGACTGGACCCATCGGATCTCGCCGTCGCTGCGATGGATCCGGTACTCGGCCTCGTGGAAGCCCGGCTCTTCCTGTGCCTCCCGACGTGTGCGGAGGATGAGGGGCAGGTCCTCGGCGACGATGCTGGCACGGTAGTCATCCATGCTCAGCCCTGCGGTTCCGGCGCGCCGTCCCCAGATGGCCAGCATGCCGTCGTCCCAGAACACGGTGTTGGCGTCGTAGTTGCGCTCGAACAGGCCGACCGCAGGGTCGCGCCTGACGGCCTGCACCCAGCGCTGCATCAGCGCGATCTGTTCCCGCTCCTGCTGCTGGCCGCTGATGTCGGTCTGCAGGGCGATGAAACCCGTCAGGCATCGGGCGGCATCGAACTGCGGCTCCATGTCGATCCGCGCCATGAACGAACTGCCGTCCTTGCGATAGTTGAGCAACTCGACCCCGTGGCATTCGCGGTTTTCGCGGACGGCCGAGGACAGCAGGCCGCGCGCTTCGAGTGAGGTTCCTGGCCCCTGAAGCACCGAGCCCGGTGTGTGGCCCAGCAGGTCCTGCAGCGTGTAGCCGGTGCTCGCGGTGAACGCCTTGTTGACCCATGTCGTCAACCCTGCGGCGTCGGTGGCGACCACCTGTCGGGTCGATACCGCTTCCGGCTTCGTGTACTGCATGGAACCTCCCGCAGGCCGGTTGACCTGTCATTCTTTGTAAGCTGCGGGCGGTGTCAGCGGCATGACCCAGGTCAATTCAGCCGGCGTTGCTTGTGGGCAACCCGCGACTTGCAGCCGCAGATGTTGCTGCTGCGCCGCCGCGCGACCCCCTTCGCATGGCGTCGCCTCGGCACGCGGGTCGGGTTTGGCGGCGCAGTGGCGCGAAGCCGACGCATGTGCACCGCGCCGACGCGGTGGTGGCCAGGTTGACCGGACGGATGTCCGCCCGGTGGGCTCAATCGGGCGGCTTGATGGCGCTCGGGGTGCAGTCCTCAACCGGTGTGCCGGGGCGCGTGCCCGCGCCCGTTTCCTCCGCGCGCCGGCGCTGGGTCTCCTGCCTGTCGCGTTCCACGCTGCGCAGCTGCCACCAGCCGAAAGCCAGCGCCCCACCCAGCACCATCACGCCTTCGATGAGGACGATGGGCCAGTTCGACCCGTCCACGGATCAGCGCTGCAGGCGGGCGGCGGCCTGGCGTTCGAAGAGTTCGATCACCCAGCCGACGCGGCTCTCGGGCACGGATTCCGCAGCCGGCCGCAGGGTCACCGGCGCCACGGCCGCCGCATGCACCAGGAACTGGATGGCCGGCAGCGGCGTGAGCTGCGTGTCGCTGCTGCCAGGCGTGGACCAGGCGGCCGCGCTGGCGCGCGCCATCAGCGCGAGCTTGCGGTTGCGCGGCACCACGGTGCGGCGGCGGATGGAGTCGTGGCCCTCACGGCGCAGCTGCTGGCCGATCTCGGCGTAGACGAGCCGCGCGGCGCGGATGGCCGGGCGGCAATCCCGTGGCAAGGCCGCGATGCCATGTTCGGCGCGAAGGTACAGCGCGTCGGCGGCGGCGAGCAGGCGCTCCACCACCTCGCCGATGCGCGCATCGAACACCGGGTTCAGCAGCCAGGCATCGGGGTCGATGCCGGCGGCCACGAGCCAGCTGCGCGGCAGGTAGAGGCGGCCGTTGCGGGCATCCTCTCCGACATCGCGCGCGATGTTGGTCAGCTGCATCGCGACACCCAGCTCGCAGGCGCGCGCCACCGCCTGCGGCGACGAGGTCTGCATCACCAGCGCCATCATCGCGCCCACGGCGCCCGCGACGCGTGCGGCGTAGGCCTCGAGCTCGTTCAGGGTCTCGTAGCGGCGGCCCTCGGCGTCCCAAAGAAAGCCCTCGAGCAGGGCGTCGAGCAGCGAGCGCGGGATGCCGTTGGCGTGCACGATGGCGGCCAGCGCGCGGTCGCAGTCGATGTCCTGCGGCGTGCCTGCATAGATGCCGTCCAGCCGCCTGCGCAGCCAGGCCATGGCCGCGTGCGGGTCGGTGCCGAGATCGATCTCGTCGTCGGCGCGGCGGCAGAAGGCGTAGAGCGCCGTGGCCGGCGCGCGGATGCGCCCGGGCAGCAGCAGCGAGGCCGCGAAGAAGGACTTCGAGCCGCCGCGCATCAGGCGACGACATGCGGCCTGGTCACAGGCGATGGTGTCAGCGGGCATGCAACAGTGCCTCCTTGTTGGCTGCGGCGTCACTGCGGGCCAGGGCCCAGCGCCACAGCGCGGTGGATTCGAGTGGCAGCACAAGCAGCCAGTGTTCGATGATCGCGAGCATCAGCAGCGTGGCAACCAGCCACTGGCCGGTGCGCAGGCCGTCCGGCAGCGTCGGGTTCAGCGCACCCTGCACCAGCAGCACCGCCACCAGCGTGGCCGCGCCGACGGCGAAGGGGAAGAAGAGGTTCATGCGCCGGCGGCGAAAGAAGCTCTGCAGGTATTTCAGGTGCGGCGGCAGGAACGCTTCGCTGAAGTTGCGCACGCCGAAGTACAGGTTCAGCTTGGCCGACAGGCGCATTGCCCACAGCACGGCATAGGTGCCTGCGCCGACGGGGTTGGCCGCGTCCCAGGTGACGGCGACCACGGCCGCGCCCATGGCCAGCAGGCCGAGTTCGTGCCAGAGGATGGCGCGCACCGACTGCACGAAGCGCGGCCAGCCCTGCACCTCGGCCGGCAGGGCGTGCCGCCGCGGGCCCGTGAGCCAGCCGCCCAGGAAGGTGAGCTCGTGCCAGCCCCAGATCACGAGCGTGCAGGTGAACGCGCAGTACGCGCCGACGCTCGTGGTCTGGTCGGCCGTGTGGGCCAGGCCGAAGAGCGAGGCCACGGCCAGTGCCGAGCACAGCAGCAGGCCCCAGGGGGCGCCGGTGGTCGGCAGGCGGTCCAGCCACAGGATCAGCCCGGTGCTGAACCACCAGATGAAGATCGCGAAGCCGACCGGGACCAGGATCTCGGTCATCAGGCGATCACCACGCCGGGGCCACGCGGACGTTGACGGGCAGCGAGTGGTGCTTCACCGGCAACAGGTACAGGCGCGCGAAGGTGGCGACACCGGCCACGGACCAGAGGCCGCGCTTCACGGCCCCGACCACGCCGCCCTGTGCCTTGGCGGCGTCCAGGCGCTGCTGGATCTGGAACAGGCGCGTCATGCCGGCGCGGAAGGTGGGGTGATCGATGTCCAGCGACACCGGGAACACCTGACGGCTGATCTCGTTGGTGATGCGGAAGACGGTGTAGTCGTACTCTTCCGAATCGAGGCCCATCGCGTGGTGCAGCATCGGCCGCGTGTGGTCGCGCACGTACATCGTCGCGTACACGGCCAGCAGGAAGAAGCGGATCCACAGCACGTTCCCGCCGCGCAGCAGGCCCGGCTGGGCCCGCATCATCAGCGCGAAGCTCTCGCCGTGGCGGAACTCGTCGTTGCACCAGCGCTCGAACCACCTGAAAATCGGGTGGAAGCGCTTGTCGGGGTGGCGCTCGAGCTGGCGGAAGATCGTGATGTAGCGCGCGTAGCCGATCTTCTCCGACAGGTAGGTCGCGTAGAAGATGTACTTGGGCTTGAAGTAGGTGTAGGCCTTGGTGCGCTTTACGTCGCCCAGGTCCAGGCCGAGGCCGAAGTCCTTCAGGCTCTGGTTGATGAAGCCGGCGTGGCGCGATTCATCCCGCGCCATGTAGCGCATCAGCGCCTTCATGTCGGGGTTGGTCACCTTCTTCGCGATCTCGTTGTAGAGCACGCAGCCGGAGAACTCGGACGTCACCGAGGTGATCAGGAAGTCCATGAACTCCTGGCGCATCTCGGGGCTCACCTTGGCGAAGCACTCGGCCACCTCCTGCGCGAACTCGGGGGTGCGCTGGAAGTGGTCGTGGTTGTTGTCGCCCTCGTACTCGGCCATCATCGCGTCCCATTCGGCGCGGATCGGCTCGATGTCGATGCGGTCCATCGCCTCGCAGTCGGTCGTGTAGAAGCGGGGCGACAGCAGGGTGTTCTGCTTGGCCTTGGCGGCTGCGGCCGCGGGGGTGTCGATGGTGGCGTCGATGGACATGATGGGTCTCCCGTTCAGGGCAGGACGAGCAGCCGTGCGTACACGGCGGCATTGGTGGGGCCGAAGGATTCGAGGTCGACCCGCTCGCCGGTGGCGGGGTCGGACAGCGTCAGCCTGCCGTCGGCGCGGGCGGTGAGCTGGAAGGGCTCCTGCGGGCCCAGGCCGCGGCGCTGGCGTTCGCGCGCCAGCGCGCGCAGCGAGCCGCGCAGGAAGCCGGCTTCACCCTGCACGCGGTCGAGTTCGGTGCCGCGTGCGTGGTCGATCACGGCAACGCTGCCGTCGGACCGGTCCTCGAAGCGCAGCGCGCGCGTCTGGGTGGCAGGTGCGTCGGGTGTCTTGACCAGCACGCCCGATTGCCGCACGGTGGCCACCGAGAGCACGGTGCCGACCAGCAGCACCGCGATGGCGAGCACCGCATGGCGCGAAGCGAAGATGGCCTGGTGGCTGCTCATGGTTCAGCGGGTCTGCAGGACGGGCCGCGTCAGCGGCGTATCGGCTTCAGTAGCCTGCGAGGTGGCAGGCGACGAGGCAGGCACGGCACTGCGGCCGGTGGCGGCCGACCAGGCCGCGACGAGCTGCTTCGCCACGCGGGCTGCATCCGGCACGCCGCGCAGCGAAGGCTCGGGGCGGGCCAGGCGCCACGGGCGCGCATGCGGCCAGAGCTGCATGTAGGCGATGCGGTCCTTGCCGGCCAGGGCCAGGGCGATGTCGCCGTGGCCGTCGGCCGCGAGTGCCAGGTCGGCGCGTGCGATGCGCTTGAACGGCAGGTTGTACGTGACCGTCAGCACGATGCCGATGCGCATGACCACACGCTTGTTCGTCAGCGTGTAGACCGTGCCGCGAGCGCTCAGCCACGCGAGCGTGGCCACGAGACCCAGCCCCAGGGCGGCCAGCGGCAGCAGCCACAGCGAGGCCATCACGGCGGCCGTTGCCGTGCCGCCGTCGGCATAGACGACGATGCCGCGAAGCGCCAGCATCAGCGAGAAGTAGACCGCCAGCTTGCGCACGTGGAAGGCGCCGCGCGCCAGGGCGCGCCAGTCGGGGCTGCCCTGCCACAGCAGGGTCTCGCCAGCCGGCAGCACTTCGGGCAGGCCGCGCTGCGGCTCGTACTCGTGCTCCGGCCCGGCCGTGTGGCGGTGCGCGGCTCTCACAGCAGCGGCTCCGCGCGGCTCGGGGTCGCGTACAGCGTGCCGCCGCCGTAGTAGGCCATGATCTTCTCTTCCTCGAGGAAGGTGATCTGGTCCGGCGACTTGATGCCCGGAACCTCGGCGAAGTGCGCGCCCAGCACCGAGTGCACCTTGACGCCGCTGCGCCTGATGCGCGCGAAGTTCATCGGCAGCAGGACCCGGCGGCCACCGGCGACTTCCACTTCCAGGAAGCGGAACATCATTTCCGACTTGTCGATCCAGAGGTCGCGCACGGTGCCGCCGATCTCGTCGTCGTCGCCGACGACGGTCAGGCCGCGCGGGTCCACGTCCTGATGCGCCACGCCGAAATCGCCGGCCACGCGCAGCGGCACGATCTTCGGTTCGCCGTCGGGCGTCAGGTCAGGCACGTCGGCGCGTTCGGCCCAGGCCCCGGGGCCCACGCCGTCGAGCATCGGGTTGCCGGTGGGCTCCAGCGGCGAGCCGGCCCAGGGGTGCGACGGCTCCAGCATCAGCGGGCGCTTGTCGCGGCTGAGGTCGGGCACGGTGATGTCGCCGTGCTCAGTCTTGTAGATCTTCGGCGCCGGCACGGGCCAGCCCTTGATCTCGCCCCCGCGGCCGCTCTCGGTCTCCATCGGGTAGCCCTCGCGGTGGTTTTCCCGCACGAGGTAGTAGATCAGGCCCGCGAAGAAGAACCAGAACATGTACAGAACGAGCTGTGCCACGTCGATGTATTGGGTGATGGATCCGGTTCCCATGGGTACTCTCCTCGCGCTTAGCCCGGCAGTTCAGCCAGGCCGAATGAATTGGAAGGCCGATGACGCACGAGGTGGCGCGTCAGCGGTCCGAGGGCGACGAGCGCGGCCAGCAGAAGGCCGAGCTCGAGGTGATAGACGAGGCCGTAGCCCGTGACGGGGTTGGCGAGCGTGGTGCCCAGCCAGCCCTGCTGCGCCAGCGCGCCGCCGAGGTCGCGCAGGGCGCCGCCTGCGGCCACCGAAGTGCCTGCTGCCGTGGCCTGCACGGCGCCCCAGACGCCGAGCGCCAGGCCCACGTGTTCGGGCCGCTCCAGGCTCATCGCGGCCGTCAGCGTGCCGACGGCGAACAGGCCGGCGCCGACGCCGATCAGCACCACGCCGACGCGGAACAGGCCGGGCGCGTCCAGCGGCGAGGCCAGCAGCACGGCGGCGAAGGCCGGCAGGCCGGCGACCGCGCCGAGTGCCGCCACGCGCAGCGGGTCCGAGCCGCGCGTGAGCATGCGGGCCGCGAAGGCGAACGCCGCCAGCGAACCGAGCGCCAGCAGGGCCGTCAGCGCGCTGGTGTCGGCCACCGACAGCTTCAGGATCTCGCCACCGTAGGGTTCGAGCACGATGTCCTGCATGTTGAAAGCCGCGGTGCCCAGGGCCGTGGCCCACAGGAAGCGGCGCGCGCCGGGCTGCGCGATGAAGCTGCGCCACATCGGGCCGAAGGCGGGCGCTGCCTGCGCCTTGGAGCGGCGGCGGCCGGGGTCGCGCGGCTCCTGCTTCCAGACGGCGGTGAAGTTCAGCAGCACCGTCAGCAGCGCGGCGCCCTGCACCACCTGCACCAGCTTCTTGTCGCTGAAGTCGGCCAGCAGCGTGCTGCACAGCGTGCCGCCGCCCACCATGCCGATCAGCAGCATCACGTACATCAGTGCCACCACGCGCGGGCGGGCATCGGGCGCGGAGAGGTCGGTGGCCAGCGCGAGGCCGGCGGTCTGCGTGGTCTGCAGCCCCGCGCCCACCAGCAGGAAGGCCAGGCCCGCGCACAGCTGGCCCACCCAGGCCATGCCGAGCTGGCCGTCGCCCGTGAGCACCAGCAGCGCGAAGGGCATGATCGCCAGCCCGCCGAACTGCAGCAGCGTGCCCATCCAGACATAGGGCACGCGGCGCCAGCCGATGGCCGAGGCGTGGTGGTCGGAGCGAAACCCCACGACCGCGCGGAAGGGCGCCACCAGCAGCGGCAGCGCCACCATCAACGACACGAGCCAGGCCGAGACATGGAGCTCGACGATCATCACGCGGTTCAGCGTGCCCACGAGCAGGGCGGCCGCGAGGCCCACCGACACCTGGAACAGCGCCAGCCGCAGCAGCCGCGACAGCGGCAGTTCGGCCGTGGCCACGTCGGCGAAGGGCAGCAGCCGCGGCAGTTGCCGCGACAGCCAGGCCTGCTGGGCCGGCGTGAGCAGGCGCTGGGTCTTCACGACCGCGTCCACTCCAGGGCCTGCGACTTGTAGAAGCCGCCGGAGATGCAGTCGAAGCGGCCGGTCTGCCAGGCGGCCAGCGAGGGATCCTGCGCCTTCAGGCGGTGCAGCACCTCAGGCGCCACGGGCTCGATCGCCGGGGAGCGGTCGCCGCGCGGGAAGAGCCGGCCCATGCCCAGCATCAGCATCGTGGCCGGCGTGCGCGGCGCGGCGGTGAAGACGATGGACCTGGAGGTGCGGGCCGCCAGACGCGACAGCGAGTTGACGATGTCCGCGGCACGGTAGTGGATCAGCGAGTCCATCGCGACCACGTGGTCGAACTCGCCGAGCGCGGGGTCGAGCATGTCGCCGCTGCGGAACTCGATGCGGCCGGCGCCCAGTGTGGCGGGCAGGCGTTCGCGGGCCAGGTCCACCAGCGTGGGCGAGAGGTCGATCGCCACCACTTCGGCGCCGCGGCGCGCGGCTTCCACGGCCAGCGCGCCGGTGCCGCAGCCGGCATCCAGCAGGCGGCGGCCGCGGAGATCCTCGGGCAGCCAGGACAGCAGCGTCGAGCGCATGCGGTCGCGGCCGGCGCGCACGGTGGCGCGCACGCGGCCCACGGGCGCGTCGGAGGTGAGCCGGGCCCAGGCATCGGCCGCGGTGCGGTCGAAGTAGGTCTCGAGCTCGCCGCGGCGGTTCTTGTAGGAGACGGTGTCCATCAGTCGAACCCGAGCAGGTCGAAGATGTCGCGGTCCTTCATGGGGTCGCAGATCAGCGGGTCGGTGCCGGCCCAGAGCATCGCGGCCAGCCGCAGGTACTCCTGCTGCACGGCGATCAGCTCCGGCGAATCCTCCATCTCGAAGAGCGTGCTCTTCTTCAGGCGGCTGCGGCGGATGACGTCCAGCGACGGGAAGCGGGCCATCGTCTTCAGGCCGACGCGCTCGTTGTACTTGTCGATCTGGTCGGTCTCGTCGGAGCGGTTGGCGATCACGCCGCCCAGCCGGACCTTGTAGTTCTTGGCCTTCGCGCCGATGGCCTGCACGATGCGGTTCATCGCGAAGATCGAGTCGAAGTCGTTGGCGGTGACGATCAGCGCGCGGTCGGCGTGCTGGAGCGGGGCTGCGAAGCCGCCGCAGACGACGTCGCCCAGCACGTCGAAGATGACCACGTCGGTCTCCTCGAGCAGGTGGTGCTCCTTCAGCAGCTTCACGGTCTGGCCGACCACGTAGCCGCCGCATCCGGTGCCTGCGGGCGGGCCGCCGGCCTCGACGCACATCACGCCGTTGTAGCCGGGGTAGACAAAGTCCTCGACGCGCAGTTCCTCGGGGTGGAAGTCCACCGTCTCGAGCACGTCGATGACGGTCGGCATCATCTTCTTGGTCAGCGTGAAGGTGCTGTCGTGCTTGGGGTCGCAGCCGATCTGCAGCACGCGCTTGCCGAGCTTGCTGAAGGCCACGCTCAGGTTGCTGCTGGTGGTGCTCTTGCCGATGCCGCCCTTGCCGTAGATGGCGAAGACCTTGGCGGTGCCCAGCCGTTCGTTCGGGTCCAGGTGCACCTGCAGGCTGCCCTCGCCGTCAGGCGGGCGGGGGCCGCGTCGGATCTGGTCGGGCGCGATGGTTGCGGTGCTCATGCTGTGATTCCTTCGTACACGCCTTCGAGGCGATCTTCCAGTTCCTCGCCGGCGCGACGCAGCGCCTCGAGGGTCTCGGCATCCGGCTGCCAGTAGCTGCGCTCGAATGCCTCGATCAGTCGGTTGGCCACCTTCAGGGAGGCCGCGGGGTTCAACGTGGCCAGGCGCTCGCGCATCGCGGCGTCCAGCACGAAGGTCTCGGTAAGCTGCTTGTAGACCCAGGGCTGCACCTGGCCCGTGGTGGCCGACCAGCCCATCGTGTTGGTGATGTGCACCTCGATCTGGCGCACGCCTTCGTAGCCGTGTTCCAGCATGCCCTCGTACCACTTGGGGTTGAGCATGCGGGTGCGCGTCTCGAGCGAGACCTGTTCCGACAGCGTGCGCACCGTGCCGGCGCCGCGCGTGGCGTCGCCGATGTAGACCGGCGCTGCCGTGCCGCCCTTGGCGCGCTGCACGGCGCGGCTGATGCCGCCCAGCGTGTCGAAGTAGGTGTCGACCGTGGTGACGCCGAGTTCGATGGAGTCGAGGTTCTGGAACGTGAGCTGCACGTCGGCCAGCACGCTGGTCAGCAGGGCGGCCTGCTGCACCGGGCGGCCGCCGCGGCCGTAGGCGAAGCCCTTGCGGCGGGTGTAGGTTTCGGCGAGTTCGTCCTCGTCGTCCCAGCGGCCGCTGTCGACCAGCAGGTTGACGTTGCTGCCGTAGGTGCCGTCGGCGTTGCCGAAGACCCGCAGCGCGGCGGTTTCCAGGTCGCAGCCGTGTTCGCGCTGGTAGGCCAGGGCGTGCTTGCGGACGAAGTTGCGGTCTTCCGGCTCGTCGGCGCTGGCGGCCAGGAAGGCGGCCTCGGCCAGCAGCTTGATCTGCAGCGGCAGCAGGTCGCGGAAGATGCCCGACAGCGTCATCACCGCATCGATGCGCGGGCGGCCCAGCGTTTCCAGCGGGATCAGCATCGCGCCGGCCAGACGGCCGTAGCTGTCGAAGCGGGGTTGCGCGCCCATCAGGGCCAGGGCCTGCGCGATGGGCGTGCCTTCGGTCTTGAGGTTGTCGGTTCCCCACAGCACGATGGCGATGGACTCGGGCAGCGGGTGGCCGTCCTGCGCGTGGCGGTCCAGCAGCAGCTGGGCCTGGCGCGCGCCGTCGCGCACCGCATAGGCGCTCGGGATTCGGAAGGGGTCGAAGCCGTGCAGGTTGCGGCCGGTGGGCAGCACCTGCGGCGTACGCAGAAGGTCGCCGCCGGGGGCAGGGCGCACGTAGCGTCCGTCGAGCGCGCGCAGGATGCCGGGCAGTTCGGCGTCTTCCGAGAGCAGCCGGTTCGATTCGGCCAGCTCGCGCAGGCGGGCCAGGTGCGTGGCGTCCTGCGGCAGCCCGGCCATGGCCTTCTCGGGTGAAGCGCCGTTCGCCAGTGCGTCGATGGCGGCGCGCGGGGGCACGGCGCCGTCCTCGCACATGGCGGCCATCAGGTCGGCGCGCTGGGCGGCGGTCGGGATGCGGCCCACCACGTGCAGGCCGTGCGGGATCAGCGCGTATTCCATCTCCAGCAGGCGGCCCTGCAGTGCTTCGATCTCGCTGACCGCAGTCGCGGCCCAGGCGGGTTCGGCCGTTGCGAGGTCGAGTTCGACTGCCTGCGCCTGGATCATCAGCGCGAGTTCGGTGCGCTCCTGCGTGTCGCCTTCCAGGCCGCGCCAGCGTTCCATCGAGGCCTTCAGGTCGAGCAGGCCGCGGTACAGGCCTGCCTCGGCCACGGGCGGCGTGAGGTAGCTGATCAGCGTGGCCCCGGCGCGGCGCTTGGCGATGGTGCCTTCCGACGGGTTGTTGGAGGCGTACAGGTAGAAGTTGGGCAGGTCGCCGATGAGGCGGTCGGGCCAGCAGGCGCCGGACAGGCCGCTCTGCTTGCCGGGCATGAACTCCAGCGCGCCGTGGGTGCCGAAGTGCAGCACGGCATTGGCCTTGAAGTCCTCGCGCAGGTAGCGGTAGAAGGCCGAGAAGGCGTGCGTCGGGGTGAAGCCCTTCTCGAACAGCAGGCGCATCGGGTCGCCTTCGAAGCCCATGCCGGGCTGCACGCACACCAGCACGTTGCCGAACTGCGCGCCCAGCACGAAGATCGAACGGCCGTCGCTCAGTTGCCGTCCGGGCGCCGGGCCCCACTGCGATTCGATCTCGCGCAGCCAGGGTTCGCGGCGCACGTGGTCGTCGACGGAGATCCTGGCGTGCACGTTCGCGTCGGCGCCCAGCTGCTGCGCGTTGCCTTGGATGACGGCCTCGCGCAGGGCGTCCGAACTCTCGGGCAGCGTCACGTCGTAGCCGCCCGCCTTCAGGCCCGTCAGGGTCTGGAACAGGCTCTCGAAGACCGACAGGTAGGCGGCAGTGCCGGTGTTGCCGGCATTCGGCGGGAAGTTGAAGATCACCAGCGCCAGCTTGCGTTGCGCGCGTTCGCTGCGGCGCAGCGCGACCAGGCGCGACACGCGCGAGGCCAGCATCGCGGTGCGCTCGCTGCAGGTGTACATGTCCTGCGTGTGGTCGTCGGCGCCGAAGGTGCACCCCTTCGCGCAGCCGGTGCACGTGACACCGGTGGCGCCGGCGCGGCCGCCGTACACGGTGGGGCCGGTGGCGCCGTCGAGTTCGGGGATGGCGACCATGATGGTGCTTTCCACCGGCAGCAGGCCGCGCTCGGAGGCGCCCCACTGGTCGATGGTCTGGAACTCCACCGGGTGCGCGGCCAGGTAGGGCACGTCCAGGCCGGCCAGGACTTCCTCGGCGGCCTGCGAGTCGTTGTAGGCCGGGCCACCCACCAGCGAGAAGCCGGTGAGGGACAGCACGGCGTCGACGGTGCAGTGCCCGTCGCGGGTGAAGTACTGCTCGATGGCGGGGCGCGAATCGAGGCCTGATGCGAACGCGGGCACGACCTGCAGGCCCTGCACCTCGAGTGCCGCGATCACGCCGTCGTAGTGGCGCGCGTTGCCCGCCAGCAGGTAGGAGCGCAGCAGCAGCAGGCCGACGCGGCCCTTGGCGTTGCTGTCCGATACGACCCTGGGCAGCCGGGCGGCGTCGTCGCCGATGCGGCCGGCCATGCGCGGGTGGTAGACGCCGACCTCAGGGTATTCCGTGGGCGCGACGGGCTTCAGCGCGCCCTTGAGCGCGGTGCGCGGCCCGGTGGCGTAGCGGTCGACGAGGAAGCGGACCAGGTTGCAGAGGTTCTCTTCGGAGCCGCCCAGCCAGTACTGCAGCGTCATGAAGTAGGCCCGCACGTCCTGTGCGGTGCCGGGGATGAAGCGCAGCAGCTGCGGGATGCGGCGCAGCATCTTCATCTGCTGCGCGCCGCCCGTGGAGGGCTTGCCCTTGTTCTGGCCGCGCAGGCGCTTGAGCAGGGCCAGCGGCCCGCTGGCCGGCTTGCCCATGTCGAACTTGCCGATGCGGGTGAGCTTGACCACTTCGCCGGCCGACATGGCGCAGACCATGGCGTCGCATTCGTCGCGGCGCGCCTGCAGCGCGTCGAGCACCGGCAGGAAGTGGTCTTCCATGAAGAGCATGGTCGCGATGACGATGTCGCCGCGTGCGATGTCGGCGCGGCAGCGCGCCAGCGAGGACGCATCGGTGGCCCAGTCGGCTGCGGCGTGCAGCGACAGCGTCAGGCCCGGCAGTTCGCGCTTCAGCAGGCCGCCTGCGCGCATGCAGGCGCTGGACAGGTGGCTGTCCATCGTGACGATGACCACCCGGATGGGTGTGGACGCGTCAGCGGCCGAAGTGCGCTTTTGCGTCATAGAGTGTCTCGATGGTGATCAGCGCCATGCCGCGTTCGGCGGCAAATCGTTCGGTGTTGCGGCGGGCCTTGCCGCGAACGAAGAACGGAATCTTCTGCAGTTCCTTCTGGGCGTCCGGCGCCCAGGAGGCGACGACGATGGCTTCGCTGGAGCCGTTCGCCGCGGGGGGCTGCGCGGCCGTCATGACGGCGGCCTCGGCCCCGGCTTCGACCGTCCCGGGCACGCCGGCAGGCGCGGTGGCGTCGCCGGAGGCACCCGCGGCCGTCGCCGGCCCGCCGCTTCGGCCCAGGTGCGAGGCGGCGGCGCCTTCGTGGAATTCGAAGTCACCGCGGAACATGCCCAGCAGGTGCTCTTCCAGGCCCATCATCAGCGGGTGGACCCATGTGTCGAAGATGACGTTGGCGCCTTCGAAGCCCATCTGCGGCGCGTGGCGGGCGGGGAAGTCCTGCACGTGCACCGGCGCGGAGATGACTGCGCACGGGATGCCCAGGCGCTTGGCGATGTGGCGCTCCATCTGGGTGCCCAGCAGCAGTTCCACCTGGAGTTCCGCGACACGCGCCTCGACCTCGAGGTAGTCGTCGGTGATCAGCGCTTCCAGGCCGTACAGCTTGGCGGCGTCGCGCACGTCGCGGGCGAACTCGCGGCTGTAGCAGCCCAGGCCCACGACCTCGAAGCCGAGTTCGTCGCGCGCGATGCGGGCGGCGGCGATCGCGTGGGTGGCGTCGCCGAACACGAAGACCCGCTTGCCGGTGAGGTAGGTGGAGTCGACCGACTTCGCGTACCAGGGCGCGCGCGACTGCGCATCGGGCCGGGCCGTGTCGGTGGGCAGGCCGGCCAGCGCCAGCACTTCGGTGATGAACTCTTCGGTGGCCTTCACACCCAGGGGCACGGTGCGTGTGAACGGCATGCCATGGATGCGCTGCAGCCAGCCGGCGGCGGCGGCCGCGGTCTCGGGGTACAGAACGACGTTGAAGTCGGCGTCGGTGAGGGTCTGCAGATCGGCCGGCGTCGCGTTCAGCGGTGCGACCACGTGCACGTCGATGCCGAGTTCGGCCAGCAGGCCGCGGATCTCGCGGACGTCGTCGCGGTGGCGGAATCCGAGGGCGGTGGGGCCGAGCAGGTTGCAGCGCGCGCGCGCGCCGGGTGCCTTGGCGGCCTTCTCTCGCTTGCCGGTGCCGACGAGCGCGCGCACCAGCTGGTAGAAGGTTTCCGAGGCGCCCCAGTTTTCCTTCTTCTGGTAGGACGGCAGCTCGAGCGGAACCACCGGAATCGGCAGGTTCAGCGCGGTGGCGAGGCCACCCGGGTCGTCCTGGATCAGCTCGGCGGTGCACGACGAGCCGACGATCATCGCCTGCGGCTTGAAGCGTTCGTAGGCGTCGGCCGCGGCGCGCTGGAACAGGCCGGCGGTGTCGCCGCCCAGGTCGCGCGCCTGGAAGGTGGTGTAGGTCACGGGCGGCCGGCGCGGCAGGCGCTCGATCATCGTGAACAGCAGGTCGGCGTAGGTATCGCCCTGCGGCGCGTGCAGCACGTAGTGGAGCTCGCGCATGGCCGTGGCAACGCGCATCGCGCCGACGTGGGGCGGGCCTTCGTACGTCCAGAGGGTGAGCTGCATGTCAGGCTGCCAGCTTGGTTCGGCGCACCAGCGGGCGCGTGAACAGTTCGGCCAGGTCAGCCGCCTGCTCGAAGCCCTGGATGGGCGTGAACACGAGTTCGATCGACCACTTGGTGGTGATGCCTTCGGCTTCCAGCGGGTTCGCCAGTCCGAGGCCGCAGACCACGAGGTCGGGGTGCAGGTCGCGGCAGCGGTCGAGCTGTTTCTCCACGTCCTGGCCCTCGGACAGCGCGGTGCCGCTGGGCAGCAGGTCGAGTTCGGCGGCCAGGTGGGCGCGATGCAGGTAGGGCGTGCCGACTTCGGCCAGCTTCATGCCGAGTTCGCGCGACAGGAAGCGCGCCAGCGGCACTTCCAGCTGCGAGTCGGGGAACAGGAAGACGCTGCGGCCTTCGAGCATGGTGCGGTGCCGGGCCAGTGCGCGGGCGGCGCGCTCGCGGCGCGGGCCGACGGCGCTGGCGAAGCGCGTGGCGTCGCCGCCGAGCGCCTGCTTGGCGGCCTGCAGCCACAGCGTGGTGCCTTCGGCGCCGAGCGGGAAGGGCGCCGGGATGTGCGTGGCGCCGCGTTCCTGCAGCGCCTTGGCGGTGTCGGCGAGGAAGGGCTGCGCGAGCAGGAACTTCGTGCCCGGCCCGACCGGCGGCAGTTCGCGGCTGCTGCGCGGCGGGAAGAAGTGCACCGGGCCGATGCCGAGCTCGTCGAACAGGCGGCGGAACTGGTCCTCGACGATGTCGGCGAGGGCGCCCACCACCATCAGGCCGGCATCCCGGCTGGCGGGCAACTCGGGCACCAGCGAGGCCAGGCAGGCGTCCTCGCCCTGCGTGAAGGTGGTCTCGATGCCGCTGCCCGAGTAGTTCAGGATGCGGACGTTCGGGGTGAAGCGGCCGGACAGGCGCTGCGCCGCGCGCGACAGGTCGAGCTTGATGACCTCGGACGGGCAGGAGCCCACAAGGAACAGCAGCTTGATCTCGGGACGGCGCTCCAGCAGCCGGGTGACCACACGGTCGAGTTCGTCGTTGGCGTCGGCGATGCCGGAGAGATCACGGTCATCGATGATGGCGGTGGCGAAACGCGGCTCGGCGAAGATCATCACGCCCGCCGCCGACTGCAGCAGGTGCGCGCAGGTGCGCGAGCCCACCACCAGGAAGAACGCGTCCTGGATCTTGCGGTGCAGCCAGACGATGCCGGTGAGGCCGCAGAACACTTCCCGCTGGCCGCGCTCGCGCAGCACGGGAGCGTCGGCGCAGCCGCTGGTCGCGGCCTCGGGGCGGATATCGATCACGGCGTTCATGCAGCCACTCCCAGCGTCGCGGCCTGAAGCCGGGCCGCGCGCAGCTTCAACAGGAACTGGCCGGCGTTGATGATGTAGGCCGCATAGGCCGCGAGGGCCAGCAGCATCTGAGCACGCACGTCGAGTGCGCCCGTCCACCAGGCCCAGAGGTAGGCGGTGTGCAGCGCAAGCACGAGCATGCTGAAGACGTCTTCCCAGAAGAAGGCGTGGGCGAAGAGCCAGACGCCGAAGACTTCCTTCTCCCAGATGCAGCCGGTGACCATGATCGTGTAGAGCATCAGGGTCTTGACCAGCACCGAGATCGCCGCGGCCTGCAGGCCCTCGCCGGTGGCGAGGAAGCGCAGCACCAGCACCAGGCTCACGATGAAGACCAGGAACTGCACCGGGGCCAGGATCCCCTGCACCAGGGTCCACCGGGTCGCGTCGCGGCGCTGTCGCTCGGCTGGCGTGTACAGCGGAGCGGGGGTCTGGGTCTGGGTTCGCCGAGGCATGAAGGGAATCTATGCGGCAGATCAAATTGTGTCAACAGGGGTTGACGTAAGGTTTTGATGACACTACGCTGCAGCCATGGAGCCGAGGTGCATGCCATGGAACAAGTGAGCGCTGCCGAGAGCCAATCGAGCTCCTGGTTACGTCCCGGCGTGGCGCGAGCCCTCGAGGCGCAAGTCATACCCAGGCTGGTGGCTCGCCATCGGCCCGAACCCGTCCAGCAGGTGACGCCTTCCGGCGCGCGCTGGCTGGCCGGCCTGGCCCTGGCGGACGACGAAACCGGCCTCTGGCATGCGCTGACGCAGCTGCAGCAGCAAGGCCTGACCGTCGAGGCCCTGCAGCTCGACTGGCTCGGTCCCGCCGCGGCCGAACTCGGCCGTCAGTGGACCGCCGACGACTGCTCGTTCTCCGATGTCACCATCGGCATGGTCCGGCTGCAGTGCGCCGCGCGGCGGCTCGGCCGCTCCGAAGCCGCTCCCGCCTGGCTCGACACCTCGCCCCGCGCGCCGCGGGTGCTGCTGGCGCCTGTGCCGGGTGAACAGCACGGCTTCGGCCTGGCCCTGGTCGCGGACGCCTTCCGTCGTGCCGGCTGGGACGTCACCCCCGCATCGCCCGACGCCTCGCTGACCGCTTGCGTGGCGGCCCAGCGCTATGACCTCGTGGGCCTGTCCGTGGGGTCGACCGCGCGGGCGCCCGGCGTACCCGCGTTGTGCGCAGATCTGCGGCGCGCGTCGCGGCAGCGCGAACTGGGTGTACTGTTGGGTGGTCCGCTCTTTGCTATCCCAGGGGTGCCCGTGCTGGCCGCCCCGTGGGGAGCCGACGCCGTCGCACTCGATGCGCGGGAGGCCGTTGCCCGTGCAGCGGCCTGGATGACTTGGCGTGGAGGTTTGCCGGGAGCGCCTCCCGGCGTTCAGAACGCAGCAGTGGGTTGAAACGAAAGGCAGGTCTCCGATGAGACCGTTCGAACAGGCGGAGGCGCTGCTGGGGGATCTGACCACCCCGGCTTTCGTGCGTCTGCTCGCCGCGGCGTCGGATCTCAGTCTGATCCTGGGTGAAGACGGCCGGATTCTGGATCTGGCCTGCGGGGGCACCTTGCCGCCGCTTCCGCTGGACGACTGGATCGGCCAGAACTGGAACACGCTGCTCACATCCGACAGCCAGCCCAAGGCGCTGGAACTCATGCGCGATGCCGAGCAGGCGCAGCCCTGGCGGCAGCTGAACTTCGAGGCCAGCCCGGCGACCTGGGCCGCGTTGTGCCTCGCGGTGCGCACGCCCGGCAGCCCCCACACCCTCGTGATGGCGCGCGATCTATCCACGCAGAGCGGTCTGCAGCAGCGGCTGGTGCAGGCGCAGCAGGCGATGGAGCGCGACTACTGGAGCTTTCGCCAGGCCGAGACGCGCTACCGGCATCTCTTCCATGTGGCCCAGGAGGCTGTGCTCGTCGTCGACGCCGGCACCAGCAAGGTGCTGGAGGCCAACCCGGCGGCGCAGCAGCTCATCGGCGGGCCGGCTGGCCGGCCGCTGGTCGGCGCCTCGTTCCCGATCGGCTTCGATCAGCGCAGCGCCGAACGCGTAACCGACGCGCTCGCCAGCGTGCGCGTCACCGGAGGCCTGCAACGCCTGCGCGCCGAACTCGCCGGCGCCGCCGGCGAGGTGGAGATCGGCCTGTCCACCTATCGCCAGGAAGGCACTTCCCATCTGCTGGTGCGCGCCTGGCCGGCCACGGCCGGGCAGGCCGACGAGACCCTGCCCACGCACGCGATGCTGCTGACGCTGGCCCGCTCGGGCCCCGATGCGCTGGTCGTGACCGACCTCGAAGGCCGTGTCCTGTCGGCCAACGGGGCCTTCGTCGAGCTGGCGCAGCTGGGTGCGGAAGACCAGGCCCGCGGGCAATCGCTGGACCGCTGGCTGGGCCGCAGCGGCGTCGACCTCTCGGTGCTCATCAGCAACCTGCGCCAGCGCGGGGCGGTGCGCCTGTTCGGGACGACGCTGCGCGGCGAATTCGGTGCGTCCACCGATGTCGAGATCTCGGCCACGGTGGTGCCGCACGGCGAGCACAGCTACCTGGGCTTCACGATCCGGGACGTCGGCCGTCGCCTGCGTGCCGAAGGCAACCGCCCGGCCGACATGGAGCGTGCCGTCGGCAAGCTGACCGAACTCGTCGGCCGCCTGCCGCTGAAGGCCATCGTCGGCGAGACGAGCGACCTCATCGAGCGCATGTGCATCGAAGCCGCGCTGGAACTCACACGCGACAACCGCGCCTCGGCGGCCGAGATGCTGGGCCTTTCGCGGCAGAGCCTCTACGTGAAGCTGCGCCGCCACAACATGGTGGACAGCAGCGTCTCGCCCGACAACTGAGTCAGCGGGCCCGGCGCACCGTCAGTGCGTCCGGCAGCACCGATTCCAGCGCCTTCGCCGAAGACAGCACGCCCGGCAGCCCTGCGCCCGGGTGCGTGCCCGCGCCGACCATGAACAGCCCGTCGATGTCCTCGCTGCGGTTGTGCGGCCTGAACCACGCACTCTGCAGCAGCAGCGGTTCCATGCCGAACGCGGCGCCCTGCCAGGACAGCAGGTTGTCGCGGAAATCCTGCGGCGTCGTGACCTTGG
This sequence comes from uncultured beta proteobacterium, assembly GCA_903938815.1. Lineage (GTDB taxonomy): Bacteria > Pseudomonadota > Gammaproteobacteria > Burkholderiales > Burkholderiaceae_C > Rubrivivax. Next base: position 57,392 of record CAJAES010000002.1, read on the forward strand.
ACGTGACCACGTGCCTGGACAGGCCGGGCAGCACCGTGCGCTCGAGTTCGGCCTCGATGCGCTGCCGGTAGGTCTCGGAAATCGCGGCCCAGTCGGTGCCGCTGGCCAGGTGCGGCACCGGCGACAGCACGTAGAACGCATCGCAGCCGTCCGGCGCCATCGACGGGTCGGTGGCGGTGGGGCGGTGCAGGTAGAGGCTGAAGTCGTCGGCCAGATGGTGCTTGTGGAAGATGTCGGCCAGCAGTTCCTTGTAGCGCGGGCCGAGCAGCATCATGTGGTGCGGTACGTCCTGGTACTTGCGGTCGGTGCCGAAGTACCAGACGAACAGGCTCATCGAGTAGCGGCTGCGCTCGACCTTGCGGTCCGTCCAGTGGCGGCGATACTGCGGCTCGATCAGCTGTCGGTAGGTCCAGGCGACGTCGGCGTTGGACACGACGATGTCGGCCTCGATGCGTTCGCCGTTGGCCAGCTCCACGCCGGTGGCCCGCGGGCGGCCCGCACTGCCGTCGACCGTGATGCGCTTGACTTCGGCGCCGTAGCGGATGGCCACGCCCTGCTGCGCGAGCAGGCCCACCAAGCCACGCACCAGCGCGCCCGTGCCGCCCATCGCGTAGTGAACGCCCCAGCGTTTCTCGAGCGCCGTGATCAGTGAGTAGACGCTCGTCACCGAGAACGGGTTGCCCCCGATCAGCAGCGGATGGAAGCTGAACACCGTGCGCAGCAGGGGGTGCTTCAGGTGGCTGCTGACCATCTGGTAGAGCGAGCGCCAGGCGCGCATGCGCACCAGCGACGGCGTGGCGCGGACGAGGTCGCCCAGGCTGTCGAAGGCCACGGCGCCGAGTTCGTCGAACCCGAGCTTGCAGCAGAATTCGCCCTCGGCCATCAGGCTGTCGAAGCCTGGCACGTCGGCCGGGCTGAAACGGGCGACTTCGGCGCGCATCCGGTCGACATCGGCGCAGTAGTCGAAGTGGCTGCCGTCGTGGAAGCGGATGCGATAGAACGGGTCCATCGCGCGCAGTTCGACGTCGTCCGACATGCGGCGCCCGACGAGTGTCCAGAGCTCCTCGAACAGGTGCGGCGCGGTGACGATGGTGGGGCCGGCGTCGAAGCTGAAGCCGTCCTGCCGGTGCACATAGGCGCGGCCGCCGGAGGCGTCGAGCCGCTCCAGCACCTGCACTCTCCAACCACGGGCGTTCAGGCGCAGGGCGGCGGCGAGACCGCCGAAACCGCTGCCGATCACGAGAGCGAGCGGCGCGTCGTCGCCGGGGCGTGCTTTCATCAACATCCGCGCAGCTTCGTTGATGCAGGCGAAAGTGTCAATTCAAATTGACATCAACCCTGTCATTGAATGCCTGTCGCGGCGCCATTCGTGACGGTGGGCGTGCGATCAAAGTTCGCAACGGGCTGGAAGTCAGTCGCCATGCCCCTTGTCGGCGCTTGCGCGCCAGAGCCCTGGTTCGACGCCCTATGGCCGGTCAGGCCGATTGGGGCGGCCTGCCTGCTGCGCAGCCAGCACGCCTGCACGGATGGCCTCGGCCACCACGCGGGCGGCCAGGCTGCCCAGCAGCGTCAGGTCGGCGGCCTTGCCCGCGCGGCCGGTGCCGAGCGCGAACAGCGTGTCGCCGTCGTGCATGGTCAGCGGGTCGATGGCGCGCGACAGGCCGTGGTGCGCCAGAGTGGCCAGCTTGTTGGCCTGCGCCTTGGTCAGCACCGCGTCCGTGGCCACCACGCCGATGGTGGTGGCGGTGCCCGCGACCAGGCGCGCGGGGATGTCGCCTCGCGCCAGCGCCTCGCTGCTGCCCAGCAGGCCCGTGCCGTCGGCCGTGCGGGCCCCGGCCAGCACGCGGCCCTGGCCGTCGATGACGTCGCCCACCGCATTGACCGCCACCAGCGCGCCCACGGTGATGCCGTCGACGGTGATGGAGGCACCTCCGATGCCGCCCTTCATGGCGCGCCCGATGCCCCAGAGCTTGCCCACCATGGCGCCCGCGCCGGCGCCCACGCTGCCCATCGCCGTAGGCTGGGTGCCGGCGGCCTCGCAGGCTGCGTAGCCGGCATCTGCGTCGGGGCGGATGCGGGGGTCGCCGGTCCAGAGGTCGAACAGCACAGCTGCCGGCACGATGGGAATGCGTGCCGGGCCCACGGGCAGGCCGTGGCCGTGTTCCTCGAGCCAGCGCATCACGCCGCCGGCGGCGTCGAGCCCGAAGGCGCTGCCGCCCGTGAGCAGGACGGCATGCACGCGGTCGACCACGTTCTCCGAGCGCAGCAGATCGGTCTCGCGCGTGCCGGGCGCGCCCCCGCGGACATCGACACCGCACACCGCGCCTTCGGGGCACAGCACCACGCTGCAGCCCGTGGCGCGGGCTTCAAGCGTGAAGTGGCCGACCCGCAGGCCGGCCACGTCGGTGATCGAACCCGGCATCAGGCGAAGACGCCGGCCGTGTCCTGCATTCGGTCCGACACCTCGCCGAGATGGTGCAGCGTGTCGCCAAAGGCCATCTCCAGCATCGTCAGGCGCTTGAAGTAGTGGCTTGCGACGTACTCGTCCGTCACGCCGATGCCGCCGTGCAGCTGCACGCACTGCTGGCCCACGAAGCGCATCGACTGCCCGAGCTGCACCTTGGCCTGCGACAGCGCGCGCCGCCGCTGGGGCGCGGGTTCGCCGAGCTTGAGCGTGGCGTAGTAGCTCATCGAGCGGGCCAGTTCCAGCTGCATCTTCACGTCGGCGATGCGATGGCGCAGTGCCTGGAAGCTGGCGATGGTGACGCCGAACTGCTTGCGCGTGTTCATGTAGTCGACGGTAATGGCCACCAGGCGGTCCATCAGGCCCACGGCTTCGGCGCAGGCGGCGGCGATGCCGATGTCCGATGCCAGTGTCAGCGCCTCGGCGCCGTCGGCCGAGATCATGGCGGCGGGCGTGGCCGAGAAGGCCAGTTCCGCCGCGCGTGCGCCGTCCTGGGTGGGGTAGCCGCGCACGGCCAGCCCTTCGGCGCCGCGCTCCACCAGGAACAGGCCGATGCCCTCGGTGGAGCTGTCGTCGCCGGCCAGGCGCGCAGGCACGATGAAGGCGTCGGCTTCGTCGCCCGCCGGCACCAGGCTCTTGGCGCCGGTGATGCGCCAGCCGCCGCCCGACTGCGCCGCGCGGGTCTGCACGTGCAGCAGCCGGTAGCGCGCGGCGCGCTCCTGCAGCGCCGGGAGCACCAGCGCGCTGCCGTCCGCGATCTTCGGCAGCCAGGCCGCCTGCAGCGCCGCAGGTGCGGCCGCCAGCAGGCCCGGTGACATCAGCGCGGCGTGGGCGTAAGGGGCGTTCACCAGGCCGCGGCCCAGTTCCTCGGCCACCACCATCGCCTCGACGGCGCCGAAGCCCATGCCGCCTTGTTCGGGCGGCACCACCAGGCCCGTGAGGCCCAGTTCGGCCAGCTCAGCGTGGATGGCGCGGGTGGCGCCGCCGGCCTTGGCCAGGCCGTGTCGGCGCTCGAAGGTGAAGCCCTTCTCGACCCAGCGGCCCACTGCGTCGCGCAGCGATTCCTGGTCTTCCGTGAAATCGAAATCCATGCTCAGCTCCCCAGGACGGTTTGGGCCACGATGTTGCGCTGGACCTCGTTGCTGCCACCGTAGATCGTTGTCTTGCGCATGTTGAAGAAGGTCGACGCCAGCGGCGCGATGTGGGCTGCGCCCACCTGGTCGCCCTGCCAGCCGGCCTCCATGGCCTCGGACACGAAGGCGCGGCTGTAGGGGCCGCCGGCCAGCATCATCAGCTCGGCGTAGCGCTGCTGGATCTCGCTGCCGCGGATCTTCAGCAGGCCCGCCACGTCCAGGCTCTGCTTGCCGCTCTTCTCGGCGCTGAGCACGCGCAGCACCATCATCTCCAGCGCCACGATGTCGACCTCCAGCAGCGCGATCTGATCGCGGAAGCGGCTGTCGTCGTACACGCCCTCGGCCTTGGCGATGCGCTTGAGCCGCTCCAGCTCGCGCTTGGCACGGTTCACGTCGGCGATGTTGGTGCGTTCGTGTGCGAGCAGGTGCTTGGCGTAGGTCCAGCCCTTGTTCTCCTCGCCCACCAGGTTCTCCGCCGGCACCTCGACGTTGTCGAACCAGACCTCGTTGACCTCGGGCTCGCCGTCCA
>CAJAES010000003.1 GCA_903938815.1 uncultured beta proteobacterium
CGCGCCCACGGCCGCGCCCCCGGCCCCGCCCAACATCGTGATGCTGAAGGTGGAGTACTGGCTCAAGGACCACCTGGGCTCCGTCACCTCCACGCTCGACCACCAGGGCACCGTGACGGCCCGCTACGCCTACGACCCCTTCGGCAAGCGCCGCCAGACCAACGGCCGCTACGACGAGTTCGGCACGCTCGTCATCGACTGGGCCAGCAACGTCAACCACGGCACCGACCGCGGCTTCACCGGCCACGAGCACCTGGACGACCTGGGCCTGGTGCATATGAACGGCCGCCTGTATGACCCGACCATCGGCCGCTTCCTGCAAGGCGACCCGTTCGTGCAGGCGCCGGATGAACTGCAGAACTACAACCGGTACAGCTATTGCCTGAACGGGCCGCTGAACTGCACGGATCCGACGGGGTACATCAGTTTCAAGAAGCTGTTCAAGTTCGTTGCGGTGATCGCGGTCGGCTACTTTGTGCCGCAGATCGCGGCGGCCTACTTGAACGCTGCGACAACGGTGCTTGTGATGGAAGGCGCGGCCGTCATCACGACATACACCGTGTCGGCCACGACGATCAGCATTGCTTCCGCTGCCATCGGTGGCTTCGCGTCGGCTGCAGTGGCAACTGGATCACTGAAGGGTGCCATTCAGGGCGCATTCAGCGGCGCACTTTTTGCCGGCATCGGGTCCATCGTCGGAGACGCGGGGCTGACGACTGCCGGGTCTATCCGTGACGCAGAGAGGTTCGCCGGTGCGATTGCCTTGCACGGCGTAGCCGGATGCGTTTCATCTGTAGCCAGTGGCGGCAAGTGCGGTCCCGGCGCGTTGAGTGCGGCGTTCTCTAAGGCCGCACTGCCCGCGACCGCTGGGCTGGGTGATGGCATCGGGCGGGGGTTGGCTCATGCGGTGGTGGGCGGAACCGCGTCGGAGTTGGGTGGTGGTAAATTTTCCAACGGGGCGTTAACAGGAGCGTTCTCCTACCTCTTTAATGAGCTGATGCACAGCGGCTGGGGGGGCTCCGATAGAGAGCGAATGGCGCGGTCCGGGTACTCTGATTACCAGCACAGTCGTTTATCTAACGGCGAGCTGCTTGTTCAGAGCCTGAGCCTTGACGGGGATGTGATGGCGCAGGTACTTGTGCGGCGAGGTGTGGATTTGCCGTTGAGTGCGATTGATGCGCTAATGGATGTGAGCCGAGCAGCAAATGGCTCGATGATCGATGTCATTAGCGGCGCTAGAGATGCACGTGCTCAGCAGGACCTCATCAATGCTGGTAACCCGCGCGCAGCTCAACTCAGCCAACATACAGTCGGAATTGCTGCAGATTTCTACATTCTTGGGATGTCAACTGGTCAAGCTGCATCGCTGACCTACACCGCCGGACTGTTTCCCCGAGTAAACCTGTACCTTAGATCCGGCGGCGCTGTTCATGTGGACTTCCTGCGCAACCGGCCAGGCGTGACTTCCTTCGTTGACTGGGTTCCGAAATAGTGTTTCTGATGCTCAGGTCACTGTTGCTGTTGATCCTGGCTGCGCTAACTGGACAAGCGGGCGCTGATGGCGTGGCTAAAGCCTGCAATCTCAAGATCGAGCGTGATCGTATTGGGGCGCTTGTATTGGGGCAGCGGATCAGTGGGGGGGAACAGTTCCGCAGCTTGCGAGACATTGAACTGCCTGGCGAATCGAATCAGGTGGCCAAAGAAATTGTGTTCGCTTGTGGCGCGAAGGTGCTTGCAATTCTGGGCTCGCGTTCGGAGGTCGCGACCCTGGTCGTTCAAGACTCTTCGATACCCGATATGAACGGCATTCGGATCGGGATGACCTTCCAGCATGTGAGACAGAAGCTACCCGGAGCCAAGCTGTATTCAGGCGAGGAGGAAGGTGGATATCTCACCCTTGGGAGTGGTCGTCTCCGCTACATCTTTGCGACAGCTGGCTTGGCGCATACGGTCTTGTCAAATCAGCGCGAATTGGTGCCTCTCGCCAAATCGCAGGCTCTGGAAGAGATACGACTCATGTTGCCAGCGAAGTAGAAGTCAGCTTCGCGCACTCGACGCGGGCCTCGGGGTCAGGTCTTCCGGGGCCTCGGGGCCAGGTCTTCAGTTTGCGGCGCCGGGGTCAGGTCTTGAGTCTTGCGTCAAGCCGATCGACGACTTCACGCGCAGTGACGATGGCGATGCCCTGATGGGTTCCGATAGGCAGCAGATGCTTGCGATCCCCGGTGACGATCAGCTCGGCGCGGGCGGCGACCGCTGCGGCGATGACGTGATCGTCGTCGGCGTCGTTGGCCACCACGCGCGGCACGCTGGCCGGCGCGACCAGGCTGACGAGCGCCGTGTACTGCGCCACCAGCGCCGCGATGCTGGTGCCGAAGCTCTCGATGCGCTTGGTGAACTTCGAGTAGCCCAGCGTATGGGCCAGCTCATCGAGCAGCACCGCGCTGCTGAAGAGCTCGACCTCGCCGTCGATGGCCGCCTGCAGCAGTCGCCGGGGTGGTCCGGTCCACAGCAGCCCGGCCACCACGACATTCGTATCGACCACCAGCCGCAGCGGCTGCGCTGACCCTGGCATCAGCTCGCCCCGCGCATGCGCCGCTCGGCGCGCACCTTGCGCACCTCCTCGACGATCTCCTGCTCGATCTCGGGCGTGAGTTCCTCTTGTGGCCCGCGCTGCCACATGGCTTGAAGCGCCTCGCCGGCACGCCGGCGCAACTGCTCGCGCAGCATGGCCTCCATCGCCTCGGCCGACAGCAAGCCCGCACTGGCCGCCTTCTGTGCCAGCTCGTCGGGCAAGTTGATTTGCACGGTCGTCATCGCGTGTTCCTTGGGTTCTGCGCTTAGCTGCTGAGGTTGCCGACCATCTGCTTGGTCTGGTGCTTGACGATCATTCCGTCGAGCAGCGCCTTGATGATCCGCCGGTCGTCATCGGACATGTGGCTCACCGCCTCGAACTGCAAACGCAGATCGTCGGACGGCCCGCGCTCGCCTTCGTCGAACACGAGTTGATCCAGGCTCACATGCAGTGCCCGCGCCAGGCCGACCAAGGCCTCAAGCGTGGGCTGCGCCGCGCCGGCCTCGTAGCGCTTGATCTGGTTCACATGTACCCCGGCGGCGTCGGCCAGCGCCTGCTGCGTCATCGACGCCTGGCGCCGGGTCTGGATCAGCCGAGCCGGAAAGTTCGCCGCCGGCAGCGGCGCGGTGGCTTGTGTGGGCGCGGGTGTTGCGGAGGCCTTGGCGGGCAGCTTCTTCGGTGCGGTTGGCATGGTGGGCAAGCGGTCTTCAAAGGTGACGCAGCCCATAAGGTACCCCCTGGTCTCTGAAACGGTTGGCTATAAGACTCATATAAGGTACCATAAAAAGACATCAAACGGGCCTTGACGGGTTTTAGAGGCGAAGGAGACCGAGCACATGGCACGCATCCCCGAGAGTGAGCTTGAGCGGCTGAAGAGCGAGGTCAGCGTCGAGCGCCTGGTCGAGGCCTCGGGGGTGGAGCTCAAGCGCGGCGGCAAGGACATGCTCGGGCGCTGCCCGTTCCACGAGGACGACACGGCCAGCCTGGTGGTGAGCCCGGGCAAGAACCTGTGGCACTGCTTCGGGTGTGGGGCGGCTGGTGGGCCGATTGACTGGGTGATGAAGACGCGGGGCGTGTCGTTCCGCCATGCCGTCGAGTTGCTGAGGGAGGGGCTTCCTTCTTCAGCCGCTGGCCAGGCGGCCGAGGCGGCACCGATCAAGCGCACGACGGTGCGAAGTCTGCCGCCACCGGTGGCGTTCGACGCTGACGATGCTGTGTTGCTCGGCCAGGTGGCCGACTACTACGCGGCGACCTTGAAGCAAGCGCCCGAGGCGCTGGCCTACCTGGAGTCGCGCGGCCTCGCTGGCAGCGCGGCGGCCGAGGCCATCGAGGTCTTCAAGCTGGGCTATGCGAACCGCACGCTGGGCCTGCGGCTGCCGGAGAAGAACCGCAAGGCGGGTGCGGAGATCCGCACGCGGCTGGAGCGCCTGGGCGTGTACCGAGAGAGCGGCCACGAGCACTTGAACGGCAGCCTGGTCATCCCCTTGTTCGACAGTGCCGGCCAGGTGGTGAACCTGTACGGGCGCAAGGTGCGAAACGACCTGCGCGCGGGCACGCCTGCGCACCTGTACCTGCCGGGCTCGCCCCGGCGCGGCGTGTTCAACCGCGTAGCCATGACGCCGGGGACCAGCGAGGAACTGATCGTGTGCGAGGCGCTGATCGACGCGCTGACGTTCTGGTGCGCGGGCCTGCGCAACGTCACCAGCGCCTACGGTGTGGAGGGCGTGACGGATGAACTGATCGAGGCCATCCAGGCCGCAGGTATAGCGCGGGTGCTGATCGCCTTCGACCGTGACGAGGCCGGCGAGCGTGGTGCGGCCAAGCTGGCCGAGCGCCTGCAGGCACTGGGCATCGACTGCTTCCGCATCGTGTTCCCCAAGGGCATGGACGCCAACGAATACGCGGCCAAGGTGCAGCCGGCGGCGAAGAGCTTGGGCCTGCTGATCCGCAAGGCCGAATGGATAGGCAAGGGTCAGGCGCCCCGACGCGAAAGCATCGAGCATCTTGAGGTTGCAATCTGTGACCTCAAGTCGAGCACCCCGCCGGCCGTTCCTTCCTCAGCCGCTGCTGCGCCGCCGACGAAGCCAGCGGCTGAAGAAGAAACCCCGCTCCTGCCTGCCGCAGCGGTGCCCAGCGCGCCGGCCGCCGACGCGCCCGCGCAAACCACCGAGCGTGAAACCGTCCTCGTCTTCGGCGACGGCCGCGACGCGCGCCGCTGGCGCGTGCGCGGCCTGCCGAAGAACCTGGCCGTGGGCGTGCTCAAGGTCAATGTGATGGTGAGTGCCGACGATGGCCGCTTCCACGTTGACACGCTGGACCTGTACGCGGCGCGTGCGCGGGCCGTGTTCATCCAGCAGGCGGCCAGCGAACTCGGCATCGCCGATGGCGTGCTCAAGACCGATCTCGGCCGCGTGCTGCTCAAGCTCGAAGCCTTGCAGGATGAGGCCATCCGCGAGGCGCTGGCACCCAAGGAGCCGACCGCGCCCAGCATGACCGAGGCCGACCAGGCGGAAGCCCTGGCGCTGCTGAAGTCACCGGCCTTGATGCCCCGCATCGTCGATGACTTCGACGCCTGCGGTGTGGTGGGCGAGAGGACGAACAAGCTGGTGGGCTACCTGGCGGCGGTGTCGCGCTTGCTGGACCGGCCGCTGGCCATCGTGATCCAGTCATCGAGCGCGGCGGGCAAATCGAGCCTCATGGATGCCGTGCTCGCCTTCGTGCCCGAGGAAGCGCGCACCAAGTACAGCGCGATGACGGGGCAGAGCCTGTTCTACATGGGGCAGACCAGCCTGAAGCACCGCATCCTGGCCATCGCTGAGGAAGAGGGGGCCAGCCGTGCGAGCTACGCCATGAAGCTGCTGCAGAGCGAAGGTGAACTCACCATCGCCAGCACGGGCACCGACCCGGCCACGGGCAACCTCATCACGCAGGAATACCGCGTCGAGGGGCCGACCATGTTGATGATGACCACGACGGCCATTGACCTGGACGAAGAGCTGCTGAACCGCTGCCTGGTGCTGACGGTGGACGAAGACCGCGAGCAGACGCGGCGCATCCATGCCTTGCAGCGCGAGAAGCGCACGCTGGCCGGCCTGACCAAACGCGAGGCCAAGACCGCGATCCTGGCCACGCACCAGAACGCGCAACGCCTGCTTCGCTCGCTGGCGGTGGTGAACCCCTACGCCGACCGGCTGACCTTCCTTGACGACCGCACGAGGACGCGGCGCGATCACGAGAAGTACCTCACCCTCATCGACACCATCGCGCTGCTGCATCAACACCAGCGCGGTGTGAAGACCGCCCACGTCGCCGGCCGCAGCGTCAAATACATCGAGGCCACGCTGGCCGACATCGAAGCCGCTAACGCCATCGCGCATGAGGTGCTGGGCCGCAGCCTGGACGAGTTGCCGCCGCAGACGCGGCGCGTGCTCGGCGCCATCGCGGGCCTGGTCGAGACGCTAGCCAAAGAGCAGGCGATACCGCGCGCGGAGGTGCGCTTCACGCGGGCGCAGGTGCGAGCGATCACGGGCCAGTCGGACACGCGCTGCCGCATGCACCTGGACCGCCTGGCCGCCATGGAATACCTGCTGGTCCACCGAGGACAGCGCGGGCAGAGCTACGAATACGAGCTACTGCACGATGCGCCGGCCGATGCTGATGGCCCGCACCTGGCCGGGCTGATCGACGTGGCTGCGCTCAAGCCCATGCCTACGACGCAGAGTTCGCCTACCTCGCCACCCCAGTTCGCCGGGCCATCGCTCCCCCAACGCCTGCCCAACGCCGGGGGATCGCCGCGCGGCAGATCGGCCGAAAAGCTAGCACTGGCGCGGGTTCCAGCTGATCCGGCCGCCGATGAGGCGCAAACACGTATCTCTGGCGCCGCCGTGCCGCCGGTCGTGTCGTACCCCAAGGCCGTACCTTCTTCAGCCGCTTCCTCGGCCGTTGCTGCTGCCGCGTGATGGCCACCGCCACCAGCACCAAGCGCAACAAGCTGGCCGCCCCGAGCGCGCCGGCCAAGACCACGCGCCGCCGCGTGAGCGCTGCACCCGAAGCCCTAGCGCACAACGCGCTGACGCGCTACCAGGCCGCGTTCCACGAGTGGGAAGCCGTGGTCGCGTACTCACCCCGGACCATCGAGGCGCAGCGCCACGCCATCGGCCGCTTCATCGCCTGGGCAGACGAGCGGGGCCTCATGAAGCCGCAGGACATCACGCGGCCGATCCTGGAGCGCTACCAGCGGCACGTGTACCACCACCGCAAGGCCAACGGGCAGCCGCTGACGGTCAGTGCCCAGCTGGGCCTGATCCTGCCGCTGCAGGCCTGGTTCAAGTGGCTGACCAAGCAGAACCACATCCTCTACAACCCGGCGGCCGATCTGGACTTGCCGACGCGGCCGAAGGCACTGCCCAAGGGCTTGCTCAGCATCGGCCAGGTCGAAGACGTGCTCAACGGCTGCGACGTGGCCAAGTCCGAGGGCCTGCGCATGCGCGCGATGCTCGAAGTGCTCTACAGCACGGGCATCCGGCGCTTCGAGTTGGCCGGCTTGAAGCTGTTCGACGTGGACGTCGAACGCGGGGCGCTGATGGTGCGCCAGGGCAAGGGCAGTAAAGACCGCCTCGTGCCGCTGGGAGACCGGGCTTGCGCCTGGGTGGACAAGTACCTGCGAGAGGTGCGCCCCGAGCTGGCCACGGGGGCCGACGACTACCGCTTGTTCCTCGACGACGACGGCCGGGGCTTCACGCCCGAGCGCATCGGCGACCTGGTGCGCCGGCAGCTCACGCAGGCGGGCATCGAGCACCCGGGCTCATGCCACCTGTTCCGCGTGGCGTGCGCCACGCACATGCTGGAAAACGGTGCCGACATCCGCTTCATCCAGAGCCTTCTTGGGCATGCCAAGCTCGACACGACGCAGATTTACACGCTGGTCAGCCTGGCCAAGTTGAAGGAGGTGCACAGCGCGACGCACCCGGCCAGGCTGCACAGGATCGCCGACACCGCCCGGGACGCGAATACAGCCCCGCCAGGCGCCGAACGCACGCCGGCCGGCACCCAGGGTGCTGCCGACGCCCGAGCCACCTTCTTAGCCGCCTTGCAGCGCGAGCAGGACGACGATGCCGGCCAGGGCGCGCAGGCTGACGCCAAGAGCGTTGCAGCGGACGCCCAAGGGCGCCGCTGAACTTGGATGCGCGCGGAGCACCAACAGCCCAGGCGTCACGCGGCTTGCAGAGCAACCCGCGCGCCGCTGAAGGCGCTGCGGCGTGCGACGGTTGTTGAGGTCAGCGCGCTGCGCGCGAGGACCACGAGGACAAGCCCGGCCGGGCATTGAGCCCGCCCGTGCTTGGCAGTCGCTGCGGGGTGAATTGCTGGCGCAATTCAACATAACGGGCTGTTGCCATGAAGCCCCGCAGTCGCTGCGCTGCGCTCCGCTTGGTGCGGGGCCGCTGCGCTTCGCTTCGCGCCCTTCGGGTTCACGGCAACCCCCGTTATGTCTTGCGCCCCTTCGCGCCTGCCGCGTGGCCAGCTGGGTACAGCTCGCCACGCTCGAAGGCATAAGCATGTGCGGCCATGGCTTCGCCATCGCCGCAAGGGTTCCCAGCATGGCGCGCTGCGCGCGCGGTCATGGAGTTGGCCCCCGCCCGCCCACCATCCGCCCCCCGAGGGGGCTCCCTGGCTTCCTCCACTGTCCTGCCCAGCGTAGCGCCGTGCTCGCCACGTCAAGGGTTCGCTTCGCCGGGCTGCGCCCGCCCTTGACACGGCTGCGCGCGGCACTCCGTGGTGCAGGCCAGCGGCGTTCGCCCTGAACGCCGGGCACACCGGAGCACATCGCATGGAACACGTCATCGTCACCGTCGAACTCGACGCCGAACAGGCCTGGGCGCTGGCCCAGCTCGTCAAGCGCATCGGCTGGGCCGACTGCCGCAGCCTGGCCGAAGACGAAGAGCAAACCCGCCTGATGATCCAGGCCACCGAGCGGGTGCGTGCCGCGCTCGCGGCGGCGGGGTTCGCGCCGCGGTAGGCGCAGTGCTGGCGGCTCACGCCGCCAGCACCAGCACGGCCGGTGCTGTGTCACCGCTGCAAACGCGGCCTCTATGCGGTGCAAGCCGAGAACTCGGCCTGCACCGCATAGGACAGCGTACTGAAGCCCGAGCGCGTCAAGGCCAAGCCCTGCGGGCGCGCTGCGCGCGGCCTTGACCCGGCCACCGCCTGAGCGGCGCCACGGCAGCGAACAGCCAGCGGCTGAAGGAAGAACCCGTCTTCGTTCTCGCGCTCGCGCATGGTAAAAACCGCGTCTACGCAAAAATTTGATGTTGGCGGGGTCTGGTGCCCCGCGCCGCGCGTGCAAGTGCTTGATGCGCCTGGAGAAGTTGGCTTGTTCTACGACGGAGGACGCCGGGGCCAGTTCAGTATCTCTTCAATGCTCTTGGCGGTAGAGGCGTTGTTCAGCGAGGTATCCGCGGCTTTGCTTCGATGGTGTCAGATTTGGCAACGGGCGATTATCAGCTTGCCGAGCCGGAAGTTTGGGGCCGTACAGGTTCGGGCGAGCGTTTCCGCGCGGATGGTGTCTTTGTTCATAGACAGGATGGCCGCGCAATGTTTGGTGGAGTAGTCGTTGTCTGCGAGTCGAAATGTGGCCCATCGGCGGAGCTTAGTGCACGTCAAGTGCGGATCTATGACGCAATCTCGCGCAACGATTTCCATCTGGAAGGGCCACGGGCGTCGAGTGTCGCGGCTCAAGTTGGCCTATCGGTGGATAGGTCAGGGCATCTGCGGATTCCCGCTGAAAGATTTGGTGGTACCTATCTCGGTGTGTATGAGGGGTCAGCAGCGCACTTAAAGCCTAGCGGCCAGAAGGTGAATTGGGGAGCAATCTTCGGTGGCTCAATCAAAGGACGCGAATAGTCATGCCCTCGGCTAACAAGAAGGATGCAACTACGACCCTACGTCGCTGGTACAGAAATGATTGGAACGTGAAGATTTCGCCTGTTGGTATTGAGTTAACGCGGGATGTGTCGAGTCAGCTAACCCAGTATATCTTCTTCAACTTCGTTCGTGATGATTTGTTGGGCCTCAGAGTTCAGCCAGCCCTAGGGGTCAAGTTTGCTGCCGTGAACACCGCCAGAGATGCAATTTCACCCCGACATATGCACACGGTGGATGCCGTTACTGGATTCGTATTTCTCAACGATATAATCGAAGCTGAGCACCGAAAAAACGGAGGATGGTTATTTGAGGCAGATAAACCCCTACATCCAGAATTTGACCGTTTTCTTGAATTTCTAGACGAGGCCGTCCTGAGGAGCGGATTTTTTGACTCTCTTCTAACGCTTGATGATTATATTGCCGCGGTTGAGAACAGACGTTGGATTTTTACGGCTGTCATGCCCTTATATCTTTATGCATTGATTGCTGTCGGCGATGTGGGAAAGGCGAAAAGGCTTGCAGAAGAGCATCGTGCAGCAGCTATTCAGATCGGAATTGATCGAGGCTTTGTTCATCGCGTGTCGGACACTGAGCCATACGATGAAATTCTGCAAATGCCGTAGGTTTAAGTGCCTCTTTAATCAGATTGAGCAATGCTTTGCAAACCCCATGGATTTGCGCGCCGTAGTCACGCAGCGGGAAGCTACTCGTTGACTGACGGGGTACAACTGCTACGGGTTGATTTGAGGGCTTGGTTCTGTAGAAGGGATCGTTGCATCTGGCAGTTTCATTTTGAAAGGCTTGCTCTTGGCCGCGTTGGAAGCGCCTGCGTGCGCAATGCCCAAAATGTTTGGCCGTCAGCGGCTTCTCGCCGATCTCAAGGCCGCTCTGGCGTAGCGCCAGGCGCGCTGTCAGACCGTCCCGCGAGCTTCCAGCCGCTCGACCGCCTCACGAGCAGTGACGATGGGGATGCCCTCGTAGTTGCCCAGTGGCAGCAGATCGCGCCTGTCGCCGGAGGCGATAAGGTCTGCGGCGCCGGCCAGCGCCGCAGCCAGCACATGATCGTCATCGGCGTCGGCGAACACGACGCGCGGCACGGTGATCGGTGATACCACTACAGCGAGGCGGCGCAAGTCCGCGACGATTCCCTCGGGCGTAAGCTGGGCTTGGACTAGTCGCGCGGCGAACTTGCCGCGAGAAAGCACATCGAGTAGCTCGGCGAGCAAGACCTCGCTCGTGCACAACTCGAACTCGCCAGCCTTGGCGCCATCGATCAGCCGGCGCGGCAGCCCTGCCGAGATCACGCCCGAGACGAGGAGGTTCGTGTCGATGACGAAGCGCACCGATCAGACGCCCTGCGTCTGCTGCTTGCGCCGTTCCTGACGGGCGGCTTGAATCTCCGCTTCGACCTCATCCTCGGACACCGCCGGCAGGTTCAAGGCATCGAGTCTGGCCAGCCCATCGGTGAGCCGCTGCCCCGCTGCGGCGCGCTCTTCGCGCGAGGCCAGGAACTCCACGAAGTCCGCCACCTCGGCCACACGGGCTGGCGGCAGCTTCCTCAGCCGCTCCATCAACTGCAATTCGATTGCCGTCATCGCTTGTTCCTTGTAGAGCTTCAGCGCCCTTGCTGTGCGAGGACCGTCTCGATCATCTGGAGCACGAACCTCTGCTGTGTCTTGGGCAGCGCGTTGATGCGCTCCATATGCCGAGCCAGCGTCGGCACCTGCCCGCGCTGTCCGCGCGCTGTGGCTGCCGACTCGTCACCGAGGAGTACGTCGACCTCTACCGCCAGCGCCTTGGCCAGCGCTTGCAGCATCGACACCGGGATGCGTCGGCGTCCGACCTCGTAGGAGGCGACCATCTGCTGGGAAATGGCCAGCACCTCGGCCAGTTGAACCTGCGTCAGGCCTTGATCCCTGCGCATCTGCGCCACACGGCAGCCCAGCAGCTTGAAATAGTCCTTCTCGTCCTGGGTCATGGCGGCGTTGCGGTTCGAAAGATCTTCCACGACGATGGTCTGATCGCCTGTGTAGGCATGTCAAAGATACGCCACTATGGCGTAGATTGCAATGCGCCGAGCGAGGTGAGCCTACGCCCAGGGAGTGAACTGGAGAGCCGCAGCTAGGAATTCACCGCGATGACGCGGCCCCACTGCCCCACGGCGTCATGCGCGTGGCGGGCGTGGCGGGAGAAAGCGCCTTCGGCACGGTGGACTACGCCTACGACGCCAACGGCAACGTCGTCAGTGCCAGTGGCGGCAAGTGGCGCAGCATCGCCTACACCAGCTTCAACCTGCCCGACAGCCAGCAGGGCGCGGCGGGCCCCGCCGGCACG
>CAJAES010000004.1 GCA_903938815.1 uncultured beta proteobacterium
GCCGCATCGCGCAGTTCCGCCTCCACGGGCATCGGCGTCCCGCCGATCCATGCGGCCAGCATGCGGCCTGCCAGCGGCCCCCAGGTGAGGCCCCTGGCACCCAGGCCACTCAACACGAACAGACCCGGCTCCCGCTCTGCCCTGAGCAGCTGCGTGGTCGGCTTGCGGGTCGAACTCTGCCCCGGGGCGAGCCCTGAAGCGGGCACCGGCCCCACCAGCGGCAGGCGGTCGACCGTGTTCGCGCGCCACCCCACTCGGCCTTCGGGCGGCAGGGGGCCGGGCCATCCCGTCATCTGCTGCAGCCGGTCCAGGTTGAAGCGGTGGTCCGCCGCGCGCGTGGTGGTGTCCTCGTCGCCGGCCGCTGCCGTGGCGCCGCAGAGCAGGCCGCCATCGGCCAGGCTCAGCACATAGCCGCCGCCCGCCACCGGCCGGCGCAGGTGCGGTGCGTCCGCGGGCGGCCGCGGCCACTGGCTGAGTTGCCCCCGCGATCGCCCCATCGGCCACGCCGCCTGGGGCCATAGCCGCATCGCCGCTGCGGCGTTCGCCAGCACCAGGGTCGCGGTCTCGGCCAGGATGCAGTCCGCCGCGTCGAACAGCCGCCAGACGGCGCCGTCGCGTTCCACGCGTTCCACCTCGACCCCGCCCTCGAATTCAGCGTCCCGCAGGAGGTGCCGCACCAGCGCCGGAGGCTCCAGCCAGCCGCCGCCTGGGTAGAACCAGGCCGGGCGGTTCAGCGCGATGCCTGCCAGCGCGGATGCCATCGCGGCATCGACGGCCTGCACGTAGCCCGGCGGTAGCCCGTGGCGGTCGATCGGCGCCTGCAGCGTGTCCAGCGTGTCGCCCTCGCTGGCCAGCCGAAGCAGGCCGTCGATCCGGCCTGGCACCCGGCCGTTCTCGATCCAGGGCCGCAGCGTGCGCTCGGCCAGCAGCGCGGCCGCACGGTGGAATCGCGCATGCGGCCCGTCGTCGGCGTTCACGGTGCCATGAAACAGCCCGGCCGGGTTGCCCGATGCTTCCGCTGCGGGTTCCGGGCGACGTTCCAGCACACGGACCGACCAGCCCTGCTGCAGCAGGCCGTGCGCTGCCCAGCCGCCCGCCAGGCCCGCCCCGATGACCACGGCCGCGCCCGGCCGCCCCATGCCGTGCTGCCTTGGCCTGCGGACCGTGGGCGCTGGGGCGTAGCGGCCCCGCAGCGGCCCGGGTTCGTCGACCGTGCCGGGCTCGCCGGCCCCGTTGGGCTCGAATTCGAACCCCGCGCTGCGCAGTCCCGCACGCACCGACGCGGTGGCGGCACGCGCGGTCACGGTGGCGCCCGGCGCCGCGAACCGCGCGAGCGCGCGCAGGGCCTGGGCGTCCCAGGGCGCGCTGCCGTCGAGCCGGATGTCGTCGGCCGTCACGTCCAGCGACTTGAACACCGCCCGCATCTCGCCGAAGACCAGCAGCAGACGCACGCGCCCGTCTTCGAGGTCGATCGGGTGCCAGCCCGCCAGTGCGGGCGGCCATCTGCGCCGAAGCTCGGCCGCCAGGTCTTCCAGCGAGGTGTCCACCGGGTCCGGCACCGGCTTCGACGGCGTGGGCTGGACGCCGATGTAGTGCAGCCTGGCCGGCCGCGCCGGGTCGGCGCGCCAGGCCCGCCACGCGGCCAGGAAATCCCGGCTCGTGGCGAAACCGAGATCGAGCACCGTGAAGTCGTCTCGCCCGGACCAGCGTGCGGGCGTCAGCGGCAGTTCGAGAGCCATTGCAGCAGCGGCTCGCGCACGGCCGTGAGGTTCCGGTAGTCCAGCACGGCCGGGCTCATCGTCGCCACGGCTTCGTGCAGCGCCGCTGCCTGGGCCGGTGCCGTGATGGCCTCGGCCAGCGGCCGGCACTCCACTGCGATCGTGAACACGGATTGGCGCGCTTCGGGCACCTGGATGAAGGTCTGCCGTTCGGTGCGCCACCAGGCGCCGGCAGGCCACCCGGCGGCGATGTCGGCGGGCCAGCGCTCGGGGTCGACGTGCGCCGGGTGCGCGTGAAGGCGCGGATGGCCGGTGACGTTCCACACGAAGCGCTCCCACCGGTCCTGGCCGGTGACGAGCGCCACCAGCGCCTCGGAGGCCCGCACGATCAGCGCACTGTCGGCCACCGGGGCGTGCACCTCGGCGAAGGGCCGGCCCACCTTGGCCTCGGGCTCCCAGTGCGACGGCAGGGCCACCGCCAGCCACGGGATGGTGGCATCCCGCGCGTCGACGATGGCGAAGTCCTCGGCGAAGCTCAGGCTCAGCAGGCCGGCCAGGCGCCACTGCGGCGCCAGCGGGCGCAGGCAGCGTGCGATCTCGTCGCCGAGGCCGAAGGCGCCGGCGGCCGTGTGCTGCACCTCGGTGCCGGCCACGGCAGTGCCGAGCCGCAGCGCCTGCGCGCGGTGGCCGTCCCAGGCGAAGGCCAGCGGATGCTCGGCGGCCGCGTGCGCGGCCAGCGCGTGCAGTGCGGGCATCGCATCGAAGCCCCCGCGCACCTGCAGCGCCATCTGCGGGAAGGCGCTGAGCACGGCCAGCTTCTCGCGCTGATGGCGCGAGCCCGGCGCCAGCGGCGTGAGCTGCGGCGTGCCGGGTGCGAGCCTGCGCAGCCCGGGTTGCATGCGAAAGGGCGCCGTGACGGCGGCTTCGAAGTCGAAATTCATGCAGTCTCCCGCCTGCGCAGCACGGGCACCATGCGCCAGGCCGCGCGGGCGTTGTCGAACGGAACGGGCGGCGCCACGGCCCCGGCCCACGCCACGATGTCGAAGCAGCCGCTGGCGCGCACCAGTGCGTCGAACTCGGTGGCGGTGAATCGGCGCTGGCGTGCGCGTTCCACGATCTGCCCGCTGCCCTGCGGGCCCGTCCAGTCCATCGTGGCCGTGACCTCGTCGATCTGGGAAATGGGGTCGAAGGCGTCGCCCTCGGCGCCCCAGCGCATGCTCACGCGCAGGCCGTCGGCCTCGGAGACCCATTGCGAATTCGTGGAGGCGCCGCCGAAGGCATCGCGCGGGTGAGACATCTCCAGCACGTACACGCCGCCAGGAGCCAGGTGCGCGGCAACAGAGGCCAGGTG
The DNA here is from genome assembly GCA_903938815.1 of uncultured beta proteobacterium. Taxonomy (GTDB): domain Bacteria; phylum Pseudomonadota; class Gammaproteobacteria; order Burkholderiales; family Burkholderiaceae_C; genus Rubrivivax. Next base: position 3,070 of record CAJAES010000004.1, read on the forward strand.
CCGCAGCACGGCGTCGTTGTCGAGCAGGTAGCTGGCGGAATCCATCAGCAGCAGCGCGAGGTCGAAACGTTGCGGCAGATGGAAATCGGCCATGTCGGCGCACACCGTGGCCAGCGACACGCCGTCCTCCTGAGCGCGGGCGGCAGCGTAATCGCACATCGATGCCGAGGCATCCAGGGCGATGGCCGCCGCGCCGCGCCGGGCGAACTCCCGCGCGTGGCGCGCCGGGCCGGCCGCGAGTTCGAGCACCGAGCCCACGCGCCCCGTGCCATGGCGCAGGGCCATCGCGGCCAGCGCATCGCATTCGGCCGGCACATCGCGAAAGCCGAAGGCCACGTCGTAGCAGCGCGCGTGGTGGTAGAGGCGGTGGTGGTTCGGGTCCATGCAGCCCGCAGAATGACACAAGGGCACGCGAAGGTGCCCTTGTTTCAGGAGCGGCAGGCGATCAGACGCGCTTGCGGTACTCGTGTGTGCGGGTGTCGATCTCGACCTTGTCGCCGTTCTCCACGAAGATGGGAACGCTGATCTCGAAGCCGGTGCCGACGAGCTTGGCGGGCTTCAGGACCTTGCCGGAGGTGTCGCCCTTGACGGCCGGGTCGGTGGTGATCTCGCGCACCACGGTGGTGGGCAGCTCGACCGAGATGGCCTTGCCGTCGTAGAACACCACTTCGACGCTCATGCCGTCCTCGAGGTAGTTGATGGCGTCGCCCATGTTCTCGGACTCGACCTCGAACTGGTTGTACTCGGCGTCCATGAAGGCGTACATCGGGTCGGCGAAGTAGGAGTAGGTGCACTCCTTCTTGTCGAGGATGATCTGGTCCATCTTGTCGTCTGCCTTGAAGACGAGTTCAGCCCCGCCGCCGTTCAGCAGGTTCTTCATCTTCATGCGCACGGTGGCAGCACCGCGGCCGCCGCGGCTGTATTCGGTCTTCAGCACGACCATCGGGTCCTTGCCCTGCATGATGACGTTGCCGGCGCGGATTTCCTGAGCGAGTTTCATGGCGCGATTCCGTATTGGAGCGCGGCCCGGTACCGCCGCGCAAAGCCCGCAATTCTAGCGTCTTTCCCGGATAAACCCCAACAACTGGCTGGTGAGGTCGGGCTGGACGGCCAGCCGGTCGCGCAGCGCCGTGCAGGCGGCGCGCCAGGCCCCGTCGTCCGGCCAGTGCGCGGGCCAGGGGCCGAACCCGTTCCAGGCGAGCCAAAGCGCCCGCAGATCGGCGGCGAAGCCCGGCTCCGTGCCGGCGAGGAAGCGGTCGAGGAACGCGTCGAGCTTCACGCGGTGCACGCCGTCGTCCTGCGGGTAGATGTGCCAGACGAAGGGCAGGCCGGCCCAGATGGCGCGCACGAGGGAATCCTCGCCGCGCACGAAGTTCAGGTCGCAGGACCAGAGCAGCCGGTCGTAGCCGGGCTGGTCGGTCCAGCCCAGGCGCACGACATGCGGCGCCTCGAGTGCCTGCGCGGCGCCGGGCGTGAGCCAGAGTTCGCCGTCGAAGTGCGCTGCCAGCGTCGGCAGCATCGGGTTCGGGTAGCAGAAGACGCTGGCGCGCCTCGGGCCCGGCGGACGCTCGAAGGCCGCCCGCCTGGCCAGCAGCCCCGGTTCGCGCAGCAGCCCGCCCGTGGCGCCGGTGAAGCCCGGAAAGAAGAACCACTTGGTGAGGCCGTTGGCCTGGGGCGAGGGCAGGGCGTGGGAGCGCTCAACCCAGGCCTCGGCGCTCAGGTATTCCAGGTTCACCCAGACCGGGCGCGCGGCGGCCATGCGATCGATGAATTCCGGCGGCGGGTTGCAGCCGAAGGCTTCGACGACGACATCCCCGGGCTCGCCCGGGGCATCGAAGGCGCCCACCGTGACCCCAGGCGCGCCGTGAGGCGCCATCCAGGCCAGGGCGGCGGCATCGTCCACCCACAGTCGCACGTGCTCGCCGCGCGCTGCCAGGTCGACGGCCAGCCGCCAGCACACCCCGATGTCGCCGAAGTTGTCGATCACGCGACAGAAGAGGTCCCAGCTGCGGGGCCGTCCGGGGGATTGCATCCGGGCATTATCGGGAGCCGCCACAATCACGCCCCGATGAGCGACCCCGTGGATCCCCGCGAAAGACTGCTGGCCGAAGTGGCTGCGCTGCCGGCGTTGCCGGGCGTCTATCGCTACTTCGACGCCGCGGGCAACGTGCTGTACGTCGGCAAGGCGCGCAGCCTGAAGAAGCGCGTGTCGAGCTACTTCCAGAAGGATCACGGCGGCACGCGCATCGGCACGATGGTCGGCCGCATCGTGCGGCTCGAGACCACGGTGGTGCGCAGCGAGGCCGAGGCGCTGCTGCTCGAGAACAACCTGATCAAGACGTTGAACCCCAAGTTCAACATCCTGTTCCGCGACGACAAGAGCTACCCCTACCTGAAGCTGGTCTCCCACGAGTTCCCGCGGGTCTCCTACTACCGCGGCGCGGTGGACCGCAAGCACCGCTACTTCGGGCCCTACCCGAACGCCTGGGCCGTGAAGCAGACCATCCAGCTGGTGCAGAAGGTCTTCCGCCTGCGCACCTGCGAGGACACCGTCTACAACCACCGCAGCCGACCGTGCCTGCTGTATCAGATCCAGCGCTGCTCGGGGCCCTGCGTGGGCTTCGTCTCGAAGGAAGACTATGCGCGCGACGTTCGCGACGCCGAGCGCTTCCTGCTCGGGGAGGTCGACGAGGTCGTGCACGACCTGCAGGCGAAGATGATGAGCTGGGCCGAGGCGCTGGAGTTCGAGAAGGCCGCCGAGCTGCGCAACCGGATCTCCGCGCTGTCGAAGGTGCTGCACCAGCAGTCGATGGACGAGAGCAGCCTGTCGGCGTCGGAGCGCGACGTGGACGTGCTCGCCGTCAAGGTGGCGGGCGGCCGCGCCTGCGTGAACCTGGCCATGATCCGCGGCGGGCGCCACCTGGGCGACCGGGCGCACTTTCCCGCGCACGTGGACGAAGGCACCGCCTTCAACGCCGAGCAGGCCGAGGAGCGTGCCGAGGGCCTGAGCGCCGAGGTGCAGGTGCTCGAGGCGTTCCTGGTGCAGCACTATGTCGGCCAGCCGGTGCCGCCGCTGCTGGTGCTGAGCCACCCGGTGGACGAAGCGCTGGTCGAGGCGCTGGCCGCGACGTCCGGCACCCGCGTGCGCGTGGTGCACCAGCCCCGCGAGCAGCGCCGCATCTGGCTCGAGATGGCGGCCAAGGGCGCCGAGCTGTCGCTGGCGCGCCTGCTGGCCGAAGAGGGCTCGCAGCGCGAGCGCACCCGCGCGCTGGCCGAGGTGCTGGACCTGGACGCTGCCGACCTCGACACCCTGCGCATCGAGTGCTTCGACATCAGCCACACCGCCGGCGAGGCCACCCAGGCCTCCTGCGTCGTGTTCCAGAACCACGCCATGCAGAGCGCCGAGTACCGCCGCTTCAACATCGAGGGCATCACCGGCGGAGACGACTACGCCGCGATGCGCCAGGTGCTGCAGCGCCGCTACGCCAAGCTGGCCGAGGCCACCGCCGCCGGCACGGCCACCGGCAAGCAGCGCCTGCCCGATCTGGTGCTGGTGGACGGCGGCAAGGGGCAGGTGAGCATGGCGCGCGAAGTCTTCGAGGAACTCGGGCTGGACCTGGCGCTGATCGTCGGCGTCGAGAAGGGCGAGGGCCGCAAGGTGGGGCTCGAGGAACTGGTGTTCGCCGATGGCCGGCCCAAGGTGTACCTGGGCCATGATTCGGCGGCGCTGATGCTGGTGGCGCAGATCCGCGACGAGGCCCACCGGTTCGCCATCACGGGCATGCGCGCCAAGCGAGCCAGCGTGCGCACCGGCGGCAGCGCCCTGGAGGAGATCCCCGGCGTCGGCCCGCGCAAGCGGGCCCGCCTGCTGCAGCGTTTCGGCGGCGTGCGGGGCGTAGGCAGTGCGAGCGTCGAGGACCTGGCCAGCGTCGACGGCATTTCGAAGGACCTGGCCGAGGAGATCTACCGTGCCCTGCATTGACAAGCGCCTCGGCGCACTGGCCTCCACGTTCGTCTGTTCGGTGGCGCTGGTGGGCTGCGGCCAGACACCGCCGCCGCCTGCGCCCAGCGCCCCGGCCGGCATCGCCGCACCTTCGTCCCCCAAGCCCGGCCCCGCGCCCCAGGCGGGTGCCAAGCCGGTGCTGCCGCCCGCAGGCCGGGCCCGCAGCTGGGACGATTTCAAGCGCCAGGCCGCACAGCGCCTGGTGGCGGCCAACGCCGGCCGCACGTTCGACGGCCCGGTGCCGGAGCCTCTGCTGGCCATTCCCGTGCTGGAGATCGAGCTGGAATCCGATGGCCGGGTCAGCCGCGTGAATGTGCTGCGCTACCCGCGCCAGGCCAAGGACACCACGCAGCTGGCCATCGACGCCGTCTACCGCGCGGCGCCGTTCGGGCCGGTGGGCCACCTGCCGCGGCCCTGGAAATTCGCCGAGGTGTTCCTCTTCGACGACGATCGGCGGTTCAAACCGCGCACGCTCGACGAATAGGCAAGAATCACCCATGTTCTTCACCCTGCCGACGCTGCTGACCTGGGCCCGCATCGTCGCGATCCCCCTGATCGTCGGCGTGTTCTACCTGCCGATCGACGCCGCCACGCGCAACCTGATCGCGACGGTGATGTTCGTCGTCTTCGCGCTCACCGACTGGGCCGACGGCTATCTGGCGCGCAAGCTGAACCAGACCTCGTCCTTCGGCGCCTTCCTCGACCCCGTGGCCGACAAGTTCCTGGTCTGCGCCTCGCTGCTGGTGCTGGTGGACCTGGACCGCGCCGATGTCTTCGTGGCCCTGCTCATCATCGGCCGCGAGATCGCCATCTCCGCGCTGCGCGAGTGGATGGCCCAGATCGGCGCCTCGCGCAGCGTTGCCGTGCACATGCTCGGCAAGGTCAAGACCACCGTCCAGATGGTCGCCATCCCGTTCCTGCTCTACGACGGCGCGCTCTTCGGCGTCATCGACACCCGCATCTGGGGCACGGGCCTGATCTGGATCTCCGCCGTGCTCACGGTGTGGTCGATGGTCTACTACCTCCGCAAGGCGCTGCCCGAGATCCGTGCCAAGGTGAAATGAGCGAATCCGCGCTCATCCGCTCCATGCCCTGGGTGTTCGTGGGCATCTGGAGCACCGGCTTCGTCGTCGCGCGCTTCGGCATGCCGCACGCGCCGCCGCTGTCCTTCCTGGCCTGGCGCTATGCGCTCTCCGTCGCCGCCTTCCTCGTCTGGATCGGTGTCACCCGCGCCGCCTGGCCCCGCGGGCGCGCGCAATGGGCGTGGCTGGGGCTCGTCGGCGTGCTGCTGCACGCGGGCTATCTCGGGGGGGTGTGGTCGGCGGTGAAGCTCGGGCTGGGGGCCGGCACGGCAGCGCTCATCGTCGGCCTGCAGCCGGTGCTGACCGCGCTGTGGGTGTCCTGGACGGGCAGCGAGCACCGCATCGCGGCGCGCCAGTGGCTGGGCCTGGCGCTGGGCCTGGCGGGCCTGCTGCTGGTGGTCTGGCACAAGCTGGGCATCGGCGAGGTCACCGGCGCCAACGTGGCGCTCGCGCTGGGCGCGCTCGCCAGCATCACGGTGGGCACGCTGGTCCAGAAGCGCCGCGTCACGCCGTGCGATGTGCGAACGGCCAACACCGTGCAGCTTCTCGCCGCATTCGCCGTCACGCTTCCGCTGGCGCTCTGGCTCGAGACCGAACCCATCCGGCTGCACCCCGAACTGATCGGCGCGATGGCGTGGTCGGTGCTCGGCCTCACGCTCGGCGGCAGTTCCCTGCTGTACCTCCTGATCCAGCGCGGTGCGGCCACGCGGGTCACCAGCCTCATGTACCTGGTGCCGCCATGCACCGCCTTGCTGGCCTGGGCGATCTTCGATGAAACGCTGACCGGTGGTGTCGGCGTGGGCCTGGTGCTGACGGCGCTGGGCGTGGGCCTGGTCGTTCGCGAACCCGCGCGCCAGGAGGCCCGGTGAAGCCGCGTTCCAGTGCTGTCGCGGGCGCGTTTCGCGTCGCAAGCTGTGCGTAGAATCGTTCCTCCCCTTGACACCCGAGGGGACGGACGGCTGTAATCGATTCGACGGGCGTGCTGGCGACCACGCATGTTCCGGCGCCCAGCCCAGACAACGAACATCACCAGA
>CAJAES010000005.1 GCA_903938815.1 uncultured beta proteobacterium
CCGCCTGGCGCCGCAGAAGGACTGGGCCGTCAACGAGCCGGCCGAGCTGGCCGTGGCGCTGCACAAGCTCCAGGCCGTCCAGCAGGCGTTCAACGCCGGGGCGGCTGGCGGCAAGCAGGTGTCGCTGGCCGACCTGATCGTCCTGGGCGGCTGCGCGGCCGTCGAGTCTGCCGCGAAGCAGGCCGGGCACGAGGTGACGGTTCCGTTCTCGCCGGGCCGGATGGACGCATCGCAGGCGCAGACCGATGTCGAGTCCTTCGCCGTGCTGGAGCCGAAGGCCGACGGGTTCCGCAACCACCTGCCGCAGGGGCTCGAGGCCGCGGCGGCCGAGATGCTGCTCGACCGTGCGAACCTGCTCACGCTCACCGCGCCCGAGATGACGGTGCTGATCGGCGGCCTGCGTGCGCTGAACGCCAACACGGGCGCCAACACGGGCGCCACCGCGCACGGCGTCTTCACGAAGCGCCCGGAAACGCTCAGCAACGACTTCTTCGTGAACCTGCTCGACATGGGCACGCAGTGGCGCAGGTCGGCCAGCGCGCCGGGCGTGCTGGAAGGGCGTGGCCGCGTCGGCGGCGAGCTGAAGTGGACGGGCACGGTCGTCGACCTCGTCTTCGGCTCGAACTCGCAACTGCGGGCCATCGCGGAGGTCTATGCCAGCAGCGATGCGCAGGCCAGCTTCGTGCGTGACTTCGTAAAGGCCTGGGCCAAGGTGATGAACCTGGACCGGTTCGATCTGGCCTGAGCCCTTTGGCTGGCCTTTGCTGCGCAAGCAGTCAAGGCCAGCTGCGCATTCCCGTGGCGCCTGCCGTTTCAAGGACGCCATGAACCGCATCGCCCCCCGCACCCTGGCCACGCGCCCCCTGGCAGCGCCGCTGCTGGCCTGTCTGGTGACCTGCCTGCTGGCTGCAGGCGCCAGCCCTGCCGCCCACGCCAAGGACACCACCACGCCCCTGGCCGTGGGCGCCGGCTTCGACCCGGTGGCGGCAGCCGGCACCGGGTTCGAGTTGCCCGATGCGCGCGCGCTCAAGGGCATCACGCGCGTGGCGGTCCCGGTGTTTTCGGTCGAGTTCGTCACTGCCGACAACGTGAGCGCCCAGACCTCGGGCTTCGGGGCGGCTGGCCGCGCCACGTCGTCTCTGTACTACAAGCTGATCGGCATGGACACGCCTGATTTCCAGGCCATCACCAACACGCTGTACGCCAGGTTCCTGGCCGATCTTCAGGCCAGCGGGCTGCAGGTCGTAGCCCCGGACACCCTGAAGGCCTCGCCGGCCTATGCCAAGCTGGTGGCCGGCGGCGCCCCGGGCTCCATCAAGGGCGATTCGACCCAGCAGATGTCGCCCACGGGCCTGGGCATCTATGGCTTCGCGAGGATGGGCGGCGGCAACAGCAGCCAGGGCAAGAGCATCTTCGGCGCGCTGGCCGATGTCGGCGCCGGGTTTGCGGCCGTGGGCGCCGTGGGAGACAGCATCGCGCTGTCGCAGGAGCTCGACGCGAGCCTGATCGAGGTGCGCATGCGGGTGAACTTCGTGCAACTGAGCGACGACAACCGGGGCTTCCTGGGCCGGCTTTCGGGCACGGCATCCGCAAGCGCCAAGGTGTCCCCGCGCATCGACAACGTGATGATGGGTGTGCAGAGCAAGGAGTGGCGCAGCACGCTGACCCTGAAGCACACGCTGACGCTGGACGGTTCGGCCTTTGCCGAGGTGCGCGAGAAGGCCACCACGGCGGGCGACGTGGCCGGTGCGGTGGCGGTGGGTCTGCTTCGGCTGGCGACCGGCAGCAAGGACACCAGCAGCAGCAGCGAGATGGAAGTGGTGGCGCACCCCGCCGCATACCCGGCCGTGGTGGGCAGCGGCCTGGCCAGTGCCACCGGCATGCTGGTGGCGCGCCTGAAGTCGGAGCGCTGAAGCCTGCCCGCCTGAGGGCCGCCCGGGCCCCGTGCAGAATGCCGTCCGGCACGACATCTGCAACCCGGCGCCCAGCGCGCCCGCCCGGAGACCTGACCCGCATGTTTTCCCACATCATGATCGGCACGAACGACCTCGACCGCGCCAAGGCGTTCTACGACGCCGTCCTGGGCACGCTGGGCGTGCCCGCCGGCGCCGTGGACCGCCACCGTGTCTTCTGGCGCACCCCGACCGGTGTCTTCTCCGTCACGGTGCCCATCGACGGCCAGCCGGCCACGGTGGGCAACGGCGGCACCATCGGCTTTGCCTGCCAGTCGGCCGAACAGGCCGCCGCGTGGCACGCCGCGGGCGTGGCCAACGGCGGAACGACCTGCGAAAGCGCACCCGGCATCCGCGAAGGCGCCAACGGCAGCATCTACCTCGCCTACCTGCGCGACCCCGACGGCAACAAGCTCTGCGCTCTGCACCGCCCGCCGAAGGCCTGATCGACTCAGGCCTGCCAGACCCCGTACCCCGCCTCGCGCAGGCCGATGCCGAGCTCGACCTCCATGTCGCGTGCGGCCTCGTACGGCATCGGGTTGTAGACCTCGTACAGCGAGGGCAGCAGCCGGAGCCCGTACTCGAACACGTATCGGTTGGCCTGCACGTTGGCCTTGTGCCGGTCGAAGCGCAGGTCCGGGTCCAGGCCGGTCATGCCGACATAGACGAAGGGCTTGCCGAGCTGATAGTCCGGGTTGGCCCGGCGAAACTGCGCCTCGTTCCAGACGCGGTCCGACAGCTCGACCACGTAGACATGGTGGCGGTGGCGTGGGCGCGGAGCGCGCGGTCTGGCTGCCTTCGGCGCCTTCGCCGCTTTAGCCGCTTTAGCCGCCTTCGGTTCCGGCGCTGCCTTCGCAACGGCCTTCACCGCCGCCTTCGACGCTGCGCTTGGCACGGCCTTCGCCCGCGCTTTCGCTGGCGCCTTCGCCACGTTCAGACCCAGCCCTGCCGCCAGACGGCGCCGTCGGTCAGGTCGCGCCAGTGCAGCAGCATCGTGCGCTTCGAATGCACGGCTTCCAGTTCCACCTGCTCGATCCGAACTTCTGGCGGCTCGGGCAGCACGACCCGGATCACGACGAAGTGCTTCTCCTTGTGGCGCGGCGTCATGGCCGTCCACTTGGTCAGCAGCAGCTTCTTCGGGCTGAGCGGGTTGCGCGCCGGCTTGGGCGGTGGTGCTGCGTCTGTCGTCATGGCCCGGATGATGCCCCCGCGCGGCCTGCTTCCGTACCCACACCTGCAACCGTACCTGCACCCACACCTGCACCCGAGTCGGCACCCACGCCCCACCATGCCGGCAGCAGGCCGGCCACATCGTGGCGCAGGTAGCGGTCGTCCATCAGCCACAGCCAGCCCCGGTCTTCCGGCGTCCTGAGCACGCGGCCTGCGGCCTGCACCACCTTCTGCATTGCGGGCACGAGATCGGCATAGCCGTGCTCGCTGCCGAAGAGCTTGTCCAGCCGCTCGCGCACCTGGTCCTGCAGCGGCGACACCGGCGGCAGGCCGAGGGTGGCGACGAAGGCCCCGATCAGGCGCGAGCCCGGCAGGTCCACCCCCTCGGCGAAGATGCCGCCCAGCACCGCGAAGCCGATGCCCTGCCCCGTCGGCGTGAAGCGCTGCAGGAACTGCTGGCGCTCCTCGCCCGACATGCCCCGCGCCTGGCGCCACTGGGGGATGTCCGGCCGCCGCTCTGCCAGCAGCGCGGCGGCCTGCGCCAGGTACTCGAAGCTGCTGAAGAAGGCCAGGTAGTTGCCGGGGTGGGCGTCGAACTGCGCCTCGATCACGCCCGCCAGCGCAGGCAGCGACCGGGCCCGGTGCGGGTAGCGGGTCGAGACCTGCGCTGCGACGCGCACCACCAGGTGTTCGGGCGGGAACGCGGGCGGCACGTCCAGCCAGGCCGTGTCGGCGGGCAGGCCCAGCAGGTCGATGGGGTACTCGGGCGGGGCCAGCGTGGCGGAGAAGAGCGTCGTGCTGTGAAAGGCCGCGAAGCGCGGCCGCAGAAAGCGCGCCGGCACGATGTTGCGCAGGCTGAAGGTGGCGTCGGCCTCGGCTTCCTCGGGCGCGTCATCGCCTTCGGCCGCCTGCTCGATGTCGAACAGCGAATGCTCGCCCAGCGTCTCGGCGAGCTTGACGAAGCGCTGCAGCTCGAAGTGGAAGTTCAGCAGCGGGCCGACAGCCGTGGGGCGGCTCTGGAAGTGCTCGCCCAGCGCCGCGCCCAGGGCCTGCAGCGCGATCTCCAGCCGCTCGGGGATCGCGCCCAGCGCGCTGTAGGCGGTCTCCTGCTCGGCCGCCACGGCGTCCGCCGACTGCAGCAGCGCGTCGAAGAGGCCGTGCAGCGCAGCCGGGGCGATGGCGCGCGCCGCCCTCACCTGGCTCAGGCGCAGCTCGGCGCTGTACATCTGCCGCGCACGCTCCACCAGGTTGTGCGCCTCGTCCACCAGCACGCCCACGCGCCACTCCATCGCCTGCGCCAGGCCCCAGAGCTGCCCGTTGGGGTCGAAGGCGTGGTGTACGTCGCCCACCAGCACGTCGGCCCAGCGCACCAGCTCCTGGCCCAGGTAGTAGGGGCAGACCTGGTGCCGCAGCGCGATGCGGCGCTGGGCCCCGGCGTCCAGCCAGCCGGCACCCACGGCTTCGGCGCGCGCCGCCGCGAGCCGGTCGTGGAAGCCCAGCGCCAGGGGGCACGATTCGCCGTGGCAGGCCTTGTCCGGGTGCTCGCAGGCCTGCTCCTTCGCCACCATCGTCAGCACCCGCAGGGCCTGGCCCTCGGTGCGCCCGCGCAGGCCTTCCAGCGCTTCCAGCGCCGTGAGCCGGCCCGTGCCCTTGCACGTCAGGAAGGCGATCTTGTCCAGGCCCTGCGCCGGCATGGCGCGCAGCATCGGGAACAGCGTGCCCACGGTCTTGCCGATGCCGGTGGGCGCCTGCGCCAGCAGGCAGCGCGCGCTGGTGGCGGCGCGGTACACGGCCTCGGCCAGCTGCCGCTGGCCGGCACGGAAGGCCTGCTGCGGAAACGCCAGCGCGGCCAGCGCGCTGTCGCGGTCCTGGCGGTGCGCGGCCTCCTGTTCGGCCCAGGCCTGGAACTGCCCGCAGCGGGCGGTGAAGGCGTCTTCCAGCTCCTCGGCGCCAAAGACCTGGCGCAGCTCGGTCTCCGTCTGCGTGGCGACGTCGTAGTACACCAGCACCAGCGCCACCTGCGCCACGCCGCGCGCGCGACAGAACAGCGCGCCGTAGGTCAGCAGCTGTGCCCAGTGCAGCTGCCGCCGGTTGGCAGGGATGTCGTCCGGGTGGCCGCGGATGGTCTTGATCTCCTCCAGCGTCTGCCGGCGCGGGTCGAAGCCGTCGGCCCGCCCGCGCACGCGCAGGCCGCCTTCCACGGTCTCCAGGGGCAGCTCGGTCTCGTAGTCGAGCCCGCGCCGCGAGGCCACCATCAGCTGCCCGGCCTGCCCTTCCAGCGCGGTGGCCGAAGGCGTGAACCGGCGGTCGAGATCCCCGCGCTTGGCGGTGAACTCGCACAGGGAGCGGACGGAGACGGTGTAGGACCAGGCGGTGTCGGCGGCCACGGGCGTCAGCGGTGCGCCATCAGTAGTGCGGTGGCAGTTCGTCCCGCAGGTTGCGTGCCGCGCCCGTCTCCGAGCCCGCGCCCTGCTGGTTCAGTCGCAGCACCTCCTGAATCAGCAGGTCGATCTGCTGCTGCTGGCGCACGATCACTTCATTCAGGCGGTCGGCCAGGTCCTCGGTGAAGGCGGCCTTCATCTCGAGGTCGACCAGGCGCTCGTCCACCTGCTGCCCGGTATCGGTGTTCACTGCTGCGGCTGCGGCTGCGGTTGCGGTTGTGGCTTCATGTGCCGCACGCCGGGCGACGAGATCGATCTCGATGCGCGCGCCCTTGGCCAGGCCGCTGACGCCCACGCAGGTGCGTGCCGGCCGGCGGCCCGCCGGAAAGTACGTTGCGTAGACAGCGTTCATGCGCTCGTAGTCTTCTTCGAAGTGCAGCAGGTAGACGCGAACCGAGGCCACGTGCGGCCAGTCCAGGCCGCAGCCCTGCAGCACGGTGCGCAGGTTGTGCATCACCTGGCGCGTCTGCGCCTCGATGCCTTCGGGGTAGGGCTCGTCGATGGCGGTGCCCGGGAAGGGCA
>CAJAES010000006.1 GCA_903938815.1 uncultured beta proteobacterium
CCCTGCCGGACCGCGCCGGCGCGCCGCTCGCGGCCGCCGCCGGCCTGCTGCAGCCCGAGCCCGCGATGCAGGCGCCGATGCGCGACCCGTGGGTTCCGCCGCGCTGAGCAGGCGCCCGTAGCGTGCCGATCAGAGCGGCAGCCGGATCGGCCGCGTCGCGTCGGGCGTGCGCTTGCCGATCTCGAATCCGAGGTCGCGCGCCAGTTCCAGCATGCGGCTGTTCTCGGCCAGCACCGTGGCGGTCAGCACCCGGGTGCCGTGGGCGCGCAGGTAGTCGGCCAGCTTGCTCAGCAGGCGCTCTCCCAGGCCGCCGCCCTTGAGGTCCGAGCGCACGATGATGCCGAACTCGGCTTCGATGTTGTCGGGGTCGGCCACGGCGCGGGCCACGCCCATCGTCTCGCCGGCTTCGTCCAGCGCGATGAAGGCCATCTCGCGTTCGTAGTCGATCTGCGTCAGCCGGGCGAGCTCGCTGCGCTCGATGCTGCGGCGGCTGTAGAAGACGCGCATGCGCACGTCCTCGGGGTCCAGCGCCTCCAGGAAGCGCCGGTGGCGCTGTTCGTCCTCGGGCCGGATCGGGCGCACCCGCACGCGCTGACCCTGCCACTCCCAGGTCTCTTCCAGTTCGACGGGGTAGGGCCGGATCGCGAAGTGCGCGGCGCCGCCCGGCGCGTCGGCCCGCACGCGCACCCGCGCGTCGAGCGCGATCACGCCTTGCGCGTCGGCCAGCAGCGGGTTGATGTCGAGTTCCACCACCTCCGGCAGTTCGGCCAGCAGCCGCGACACGGCCATCAGCGTGTCCAGCACGGCCTGCATTCGCACGGGCGGAACATCGCGCCAGCCGCGCAGCAGCTTCGCGATGCGGGTGCGGTCCACCAGGGCCTGGGCGAGCGGCTGGTTGAGCGGGGGCAGGGCGAGCGCGCGGTCGGCGATCACTTCCACCGCCGTGCCGCCCTGGCCGAAGAGGATGACGGGGCCGAACTGCGGGTCGAGGCTGGCGCCGACGATGAGCTCCTGCGCCAGAGAACGCTTGACCATCGCCTGCACGGTGAAGCCCTGCAGCGCCGCGTCGGGCCGGCGCTCGCGCACGCGCTGCAGCATCGCGGCCACGGCGGCGCGCAGCGCGGGCTCGTCGGTCAGGTCGAGCATCACGCCGCCGACATCGCTCTTGTGCGAGATGTCGTTCGACAGGATCTTGATGGCCACCGGCCAGCCGATGGCCCGCGCCGCGGCGACGGCCTGGTCGGCTTCGAGCCCGACACGCCTTGTCGCTGCCACCGGGATGCCCGCAGCGGCCAGCACGGCCTTGGCCTCGGGCTCGCTCAGCATCTCCCGGCCTTCGGCCAGGGCCAGCGCGATCACCTCGCGCGCTGGCGCCAGGTCGGGCCGGGCGGTGCCGGCGTCGGCCGGGGGGGCCTCCATCAGCTGTGCCTGGTTGTGGCGCCAGGTGGCCAGCATCGAGACCGCGGCCACGGCCTGCTCTGGCGTGTCGTAGCAGGCCAGGCCCGCACCCTGGAAACGCTCGCGCGCCTCGGCTACGGCCTCGCCGCCCAGCCACGCGCTGACCACGCGCGCGGCCTGCGGCTGCAGCAGCGGCGCCAGCGCGTCGGCGATGCGTGCGCTGGGCACGATGGCGGTGGGCGCGTGTGTGAAGAGCAGCATGCCGGCCTCGCGGTCGGCCAGCAATGCGGTCAGCGCGGCCAGGTAGCGCGCCTCGGGAGCGTCGCCGATCAGGTCCACCGGGTTGCCGTGCGACCAGTTCGCGGGCAGCGCCGCGTCCAGGGCTGCGCGCGTGGTGTCGGACAGCGGCGCCAGCGTCAGGCCTGCGGCTGCTGCGGCGTCGGCCGCCATCACGCCGGCGCCGCCGCCGTTGGTGACGATGGTGAGGCGGTCCGCCACGATGCCGGGCGCGCCGCTGGCCAGGCGGTCCAGCGTGAGCGCGGCGTCGAAGAGCTGTTGCAACGTGTCCACGCGCAGCATGCCGGCGCGGCGCACGGCGGCGTCGAACACGGCGTCCGAGCCCGCGAGCGCGCCCGTGTGCGAGGCCGCCGCCGCCTGCCCCTGGGCCGAACGCCCGGCCTTCACCAGGATGACCGGCTTGTTGCGCGCCGCCGCGCGCGCGGCCGACATGAACTTGCGCGGCGCGGTGATCGATTCCACGTAGAGCAGGATGGCGCGCGTCTTGGGGTCGTTGGCCAGCCAGTCGAGCATGTCGCCGAAATCGACGTCGGCGCTCTCGCCCAGCGAGACGAAGTGCGAGAAGCCCACGCCGCGCCCGCGCGCCCAGTCGAGCAGGGCCGTCACCAGCGCGCCGGACTGCGACACGAATGCCAGCTGCCCCGGCTGCGCGCCCACGTGGGCGAAGCTGGCGTTCAGGCCGATGTGCGGCGCCAGCAGGCCCAGGCAGTTGGGCCCGAGGATGCGCAGCAGGTGCGGCCGCGCCGCGTCCAGCATGGCCTGTTTCACGGCCGGTTCGAAGCCGGCGGTCAGCACCACGGCGGCCCGCGTGCCGCGCGCGCCCAGGGCCGCGATCAGCGCGGGCACCGTGGCCGGCGGCGTGCAGATCACGGCGAGCTCGGGCGTCTCGGGCAGCGCAGCCACGTCGGCGTAGCAGGGCTCCTCGCCCAGCATGTCGTGCTTCGGGTTCACGGGCCAAAGGGCGCCCGCGTAGCCGCCGGTGCGCAGGTTGCGCCAGACGGTGCCGCCGACGCTGCCAGTGCGCGTGGAGGCGCCGAAGACGGCCACCGAAGCCGGGTCGAAAAGGGAGTCGAGATGGCGGATGCTCATGCGCCGATGATGCCCCGGGCGCCCGACGTCTGTGCGTCAGCGCTCTTGATCTCCCTCAAGCCCTGTGCGAGGCTGCGGAGCATCATCACGAGCGGAGGATTCGACATGAAGATGCTGATCGCGGTGGACGGTTCCGAGGGCTCCCTGCAAGCGGTGCGCCACGCGCTGACCCTGGCTTCCGAGGGCCTCGCTGCCAGCTTCGTGCTGGCCAACGTGCAGGAGCCCGCGAGCCTCTACGAGGTGGTGACGGCGCACGACCCGGACGTGATCCGCGAGGTGCGCGGCGCTGCCGGCGCCGACCTGCTGGCCCCGGCCGAGGCGCTGCTGGCCACCGCCGGCGTCTCCTTCGAGAGCGAGGTCACGGGGGGCGACCCGGCCAACCTGATTGTCGAGATGGCCGAGAACTACGGCTGCGACGCCATCGTTCTGGGCGGCGCGGGCTCCGTCGCCACGGCGGTCCTGGCCGGCACCTCGCTGCCGGTGACCCTGGTGCGCATGCCGGAAGCCGAATGAAGCCGGTTTGAGCGAACACGCGGCGAAAGCGCACCAGACCCCGGCCGCCGCGGTGGCGGCCCGGTTGGGCGTGGTGCCGGACGAAGGCCTGGCCGCCGACGAAGTGAGCCAGCGCCAGCAGCGCCACGGGCCCAACCGCCTGCCCGAGGCCGCGCCGAGGCGCTGGTGGCAGCGCCTGGCGGACCAGTTCCGCGATTTCATGATCCTCGTGCTGCTGGCCGCAGCGGTGGTGTCGGGGCTGATCGGCGACCTGACCGACACGGTCGTCATCCTGATCATCGTGGTGCTCAACGCCCTCATCGGCTTCTGGCAGGAACTGCGTGCCGACCAGGCCCTGAAGGCGCTCTCGCAGATGGCCGCGCCGCGCGCCACCGTCGTGCGCGCCGGGGGGCAGGTGCAGCAGGTCGAGACCCACTCGCTGGTGCCCGGCGACGTGGTGCTGCTGGAGGCCGGCAACCTGGTGCCGGCGGACCTGCGGCTGCACGACGTGGCGCAGTTGCGCGTGGACGAGTCGGCCCTCACCGGCGAGTCGGTCACGGTGGACAAGCACCACGCGGCCCTGCCGCCCGGTGACCTGCCGCTGGGTGACCGCGTCAACATGGCCTACAAGGGCACGCGCGTCACGCACGGGCGGGGCAGCGGCCTGGTGGTGGCTACGGGGCCGGCCACGGAACTCGGCCGCGTCGCGACCCTGCTGCAGACCACGCCCGACCGCGCCACGCCGCTGCAGGTTCGCCTGGCGGCCTTCGGGCGGCGCCTGTCGATGGTGGTTCTGGCCATCTGCGCGCTGGTGTTCGCGCTCGGCGTCTGGGGCCGTGGCGAGCCCTGGCTGCCGATGGCGCTGACCGCCATCAGCCTGGCCGTGGCCGCCATCCCCGAGGCCTTGCCTGCGGTGGTGACGGTGCTGCTGGCGATCGGCGCGCGCCGGCTCGTGAAGTCCAACGCACTGGTGCGCCGCCTGCCGGCCGTCGAGACCCTGGGCTCGGTCACCGTGATCTGCTCGGACAAGACCGGCACGCTCACCGAGAACCGCATGCAGCTGCGTCAGCACCGGGCCTATGCCGGCGGCGACGACGCGCTGTGGGCCGGCCTCGTGCTGTGCAACGACGCCGCTCCCGAAGGCGCGGACGGCTGGCGCGGCGACCCCACCGAGACCGCGTTGCTGGCCGCCGCGCGCGCAGCCGGCCAGGACATCGCCGCGCTGCGCACGGCCTTGCCGCGCGTGCACGAGTGGCCCTTCGACAGCGAGCGCAAGCGCATGTCCACGCTGCACGGCGACGGCGTGGCCTGGGTCAAGGGCGCGCCGGAGGCCGTGCTGCCGCGCTGCGCGACGCCGCAGCCCGAGGCGGAAGCGCTCGCGCAGCGCTGGGCTGCGCAAGGCCTGCGCGTGCTGGCGCTGGCGCGCCGCCGCGCCGCGCCCGAGGACGCTTCGCAGGATGCCGATGCGTTCGAGCAGGGGCTGGAACTGGTGGGCCTGGTCGGCCTGGTCGACCCACCCCGGGCGTCGGCGGCCGGGGCCGTGGCCGAGTGCCACACCGCGGGTATCCGCGTGGCCATGATCACCGGCGATCACCCCGCCACCGCGCTGGCCATCGCGCGCGAGCTGGGCATCGTGGAAGACAGCGCAGACGGCACGGACGCCGCGGTGCTCACCGGCGCCGAGCTCGCGACGATGGACGACGCCGCGCTTGCCGCCGCGGTGGCCAGCGTGCGCGTCTATGCGCGCATGGACCCGACGCAGAAGATCCGCATCGTGGCCGCGCTGCAGTCGCAGGGCGAGTACGTGGCCATGACGGGCGACGGCGTCAACGACGCGCCCGCGTTGCAGGCCGCCGACATCGGCGTGGCCATGGGCAAGGGCGGCACCGATGTCGCGCGCGAGGCCTCGAGCCTCGTGCTGCTCGACGACCACTTCGCCACCATCGTGGCGGCGGTGCGCGAAGGCCGCCGCATCTTCGACAACATCCGCAAGTTCATCCGCTACGCGCTCACCGGCAACTCGGGCGAGATCTGGGTCCTGCTGCTCGCGCCGCTGGCGGGCCTGCCGGTGCCGCTGCTGCCCATCCACATCCTCTGGGTGAACCTGGTCACCGACGGCCTGCCCGGGCTGGCGCTGGCCGCCGAGCCGGCCGAGCGCGGCGTGATGCAGCGCCCGCCGCGCCCGCCGGGAGAAAGCGTGTTCGCACACGGCCTGTGGCAGCACGCGCTGTGGGTGGGCCTGCTGATCGGCGGGCTGTGCCTCGGGGTGCAGGCCTGGGCGCTTCAGACCGAGCGCACGCACTGGCAGACCATGGTGTTCACGCTGCTCACCTTCACGCAGATGGCACATGTGCTGGCCATCCGCTCGGAGACCGAATCGCTGTTCACGCAGGGCCTGCGCAGCAATCTGCCGCTGCTGGGCGCGGTGGCGCTCACGGTGGCGCTGCAGCTGGCCACGGTCTATGTGCCGGTGCTGCAGCCGATCTTCCACACGCAGGCCATGTCCGCAGGCGAGCTGGCGCTGTGCTTCGCGCTCGCGGGCGTGGTCTTCGGCGCGGTCGAGCTCGAGAAGGCCTGGCGCCGTCGACAATGACGGCCGCATGCGCCGTTTCGCCCAGCTCTACCAGGCCCTGGACGCCAGCACCGCCACCGGCGACAAGCTGGCTGCGCTGCAGGCGTACTTTGCCGTCGCGCCAGCGCAGGACGCGGCCTGGGCCGTGTACTTCCTGGCCGGCGGCAAGCCCCGGCAGGTGGTGCCCACCGCGCTGATGCGCGAGACCGCCTGCGCGATGGCGGGCATAGACGACTGGCTCTTCGAAGCCAGCTATCAGGCCGTGGGCGACCTGGCCGAGACGATCGCCCACGTGCTGCCGCCGCCCGTGGCCGGAGCCGACGAGCTCGGCCTGGCCCACTGGGTCGAGCAGCGCCTGCTGCCCCTGCGCGGCCTGCCGCCCGAGACGCAGGCGGCCCGGCTGCGCGAGGCCTGGGAAACGCTGGACACGGCCTGCCGCTTCCTGCTGGTCAAGCTGATCGGCGGCGGCTTCCGGGTCGGCGTCAGCAAGCTGCTGGTGCAGCGCGCCCTGGCGGCCGTGTCGGGGCTCGACCCGAAGCAGCTCGCACAGCGCCTCATGGGCTGGACCGATGCTCGCGCCACGCCCAGCGCCGAACGTTTCCGCCAGCTGATCGACCCCGAGGCCACGCCGCAGCAGGACGCCGGGCAGCCGTACCCGTTCTTCCTTGCCCACCCGCTGCAGGGTGCGCCGCAGGATCTCGGCCCGCCGGGCGACTGGCTGGCCGAATGGAAGTACGACGGCATCCGCGCGCAGGTGGTGCGCCGCGCATCGCAGGCCTGGATCTGGTCGCGCGGGGAGGAGCTCGTCACCGACCGCTTCCCCGAGGTGGTGGCGGCCGCCATGGGCTGGCCCGACGGCACCGTGCTCGACGGCGAGATCCTGGCGTGGCGCTCCGGCGAGCCGCAGCCTGCGCCCTTCACGCTGCTGCAGCAACGCATCGCGCGCAAGACGCTGCCGAAGAAGCTGCTGGCGGATGCGCCGGTGCGGTTCATCGCCTACGACCTGCTGGAAAGCGACCGGCAGGACCGGCGCGGCGAGCCGCAGCACCAGCGTCGCGCCCGGCTCGAGGCGCTGCTGCCCGAGGCGCAGCGCTCGCCGATCGTCGATGCGCCCGACTGGCCCGCCTTGGCCGCGCTGCGTGCCGACAGCCGCGCACGCGGCGTCGAGGGCCTGATGCTCAAGCACCGCGACGCGCGCTACGGCAGCGGCCGGACCAAGAGCGACGGCGTCTGGTGGAAGTGGAAGATCGACCCGATGGCGGTGGATGCGGTGCTGATCTACGCGCAGGCCGGGCACGGCCGGCGCGCCAGCGTCTATACCGACTACACCTTCGCCGTGTGGAACCGCGCCCCCCGGGACGCCGCCGAGGCGAACGCCGTCGTCGAGGCCATCGCACGGCGCGAACCTGCGCCCCGCGACGATGCCGACGCACTGCAGCTGGTGCCGTTCGCCAAGGCCTACTCGGGCCTGAGCGATGCCGAATTCGCCGCCGTGGACCGCGTCATCCGCACCACCACGCTCGAGAAGTTCGGCCCTGTGCGCAGCGTGCGTCCCACGCTGGTCTTCGAGCTCGGCTTCGAGGGCCTGAACGCCAGCGCGCGCCACAAGAGCGGCATCGCGGTGCGCTTTCCGCGCATGCTGCGGCCGCGGCCGGACAAGCCGCTGCACGAGGCCGACACGCTGCAGACCCTGACGAATCTGATGGCGCTGCCCTGAGCGCGGCTCAGCGAGCGTCCGCCGCCTGCAGCGCCTGCGTCATCGCCGCGTAGCCCCGGGCGCGTGCGAGCTGCAGCGGCGTCCGGCCCTCGCGGTCGGTCAAGCGCGTGCTGGCGCCGGCCTTGAGCAGGGCCAGCACCACGGCCTGATGCCGCGGCCCGCCGTCGCCCAGCACCACGGCTTCGATGAGCGCCGTCCAGTGCAGGTTGTTCACATGGTCCAGCGGCGCGCCGGCCCGGATGAGCTGCGTCACCACACCCGCGTGGCCCAGGTGCGCGGCTGCGATCAGCGCCGTGCCGTCGTAGCGGCTGGTGACCAGGCCCGCGCTGGCGCCGAGCTCCAGCAGCACGGCCAACGTGGCTTCGTCGCCCGCCACGGCCGCGATGGTGACGGCGTCGTAGCGGTCGTTCTCCAGCGCGCCCAGGTCGGCGCCGGCCTTCGTCAGCGCCCGGATGGCGCCGTGCTGCCGCGCGAAGGTGGCCACATGCAGCGGCGTGCGGCCGCGGCCGTCACGTGTGGCCGTCGCCGCGCGGCTGGCGCCTGCCAGGGCCGCGACATCGCCGCGCCAGGCGGCGGCCAGAGCACCGGCGTAGGCCGCCTGCTCGGCGGTGTCGGGCGGCACCTGCGCCGTGGCCGCGATGGCCCAGCACGAGGCCAGCGCCAGAAGGGCGCGCTTCAGCGGCCGGCCTGTGAATGCCATGCGGGGGGTCGTCGGAAGTCTCATTGCAGCTGACCCTTCACCTTGTCCAGCGCAGCCAGCGCGCACTGCTCGTCGAGGTGGCCGCCGGGCGCGCCGCCCACGCCCACGGCGCCGATCACGTCGTTGCCTGCCTTGACGGGCACGCCGCCGCCCAGCAGCAGGAAGCCGGGGATTTGCGCCAGGTTGGCGGCCGCCGGGTTCTTCTGCGCGTTCTCCATGATGGCCAGCGTGGTGTTCTTCGCCGAAGCCGAGGTATAGGCCTTGCGCTCGCTCGCGGCCAGGGTGTGCGGCCCGGCGTTGTCGGCGCGGTGCACGGCGCGCACGCTGCCGGCGCGGTCGACCACGGTGGCGGTGACGGCGTAGCCGGCGGTCTGGCACGCGGCCACGGATGCCGCGGCGATCTGGCTCGCCAGGTCCAGCGACATGTTCTTCTCGGTGCGCGGGCCATCGGCCAGGGCGAGTGCGGAGGCGGTGGCGAGCAGTGCGACGGCGAGGGTGCGGAGGGTCTTCGACATGGTGTTTCCTGGGTGGGCGCGGCCATCGGTGGCCGTGTCGACACTGTAGGAATCCGCGGCTCGCCGCACCATTCGCACGCCTACGCCCCGCACTGCGTAGATCTACGCAGCCGGCGCCGCGGCGTCGCCGGGTGTCTACGCAGCCGGCGCTGCGGAGTCGCCGGGTGCGGCTTCCACCAACGCAGCGTACTGCCGGATCAGCTGCGCCAGCGAATCGGTCTCGAGCTTGGCCGCCAGGTTGGCGCGGTGGGTCTCGACGGTGCGCGGCGACAGGCCCAGGGCGCGCGCGATCTCCTTCGCTGTCTGGCCCTGCACCACCTGCGCCAGCACCTCGGCCTCGCGCTGCGACAGGCGGGCGAATCGCTCGCGGGCCGCGCGATCGGCGGCGCCGCGCTGGCGCGTTTTCACGTGGCCGCGCACGGCCGACTGCAGCGCCTCGAGCAGCAACTCGTCGTCGCAGGGCTTCTCGAGGAACTCCGCCGCGCCGGCCTTGAAGGCGCGCCGGCACATCTCCACCGTGCCGTGCCCGGTGAGCATGATCACGGGCTGGTCCACGCCCTGCGCGATGAGCTGCTCCAGCACGGTCAGCCCGCTGGTGCCCGGCATGCGCACGTCCAGCACGATGGCGCCGACGGCCTCGCGGTCGAAGCCCGCCAGGAAGGCCTGCGGGGCGGGCCACTGCGCCACGCGCAGGCCGACGCTGCCGATCAGCAGCGCCAGCGCGCTGCGCACGGCCGCATCGTCGTCGACGAGCTGGATCAGGGGCGAGGTCATGGGTTCGGGGCCAGCGGCAGGCTCAGGCGGAACACAGCGCCGCCACGCGCTGCATTCTGGCCTGTGAGCGCGCCGCCCATGCCGCTGGCCAGCGATTCGCACAGGCTCAGGCCCAGCCCCAGGCCGCCGGTGCGGGTGCTGTTGAAGGGTTCGAACAGATGGGCCAGCACCTCGGCGGGCAGGCCCGGGCCGCTGTCGGCCAGCGTCAGCACGCCCTGATCGCGTTCGACGGCGAGGCTCAGGTCCAGCCGGCGCGTGGCGGCGGGCGCGGCTTCCAGGGCCTGCAGCGCGTTCATCAGCAGGTTGTGCAGGATCTGCTCCAGCGCCACCGGGTCGGCTTGCACGGCGGGGGAACTGCCCACCAGGTTCACGCGCACCGAGCGGCGCTCGCATTCGGGCTTCAGCAGCGCCAGCGCGCTGCGCACGGCGTCTGCCAGGGCCACGGGCTGCAGCGCGTCTGCGGTGTCGGGCCGCTCCACCAGGCGGCGCATCCGGGACACGACATCCGCGGCCCGGCGAGCCTGTGCGGCGGCCTGCGAGAGCGCTTCGTGCAGCGTGTCCATCGGCGGCGGGTCGTCGGCCAGCAGGCGCCGCGCGGCCTGCGTGCTGGCCACCACGGCCGTGAGCGGCTGGTTCAGTTCATGCGCCATGCCGGCAGCCAATTCGCCCAGGGCGTTCAGGCGCGCGGTACGCGACAGGCGCAGCAGGTCTTCTGCTCGCCGCCGGCGGGCCCGCTGCTGCGACAGGCCTGCCGCCAGCGTGGCGAGGAGCGCCGTCGCGGCCGCGATGCCTGCCAGCGCGGCCCAGGGCCAGTCGGCCGGGCCGGTGGCGCGCCGGGCCTGGAGCGTGAAGGGCTGGCTCGGCAGATCTAGCGCCTTGGAGGATACGAAGCCCGGCGTCACGCCGCGGACCCCTTCTGTCTCATCGCGTCCGGCCGCGAGCGTCAGCGACTGGCCGTCGAGAGCGATCCGCACACCCACGGGGCCTTCTGCGCTGAAAGGCCACTCGGCCCAGGGCACGGTGCGCGCGAGGTCGATGCGCAGCGCGTAGCTCGCGGGCAGTCCGGCCAGCACCAGGGTGTAGTGGCCCTGGGCCAGATCCGCCGCGCCGATGACCGCGTGGCCTGCCGCGCGCGACGCCGCCTCGGCTTCGGCCAGCCCGGGTGCTGCCCAGATTTCGCCCCGCCCGCGTCGCAGCACCTGCAGCAGTTGCGGGTAGAGCGCCGGCAGCCGGGCTTCGGGCAGGTCCGCGCCGCCGGCCGGGCTGCCGTTCGGGCTGCCGTTCGGGCTGCCGTCCGGGCTGCCCAGCAGAACCAGCGTGGCCAGGATGGCGTCGTGCTGCGCGGCGCGCTGGCTCAGGAGCCGGTGTGCAGCCCGTGCATCGGCCTGGAAGGCCGCGCGGCGTTCGGCGATGTCCCAGCGCACGACGGCCGTGCACAGCAGGCCCGCCAGCGCGAGCCCGGCGGCCCACCCCAGCATCCACGCGCGTGCCCGGCCCATGCCCGGCATTCTGGCATCGGGCCAGGGCTGCGGCCCAGCCGAGGCCTAGGCTGCGGCCGAGAATGCCCGGGGGAGCGCGCCCGTCAGGCGCCCTGCGGTGCGCCTGCCAGCGGCCGCGCGTGCCAGGCCAGGATGCCCACCACCAGCGGGATCGCCACCGCGCTGACCACCGGGTTGGCGAACACCAGCGACAGGCTCAGCAGGTTCAGCACGATGAAGCTCAGCCTGCCCAGCGGCCGTGCCACGAAGCCGGTGTAGGCCGCGCCCAGGCCCATCACCGCCACGATGGTCGAGACCAGGCCGATCGCGAAGGCAGACCAGGTGAAGTCGATGAAGAGCAGGGCGGGCGTGTAGACGAATGCGAAGGGCACCAGCGCCTTGCCCATCGACAGCCGGAAGGCCGTCATGCCGGTGCGCATGGGCTCGCTGCGCGCGATGCCGGCCGCCGCGAATGCGGCCAGCGCCACCGGAGGCGTCACGTCCGCCAGCACGCCGTAATAGAAGACGAAGAAGTGCGTTGCAAGCTGCGGCACGCCCAGCTGCGCCAGCGCCGGCGCGACGATGCTCGCCAGGATGATGTACGTGGGCGTGGTGGGCACGCCCGAGCCCATCACGATGCATGCCGCCGCCGTGAACAGCAGGCCGAAGAGCACCGTCACCTGGTTGAGCGCGAACCAGTCGAAGACGTCGAGCACCTTCACTGCCGTGGCCGCGACGGCGGACAGGTCCAGCACCCAGGCCGAGAACTTGAACCCCATGCCCGTGAGCGTGGTGATGCCCAGCACGAAGCCCACGCAGGCGCAGGCCGCGCCGATGCCCAGCGCCGACTTCGCGCCCATCTCGAAGCCCTGCACCAGGGCGCGCGGCCCCACCGCCAGGCCCGTCATGTTGCGCCCGAGCGGCCCCAGAAGCTTGGGGATCCACGAGCACGCGACCGTGAGCGTGATGCCCCAGAACGCCGCCAGGAAGGGCGTGTACTGCATCAGCAGCAGCGTCACCATCACAATCAGCGGAATGAACAGGTGCCAGCTGCTGCGCAGCACCCAGCCCAGCGACGGGATTTCCGATGGGTCCATGCCAGCGAGCTTCAGGCGCTTGGCCTCCAGGTGCACCATGAACAGGATGGCCATGTAGTGCAGAGCCGCCGGCACGATGGCCACCAGGATGAGCTGGTTGTACGGAATGCCCAGCGTCTCGGCCATGATGAAGGCCGCCGCGCCCATGATGGGCGGCGTGACCTGCCCGCCGCACGAGGCCGAGGCCTCCACGGCGCCCGCGAAACGCGGCGAGAAGCCGACCTTCTTCATCAGCGGGATCGTCATCACGCCGGTGGTCACGGTGTTGGCGATGGCCGACCCGGAGATCATGCCGAACAGGCCCGACGACACCACGCTCACCTTGGCTGGCCCGCCCGCGAAGCGCCCCGCCGCGATGGTGGCGAGGTTCACGAACAGCTGCCCCAGCCCGGTGAGCTGAGCCATGATGCCGAACAGCACGAAGTGGAAGACGAAGGTGGCCACAACGCCCACGGGGATGCCGTAGATGCCCTCGGTGCCCTTGTACAGGTGCGCGATGATGCGCGGCACACTGTAGCCCCGGTGCGCCAGCCCGCCCGGCAGGTAGGGGCCGAAGAGGCCGTACAGCACGGTGGCGATGGCCAGCAGCGGCAGGAAGATGCCCATCGTGCGGCGCGCGGCCTCGATCACCATCACGATCGCGATCACGCCCACCATCAGGTCGGCAGGCGAATGCTGGCCCGGCCGCTGGATGAAGATGTCGTCGAAGAACACCAGCAGGTACAGCGAGAACGCCGAGGCCGTCAGCGCGAAGATCCAGTCGCGCAGCGGAATATGCTGATGGCTGCCGTCGTAGGCCCGCAGCGGCAGCGAGAGCCCGGCCACGGCCAGCAGCACCCCGATGAACGCCGCCTGCGCGGCTGGCGGCAGGGGCTCGTTGAGCGCCTGCAGCAGGCCGAAGCCCATGAGCATGTAGAAGGCCACCAGCCCGAGCGAGACGATCCACTCCCAGGGCCCGGGCAGGCGCTGCTGGCGCGGGAAGACCAGGAAGCACAGCCCGAGCACCACCGAGAGGTGGATGGCCCGGTGGGCGATCTCGTTGTGCAGGCCGAAGCCCGCGGTATAGAAGTGCCACCCGGAGAGCGCCACCGCGATGACGGTGACGATGCCGGCCGAGACGCCCGCGAGCCGGCGGAAGCTGGACTCCGGGTCGAACTGTTCGATCAGGCGATCGATTTCTGCTTGCTGCGTGCTCACGCGGTTTCTTTCAGGTCAGGGGGCAATCTTCGACGCGCATCTCGATGGCGTGCGGGCTCAGTGTGCCCAGCAGCAGGGGCGCCGGGCTGCCGTTGTTCCGGCCGGGCCGGACGCCGGCCTGCACGCGCATGCGCTGGGCGGGCAGCGGGCGCACCACCAGCGGGTGCACCCGGCGGTCCAGCGTGAGTCGCCAGCCTTCTCCGTCGCGCTCCAGCGTTTCGCCGGGGCCGGCTGCGATGGGCAGGCCGTAGCCTTCGCCGACCCAGCGCTCCTCGATCAGGTGCGCTCGCCAGCCTTCGGCGTCGGGGCGGAAGCGGTAGCGGTCTTCCACGGGCGTGCCGAGCACCGAATGCGTGAACGACACGCGCACCTCGGGGGCTGAGGGGTCCAGGGGCAGGCGCAGCAACTCGCGTGCGCTGCGGTGTTCGGCCAGCACCAGGGTGCAGGCCGAAGCCGGCGTCAGCGCGGGCATCAGCGCCGGGAGCAGCAGCGCGCACGCCAGGGCGGCGGCGCGCTGCCGCGGGCTCACTTGACGATGCCCTTTTCCTTGAAGTACTTCAGCGCGCCGGGGTGCAGCGGCACCTTGCCCACCGCGGTGGCCGTGGCCAGCGTGATGTTCTTCCCCTGGGCGTGCACCTGGCCCATGATGGCGGTGTTCTCGTACAGGGCCTTGGTCACTTCGTAGGCCACGTTCTCGGGCACGGCGTCGTGCGTGGTCCACACGGCCATCACGGCCAGTGTTTCCACGGCCGCGGTCTGGCCCTTGTAGGTGTTCGGCGCGAGCTGCACGCTGGCGTAGAACGGCTGCTCCTTCTGCAGGGCCGCGATCTCGGCGCCCGACAGCGGGATCACCTTGAGGGCGTGGCTTTGCGCGAAGTCGGTCACGGCGGCGGTGGGCGTGCCGGCCGTGATGAGCGTGGCGTGCAGGTTGCCGTCCTTGATCTTGTCCACGGCCTGCGTGAACGAGGACAGGTCTTCCTTGACGTCGGCGCGGCTCATGCCGTACACCTTCAGCAGGTCGGTCAGCAGCTGGTACTGGCCCGAGCCCGGGGAGCCGGAGGAGATGCTCTTGCCCTTCAGGTCGCGCACGCTGTTGATGCCGGAGTCGGCGCGCGTGATGAGCTGCACCGTCTCGGGGTACAGGCCGCCGAGCACGCGCAGGTTCTTCAGGGGCGCGCCCGCGAACTGGCCGGTGCCGTTGAAGGCGGCGTCGAGGATGTCGGCCGCGACGAAGGCGGACTCGATGTCCTTGGTGCCCAGCAGCTTGGCGTTGCCGACCGATGCGCCGGCGGCTTCGGCCGTGGCGCTGATCTTCTTGCCGTCGACCACGGCCTTGTTGGAGATCAGCTGGGCCAGCATGCCGCCCAGCGGGTAGTAGGTGCCGCCCGTACCGCCGGTGGCGATGCCGAAGAACAGGCGCTGCTGTGCGAGCGCTGTGGTGGCGATGGTCGCGGCTGCGACCAGGATCGCGGCGTGTTTCCAGGTGAGTTTCATCGGCAGGCTCCTCGTTCGGGGCATCATGTGAAGGGAGCACTGTAGCGCCCCCAGGTGCCGGACAATCTAGGTCATGCCCGTAGTCATCCGCTCGTCATCGCTCCGCCTGATGCTCGGCATCACGCCGGGTGGCGGGAGCGCCCGGCTTGCCGTGCGCAGGTCTGCCCGCACTTCGGCCCCCGACTCCGTTCGCAGTGTCCGCAACGGCCTGGTCGGCGCGCCAATGTGCATGCCAGGGCTCTCGCCATGAAGCAGCCGTCCGCCTCGCCGCCGGCATGGGACCAGCTCGCGAGCTGGATCGCGGTGGTCGAGACCGCCTCGGTCTCGGCCGCGGCCCGGCGGCTGGGGCTGTCGCAGGCGGGCGTCTCGCAGCACGTGCGGCAGCTCGAGGTGCGGCTGGCCTGCGAGCTGCTCGACCGCAGCACCCGCCCCGCCCACCCGACTGCCAGCGGACGCCGGCTGTACGACCATGCGCTCGAGCTGCTGCAGCGCGCGCGAGAGATGGACGAGGGCGTGCGCAGCCTCAGCCGCTCGGCCCGCAGCGCGGTGCGGCTGGGCTGCGTCGATTCCTTCGCCGCCACGCTCGGGCCGCAGCTCGTGCGCGGCCTCTTCGGCCGCGTGCAGCGCCTGCAGCTGCTGTCCGGCCTGATGCCCGACCTGTACCAGCGCTTTGCCGAGCGTCAGCTCGACCTGCTCATCGGTACGCAGGACCCGGGCGCCGCGCCCGGCATCGACACGCTGCCGCTGCTCACCGAGCGCTATGTCGTGGTGCTGCCGCCGGGCCAGGCGCTGCCCACTCCCCGCACGCTGCAGGCGCTGGGCGCCAGCCTGCCATTCCTGGGCTACAGCACGCGCTCCCTGATCGGCGGCCAGATCGACGCCTACCTGCGCCGCCACGACCCCGCGCTCGAGCGCCGCTACGAGTTCGACGCCACCGACCCCCTGCTGAGCCTGGTGGCCGCCGGCCTGGGCTTCGGCCTGACGACACCGCTGTGCCTGTGGCAGTCGCGCCACCACGCGCAGGCGGTGCAGATCGTGCCGCTGTCCGCCTTCAGGCGCAACGGCGCGCCGTATCCGTTGCTGGAGCGCCGCTTCTGGCTCGCCAGCCGCAGCGGCGAATTGGGCGGCTTGGCCGCGGAGACCGCCACGCTGGTGCGCGTGGCGGTGCGCGACCTGCGCCGCCAGTTGCTGCCGACACTCAAGCTCGAAGCCTCGGCGCTGAGCGCCAACGCCGAGTCGCGCCGACACGCCGGCTGATGCTCTGGATCAGCCGCGGCAATGGTCGCCGCTGCCCGGCTAGCCCGCCGCGAGACTGCGCGCATGCTCAAACCTGACGTGATCGTGATCGGGGCCGGGGTCGTCGGCTGCTCCATCGCCTGGCACCTGGCCGAACTCGGCGCCCGCAACGTGCTCGTGATCGACCGCCTGCAGATCGGCGCCGGCACCACCGCGCAGTCCAGCGGCATCCTGCGCACGCACTACTCCGTGCCCGAGAACGTGGAGCTCGCACGCCGTTCGTTCTCCGCGTTCGAGCGCTTCGCCGAGTACGTGGGCGACGAGGACGCCGCCTCCGGCCTGGTGAAGTGCGGCTACCTGATCGCCGCGCCCGAGGGCGAGCGCCTGGGCGCGCTGCGCGCTTCGCTGAAGCAGCAGCAGGCCATGGGCATCCCGCTGCAGATGCTGGACGCGGCTCAGGCCGCCGACCGGCTGCCCCTGTGCCGCTTCGACGACGCGGCCCTGATCGGCTACGAGCCCGAGGCGGGTTTCGCCGACGCGTATCTCGTCGCCACCGGCTTCGCGCGGTCCGCGCGCCGGCAGGGGGTTCGTTTCCTGGAGGGCGTGAGCGTGCAACGCCTGCTGCGCCAGGACGGGCGCATCACCGGTGTCGAGACCACCCAGGGCCGGGTCGAGGCGCCCCTGGTCATCAGCGCACAGAACATCTGGAGCCGCGAGCTCGAAGGCTGGACCGGGATGACGATTCCGCTCAAGCCGGAGCGCCATCGCGTCTTCGCGCTCGAAGGGCCCCAGCCCTACACCAATGCCATGCCGGTCTACAAGGACCTCGGCTCCCCCGGCATGCTGTATTGCCGCAGCTACGGCGGGCGCCAGATGCTGGTCAGCGAAGGCATCGCGGGCGAGGTGCTGGAGGTGCCCGACATCGAGCCCGGCGACATCCCGATGGACGCCGTCATCGATGTGGGCCTGCAGGTGGCCGACCGCTTCCCGTCCTTCGAGACGGCGGGGCTGGCAGCCTCCTGGACGGGCGTCTACGACGTCACGCCCGACTGGAACCCCGTGCTCGGCCGGGTCGAGGGGCTGCCCGGCCTGATGCTGGCCTTCGGCTTCTCCGGCCACGGGTTCAAGCTGTCGCCCGCCGTGGGCCGCCTGATGGCCCAGGAGGCCCTGGGGATGCCGACCGACCTGTCGCTGGCGCCCTATGCGCCCGAACGTTTCAGCCAGGGCCGGCTGCTGTCCGGGCTGTACGGTTCCGGGGCGGTTTCCTGAGCCGATGAGATGGTGCCCGCAAGGTTTGTCGACGACAAACCCCAGTCTGTCGTAGGATGCGGGCGAGAAGATACTCGACTGACCGACGAGGGCGACGGCACTGCCGTTGTGTCCAGGCTCGATGGCCAAGTGCACGAAGGCATGGCCCAAGGAGCAAAG
>CAJAES010000007.1 GCA_903938815.1 uncultured beta proteobacterium
GAACCGGCGCTACATGCAGCTTGAGGGCCTGCAGACCGTCAGCGATACTGTGCCCACTCGGCTCTCGGCTGTGCCGCGCTGAGCATGTGTATCTCAACCTGTCCGGGTTGACGACTTACACCACGTCTCGGGACATTACCTTCCTGCTCCGCCAGAGACGCAACCGCCGGGCTCCATCAGAGCCCGCCGAATGCACGAAAAAGCCCCGCTGGACGGGGCTTTTTCGTGGGCGCCTCGCTGGTTGGTGGCACTCTGGAAGCGTCCGTTTCAGCGCCCGACCTGGGCCCCATCCTCGCCCGACCGAGCGCTCTGGCCTCGATGGCGTGGCCGGCATTGCGCGGCCAGTGACAGGGAGCAGCGGTGCAGGCGTATGCGGGCGTATGCGGGTGTACGCGTGCATGGGCGCGCGGGTGCAAGGGCGGGTCTGGCGGGCCCGAACCGAACCGGGGCGGGGCCACCCTTTCTCGCGCCACGTGCGCGCACGCAAGGCCCGTGAGTTTGCGAGCCATGGCACGGGTGCATCAGGCCTGCCCGTCCAATTGCAAAAGCCCGATGCGCAGCATCGGGCTTTCAGGCAATTCTAGGCTCGGGAATTGCAGCCGCACTCGTTCGCATTGCGAACTGGAGTGGGACAGCAGGCCCGGTACTCAGAACTTCATGCCAATGCCGACCGTCAAGCCGTTGATTTCAAGCCCGACCTTGTTCAGGTATTGCATGTAGTCGACGTTCAACGATGCTGTCGGGTTGATGGAATAGCGAAGGCCGGCCCCGTAGGAAAAGTTGAGCTCGTTATCGGAGATGGGGTCGTACTTGGGAATATCGAATTCCCGCTGGGTGCGCGCGAGACCCGCGCGCACAAAGACTTCGAGACCACCCACGACCTTGAACTTCGGCTTGATGTACAGGCCGAGAATATTCTGGACCTTGTACGTCGCCAGGGGGATCGTCTTGCCTTTGTCATCGACATCGACGTTGCCCATGCCGATCGCGATCATGCCTTCGACCGTGATGTTGGGCGTCAATTCATAGCCGACGATTCCTCGGATTGCCTTGGGCGACGTCCTGGTGTTGAGGTCATCCAGCTTCGGCTTGGTGACGAGTTCCTTGGTGGAGAGGCTGGTGTAGCCGAGTTCGCCATAGACCTGCGCCTGTGCTCCGATTGCGCACAATGTGAGAACAGAAGCCAGAACGAGATTTTTCACGGATTCAACCTGATTGGTTGCTGAAAGTGTGTCGGAGCCTGTGTTGTCCGCAATTGAAGTCTCACATTTCGGTGCCCGATTGCGACGCTGTTGTGTCTCAGGTGCGCGCATTGCGTCCCCAATCGAATGGAGATGCAGATGCGCCGATCGTGTGCCGCGAACCTGGCGGGTTTTCTGGCGGCAATGAACCGGGTGCGTGGGCGCTGGCGAACAAGGCCGCCGCAGATCTTTCGCCGGGTCAGGGCGTCGCAGGGCGTCGCAGGTCTGCGCATGCACGGCCGCCCCCTCAGGCGCCTTCGTCAACCTGCCCATGACCCGCAGAAACCAGACTTTCGCAGGATGGACGGTCGGCCCTTCACCCGCCTAGCATCGACCCGCCGGGGGCGTGTTCCCCACTGCCATGCCGGATCCCGACGACGAGGCGTGCTTCAACGACCGTGCCCTGTGCTTGTGGGCCCGGCCGCATGCACTGAAGTCAACGGAGATCTCGATGAGCCCACGGTTGCTGAACTGCCTTTCCCTCTCACTCCTGATCGCCGTCTCCGGTTGCGGCGACGGGGGTGGCGACAGCGGTGGCGACGATGCCGTGGCGGGCACGCCCAGCCCGGCAGACCCGACCCTGACGGGCCTGATGGTCACGCCGACCGGCACCACCTGCACCGGCGTCACGGATGCCGACACCACCGGTGGCCTGGATTTCGAGACCTCGCATCCCATCCGTGCACAGGCCTATGGCTGCCTGGCCGTGGATGCAGCGAACCAGCAGCCGGTCTTCGCTGGCACGAAGTCACTTCGTTTCGAGGTCCGCCCCGGCGACTGCAGTGCCAACAGCGGCTACAACGACTGCATCAACGACCGCAGCCGCCACGAGATCAACGAACTCCAGCGGTCCGGCACGCAAGGCAAGGTGATCACCTACAACACCCATCTCTACCTGCCGGCGCAACCGCGCCTGCGGCCCAAGGGCGGGAGCGCGCTGTTCCTGACGCAGATCAACTTCATCCAGGACGATATCTACGGCGTCACGGCCTACCTGGAGGTCAGCCAGTCGGGCCAGTTGCAGGTGCGCACGCACATCGGCTTCACGTACGACACCCTGAACCTCTACACGGTGCTCGAGAACCCCTTCGAGCGCTGGTTGCACGTGCGCTACGAAGTGAAGTCCACGTCGCAGCCCGACGGCTATGTCCGTGTGTACGTCGATGGCGTCCTGAAGGTCGACGAGACCCGCGCCACCCTGCCCAATGCCTCCGCTGGGCATTCCCTGAAGCTGGGCATCTACAACTCCTTCCTCACGCGCGCTTCCGAGCCTTACACCACCCAGGTGGTCTACTTCGACGGGCTGGCGAAGCAGGTGAAGTGACGCCTGGTTCGGCTGCCTGTGCACACTGGCGGCCGCGGCGGGCGTTGGATCTCCGGGCGCGCGGTCTCGCTTTCCTGCGCCATCGGGCTCCGGCAACAAAGCTTTGCAGTCATCGGGTCAACCCCAGTCCCACCTCGTACATTGTGGGTAGGTCTGTCCCACCCCTGCACGGAGCCCACGCATGAAACGCATCCTCACGATCCTCCTCGCCGCCACCGTCCTCGCCGCCACGGCCACTGCGCAAGCGCAAGTGCCGAACGAGCGCCGCGAAGCCATGCGCGAGAAGATGAAGAACATGACCCCCGAAGAGAAGGCGGCCGCCAAGGAAAAGGCGCGCGCCAAGTGGGAGTCGATGTCCCCGGAAGAGCAGGCCGCCGCCAAGAAGCGCTTCGCTGACCGGCACCCGGGCGCCGCCGAGAAGATGAAGGAAAAGGCCGCCAGCGCGCCCAAGTGAGCCCGCTGAACGGCGCGGCACAATAAGCTTGTGTCCATTCGCAACGAACTCCGCGTGACCGCGCGCCCCTGGGCCGGCTGCCTGCTTGCAGCCGTGCTGGCAGCGGGCTGCGCCACGCGGGCTGTCGATGTGCAGCCGTTGCCGTCGAACCCGGCGGATTTCGCCACCTGGAACTGCACCCGCATCCACGACGAGATGGATCTGGTTCAGCAGCGCGCCGTCGACATGTCCTGGACGGTCGACGAGCGTGCAGGGCAGCATGTGGTGGCGCTCGGCATCGGCCTGGCCGTGTTCTGGCCCGCGCTTCTGGCGATGCGCCCCGACGGAGCCGATGCCGAGGCGCTCGCCCGCCTGAAAGGCCGCTTCGAGGCCTTGCAGACCGCTGCGCGCCAGAAGAACTGCGCGCCACCGCCTTCCGCCATGCCGCCCGAGCGGGCCGCGGCGCTGCCGGTGCTGCCCGGCGAACGGCTGGTGTACGAAGACCAGACCAGCCCGCGCGACCCTCTGCGCGAGCAGACCCTCACCATGATGGCGCTTCGGCGCGACGAGATCGAGTTTCTCAGCGATGCCGTGGGTGTGCCCACCGTCTGGCGCCAGGACCTGGCGGGCAACGTCATCGAGGCGCCCCCCGGCACCCTGGTGTGGCGCCGCCTGCTGCGCCGGCCCATGGCGCTGGGCGATGTGCTGGCCGGCGATATCGCCGTCAGCGGCGACAGCCTGCTGCGGGCGCGCGTGCGCGGGCAGGTGGTGGCCGTAGGCCCGCAGTCGATCGCGGGCCGGGCGTTCGATGTCGCGGTGATCGAACTCTTCGGGGATGTGCCGCGCGGCGAGACATCCACGCGGCTGGAAGGCGCCATCGTGGTCGATCGCACCAGCGGGCTGCTGCTGCGCCTGGATCTACGCAGCGCGCAGACGCTCTTTCACCTGCAGCGCCGCCTGGTGCGCGTGGACAGCGCAACCCCCAGGTAGGCCCGCCAGCGTCCGGCGCCGGCCCGGCACCGCTTCACCCAACTTTACGGGGCGGGCATGGGCGGGCTACGGGTCGGGCGCATGATCGTTTCATCGCGGCCCCCAGAGAGATCTGCATGTCCCAACGCAAGAACCTGCGCCAGTTGCTGGCGATGACGACCCTGGCCGTCGCCGGCACCGCCGGCGCTGCGGCCACGGCCGCACCCGGGATGCATCATCAACGCCAGGGCCAGCCCTCCGAACGCAAGAGCGGCTGAACGCGCACCATCGAATTT
Source organism: uncultured beta proteobacterium (assembly GCA_903938815.1). GTDB lineage: Bacteria > Pseudomonadota > Gammaproteobacteria > Burkholderiales > Burkholderiaceae_C > Rubrivivax. The sequence continues at coordinate 4,264 of CAJAES010000007.1, forward strand.
TCCAGCTCCTCTGGCCTGATGATCAGGCCTTTGCCCCGGCGCCCCTTGGGTTCCCGGGGCGCTTTTGGTCCAATGGGCCATTGACCCCGGCGCCGTCCACGGCCCGTCCGCCATGACAAACCGACTGCTGCTGATCGACGACGACGCCCGCCTGACCGCGATGGTGGGCGACTACCTGCGCCGAAACGGCTTCGAGGTCGACACGGCCGGCACGCTGGCCACCGGCCGGGAGCGACTGGCGCAGAACGCCTACGACGCACTGCTGCTCGACCTGATGCTGCCCGACGGCGACGGCCTGGACCTCACGCGCGAGTTGCGCGGCAACCCGCGCCTGCGCCGCCTGCCGCTGCTGATGCTCACGGCACGCGGCGAGCCCACCGACCGCATCGTCGGGCTGGAGATCGGCGCCGACGACTACCTGCCCAAGCCCTTCGAGCCGCGCGAACTGCTGGCGCGCGTGAAGGCTCTCCTGCGCCGTGCCGCGCCCGAGCCGGAAGCCGACGACGTGCTGCGTTTCGGTCGCCTCGAGATCGACCTCGGCGCGCGCCAGGCCCGGCTCGACGGCAAGGCCTGCGACCTCACCGGCCACCAGTTCGACCTGCTGGTGGTGCTGGCCCGCAGCCCGGGCCGCGTGCTCTCGCGCGACCAGATCATGGACGCCCTCAAGGGCCACCCCCTGGAGGCCTTCGACCGCAGCATCGACGTCCACATCTCGCGCATCCGGGCCCTGATCGAGGATGACCCCAAGGCGCCCAAGCGCGTGCTGACCGTGCGCGGCAGCGGCTATGTCTTCGCCCGCAAGCAGGACGCCGAGGATTGAAGTCGCTCTACGTCCGGATCTGGCTCACGGTCGTCGCCACGCTGGCGCTGTTCGCGCTGGTCTCGGGCTGGCTGGTCCAGAGGCACCTGGAGCAGGAGCGCGGCCGTTTCGAATCCTCGATGCGGGACCGCCTCTCGGCCTGGGGTGAACTCGTCCAGCGCTCCTTGCCGACGGCAGACCGCCCGTATGACGAGCAGGCCATCGGCCTGCGCGACTGGTCCGAGCGCCTGCGCCTGCCGATGGCGCTGGATGCCGCCGATGGCGAGCGCATCGGGGCGTCCGACAGTTTCAGGCAACGCGAGGTCGACCTCTCGCCGCCGTTCCGCCGCATGCTGCCGATTCCCTTCGACGACGGCCGCACCTTGTGGGTGATGCGGCCGCGGCCGCCGCGCTCGCTGGGCGGCGCCGCCGAGGGCCCGGCCGGCGCCGAGCCGGGCCCTTTCCGGGTCACGCCGCCCCCCATCAGCGGCTTCGAACTGCCCGGGGTGCCCGATGGCCTGGCGTTCCTCGTGCTGCTCGCGCTGCTGTTCGCTGCTGTGGCGGCCGGCGCCTGGCCCGTGGTCCGCCGGCTGACGCGGCGGCTCGAGTCGCTCAAGCAGGGCGTCGACGCCTTCGGGGCTGGCGCCCTGAGCCAGCGGGTCTCCGAGGACGGGCACGACGAGGTGGCGGCGCTGGGGGCCAGCTTCAACCGCTCGGCCGCGCGCATCGAAGCCCTCGTGCGTTCGCACCAGAGCCTGCTGGCCAACGCCAGCCACGAGCTGCGTTCGCCGCTCGCCCGCCTGAAGATGGCCCTGGAGATGATCGACGAAGCCACGCCCGAGCAGCGCCTTGCGCTGCAATCGGAGGTGCAGACCAACATCGGCGAGCTCGATGCGCTGGTCGAGGAAGTGCTGCTGGCCAGCCGGCTCGATGCGCAGACCGGCACCCCGCCGCTCGAGCCCGTCGATCTGCTCGGCCTGGCCGCCGAGGAGGCCGCGCGCGTGGGCGCCGGCGCCACCGGCGACTCGCTCACGGTCGTCGGCGAGGAACGTCTTCTGCGGCGTGCGCTGCGCAACCTGATCGAGAACGCGCGCCGTTATGGTGGCGGCGCGATCGAGGTGGCCGTGGTGCACGAGCCCGGTTGCGCGGTCGTGGTGGTGTCCGACCGCGGGGCGGGTGTGCCCGAAGCCTACCGTGAACGCATCTTCGAGCCGTTCTTCCGGCTGCCCGGACATGCCGAGCGCGAGGGCGGCATCGGACTCGGGCTGGCGCTGGTGCGGCAGATCGCCGAGCGCCACCACGGACGAGTCAGTTGCGCCGCGCGCGATGGCGGCGGCACCTGCTTCAGCTTTCGCGTACCGCTCGGTTCAGAGTCCGGGCCATCAGCAGCGTCATTGCCAGCCCGGCCACGGCGAGTCCCGCTGTTGCGGCGGCCCAGTAGCCCGTAGGCGAACGCCAGGCCGCTGGCGTGATGTCGAACGGGCCGAAGACCACCAGCCAGCCGCCGCCCAGGCCGAGGCCCCAGAGCGCCCCGGCGAAGATCAGCATCGGCAAGGTCGCGATGCGAAACGCGCGCAGCACGAACGAGGTGATGGCCTGCACCACGTCGGCCAGGTGGAACACCGCAACCCACGCCAGCAGCGGCACGGTCACGGCCAGGACGGTGGCGTCCTGCGTGTAGACCCGCGCTACGGCGTCGCGGCCGAACCAGAGCGCCGTCGCCATCAGCATTGCGATGACGATGCCCAGCTCGAGCCCGTGCCAGGCCAGTCGTCGTGCGTCGCGCATGTCCCTGGCGCCCACGCGCTGGGCCACCAGCGTCATGGTGGCGCTGGACAAGGCCAGCGGCATCATGAACATCACCGAGGCCAGGTTGGCCGCGATCTGGTGTCCGGCCGATTGCAGGATACCCAGCCGCGCGATGAACACCGCCATCATGCTGAAAGCACTGACCTCGACCATGATGGAGAGCCCCATGGGGACGCCCAGCCGCAGCTGCGTTCCGATGGCTTTGCGGTCCGGTGCATCCAGCCCCCGGCCAAGCAGCGAGAAGGGCGCGTAGAACGGATCGCGCCGCAGGATCATCCACGCCGCCAGAGCCTGCAGCCACATCACGACCGCCGTGGCGACCCCGCAGCCCAGCAACCCCAGCGCGGGCAGGCCGATGCCCGGCGCGCCGAGCACGAGCAGCACCGACAAGGGCACCTTGAGCGCCAGCCCCGAGACCTGCAGCGCCATCACGGCCTTGGGGCGGGAGATGGCATTGTTGAAGCCGCGGTAGGCCTGCACCAGCAGGGCCGCAGGCAGCGCCACCGCCAGTGCGAGCAGGTAGCCGCGCACCCGTTCTTCCACCTCGGGCGGCGCTTGCGCCAGCGAGAGGAAGGGCTGCGGAAACACCAGCACCAGCGCTCCGAGAGCCGCCATGGCCAGCGCCACCCAGACGGCCTGGTGCAACTGGCGGCCGGCCTGCTCGACCTTGCCGGCGCCGAACAGCTGGCCGACGATGGGCCCGAGCGCCAGCACCACACCCATCAGCCCGATGAAGACCGTGATGTAGGCGGAAGATCCGACCGACAGCGCGGCCAGATCGGCGGGCGAGCCGCGCGCCACGAGCAGGGTGTCGATGGTCGAGAAGCCGATCACGGCCAGCTGACCGATGAAGACCGGCCAGGCCAGGTTGCCGATCCGGCGCAGGTTCTCGCCGCGTTGAGCGCTCAAGCCCCGGCCCCGGGCGGGGCGGCGTCGTGCGGTGAGCGGGCACGCTCTGCATAGCGGTTGAAGCGCCATGCCGTGCCCTCAGTGGTGATGCGGCGCCAGACGATGCGCTTCTCGGCGGGGCTCAGGCTGGGCCAGTGCTGCACTTCGTCGAAGCTGCGGCCGCAGCCCTTGCACACCGCGTCGCCCTGGCTCGTGGAGCAGATGGCGATGCAGGGCGCGTCCGGGGTGGTGGCGTACCAGGCCAGCCACGCCGCCCGGGCGCGCGGCGGCATCGAGGCTTCATCTGCGTAGGCCTCGCGGTAGTAGACGAGCAGCGCGTACACCTCTGCCAGGGCCCGCACTTCGGCGCAGGCCGTGATGCCGTCGGGCGACGGGGAACGTTCGCGCCAGTGGTTGATGGCGCTCTCGATGTCGGTGATGTGGATGCCTGCCATGGGGGGCGAGAGCATAGCGCCCACAGCCCCGGCCGTCCTTCGACCCGGGTACTGCGGCTCGCCGAGCTAGATATTGGTTACAAAGTGATATGTGCTACCTGTCAGATCTTGCACTGCACCTTTTACGTGCCGTGCCGAAAATGAAGAAGTTCCTGATCCAGAGAGAGAAGCGCATGTCTCGAATCAAATACGAAGAAACGGCGGTTCGCGCCGCCGAATGCCTGCGCATGGCCTTGCCACTGATGACGCGGCAGACGGCGCGCCCGCATCCGCTCAGCTACGCCGTCTGGTACGAGCACGTGGCAGGCCGGAATGCGGCACTCAGCGCCGAGATCGAATCGCTGATGGCCGATGGCGCCATGCTGGACGACGCCCAGACCGCCCGTCTTTATCACAAGCATGTGATGGATGTGGACACCCAGGCGGCCGCCCGCGTGGCCGAAGGCTTCCGCGGCATCCTGGACGACGTGGGCGAGTCGGCCCGTCAGGCCGGCATGCACTCCGAGCGCTTCGAATCTGCGCTGGCGAACTGGCAGCAGGCCGTGGCGGACGGCCATGCCGCACAACCGGCGCTCAGCGAAGCCATGCGCACCGACACCCAGGCCATGCGCACGGCGGTGGGCGAACTGCAATCGCGACTGCAAGGCTCGCGTGGCGAGGTGGAGCGCCTGAAGCGCGAACTCGACCGCGCCCGCGAGGAGGCCATGCGCGATGCGCTCACCGGCCTGGCCAACCGCCGGGCCTTCGATCTTCGCCTGGCTGCCTGCCTGGGTGACGACGGCGGTCAGGGTTGCCTGCTGCTGACGGACATCGACCACTTCAAGAAGGTGAACGACACCTACGGCCACCTCTTCGGCGACCAGGTGCTTCGCGCCGTCGCCCAGGGCGTGCGGGCCTGCGTGGGCCCGGAGCACATGGCCGCGCGTGTCGGCGGCGAGGAGTTCGCGATCCTGCTGCCCGAAGCGGGCCTGGTGCATGCCCAGGCGCTGGCGGAGAAGATCCGCAGCACCGTGGCCAACAGCCGCATCCGCCGACGCGAGGGCGGCGACCCCATCGGGCAGGTGACCGTGTCGCTCGGCGTCGCCGCGCGTCGGCGGTCAGAGTCGGCCGACGGCTGGTTCGAGCGCGCCGACCAGGCGCTCTACGCGGCCAAGCATGGCGGGCGCAACCGGGTCAACGTCGCGCATTGATCCGGCCCGGGGCCGCACAGTCCCTGTGCCGCCCCGACCCGCTGGCGGCTGAATCAGGCCAGGACCTGCTGCAACCAGCGCTCCAGGTCCTGCACCTCTTCCAGGCACACCGAGTGTTCCATCGGGTAGTCGTGCCACTGCACGTCCATGCCCAACTGTTTCAGGGCGTCGCGCGAGGCGCTGCCGCGCGCGAGCGGCACCACGCCGTCGCGCTGGCCGTGCGCCATGAAGACCGGCGTCAGGGCGTTGGCGTGGGCGCGCTCGTCTTCGGTGCTGGGTGCCAGCGGCAGGTAGCCCGACAGGCCGGCGAGGCCCGCCAGCCGCTGCCCGTAGCGCAGCCCCGCGCCCAGCGTGACCGCGCAGCCCTGCGAGAAGCCGGCCAGCACGATGCGGTTGGCGGGCACGCCGCGCGCCACCTCGCGGTCGAGCAGTTCGTGCACCGCCGCGAAGGTCTCGCGCAGGCCGGTCTCGTCCTCGCGTCGTACCAGGTCCGTGCCCAGGATGTCGTACCAGGCCCGCATGCGGTGGCCGTTGTTGATGGTGACCGGCCGCACCGGGGCGCGTGGGAAGACCCAGCGCACCGGGCCGACCCCGGACAGTTCCAGTTCGTCGGCGAAGGACAGGAAGTCGGTGCCGTCGGCGCCCAGGCCGTGCAGCACGATGACGGTGGCGCGGGGTGCGACACCGCTGTCGAGTTCGATGGTCTGCAGCTTCATCCGTAGTTCAGGCCCATGGCCTCCCGTACGTCCTTCATGGTCTGGCGGGCCACGGTGCGCGCGCGCTCGGTGCCCATCTCGACGATCCAGTGCACCTGCTTCGGATTGGCCAGGTACTGCTCGGCGCGGTCCTTCCAGGGCTGCTGCTGGCGCACCACGGCATCGATCACGGGCTGCTTGCAATCCAGGCAGCCGATGCCGGCCGTCGTGCAGCCCTTGACCACCCAATCCTGCGTGGCTTCGTCGCTGTAGATCTTGTGGAAGGCCCACACCGGGCACTTTTCCGGCGTGCCGGGATCGGTGCGGCGCGCTCGCGCGGGGTCGGTCACCATGCCGCGGATCTTCTTTTCCACCACGGGCGCCTCGTCGCGCATCAGCACGGCGTTGCCGTAGCTCTTGCTCATCTTGGTGCCGTCCAGGCCGGGCAGGCGCAGAACCTCGGTGTGCAGTGCATGGGGCTCGGTCAGCACGCTCTTGCCGCCGCCCTTCAGGTGGCCCTGCAGCACCTCGGTGTCGTCGGCCGTCCAGCCTTCGATGGCGGCGGCCTTCTTCAGCAGGCCTTCGCCCTTGGCCAGGGCTTCCGCGGCGCCGGTCTCGCCGAAGGTCTTGCGCTGCTTCTCGAAGTAGCGCTGGTCGTCCTTGGGCAGCTTGGCCAGCGCGGCGGCCACCTGCAGTTCGAAGCCGGCGCGGCGGCCGTACAGGTGGTTGAAGCGGCGGGCCACCTCGCGCGTGAGCTCGACGTGGGAGGACTGGTCCTCGCCGACGGGCACGAACGCGGCCTTGTAGATCAGGATGTCGGCCGCCTGCAGCAGCGGGTAGCCCAGGAAGCCGTAGGTCGCGAGGTCGCGATCCTTGAGCTTCTCCATCTGGTCCTTGTAGGTTGGCACGCGCTCGAGCCAGCCCAGCGGCGTGCCCATGGCCAGCAGCGTGAAGAGCTCAGCGTGCTCGGGCAGGCGGCTCTGGATGAAGATCGTGGACTTCTCCGGGTCCAGGCCGGCGGCGATCCAGTCGATCACCATGTCGTAGACATGGCGCTCCAGCACATCGCGCTCTTCGTAGTGCGTGGTCAGCGCGTGCCAGTCGGCCACGAAGTAGAAGGCTTCGTACTCGTCCTGCAGGCGAACCCAGTTCTTCAGGGCGCCGTGGTAGTGGCCGAGGTGCAGGGCGCCGGTGGGGCGCATGCCGGAAAGGACGCGGGATCGCATGGGCGGCGGCGGTCAGTGGGGGAGGGCGGGATTGTCTCAGACGTACACTCCCGCCCCTCCATGAAGCGCATCGTCGTCCTTCTCAGCGGCCGCGGCTCCAACCTCGAGGCCATCGTGCAGCGCTGCGCCGAAGAGGCCTGGCCGGCCCGCGTGGTGGCTGCGCTGTCCAACCGCGCTGACGCCGCGGGCCTGGCCTGGGCTGCAGGGCAAGGCATCGCCACGCAGGCGCTGGACCACCGCGCCCACGCCAGCCGCGACGCCTTCGACGCCGCGCTCGCCGCCGCCATCGACGCCCACCGGCCCGACGTCATCGTGCTGGCCGGCTTCATGCGCATACTGGGCGACGAGTTCGTGCGGCGCTATGCCGGGCGCATGCTGAACATCCACCCGTCGCTGCTGCCGGCCTTCCCGGGCCTGCACACGCACCGGCGCGCCATCGAGGCCGGCTGCCAGGTGGCCGGTGCCACGGTGCACTTCGTGACGCCCGAACTCGACCACGGACCGATCGTCGCCCAGGCGGTGGTACCGGTGAAGGCCGACGACACCCCCGAATCGCTGGCCGACCGCGTGCTGGCGGCGGAACATTCGATCTACCCGCTCGCCGTGCGTTGGTTCCTCGACGGCGAATTGCACGTCGCAGGCCTGCGAGTGGTGCAGACTGCGGGCGCCCCCCAGAGCTACTTCTTCCCCTGACCATGCACCCCAATGCCCTGCTGGACCTGACCATCGAGCTGCTGCGCGCGGTGCTGAAGTTCGACGAACCCTCCGACAACGTGGTTTCCGAGTTCTTCCGCCACCGCCGCGAACTCGGCCACCGCGAACGCCACACGCTGGCCGAGACGGCCTATGCCGTAGTGCGCCGCCGCCTGCTGTACCACCACCTCGCGCAAAGCGGCACCGGCTCGCTGGAACGCCGCCTGGCCATCCTGGCCTGGCAGGGCGACCGCGCCTACCTGCAGCGCTCGCTGGGCCCGAACGAGAAGATCTGGGCCCAGCAGGTGAATGCCATCGACCTGACCTCGCTGCCCGAGAAGCTGCGCCACAACCTGCCGGACTGGCTGGCCGGCGCTCTGAAGCAGCAGCTGGGCGACGAGGATTGCCAGGGGCTCGCCGCCGCGCTGAACGAGCCGGCTCCGCTGGACCTGCGGGTGAACGTGTTCAAGATCAAGCGCCCCGAGGCGCAGGCCGCCCTGGCCGCGGCAGGCATCGACGCCGAGCCCACGCCGTTTTCCCCCTGGGGCCTGCGCGTGCCGGGCAAGCCGGCGCTGCAGCGCACCGAGCCCTTCCTGCGCGGCGAGGTGGAGGTGCAGGACGAAGGCAGCCAGCTGCTGGCGCTGCTGCTGGACGCCCACCGTGGCGAGATGGTCACCGATTTCTGCGCCGGCGCCGGCGGCAAGACCCTGGCGCTGGGCGCGGCCATGCGCAACACCGGTCGGCTGTACGCCTTCGACATCTCCGGCCATCGGCTGGACGCCCTGAAGCCGCGCCTGTCGCGCAGTGGCCTGTCCAACGTCTATCCGATCCAGATCGCCCACGAACGCGACGACCGCATCAAGCGCCTGGTGGGCAAGATGCACCGGGTGCTCGTCGACGCACCCTGCTCGGGCCTCGGGACCCTGCGCCGCAACCCTGACCTCAAGTGGCGCCAGTCCCCCAAGGACGTGGCCGAGCTGCAGGCGCTGCAGGGGCGCATCCTGGACAGCGCGTCGCGCCTGGTGGCCACCGGCGGGCGCCTGGTCTATGCCACCTGCAGCCTGTTGCGGGCCGAGAACGAGGCCGTCGCCGAGGCCTTCGAGGCCGTCCATGGGCAGGAATTCGAGCGGATCCCGGCCGTCAAGGCCCTGGAGGCGGCCCATGTGGAGCGTGCCGCCGAACTGGACACCGATGGCTACCTGCGCTTGTGGCCCCACCGACATGGCACGGATGGCTTCTTCGCAGCGGCCTGGCGCAGGCGTTGACCTGGGTCGAACCGGCCCCATATGGCCGGTGTGTGATTGACCTTTCAGTACGCATTTCCCGCGACTCCTAGGGGGGTCCGTCACATAGAATCGACGTTGCGCCTGATTGACGGGCGGGAAGGCTCCTGGATGGATTTTCTGATGACGGTGCACGATGCGCTCGTGCAATGGCTGGCCCACGGCCTGCTCGGGGCCTCGCCCTGGCAGCTGGTGATCGTGGCCCTGGTGTTCACGCACATCACGATCGCGGCCGTGACGATCTTCCTGCACCGTGCGCAGGCGCACCGTGCCCTGGAGCTGGGTCCCATCCCCTCGCACTTCTTCCGGCTGTGGCTGTGGCTGACCACCGGCATGGTCACCAAGGAGTGGGTGGCCATCCACCGCAAGCACCATGCGAAGTGCGAGACGGTTGATGACCCGCACAGCCCGGTCACGCGCGGCATCAAGACCGTGCTGCTGACCGGCAGCGAGCTGTACCGTGCCGAAGCCAAGGTCCAGGAGACCCTGGACAAGTACGGCCACAACACGCCCGACGACTGGATCGAGCGCAACCTGTACACCCGGTTTTCCTGGCAGGGCGTTGGCCTGATGATGATCATCAACCTCGTGCTGTTCGGTGCTGCCGGCGCCACCATCTGGGCGGTGCAGATGGCCTGGATCCCCATCACGGCGGCCGGCATCATCAACGGCATCGGCCACTACTGGGGCTACCGCAACTTCGAGGCGCAGGACGCGTCCACCAACATCTCGCCCTGGGGCATCATCATCGGCGGCGAGGAGTTGCACAACAACCACCACACCTACCCGACCTCGGCGAAGCTGTCGGTCAAGCCGTTCGAATTCGACATCGGCTGGGGCTACATCCGCCTGATGGAGATGGTGGGCTGGGCCAAGGTGCGCAAGACGGCGCCGAAACTGGCGCTGGGCGAGATCAAGCCGCAGCCGGACGGCAAGACGCTCGAGGCGATCATCGCCAACCGCTACGAGGTCATGGCGAAGTACGCCGCCGAGCTCAAGCGCGCCGTGGCCGCCGAGCTCGAACAGCTGAAGGCGCAAGGCGCCAACAACTCCGCCAAGCTGGCCAACCTGCGCCTGGCGCAGGCCTGGCTGCACCGCGACGACGAGAAGATTCCGCAGGGCGTGAAGCCGCAGCTGCAGGCAGCACTGGGCGACAGCCCGAAGCTGGCCCAGTTGGTCGCCATGCGCGAGGAACTGCGCCAGCTCTGGACCCGCACCAATGTCTCCGCCGATCAGGCCGTGACGGAACTGCAGGCCTGGTGCCGCCGTGCCGAGAGCAGCGGCATCGCCGCCCTGCAGGAGTTCTCGCTGAAGCTGCGGGCCGCTCGGGCCTGATGCCGCCCCGGCGAGGCGCCGCGGGAGCGGCCCCTCGCCAGCAGGAACCGCCCGGGTCATGCCCCGCGTGGCTTCCTGCGGATTCCCCTGGCCCGCCGTGGTCTCCCTGGAAGTTGCAGCCGGCCTGACCTGAAGCTGTCTCAAGTTGCCTGAGGTCTGGGCCAGGCACTGGACGTGCAAAGGGCCGCTGATGCGGCCCTTGAATCCGACTGGACGGCGAGACCAGGCGGATTGCCATCCGGACAGTTGGCACGACAACGACACCAGGCAGAACGACACAAAGCAGAAGGGGCGCCGCGGCGCCCCTTTTTCATGCTCGCGCTGAAGTTACTTCAGCTTGGTTTCCTTGTACAGGACGTGCTTGCGAGCCTTCGGATCGAACTTCAGGAATTCCAGCTTTTGGGGCGTGGTCTTCTTGTTCTTGCTGGTGGTGTAGAAGTGACCGGTGCCGGCACTGCTTTCCAGCTTGATCTTCTCGCGTCCGCCTTTGGTGGCCATGTTCTCTCTCCGTTCAAGCTTTAAGCGTTACCGCGGGCACGCATGTCCGCGAGAACGACGTCGATGCCCTTCTTGTCGATGAGGCGCAGGGCCGCAGCGCTGATGCGCAGACGGACCCAACGGTTCTCGGTCTCGACCCAGAATCGACGGTATTGCAGGTTCGGGAGGAACCGGCGCTTGGTCTTGTTGTTGGCATGGGACACGTTGTTCCCGACCATCGGGCCCTTGCCCGTCACTTCGCAAACGCGTGCCATGACGCTGTTCTCCACTAAATCGACTGATATGCCACAGACGGCAAAGCCTGCGAGTATAGCGTGAAAACCCGATCTCAACCGTCTTGTTGTTCCAGGAAACGTTGAGCGTCGAGTGCGGCCATGCATCCGGTGCCGGCGCTGGTGATGGCCTGACGGTAGATATGGTCCTGCACATCGCCCGCGGCGAAGACGCCTGGAACGCTGGTCATGGTGGCCAGGCCGTCCAGGCCCGTCCGGGTGACGATGTAGCCGTCCGTCATCTCGACCTGACCCTTGAAGATGTCGGTGTTCGGCTGGTGGCCGATGGCGATGAAGCAGCCCTTGAGGGTGAGGTCCGTGGTGTCGCCACCCTGAGTGGAGCGGATGCGAACGCCCGTCACGCCGCTGGCGTCGCCCAGGACCTGGTCGAGCTGGCTCCAGAGGTGCAGCTGCATCTTGCCGGCGGCCACCTTGGCCATGACCTTGTCCACCAGGATCGCCTCGGCCCGGAACTTGTCGCGCCGGTGGATCAGGTGCACCTTGCTGGCGATGTTGCTCAGGTACAGCGCTTCCTCGACGGCGGTGTTGCCGCCGCCCACCACGCAGACGTCCTGGTCGCGGTAAAAGAAGCCGTCGCAGGTGGCGCAGCCGCTCACGCCGCGGCCCATGAACTCCTGCTCGCTGGGCAGGCCCAGGTACTTGGCGCTCGCGCCCGTGGCGATGATGAGGCTGTCGCAGGTGTAGGTGCCGCTGTCGCCCGTGAGCTTGAAGGGGCGCTGGGAGAAGTCGACCGCGTTCACATGGTCGTAGACCACCTGGGTCTGGAAGCGCTCGGCATGCGCCTGGAAGCGCTGCATCAGGTCGGGGCCCATGACGCCGTCCACATCGGCGGGCCAGTTGTCGACGTCGGTGGTCGTCATCAGCTGGCCGCCCTGGGCCATGCCGGTGACGAGGATAGGCTTCAGGTTGGCCCGCGCGGCGTAGATCGCGGCGGTCCATCCGGCGGGGCCGGAGCCCAGGATCAGGACCCGGGCATGCGTGTTCTGGCTCATGGAGTGTCTTTCTGGAGGGGCGACGTGCGTCGCGTCTGGCATACGCCGAGGGCTTGCTGGGTGGGAGCCCCCCATGAATGCAAACCCGGCTGTGGTCACAATAGATCGATTCTAGGCGGCGTGCGCAAGCGCTGCCTCGAAGCACGACCAAAAGCACAAGACGAGAGGAAGCCCGCATGTCGATGTTGTCGAACCTGGACCTGATCCGGCGCGTGCCGCTGTTTTCGATGCTCACCGCCGACCAGGCGCAAGCCATCGCCGACAGCGTGGTCAAGCGCCGATTCCGTCGCGGCGAGCTGGTGGTCGAGCAGGGGCGCAAGAGCAATGCGCTGTTCATCCTGCTCAACGGCAGGGCGCGGGTCCTGACCTCCGACACGCGGGGCCGCGAGGTGATTCTCGCGGTGCTGGAGTCGGGCGACTACGTCGGCGAGATGAGTCTGATCGACAACGAGCCGCATTCCGCCACGGTTCGCGCCGAGATCCAGACCGACATGCTGGTGCTGCAGCGCTCCGATTTCGCGCGCTGCCTGCCCGAGCATTCCACGCTGTCCTACGCCATCCTGCGCGGCCTGGTGCGCCGCCTGCGCAACGCCGACCGGCAGATCGAGTCGCTGGCGCTGCTGGATGTGTACGGCCGCGTCGCACGCACCCTGCTCGACATGGCCGAGACCGATGCCGACGGCGTGCAGATCATCCGCCACAAGGTGTCGCGCCAGGACATGGCCAAGGTCGTGGGTGCGTCCCGCGAGATGGTCAGCCGGGTCATGAAGGACCTGGAGGAGCGCGGCGTCATCGAGACCCAGGACAACGGCTTCGTGATCATCAAGGAACGCCTGCAGAACGAATGACCCGTTCGCATCGGCCACAATCGAGGCCATGAGTTTCCCCCTGGGTTCGCTGCGAGGCGAACCTCTCCCGAGCACCGGCGAGGCCGGCTCCGCCGGTGCGCCCTCCTGGCGCCGCCGCCTGTGGCTGGCCGCCGGCGCCGTGCTGTGGCTGCTGGCGGCTCTGGCCCTGGCCACCCACCACTCCGCCGACGCCGCGTTCTCCACTTCCGGCGCCGGCGCGCCGCTGCACAACGCCGTGGGCCGCCTGGGTGCCTGGGGCTCCGACATCCTGTACTTCCTGTTCGGCTTCTCGGCCTGGTGGTGGCTGCCCGTGACGGCCCGCACCTGGCTCTCGGCGCTCGCCCGCCATCTGCGCGGCGACGACGAAGCCGAGGTCCATCCGGGTGTCTGGGCCGGCTTCGCGCTGCTGATGGCCGCCAGCTGCGCCCTCGAGTGGACACGCCTGTACCACTGGGAACCGCACCTGCCGGGCCATGCCGGCGGCGTGGTGGGCTATGTCCTGGGGCCGCTTTCGATGACCTGGCTGGGCTTTGCCGGCTCGGGAGTGCTCTGGATCGCCGCCCTGGTGCTGGGCAGCGCGCTGGCGTTGCGATTCTCCTGGCTGCACGCGGCCGATACGCTGGGTGAGCGCATCGACGGCTGGCGGCATCGCCGCCAGGAGCGCGCCGATGCCGCCGAGGATCGACGCATCGGCGAGCAGCTGCTGCGCGAGCGCGAGCAGCTCGTGCAGGAGGTGCGCGAGGAACTGCCCGAGCACCCGCCCATCGTCATCGAGTCGCCCGTGCTCGAGGTGCCCAAGTCCGAGCGCGTGGCCAAGGAGCGTCAGAAGCCGCTCTTCGTCGAGCTGGCCGACACCCGCCTGCCCCAGGTCGACCTGCTCGATGCCGCGCCGGGCCGCCAGGAAACGGTGACGCCCGAGACACTGGAGATGACCAGCCGCCTGATCGAGAAGAAGCTCAAGGACTTCGGCGTCGAGGTGAGGGTGGTGGCGGCTTCGCCCGGCCCGGTGATCACGCGCTACGAGATCGAGCCCGCGACCGGCGTGAAGGGCTCGCAGGTCGTGGGCCTGGCCAAGGACCTGGCCCGCTCGCTGTCCCTCATCAGCATCCGCGTCGTCGAGGTGATTCCCGGCAAGAACTACATGGCTCTGGAACTGCCCAACGCGCGGCGCCAGACCATCCGGCTGGCGGAGATCCTGGGCTCGCAGGTCTACAACGACGCCTCGTCCATGCTGACCATGGGCCTCGGAAAGGACATCGTCGGCAACCCCATCGTGGCCGACCTGGCCAGGATGCCGCACTGCCTGGTGGCCGGCACCACGGGTTCGGGCAAGTCGGTGGGCATCAACGCGATGATCCTCAGCCTGCTCTACAAGGCCGAGGCGCGCGACGTGCGACTGATCCTGATCGACCCGAAGATGCTCGAGATGAGCGTCTACGAGGGCATTCCGCACCTGCTGGCTCCGGTCGTCACCGACATGAAGCAGGCCGCCAACGCGCTGAACTGGTGCGTGGGCGAGATGGAGCGCCGCTACAAGCTGATGAGCAAGATGGGCGTGCGCCAGCTCACCGGCTACAACCGCAAGATCGACGACGCCGCCGCCCGGGGCGAGAAGATCGGCAACCCCTTCAGCCTGACCCCGGACGCCCCCGAGCCTCTGGAGCGGCTGCCGCACATCGTGGTCGTGATCGACGAACTGGCCGACCTGATGATGGTGGTCGGCAAGAAGATCGAGGAACTCATCGCACGGCTGGCGCAGAAGGCGCGCGCGGCTGGCATCCACCTGATCCTGGCGACGCAGCGGCCCAGCGTGGACGTGATCACCGGCCTGATCAAGGCCAACATCCCCACCCGGCTCAGCTTCCAGGTCAGCAGCAAGATCGACAGCCGCACCATCCTCGACCAGATGGGCGCCGAGGCCTTGCTGGGGCAGGGCGACATGCTCTACCTGACCCCCGGCGCCGGTGTGCCGGTGCGGGTTCACGGCGCCTTTGTCAGCGACGACGAGGTCCACCGCGTTGTGGAGTATCTGAAGACGCAGGGCGAACCCAACTACATCGAGGGCATCCTCGAGGGCGGGGTGCTCGAAGGCGAGGCCGATGCGGGTGGCGGCGGCGCTCCCGGCGGCGGCGACGCCGAGAGCGACCCCATGTACGACCAGGCCGTGGCCATCGTGCTGCAGCACCGCAAGGCCTCGATCTCCCTCGTGCAACGCCATCTGCGCATCGGCTACAACCGCGCCGCCCGTCTGCTCGAGCAGATGGAGAAATCCGGCCTGGTCGGCGCCCTGGCCACCAATGGCAGCCGCGAACTGCTGCTGCCCAAGCGAGACGAATGAAGCGATTCCTGACCACTGCCGTGCTGAGCCTGGCCGCCTTCGCGGCGCAGGCCGACGCCGTCGACCGCCTGCGCGAGTTCGTGCGCGACGCCCGCAGCGGCCGCGCCACGTTCACGCAGACCGTGACACCGGCGGACGGTTCTCGCGCCAAGGTCTCGTCGGGCACCTTCGAGTTCTCGCGCCCCGACCGGTTCCGCTTCGACTACCTCAAGCCCTACCCGCAGAGCATCGTCGCCGACGGCCAGAAGGTCTGGATGCACGACCCCGACCTGAACCAGGTCACGGTGCGCAAGGTCGATCAGGCGCTGGGCGCCACGCCCGCCGCCCTGCTGGCCGGCAACACGCTGGAGCGCGACTTCACGCTCAGCGCCCAGCCCGCGCGGGATGGCCTGGACTGGGCGCGTGCCACGCCCAAGGCGGCCGACGGCGGCTTCCAGTGGATGGCCGTGGGCTTTCGCGGCGCGCAACTCGCCTCGGTCGAGATCCTCGACCGTTTCGGGCAGCGGACCCGGCTCGTGCTCGACACGATGACGCCCAACGCGGTGCTGGCGCCGGAGCGCTTCCGCTTCGTGCCGCCCGCCGGGGCCGACGTGCTCGAGCAGTAGCGTGCCCGGCCTGTTCGACGAGGCGCCGCCGCCGGCCCCGCTGGCCGAGCGCCTGCGGCCGAAGACCCTGGCCGACGTCATCGGCCAGACCCACCTGCTGGCCCCCGGCAAGCCGCTCCATGCCGCGCTGGCCACGGGCCGCCTGCACTCCATGATCCTCTGGGGCCCGCCGGGCGTGGGCAAGACCACCCTCGCGCGACTGGTGGCCCACGCCAGCGATGCGATGTTCATCACGCTGTCGGCGGTGCTGGCCGGCGTGAAGGACATCCGCGAGGCCGTGGAGCGCGCCGAGCATGCCCGCGTCTCGGGGCGGCGCACGGTGGTCTTCGTCGACGAGGTGCACCGCTTCAACAAGGCGCAGCAGGATGCCTTCCTGCCCCACGTCGAGTCGGGCCTGTTCCTGTTCATTGGCGCCACCACCGAGAACCCCTCGTTCGAGGTGAACTCCGCGCTGCTGTCGCGCGCCACGGTGCACGTGCTGAAGTCGCTCGATGCCGTGGAGCTGGCCGCGCTGATCGTGCGGGCGCAGGCCGAACTGCAGGCGCCGCCGATGACCGCGGCCGCGCGCTACCGGCTCGTGGCCTTCGCGGACGGTGATGCACGCCGGTTCCTGAACGCCTACGAGAACCTGGCCGCGCTGGCCGAGGGCCGGCCCGAGATCGACGAAGCGCTGCTCGAATCGGCGCTCGGCGAACTGCTGCGCCGCTACGACAAGGACGGCGACCAGTTTTTCGACGCCATCTCGGCGCTGCACAAGAGCGTGCGCGGGAGCGACCCCGACGCGGCCCTCTACTGGCTGGCGCGCATGCTCGACGGCGGCGTGGACCCGCGCTACGTGGCGCGCCGCGTGTTGCGCATGGCCAGCGAGGACATCGGCCTGGCCGACCCCCGCGGCCTGCAGGTGGCGTCCGCCGCGGCTGCCGTCTACGAGCGGCTGGGCTCGCCCGAAGGCGAGCTGGCGCTGGCCGAGGCCGTGGTCTTCCTGGCCGTTGCGCCGAAGTCGAACGCCGTCTACAAGGCCTGGAACAGCGCGCGCGACCTCGTCAGGCGCGACGGCACCCGGCCGGTGCCCGCGCACCTGCGCAACGCACCCACCCGGCTGATGAAAGACCTCGGCCACGGTGCCGACTATCGCTACGCGCACGACGAGGCCGACGGCTACGCGGCGGGCGAGAACTACTGGCCCGACGGCATGGCGCCGCAGCGCTTCTACGCGCCCGTGCCGCGTGGGCTGGAATTGCGCATCGGCGAACGTCTGGCCGAACTGCGCGCCCGCGACGCCGAGGCGAAGAAGACTCGCTGACTCGCGCCTGCTACTGGCAGATGTTCGGGCGTGAGGGGGAAACTCCCCGAATCCTGGCGGCTGGGCGCTACCTACAATGCGACCGGCCCGCACACGGCGAGCTTCTTGCTAACCCCATGAAGCCTCGCCCTGACCGCAGGGCGGCGTGCTGCGTCAAGCGTGGCATGACAACACGGAGACCCCCTCGATGGAAATCTTCCTTCAACAGATCATCAACGGTCTGGTGCTCGGCAGCATGTATGCGCTGGTGGCACTCGGCTACACGATGGTCTACGGCATCATCGGCCTGATCAACTTCGCGCACGGCGAAGTGCTGATGGTGGGCGCCCTGACCAGCTGGACGGTCGTGACCCTGCTGGCCGAGTCAGGCATGCCGGGCTGGCTGATCATGCTGCTGTCCCTGATATGCGCCATCGTGATCTGCGCGGCGTTGAACTTCACCATCGAGAAGGCCGCGTACCGGCCGCTGCGCAGCGCGCCGCGGCTGGCGCCGCTGATCACCGCGATGGGCATGAGCCTGCTGCTGCAGACGCTGGCCATGATCATCTGGAAGCCGAACCCCAAGCCGTACCCGCTGCTGCTGCCGACCGACCCGATCCCCATCGGGGGCGCCGTCATCAGCGTCACCCAGTGCCTGATCCTCGGCGTCACGGTCTCTGTGCTGGCCGCGCTGACGTACCTGGTCAACCGCACCAAGCTCGGCCGCGCGATGCGCGCCACCGCCGAGAACCCCCGTGTCGCGGCACTGATGGGCGTGCGGCCCGACATCGTCATCTCGGCCACCTTCATCATCGGTGCGGCGCTGGCCGCCGTGGCCGGCGTGATGTGGGCCGCGAACTACGGTACCGTGCAGCATTCCATGGGCTTTCTGCCGGGCCTCAAGGCTTTCACGGCCGCCGTGCTGGGCGGCATCGGCAACCTGGCGGGCGCCGTCGTGGGCGGTGTCCTGCTCGGGCTGGTGGAGGCCATCGGAGCGGGCTATCTCGGTGAGCTCACCGGGGGCGTGCTCGGCAGCCACTATGCCGACATCTTCGCCTTCGTCGCACTGATCCTCGTGCTGACGCTGCGCCCGCAGGGCCTGCTCGGCGAACGCGTGGCCGACCGCGCCTGAGGCCCAAGGAAAACATCATGAAGAACAAGCTGATCGTCTTCTTCCTGTGCGCCATCGGGCTGCTGGCGCTGCCCCTGCTGATGCAGGCCAGCGGCCTGGGCGCCGGCTGGGTCCGCATCCTGACACTGTCGATGCTCTATGTCCTGCTCGCGCTCGGGCTGAACATCGTGGTCGGCTACGCCGGCCTGCTCGACCTGGGTTTCGTCGCGTTCTACGCCGTGGGCGCCTACATGTACGCGCTGCTCGCCAGCCCGCACCTGTTCGAGAACTTCCCCTGGATTGCCGCGATGTTCCCGAACGGCATGCACACGCCGATCTGGCTCGTCATACCGCTGGCGGCGGCGCTGGCGGCATTGGCGGGCGTGTTGCTCGGCACCCCGGTGCTCAAGCTGCGCGGCGACTACCTCGCCATCGTGACGCTCGGCTTCGGCGAGATCATCCGCGTGTTCATGAACAACCTCGAGCACCCGGTCAACATCACCAACGGCCCGCGCGGGCTGGACCGCATCGACCCGATGACCCTCGGGCCGCAGGGCGATCCCTGGATCAACTTCGGGCAGAAGTTCGAGATCTGGGGCTTCACCATCCCCTCGGTCACGATGTACTACTACCTGTTCCTGACCCTGGTGGTGTTCAGCGTGATCATCTGCCATCGGCTCGAGACCAGCCGCATCGGACGCGCCTGGATGGCCATCCGGGAGGACGAGATCGCCGCCAAGGCCATGGGCATCAACACCCGCAACATGAAGCTGCTGGCTTTCGGCATGGGCGCCACTTTCGGCGGTGTGTCGGGTTCGATGTTCGCCGCCTTCCAGGGCTTCGTCTCGCCGGAGTCGTTCAGCCTGATGGAGAGCGTGATGATCGTCGCCATGATCGTGCTGGGCGGCCTCGGTCACCTGCCGGGCGTCATCCTCGGCGCGGTGCTGCTGTCGGCGCTGCCCGAGGTGCTGCGCTATGTCGCCGGGCCGCTGCAGCAGATGACGGACGGCCGCCTCGATGCATCCATCCTGCGCCAGCTGCTGATCGCCACCGCGATGATCTCCATCATGCTGCTGCGTCCGCGCGGCCTGTGGCCCAGCCCCGAGCACGGCAAGGCCGCGCCGGCGGCCACCCGCTGAAGGAGCGCGAAGCATGAGCGAAATCGTTCTCCAGGTTCAGGGCGTCTCCAAGCGCTTCGGCGGGCTGCAGGCCCTGTCGGACGTGGGCGTCACCATCCGCCAGGGTCAGGTCTATGGCCTGATCGGCCCCAACGGCGCCGGCAAGACCACCTTCTTCAACGTCATCACAGGGCTCTACACGCCCGACGGCGGCAGCTTCGAGCTCGGCGGCGAGACCTACAAGCCGCAGGCCGTGCACCAGGTGGCCAAGGCCGGCATCGCGCGCACCTTCCAGAACATCCGGCTCTTCGCCGAGATGACGGCGCTCGAGAACGTGATGGTCGGGCGCCACGTGCGCACCCATTCGGGCCTGATCGGGGCCGTCTTCCGCACCGGGAGCTTCAAGGCCGAGGAGGCCGCGATCGCGCAGCGCGCCCAGGAACTGCTCGATTACGTCGGCATCGGGCACTACGCCGAGTACAAGGCGCGCACCTTGTCGTACGGCGACCAGCGCCGCCTGGAGATCGCCCGCGCGCTGGCCACCGACCCGAAGCTGATCGCGCTGGACGAGCCCGCCGCCGGCATGAACGCCACCGAGAAGGTGGTGCTGCGCGAGCTGATCGACCGCATCCGCAACGACGGCCGCACCATCCTGCTGATCGAGCACGACGTGAAGCTCGTGATGGGCCTGTGCGACCGCGTCACCGTGCTCGACTACGGCAAGCAGATCGCCGAGGGCACGCCCGCGGACGTGCAACGCAACGACAAGGTGATCGAGGCTTACCTCGGCGCCGGCCACAAGGCGCACTGACATGACGACCGTATTCCTCAAGGTCAAGGGCTTGAAGGTCGCCTACGGCGGCATCCAGGCCGTGAAGGGCGTGGACTTCGAGGTCCACGAGGGCGAACTGGTCAGCCTGATCGGCGCCAACGGCGCCGGCAAGACCACCACGCTGAAGGCCATCACCGGCACGCAGCCCGTGGCCATGGGCGAGATCGAGTATCTCGGCAGGTCCATCAAGGGGCAGGGCGCCTGGGACCTGGTCAAGCAGGGGCTGGTGATGGTGCCCGAAGGCCGCGGCACTTTCACCCGGATGTCGATCACCGAGAACCTGCTGATGGGCGCCTATGTGCGTAACGACGCCGAGGTCGAGGCCGACATCGAGAAGGTCTTCGCGATCTTCCCGCGCCTGAAGGAGCGTGCCAAGCAGCTCGCCGGCACCATGAGCGGCGGCGAGCAGCAGATGCTGGCCATGGGCCGCGCGCTGATGGCGCGCCCCAAGGTGCTCCTGCTCGACGAGCCTTCGATGGGCCTGAGCCCCATCATGGTGGACAAGATCTTCGAGGTCGTGGCCGACATCCACAGCCGCGGCACCACGGTGATGCTCGTCGAGCAGAACGCCAGCCGCGCACTCGCGCTGGCCAATCGCGGCTACGTGATGGATTCCGGCGAGATCACGATGAGCGGCGACGCCAAGATCCTGCTGAACGACCCGAAGGTCCGGGCCGCCTACCTGGGCGAGTGAGCCGGCCTGGCTGGCCTCAGCCGTTGCCGGGTGGTAACGGCGCCTGCAGCAGCCGCTCCACGAGGCGGGCGCGTTCCTCGCGCTGGGAAACGGAGCCTTGCGCCGACAGCAGGGATTCCGCCACCTCGTAGCTGTAGAGCAGGAACGCCCGGCTGCGCGCCTCGACCACCGGGAAACCCATGGACGAGAACACCTGCGAGATGTAGGCGATGCGCGCCGAGTCGGCCTCGTCGACGAAGGCCCGCGCCATCTCGTCGCGCCGGGCCCACGCGCGGATGGCCAGCTCGATGCGGGCGGCCCGGGCTGCGGAGCGGCCGCGAAAGGGCAGCGAGATCAGGTCGCGCAGCTGTTCGCGCGGGTCGTCGTGTGCGCTTTCCAGGCGCCGCGTGAGCTGCTCGGTGGCCAGCGCGCGCCAGGTCTGAAGCACGGCGCGCAGCAGGTCTTCACGGTCGCGGAAGTGCCAGTAGAAGCTGCCCCGCGTGACCTTCAGCGTGCGCGCCAGCACATCCACTCGAACGCTGTCGATGCCGTGGTCCACCAGCACCTCGGTGGCGGCGGTGATCCATCGCTCGGGCGTGAGCGAGGTGCGGCTGCGATCGGTCCCGGAATCCATGTCCGCGAGGATGCGGACATGCAGCACTGTATGGAAGTTCGTGAAAACCCTGTGTTGCTGCAGAAAAAGCGTCACTACCATCCGCTCCCTAAGCACATACACATGTGTATGGAGACACGCATGAGCGGCGACATGTTCAATGATCCGACCCTGCTGGCGCCGCCGCGTACGGTGCGTGTCGGCTTCGACGACGGCAGCTTCGTGCTGCGTTCGCCGGAGCCGCTGAAGCCCTATGCGCGCTGCACCGGGGAGTGGCTCGAGCATTGGGCCCGCGAGACGCCCGACGCCCCCGCCTTCGCCGAGCGCGCGCCCGACGGCAGCTGGCGCCGCCTGAGCTGGGGCGAGACGCGCACCCTGGTCGGCCGCGTTGCGCAGAGCCTGCTCGGCCTGAAGCTCGCGCCGCAGGCGCCCATCGTCGTGCTGTCGGACAACTCGCTCGACCACCTGCTGCTGATGCTGGCCGGCATGCACATCGGCCGCGCGGTGTGCACCGTCTCCAGCGCCTACTGCCGCCTGACCCGGGACTACACCAAGATCCAGGGCATCCTGAACACGCTGGGCCCGGCGCTGGTGTATGCATCCGATGTGAAGGTCTACGGGCCGGCCATCGCGAGTGCCGGCCTGCATGCCGTCACGGTGTTCAGCGAGGGCGCAGCGGAGTTTCCCGGCGCGCTGTCCTTCGACAGCCTCGTGAAGACAGCCGAAGGCCCCGCCGTGCGCGAGGCCTTCGAGGCCGTCGGGCCCGATACCCACGCCAAGTACCTGCTCACCTCCGGCTCCACCGGCCACCCGAAGGTCGTGATCAACACGCACCGCATGCTGTGCGCCAACCAGCAGATGATCGCGCAGGTGTGGCGCTTCCTCGACGTCGAGAAGCCCGTGCTGGTGGACTGGCTGCCCTGGAGCCACACCTTCGGCGGCAATCACAACCTCTACATGGTGATGCGCAACGGCGGGCAGATGGTCATCGACGAGGGCCGCCCCGCGCCCGGGCTGGTGGAAAAGTCGGTGAAGAACCTCTGCGAGGTGCAGCCGACGATCTACTTCAACGTTCCGCGCGGGCTGGACATGCTGCTGCCCTTCCTGGAGGCCGACGACACCCTGGCTCGGCAGTTCTTCGCCCGCCTGCGCGTGGTCTTCTACGCCGGCGCTGCGCTGCCTCAGGCCACCTGGGAGCGGCTTCAGGCGCTGGCCCGGCGCGTGCGCGGCCAGGAAGTCTGGCTGACCACCTCCTGGGGCTCGACCGAGACCTCGCCCGCCATCACCAGCGCCCACTGGAAGCTCGACAAGGCCGGCGTCATCGGCCTGCCGATGCCCGGTCTGGAACTGAAGCTGCTGCCCAACGGCGAGAAGATGGAGCTGCGCGTGCGCGGCGTGAGCATCTTTCCCGGCTACCGCGATGCGCCGCAGCTCACCGCGCAGGCCTTCGACGAGGAAGGCTACTACCGCATCGGCGACGCCGGCTACCTGGCCGACGAGTCGCACCCCGAGAAGGGCGTCGTCTTCAATGGACGCGTCGCCGAGGATTTCAAACTCACCACGGGCACCTGGGTCAGCGTGGGCACCCTGCGCGTGCGTGTGGTCTCCGCGCTGGCGCCGCTGGCGCAGGACGTGGTGATCACCGGTCACGACCGCGACGAGGTCGGTGTGCTCGTCTTCCCGACCCCGGCCGCGGCGCAGCTGCCGCCCGGCGAACTGCCCGGCCGCGTGGCCGCGGCGCTGAAGTCGCTCAAGGCCGAAGGCGGCGGGTCTTCCCAGGTGCCGGTGCGGGCGCTGGTGCTGGCCGAGCCGCCCAGCACCGACGCCGGCGAGATCACCGACAAGGGCTACATCAACCAGGGCGCCGTGCTGCGGCGCCGAGCCGACGCGGTGCAGCAGCTGTACGCGGGCGGCCCCGGAGTCATACGCGCATGAAGCTCGAGTTCGAACTGCTGAAGCTGGAAGTGGAGGGCCCGGTGATGCACCTGCGCCTGAACCGCCCGTCCAAGCGCAACGCCATCAACAACACGCTGGTGCGCGAGATCCAGACCGCCTTCGTCCATCTGCCCGACGGCATCCGCGTGGCCGTGCTCAGCGGCGAAGGCGCGCACTTCTGTGCCGGGCTCGACCTGTCCGAGGTGACCGAGCAGACCGTCGCCGAGGGCATCGTGCACTCGCGCGGCTGGCACGCCGCGTTCGACCAGGTGCAGTACGGCCCGGTGCCGCTGATCGCGGTGCTGCACGGGGCCGTGGTGGGTGGCGGGCTGGAACTGGCCGCCACCGCACACCTGCGCGTGGCCGAGACGAGCACCTTCTACGGCCTGCCCGAGGGCCAGCGCGGCATCTTCGTGGGCGGTAGCGGGTCGATGCGCATTCCGCGTCTGATCGGCGTCTCGCGCATGACCGACATGATGCTCACCGGGCGCGTGTTCGATGCCGACGAAGGCCAGGCCATGGGCCTGTCGAACTACGTCGTGGGCGAGGGCGAGGGCCTGAAGAAGGCCTTCGCGCTGGCCCACAAGATCGCCAGCAACGCGCCGCTGTCCAACTACGCCATCACGCAGGCGCTGCCGCGCATCGCCGAGATGTCGCCCGCCGAAGGCCTGTTCGTGGAGTCGCTGATGTCGGCCATCGCTCAGGGCGACGAGGCAGCCAAGCTGCGCGTGCGCGCCTTCCTCGAAGGCCGCGCCGGCAAGGTGGGGAAGTCGTCATGAGTGGCGGTCTGTACCAGTCCTTCGACGACGTCTGGATGCTGGACGGCCTTCGCACGCCGATGGTCGACTACTGCGGCGCCTTCGCCGACGCCAACCCCATCGACCTCGGCATCAAGGCCGCGCGCGCGGTGCTGGCGCGCAGCGGCGTGGCCGGCGCCGACATCGACTCCGTGATCGCCGGCAACATGGCGCCTGGCGGCTTCGACCAGTTCTACGTGCCGCGCCACATCGGGCTGTATGCGGGCGTGCCGGTGGCCGTGCCGGCCATCATGGTGCAGCGCATCTGCGGCACGGGCTTCGAGCTCTTCCGCCAGGCGGCCGAGCAGATCGGCAGCGGCGCCGTGCAGCGCGCGCTGGTGGTGGGCACGGAGTCGATGACGCGCAACCCGATTGCCGCGTTCGAGCACCGGCAGGGTTTCAAGCTCGGCCAAGCGCCTGCGTTCAAGGACTACCTCTGGGAAGCCCTGACCGACCCGGCCGCCGCGATCTCGATGATCCAGACGGCCGAGAACCTGGCGAAGAAGTACGGCATCACGCGGGCGGATGTGGATGCCTTCGCCTCGCTCTCGTTCCAGCGTGCCGTGCAGGCCCAGGAAAGCGGCTGGCTGGCCGGCGAGATCGTCCCCGTGGCGAACGAGAGCTTCGAGCTCGAAGGCTACCGCCCGCGCCGGCTGCGCCTGTCGGGCAAGGCCCCTGTGGCCGACCGCGACACGCACCCCCGTGTGTCGCCGCCCGAGGTGCTGGCCAAGCTGCGTGCCGTGTTCGACGGAGGCGTGCAGACCGGCGGCAACAGCTCGGCGCTGACCGACGCGGCGGCCGCCGCCGTGGTGGCCTCCGGCGCCGCGATGCGCGCCTGGGGCGGCCGGCCGCTCGGCCGCATCGCCGCGGCCGCGGCCGTGGGCGTGCCGCCCGAGATCATGGGCATCGGCCCGGCGCCGGCCATCCGGCTGCTGCTGGAGCGCAGCGGCCTGAAGATCAGCGACATCGCACGCTTCGAGATCAACGAGGCGCAGGGCGCGCAGACGCTGGCCGTGCAGCGTGAACTGGGCCTGGATATCGACAAGCTCAACGTGCACGGCGGCGCCATCGCGCTCGGCCATCCGCTGGCCGCCACCGGGGTGCGGCTGACGCTGACCGTGGCGCGGCAGCTGCAGGCCATCGGGGCACGCTGGGGGGTATCGTCCGCCTGTGTCGGCGGCGGTCAGGGCATCGCGCTGCTGATCGAGAACCCCGACGCCGCCTGAACCGAAGCGACCCCACGCAAGCCAGCCATCAAGGAAGACCGACCATGCAGATCCAGGGACACAGCGCCATCGTCACCGGCGGGGGCTCCGGCCTCGGCGCGGCCGTCGCGCACGAGCTGGCGCGGCTCGGCGCCAAGGTGGCGGTGCTCGACGTCAACGCCGCCAACGCTGCGGCCGTGGCCGAAGCCATCGGCGGCCTCGCGCTCACCGGCGACATCACCGACACCGACAGCGTGAATGCCGCGCTGGATGCCGCCGAAGCGGCGCACGGCACGCCCCGCATCGTGATGAACATCGCCGGCATCGGCACCGCCAAGCGCGTCATCGGCCGCGACGGCAGCCCGGCGCCGATGGACGACTTCGAGCGCGTGATCCGCGTCAACCTGCTGGGCACCTACAACGTGCTGCGCCTGGCCGCGGCGCGCATCGCCAAGCTCGACCCGCTGGAGGACAACGAGCGCGGCGTGATGGTCATGACGGCTTCCGTCGCGGCCTTCGACGGGCAGGTGGGCCAGCAGGCCTACTCGGCCAGCAAGGGCGGCATCGTCGGCATGACGCTGCCGCTGGCGCGTGATCTGGCGCAGTTCGGCATCCGCGTCATGACCATCGCCCCGGGCCTGTTCTCCACGCCGCTGATGAAGCAGTTGCCCGAGGAAGTGCAGGCTTCGCTGGGCAATTCGATCCCGTTCCCGAAGCGCCTGGGCAAGCCCGAGGAGTTCGCCGCGCTGGCCGCGCACATCGTCACCAACACGCACCTGAACGGCGAGACCATCCGCCTGGACGGCGCGCTGCGGATGGCCCCGCGATGAGTCGGACCAACATCCACCGCGTCGCCATCCAGTTCGGCGACTGCGACCCGGCCGGCATCGTGTTTTTCCCGAACTTCCTGCGCTGGATGGACCAGTCGTCGCTGGCCTTCTTCATGTCCTGCGGCATCCCCCCCTGGCGCGAACTCGTCAAGACGCGCGGCATCGTCGGCACGCCGCTGCTGGAGATCCACACGAAGTTCGTCAAGAGCGCGACCTACGGCGAATCCATCGAGGTGCACACCACCGTCGAGGAATGGAAGGCCAAGGTCTTCACGCAGCGTCACGTGATCATGCGTGGCGACACGTTGATCTGCGAAGGCACGGAAGTACGTGCCTTCGTGCAGCGCGACGCCGACAATCCCGATCGGCTGCGAGCCATACCGATCCCCGAGGATCTCAAGGCGCTCTGCCTCTGAGCCACCACCACCCGAAGGAGACAACCCCATGAACATTCTGCGCAAGACACTCGTCGCCACGGCCGCCGCGCTGATGGCCACCGCCGCCTGGGCCGACATCAACATCGGCGTCACGCTCTCGCTCACCGGCCCCGCTTCGGGCCTGGGCATCCCGGTCGGCAACCAGTTCAAGCTGATGCCGCAGGTGATCGCCGGCGAGAAGGTCAACCTGATCATCCTCGACGACGCTTCGGACCCGGGCAAGGGCGTCGGCAACGCGCGCCGCTTCGTCACCGAGGACAAGGTCGACATGATCTTCGGCGGCTCCATCACCACCGTTTCCGCCGCCGTGGCGCCGGTGGCCCTCGAGGCCAAGACGACCCAGATCTCGATCGCACCCGTGGGCGTGCCCCCGGACCAGGAGCGCTGGGTGTTCCGCCTGCCGCAGGGCTTCGCCGTGATGGCCTTCCCCATCATCGAGCACATGAAGAAGCAGGGCGTGAAGACGGTCGGCTTCCTGGGCTACACCGACGCCTACGGTGAATCCTGGCTGAAGGAATTCACCGCGCAAGCCGACAAGGCCGGCATCAAGGTCGTGGCTGCCGAGCGCTTCGCGCGCAGCGACACCAGCGCCACGCCGCAGGCGCTGAAGCTGGTTTCCGCCAACCCGGACGCGATGCTCGTCGTGGCCTCGGGCTCCGGCGCCGCGATGCCGCACAAGGCCATCATCGAG
Source organism: uncultured beta proteobacterium (assembly GCA_903938815.1). Classification (GTDB taxonomy): domain Bacteria; phylum Pseudomonadota; class Gammaproteobacteria; order Burkholderiales; family Burkholderiaceae_C; genus Rubrivivax. The sequence goes on from CAJAES010000007.1 coordinate 31,735, forward strand.
CGCGGCTTCAAGGGCAAGGTCTACCAGACGCACGCCGCCGCCACGCCCGACCTGATGCGCATCGGCGGCAAGGACGTCGAAGGCAGCTACGTGGTCTCCGGCCCCGCCGTCGTGGCCGAGCAGCTGCCCGACAGCCACCCGTCCAAGGCCGTCGCGGTGGACTTCGTCACCAAGTACGAAGCCGTCTATGGCAAGGGCACGCGCAGCCAGTTCGCCGGCCATTCCTACGACGCGCGGATCGTGCTCGAGAAGATCATCCCGGTCGCATTGAAGAAGGGCAAGCCCGGCACGCCCGAGTTCCGTGCTGCCCTGCGCGACGCGGTCGAAGGCATGGGCCGCACCGTGTTCTCGCACGGCGTCATGAACTGGACGGCCACCGACCACTGGGGCTACACCAACGAGACCGGCGTGATGCTGAAGGTCGTCGGCGGCCAGTTCGTCGTCGAGAAGTAAGGGACTCCCATGGACGCGACGATCGCCGGCATCCTGGCCCTGGACGGGTTGACCAACGGCGCCATCTACGCGCTGCTGGCCCTGGCCACGGTGCTGGTTTTCGCCGTCACGCGGGTGATCTTCATCCCGCAGGGCGAATTCGTCGCGTTCGGGGCCCTCACGCTGGCCATGCTGCAGGCCGGCAAGGTGCCGGGCACGGTGTGGTTCCTGCTCGTGCTGGCAGGCGCCGTGGCGCTGGCCGATCTCGTGCAGGGTCTGCGCCAGCGCCAGCCTGCCGGCCGACTGCTCAGGCAGACGGCGGGCACGCTGGCCTGGCCGGTGGCGGTGTCGCTGCTGGCCATCTGGGTGGCGCCCATGGGGCTGCCGCTGATGGCGCAGGCCGCGCTGACCGTGGCGCTCGTCACGCCGTTCGGCCCCCTGATCTACCGCCTGGCCTACGAGTCGCTGGCCGATGCCAGCGTGCTGGTGCTGCTCATCGTCTCGGTGGGGGTGCACTTCGCGCTCGTCGGCCTGGGCCTCTTCTTCTTCGGCGCGGAAGGCTTCCGCAATCCGAGCTTCTGGGACGAGCGCTTCTCGTTCGCAGGCGTCGCGCTGTCGGGACAGGCGGTGATCATCTTCGTCGCCTCGCTGGCGCTGATCGTCGGGCTGTGGCTGTTCTTCGAGCGCTCGCTGGCGGGCAAGGCACTGCGCGCCACGGCGGTGAACCGCCTCGGAGCGCGGCTGATGGGCATTTCCAGCAGCAGCGCCGGGCGCCTGTCGTTCACGATGGCGGCCTTCATCGGCGCGCTGTCGGGCCTGCTCATCGGGCCGACCACCACGGTGTTCTACGACAGCGGTTTCCTCATCGGGTTGAAGGGCTTCGTCGCCGCCGTGTTCGCCGGGCTGTCCAGCTACCCGCTGGCGCTGGTGGGGGCGCTGGGCGTCGGCCTGCTCGAGAGCTTCGGCTCCTTCTGGGCCAGCGCCTACAAGGAAGTCATCGTCTTCGGCTCCATCCTGCCGGTGCTGCTGTGGCGGTCGCTGCGCGACCCGCACTCCGAGGAGCAATGACCCATGCGTTACGTCTTTCCCGCCTTTGCGGCGGTGATGCTGCTGCTGCCTGCCCTGCCGGTGCCCGACTTCTGGATCACGCAGAGCATCTACATCGGTCTGTATGCCATCGTCTCGCTGGGGCTGGTGCTGCTCACGGGCGTGGCCGGGCTGACCTCCTTCGGGCAGGCGGCGTTCGTCGGCATCGGGGCCTACACCGCGGCCTATCTTGCCACCACCATGACCGTGTCGCCCTGGCTCACGCTGCTGGTGGGCGTGGCGCTGGCCGTCGGCGCGGCCGTGATGCTGGGGGCGCTGACGCTTCGCATGTCGGGCCACTACCTGCCGCTGGCCACCATCGCCTGGGGCCTGGCGCTGAACTACACCATGGCCAACATGGAGTGGCTGGGCAAGTACGACGGCATCCTCGGCATCCCGACGCTCAAGCTCTTCGGCCTGGACCTCGGCACCGGTCGCATGCTGCACCCGCTGGTGTGGGCGATCGCGCTCTTGGCCGCGCTGGCCTCGCTGCGCCTGCTCGACTCCCGCCCGGGGCGAGCCATCCGTTCGCTGAAGAACGGCTCCACCATGGCCGAGGCCATGGGCATCTCCACCTTCCGCTACAAGCTCACGGTCTTCGTGTTCGCGGCTTTCCTGGCGGCGGTGTCGGGCTGGCTCTTCGCGCACTTCCAGCGCAGCGTCAGCCCCTCGCCCTTCGGCATCAACAAGGGCATCGAGTACCTCTTCATGGCGGTGCTCGGCGGCGTGGGCCTTGTTTGGGGCGCCTTCCTGGGCTCGGCCGTGGTGCGGCTGGTCGAGGACAAGCTGCAGGTGCTCCTGCCGCAGCTCATCGGCACCAGCGGCAACTTCGAGACCATCGTCTTCGGCATCGTGCTCGTGGTGGTGCTCAAGTACGCTCCTGACGGCCTGTGGAGCTTCGTCGGCCGCTGGCGCCCGGCGCCTGCGCGCACCCGTGACTGGGCCGATGCGGCGCCACTGGCCCGGCGCGAGCGCCCGGCGCGTGGCGAGCGCCTGCTCGACGTGCAGGCGGTGCGCAAGCAGTTCGGCGGTCTGGTGGCCGTCAACGACGTGAGCTTCAGCCTGCACAGCGGCGACATCGTCGCGCTGATCGGCCCGAACGGCGCCGGCAAGTCCACTACCTTCAACCTGATCACCGGCGTGCTGCCTCTCAGCGGTGGCGCGGTGCAGTGGCGTGGCCGGGCCATCGGCGGGATGCCCTCGCGCGCCATCGCCCGGCTGGGCATCTCGCGCACCTTCCAGCACGTGAAGATGATCCCCGAGATGACCGTGCTCGAGAACGTGGCCCTGGGCGGCTACGGCCGCACGAAGTCGGGCGTGCTGCAGGCCGTGCTGCGGCTCGACCGCGCCGAGGAGCGCCAGCTCTTCGCCGAGGCCGAGGCGCAGCTGGCGCGCATCGGCATGGCCGACCGCATGCACGAACTCGCGGGCAACCTGCCGCTCGGCCCGCAGCGCCTGATGGAGATCGCGCGGGCCCTGGCCACCGACCCTGCGCTCCTGCTCCTCGACGAGCCCGCCGCCGGCCTGCGCCACCACGAAAAGCAGGCGCTCGCCGCCGTGCTGCGCCAGTTGAAGGAAGAGGGCATGAGCCTGCTGCTGGTGGAGCACGACATGGACTTCGTCATGGGCCTCGCGGACCGCGTGGTGGTGATGGAGTTCGGCACGCGGCTGATCGAGGGCACGCCGGCCGAAGTACAGGCCAGCCCCGAAGTGCGCGCCGCCTACCTCGGGACGGAGCACTGACATGGCCAGCTTGCTGCAAGTACGCGACCTGCGCGCCGGCTACGGCCGCGCCGAAGTGCTCACCGGCCTGAACTTCGACCTGGCCGAACGCCAGGTGATCAGCGTGATCGGCCCGAACGGCGCCGGCAAGTCCACCACGCTGGCGGCGTTGATGGGCATCCTGCCCGCACGCGGCTCCATCGTCTTCGACGGGCAGGATCTGGTGGGCAGCACGCTCGAGGAGCGCGTGATGCTGGGCCTGGCGCTGGTGCCCGAGAAGCGCGAGCTGTTCAGCACCATGCCGGTGGAGGACAACCTCATCCTCGGCGGCTACCGCGCGATGAAGCTGCGCGTGCCCCACTGGAAGCGCGAGATCGAACGCGTGTACGAACTCTTCCCGCGCCTGAAGGAGCGCCGCGCCCAGCTGGCCGGCACGCTGTCGGGCGGCGAGCGCCAGATGCTGGCCGTGGGCCGTGCGCTGATGTCCGCGCCGCGCCTGCTGATGCTGGACGAACCCAGCCTCGGCCTCGCGCCGCTGATCGTGCGCGAGATCTTCCGCATCATCGAGCAGCTGCGCGAGCAGGGCACGAGCATCCTGCTGATCGAGCAGAACGCGCGCGCCGCGCTGGCCGTGTCCGACCACGGCTACGTGCTCGAGACTGGGGCCATCGTTCTCGACGGCCCGGCCCGCGAGCTGGCCACCGACCCCCGCATCATCGAGACCTACCTCGGCGCCAAGCGCGCCTGACGCCCCCATGTACACGTATGAAGCCCCCCTGCGCGAGATGCGCTTCGTCATCGAGCGGGTGCTGGGCGCGCCGGCGGGCTGGCAGGCCATGCCGGCCTTCCAGGACCTCGACATGGCCACGGCCGACGAGGTGCTGTCGCAGGCGGCCCGCTTCACGCAGGAGGTGCTGCAGCCGCTGAACGCGCCCGGCGACCGGCAGGGCTGTCGCATCGTGGATGGCCGCGTGAAGACGCCCGACGGCTACCCGGCCGCCTGGCAGGCTTTCGTGGACGGCGGCTGGCCCGCGCTGGCCTGCGCGCCCGAAGCCGGTGGGCAGGGCCTGCCGCAGCTGCTGAACGCCGCGCTGTTCGAGATGCTGGTGGCGGCCAACCACGGGTGGACCATGTACCCCGGCCTGCTGCACGGCGCCTACGAGACCCTGAAGGCCCACGGCAGCCCCGAACTGCAGGCGCGCTACCTGCCCAAGCTGGTGAGCGGCGAATGGCTGGCCGCGATGGCCCTGACCGAGCCGCAGGCGGGCAGCGACCTGGGCGGCGTGCGCACCAAGGCCGAACCGCGCCCGGATGGCAGCGTCGCTGTCACCGGCGGCAAGATCTTCATCTCCGGCGGCGACCACGACCTCACGCCCAACATCGTGCACCTGGTGCTGTGCCGCCTGCCCGATGCGCCGGCCGGCACCAAGGGCCTGTCGCTGGCCCTCGTGCCGAGCGTTCTGCCCGATGGCACGCGCAACGCCATGGCGGCCGACGGCGTCGAGCACAAGATGGGCATCCACGGCAGCGCCACCTGCGTGATGCGCTACGAGGCCGCCACGGGCTGGCTGGTGGGCGCGCCGCACCGCGGCCTGGCCGCGATGTTCCTGATGATGAACGCTGCCCGCGTGCACGTGGCGCTGCAGGGCCTGGGCCACCTCGACATGGCGACCCAGAACGCGCGCCGCTACGCCGCCGAGCGGCAGCAGTTCCGCGGCGCCATCGCTGCGCAGCCCGCGATGCGGCGCACGCTGATGAACCTGCAGGCCATGACCGAAGGCCTGCGCGTGCTGACCTACCGCGCCGCGATGCGTCTGGACGAGGCCGAGCACCACCCCGACCCGGACCGCCGTGCGGCGGCCAGCGCCGAAGCCTCGGTGCTGACGCCGGTGCTGAAGGCTTTCGCGACACAGCAGGGCTTCCAGGGCGCGAGCGACGCGCTGCAGGTCTGGGGCGGCTACGGCTATGTGGCCGAGTACGGCATCGAGCAGACCTTGCGCGATGCCCGCATCGCGATGATCTACGAGGGCACGAACGAGATCCAGGCCATCGACCTGCTGCAGCGCAAGCTGCTGGGCGGGGCCGGGCCGGCCTTCGACGCGCTGCTTGCCGACCTGCTGGTGGATGCCGATACCGATTCCGATGCCGATGCTGCCGAGGACGACTTCGGCGCCGCGCTGAAGGCGCAGGCCGCGCAGGCGCGCGATGCCCTGGCGGGCGTGCGCGAGGCCGCGGTCGCGGACCCCGAGGCCCCGCTGCGCGTGGCCGACGACTTCCTGTCCGGTTGCGCCTGGCTGCTGCTGGCCTGGGCGTGGTGTGCCACGGCGCGCGCCGCGCAGGGTGGCGATGCGTTTGCCGCGGAACGCGCCAGCGTGGCCCGCCATGGCCTGCAATGGCTGCTGCCGCAGGCCACGGTTCACTGGCAGCGCGTGCGCGCCGCCGCGCCCATCCCGGCCTGAAACCGGCCCGAAACCGGCCTGAAACCGGCCTGAAACCGGGCCACCAGACGCGGGCTACCCCCGCCTGGCGATCTCCGGTTCGATCAGAACCGGTACACGAGCCCCAGAGACACGCTCGGCAGCACCGACAGCTTGGCCACGGAGTCGCGCAGCTGGCGCACCTGCTCGTCCACGTCGGCCTGCGTGATGCCCTGCTTGCCGACGATGCTGGTGTCCACCGCGGTCTTGAACTTGCCGACGGAAACGCCAACATCCGCGAAGAAGCCCAGGCCCTTGATGGTGTCGGACTGGTGGCCGTAGCCGATGCCCAGGTAGGGCGTGACGCCGGGGTACTTCAGGCGCACGTTGAAGAACTCGCCGGTCAGGTCGACAGGCTTGCCGTTGATGGTGTTGTTGCCGGTGCCCACGGCGTCCAGATCGAGCTGGATGGTGTTGACCGTCAGGCCGCCGACCATGCGGAATCCGCCGTTGAACGGGAACCAGTCGGCAAAGGCGCCCATGCGGTTGGCCTTGAAGGAACCCTCGACGGTCAGCCCTTCCTCGACACCGTCGCGGTTGACCGAGGTGCCGCCGGCGATCTCGCCGCGCAGACCCCAGCCCTTGCCCATCGGTTGTGCATAACCCAGCGTGAGCACGCCCGGCAGGCCGACGCCGACGTAGGCGTCCTGTGCGCAGGCGCCGGTGGCGGCGCCGAGGGTCAGCAGGGTGGCCGTTGCCGAGGCAATGGCGAAGGAGTACTTCTTCATGGCGCGTCCAGTCGGATCGTTGGGGTGACCTCGGATCCTAGGAGCGCCGCCCGACTCGCGAAGCCTCGAAAAGACGGCCCCTTTGCCTCTGCGCCAGGCCTTCGCGGCAGGCCGACCGGGCGTCGAACGGCCTGGCTGGCTAGCGCCTTTCAGTCGATCTTCGCGCCCGAGGCCTTCACGACACGCTCGTACTTCGCGAGCTCGGCCTTGACGAAGGCTGCGAACTGCTCCGGCGTGGTGGGCGCGGGCTCGGCCATCATCGGCGCGAGCTTCGCACGCACGTCGGCCGAAGCCAGCGCGGTGGTGAACGCGCGGTTCAGGCGCTGCACGACGTCCGGCGCCATGCCGGCCGGACCGAAGAATCCGAACCAGGTGTCGACGCTCACGCCCGGCAGGCCGGCTTCGGCCACCGTGGGCAGGTCGGGCATGGCCGCCGCGCGCTGCGGCGTGGTGACGGCCAGCGCCAGCAGCTTGCCGGCGCGGATGTTGCCGGCCGCCGAGGCGAGGTTGTCGAAGCTGAAGTCGATCTGCCCGGCCAGCAGCGCCAGCTGCATCGGCGCCGCGCCGTTGTACGGAATGTGCACCGCGAACACGCCGGCCTGCGCCTTGAACATCTCGCCCGCCAGGTGGCCCGCGCTGCCGTTGCCGCCGGAGCCGTAGTTCAGGCGCCCGGGGTTGGCCTTGGCGTAGGCCACCAGCTGCGCCACGCTGGTGATCTTCAGGCGCGCCGCCGCCTCGGTGTTCATGACCAGCACGTTGGGCACCTGCGCCACGCGCGTGATGGGCGTGAAGTCGCGGATGGGGTCGTACGGCATCTTCGCGTACAGCCAGGGGTTGATGGCGTGGGTGGCCACCGCGCCCATGACGATGGTGCTGCCGTCCGGCGCGGCCTTGGCCACGTGGTCGGCGCCGAGGTTGCCGCCCGCGCCTGCGCGGTTCTCGACCACCACGGCGCCGAGGGTGTCCTTCACGCTCTCGGCCAGGATGCGCGCGATGCGGTCCAGCGGGCCGCCGGGCGGGTAGGGCACCACCAGGCGCAGCGGGCGGGCGGTCTGGGCCCAGGCGGGCAGGGCGATGGCAGCCGCAGCCGCCGCGAGGATGCGTCGACGATGGAACGTCATGCCGTGGCCCCCTGCTTGTCGGCTTCCGAGGTGAACGAGTCGGCGAAGAACTCGTCGGCGGGCAGTTGGCAGCGAGCGACGAAATCGCGCTCCGCGGACTCGACGACGATGGGCGCGCCGCAGGCATAGACCTGGTGGCCCGACAGATCGGGCAGGTCCTCCATCACGGCGCGGTGCACGAAGCCCGTGCGGCCCGTCCAGGCGTCTTCGGGCTGCGCGTCCGACACCACCGGCACGTAGCGCAGGTTGGGCATCTCGGCGGCCTTCTGGCGGCACCAGGCATCCATGTACAGGTCCTGCGGCCGGCGGCCGCCCCAGTACAGCGTGATCGGCCGCGTGCTGGCCTTCATCTGCAGGTGGTCGATCAGCGCCTTGATCGGCGCGAAGCCGGTGCCGCTGGCCAGCATGACGATGGGCTTGGCACTGTCCTCGCGCAGGAAGAAACTGCCGAAGGGCCCTTCCACGCGCAGGATGTCGCGCTCCTTCAGCGCCCCGAATACATGGTCCGTGAACTTGCCACCGGGCATGTGGCGGATGTGCAGTTCGATGGCCGGCGGCGTGCCGAGTTCGTGCGGCGCGTTGGCCATGCTGTAGCTGCGGCGCGCGCCGCCCTGCAGGATGAACTCGACATACTGCCCCGCGTGGTACTGCAGGTTCTGGTTGGCTGGCAACTGCAGCTTGAGCACCGCGACGTCCGGCGCCACGCGCTGCAGCGACAGCACCCGGCTGGGCAGCTTGAGCACCGGGAACTGCCCCTCGCCCGGCACGCTGCGCGCCTCGACCACGCAGTCGGTCTGCGGCGTGGCGCAGCAGGTGAGGATGAAGCCTTGCGCCTCCTCCTCGACCGACAGCGCCTTCAGCTGGTGCGCGCCGTGGATGACCCGGCCCTCGATCAGGCGGCTCTTGCAGGAGCCGCAGGCGCCGTCGCGGCAGCCGTAGGGCAAGCCCACGCCCTGGCGGATGGCGGCGCCCAGGATGGGCTCGTCGCGCGGGACCTCGAAGGTCTTGCCGGCGGGTTGGATCGTGACTTGGAAGCTCATGGGCGTGGGACTCTTACACTTTCCCGGGATTGTGCCCCGTGGCCCGATCTCCTGCCCCGACCCCCGGCCCCGACCTGCTGCACCATCCCACCTGCACCATGCCTCGTGAACCCTCTTCCCTGTTGATCGTCGGTTGCGGCGACGTCGGCCTGCGCGTGCTGCCGTGGGTCACGGGCCGCTGGCAGGTCAGCGTGCTGACCTCCACGCCCGCGCGCGCCCCGGCCCTGCGCGCGGCCGGCGCCCGGCCTCTGATCGGCAACCTCGACGACCCCGCCACGCTCGGCCGCCTCGGCGGCCTGGCCGACGCCGTGCTGCACCTGGCGCCGCCGCCCAACTCCGGCCCGGCCGATACGCGGTCGCGCCATCTCGCGCGCGCGCTGATGCGCGGCGGGCGCGTGCGGCGGCTGGTCTATGTCAGCACGTCGGGCGTGTACGGCGACGCCGGCGGCGCCCGCTTCGATGAAACCCGGGCCGTGGCGCCGGCCACCGAGCGCGGGCAGCGCCGCGTCGACGCCGAGACCCTGTGGCGCTGGTTCGGCCGCGCGAGCGGTGCGGCCGTGACGATCCTGCGCGTGCCCGGCATCTACGGGCTCGACCGCGCTGGCGGCGACCCGCGCGAGCGCGTGAAGCGCGGCACGGCCGTGCTGGCGCCCGCGGACGATGTGTACACGAACCACATCCACACCGACGACCTGGCACGTGCCTGCGTGGCCGCCCTCTACCGGGGCCTGCCCCAGCGCGTGCTGCACGCCAGCGACGACACCGAGATGAAGATGGGCGACTACTTCGACCTGGTGGCTGACCTGCACGGTCTGCCGCGCCCCCCGCGCATCACGCGCGACGAGGCCCGCACGGCCTTGTCACCGATGCTGCTGTCCTTCATGAGCGAATCACGCCGGCTCGACAACCGGCGGCTGAAGCAGGAACTGCGGCTGAAGCTGCGCTACCCGACGGTGCGGGAAGGGCTTGCGCCGGCCCGGGGCGACGCTGTCTAGTGCCGCCTGGCTCTGTCTAGCGTCGGCGCGAGCGGCCGAACGGCGGCATGCGCCGCCAGTAGCGGATCATCAGGAAGCCGCCGACCATGCCGCCCAGGTGCGCGAAGTGCGCGACCCCGCTGCCGCCCGCGATACCGAGGCCGAGTTCGAGCGCCCCGAACACCATCACGAAGGTGCGCGCCTTCATCGGGATGGGCGGGAACAGCGGCATGATCACGCGGTTCGGGAAGAGCATGCCGAAGGCGAGCAGCAGCGCGAACAGGCCGCCCGACGCGCCGACCGTGGGGTAGCGCGAGCCCGCGAACCAGGTGATGACGAGCTGCGCGATGGCTGCGGCCAGCACACCGGCCAGCAGGAACTGCAGGTAACGGCGCTGGCCCCACAGGCGCTCGAGCTCAGAGCCGAACATCCACAGGCCGAGCATGTTGAAGAAGAGGTGGCCCATGCCGCCGTGCAGGAAGGCGTAGCTCACCGTCTGCCAGGGCATGAAGCGGCCGCTGGCGATGGGCCAGAGCGCGAACCACGTGTCGATGATGGGAACGAAGAGCTGCAGGCAGAACACTGCCGTGCAGATCATCATCAAGGCCTTCGTGACCGGTGGAATCGGCGGCATGGTTCAGAATCGAGTCTTGGTGCCCGGGGCCGGACTCGAACCGGCACGCCTTGCGGCGGGGGATTTTGAGTCCCCTGCGTCTACCGATTTCGCCACCCGGGCTGTTGGGTTGCTGCCGATGGCACGCGTGTGCGAAGAATTATGGCATGCGCCCCGAAGCACCCTTGAACGCCCCTGACCCCGACACTGGAGCCTGAGCCGAATGTCCGACGCCGCACGCCCGAACTACAAGACCCTGGAAGACGCGATCGGCGGCACGCCGCTGGTGCGGCTGCAACGCGTGCCCGGCGCCGACATCTCGAGCCGCGGCAACGTGGTGCTCGGCAAGCTCGAAGGCAACAACCCCGCCGGCTCGGTCAAGGACCGCCCGGCCATCAGCATGATCCGGCGCGCGGAGGAGCGCGGCGACATCCGCCCCGGCGACACCCTCATCGAGGCCACCTCGGGCAACACTGGCATCGCGCTGGCCATGGCGGCGGCCATCCGCGGCTACCGCATGGTGCTCGTGATGCCGGAAGACCTGTCGATCGAGCGTGCGCAGACCATGAAAGCCTTCGGCGCCGAACTGATCCTGACGCCGCGCAGCGGCGGCATGGAGTACGCCCGCGACCTGGCCGAGCAGATGCAGAAGGACGGCAAGGGCCGCGTGCTTGACCAGTTCGCGAACGCCGACAACCCGCGCGTGCACGAGGAAACCACCGGCCCCGAGATCTGGCGCGACACCGCCGGGCAGGTGACCCACTTCGTCAGCGCCATGGGCACCACCGGCACCATCACCGGCGTGTCGCGCTACCTCAAGGCGCAGAACCCGGCGGTGCGCATCGTCGGCGCCCAGCCCAGCGAAGGCTCGCGCATTCCGGGCATCCGCAAGTGGCCGGAAGCCTACCTGCCGAAGATCTACGACGCAAAGGCCGTGGACGAACTGGTCTACGTGAGCCAGGCCGACGCCGAATCGATGGCGCGCCGCCTCGCCGCCGAGGAGGGCCTGTTCTGCGGCATCTCCGCTGCCGGCGCGGCCTGGGTCGCGCTGCAGATCGCGGCGCGGGTCGAGAACGCGACCGTCGTGTTCATCGTCTGCGACCGTGGCGACCGCTACCTCTCCACCGGGGTGTTCCCGGCGTGAGCTTCACCTACTGCCCCGCCTGCGCCACGGCGCTGCAACCGTTGTCGATGGCCGAGGACGGCGGCGACAAGGTCCGCCTGCGCTGCCCGGCCTGCGGCTGGACGCACTGGAACAACCCGACGCCGGTGCTGGCCGCCATCGTCGAGTGCATCGACCGTGACGGGCAGATCCTGCTGGCCCGCAATGCTGCCTGGACCCACCGCATGTTCGCGCTCATCACCGGCTTCATGGAGGCCGGCGAGACGCCCGAGGACGGTATCCGCCGCGAGGTGCTGGAAGAGACCGCGCTCGAGGCCGTCGGGACCACGCTGGTGGGCGTGCACGAGTTCCTGCGCATGAACCAGGTCATCATCACGTACCACGTGCAGGCGCGCGGGGAAATACGCTTGTCGCCGGAGCTGGCCGAGTACAAGCTCTTCGCACCCGAAGACGTGCGCTGCTGGCGCGCTGGCACCGGCCTGGCGCTGGCTCAATGGCTGAGCGGGCGGGGCCACACGCCGCAGTTCATCGAATTGCCCACCCGATCCTAGAATCGAAGCCCATGCAAGCCGACAAAGAAATCGACACCCGCGGGCTCAACTGCCCCCTGCCCATCCTGAAGGCCAAGAAGGCCTTGTCGGAGATGGGCACCGGCGAGACGCTGAAGGTGCTGTCCACCGACCCTGGGTCGGTGCGCGACTTCAAGGCGTTCGCGCGCCAGACGGGCAACGAACTGCTGGAACAGCTGACGCTGGGCAGCGACTTCGTGCACGTGCTCAAGCGGCGCTGAGCGCCGCCGTCAGGGCGCGAGCGTCGAGACGCCGACGGCGTCAGAGGCCGACGTCAGAGCGACAGGCCCTTCAGGTAATCCCGGAACCCCGGGCCGATCTGGCGATGCGCCAGGGCCAGTTCGACGTTGGCCTCAAGCCAGCCTTCCTTGCTGCCGCAGTCGTAGCGGCGGCCGGCGTAGCGGTACGCGAAGACCTTCTCGCGCCGCAGCAGCGATGCGATGCCGTCGGTGAGCTGGATCTCGCCGCCCACCCCCCGCGGTTGCGTGGCGATCTCATGAAAGACGCCCGGAGTCAGGATGTAGCGGCCGGCCACGCCCAGGCGTGAGGGCGCGTCTTCCGGTGCCGGCTTCTCGACGATCCGGCTGACATCCACCAGGCGCTCGTTCACCTCGGTGCCCGCCACGATGCCGTAGCGCCGCGTGTGCTCGGCCGGCACTTCCTGCACGGCCAGGATGGACGCGCGCCATTCGGTGTACTGCTCCACCATCTGCGACAGCACCGGCGGCTCGCCCACCATCAGGTCGTCGGCCAGCAGGACGGCGAAGGGCTCGTCGCCCACCAGCCGCTGCCCGCAGAGCACCGCGTGCCCGAGGCCCAGGGCCTGCGCCTGCCGGACATAGATGCATTCCATGTCGTCGGGCTTGACGCTGCGCACCACCTCGAGCAAATCGTGCTTGTTCGATTGCTCCAGGGCGACTTCGAGCTCGAAGGTCATGTCGAAGTGGTCCTCTATCGGGCGCTTGTGGCGACCGGTGACGAAGATCATCTCGCGCACGCCGGCGGCGTAGGCCTCCTCGACCGCGTACTGGATCAGGGGTTTGTCGACCACGGGCAGCATTTCTTTCGGCTGCGCCTTGGTGGCAGGAAGAAAACGTGTGCCGAGGCCGGCTACCGGGAATATTGCCTTCTTGACGTACATGCTCTTACATAGAATGGCATGACAAAAGAGTCAGCGACCATTGTGGCACGCAGGCCAGCCAGGAGTCCGTCAGAAAACTCCACATCACCGCTCAAATGGATCTGCTGATCGTCGAGCCACTCGAACCCGAAGTGGTGCAGTGGCTCGAGGCGCGCTACCGGGTTCGGGTCGCGCCGCAGCTTGCACGTGAAACGCTGGCACTTCGCAAGGCGTTGTTCCAGGTGCGTGCGGTCATCACGCCCCCGTCTGTCGCCATCGACGACGCGGTGCTGAGGGCAGCGCCATTCCTGCGCGCTGTCGGCCGTCTCTCGGCCGGCGTCGAGAACATCGATCTCACCGCCTGCACCCGGGCCGGCGTCGAAGTCGTCCGCCCCGCGGGTGCGAGCGCCGTCGCCGAGGCTGAATTCGCCGTCGGCGCACTCCTTCAGCTGCTGCGCCGCGTGCCGGTGCTCAGCCCGGAGGGCCTGCTGGTCGGCCGTGAACTGGGCAGCGTCCGCGTCGGTCTCATCGGCATGACGCCTGCGGCCCGCCCCCTGGCGCTGCTGCTGTCGGCCTTCGGCTCCGAGGTGGTGGGCTACGACCCGGCCCTGCATGCCACCGACCCGCTCTGGGCGAGCTGGGGCGTCAAGCCGGTGCCACTGCGCGACCTGGTCGAGCAATGCGACGCCGTGTGCGTGCTGCTGGCGTACTTCACGCGCTATCGCGGCCTGATCGGCGAACGCTACCTGCTCGGCTGCAAGCCCAACCAGGTGATGGTGAGCCTCGCGCATTCCAGCGTGTTCGACGAATCCGCCCTGGCCGAGGCCCTGGCCAGCACGCGCATGGCCGCCGCCTGGCTCGACAGCCTGGAGCCCGGCGCGCTCGACCCGGGCCGCCCGCTGCACCAGGCGCAGGCGCTGCAGGTCACGCCCCGCGTGGCCAGCACCACGCGCGAATCGCGTCAGCGCAGCGCGTGGTCGGTGGCGCGGCGCATCGACGAACTGCTGAGCGACCCCACGCCGCGCGAAGGGTTCAAGGCGACGACGGAAGGCGACGTTGCTGATCTAGCAGGCGACTGAGCGTTGCGTCGAAGGTGGCGATGCGCTGCCGCTCCTGATCGACCACCGCTGCCGGCGCGCGCTGCACGAAGCTCGCGTTGCCCAGCTTGGCTTCGGCCTTCGCGATCTCGCCCTGCAGGCGTGAGATCTCCTTGCCCAGGCGCTCGCGTTCGGCGGCCAGGTCCACTTCCACGTGAAGCGCCATGCGCAGCTCGCCGGCCGCCGTGACCGGCGAGGTGGCGGTGGCCTGTGCGAAGCCGGCCTCGTCGTCGAAGCGGCGAAGCTCCGACAGCCGCGCCAGTGCCTTCAGCACCGGGCCTGCGGTGTCCAGGAAGACTGCATCGCCCTGCACCAGCAGCGGCACGCGTTCGGCCGGGCTGAGGCTCATCTCGCTGCGCAGGTTGCGGCAGGCGCCGACCACGGCCTTCAGCCGCGACACCCAGGCGTCGGCGGCGGGGTCGACCTTCTCCAGCTGCGCCACCGGGTAGGCCGCGGCCGCCACGGTGTCGGCCGAGCCTTCGGCCTTGCGGCCGGCCACCACGGCCACGGTGTCCCACAGCTCGGCGGTGATGAAGGGCGCGACCGGGTGCAGCAGGCGCAGTACCGTCTCGAGCGTGCGGATCAGCGTGCGCCGCGTGGCGCGCTGTTCGGCTTCGGTGCCGTTGGCGATCTGCACCTTGGCGATCTCGAGGTACCAGTCGCAGTACTCGTCCCAGACGAAGCTGTAGATCGTGTTGGCCACGTTGTCGAGGCGGTAGTCGGCGAAGCCCTGGGCCACGGCGGCTTCCACGCGCTGCAGTTCGCCCGTGATCCAGCGGTCGGCCATCGAGAACCGAAGGTAGCCGTGGAAGGGCTGGCCCGGCGCGCATTCCGCCTTGGTGTGCTCCTTCAGGCCGCAGTCCTGCGCCTGGCAGTTCATCAGCACGAAGCGGGTGGCGTTCCAGAGCTTGTTGCAGAAGTTGCGGTATCCCTCGCAACGCTTGCTGTCGAAGTTCAGGCTGCGGCCGAGCGTCGCCATGGCGGCGAACGTGAACCGCAGCGCGTCGGCCCCGTAGCCCGGGATGCCCTGCGGGAATTCCTTCTCGGTGGCGATGCGCACCTTGGGCGCCGTCTCGGGCTTGCGAAGGCCCACCACGCGCTTGTCCAGCAGCGCGGGCAGGCCGATGCCGTCGATCAGGTCCACGGGGTCAAGCACGTTGCCCTCGGACTTGCTCATCTTGTGGCCTTGCGCGTCGAGCACGAGGCCGTGGATGTACACGTGCCGGAACGGCACCTGCCCGGTGAAGTGCTTGGTCATCATGATCATCCGGGCGACCCAGAAGAAGATGATGTCGTAGCCGGTCACGAGCACGGAGCTCGGCAGGAACAGGTCCTGCTCGACGGTCTTCGCTGGCCAGCCCAGCGTGGAGAAGGGCACCAGCGCCGACGAGTACCAGGTGTCGAGCACGTCCTCGTCGCGGGTCAGCTCGCCGGTGTAGCCCGCGGCCGTCGCCTTGGCTCGCGCCCCGGCTTCGTCGCGTGCGACAAAGAGCTCGCCACTCGAGCCGTACCAAGCGGGAATCTGGTGGCCCCACCAGAGCTGGCGGCTGATGCACCAGTCCTGGATGTTCTTCATCCACTGGTGATAGGTGTTGACCCAGTTCTCGGGCACGAAGCGGACCTCGCCGGTGTCCACCGCGTCGATGGCTTCCTGGGCGATGGACTTGCCGTTCGCGCCGGGTTTGGTCATGGCCACGAACCACTGGTCGGTGAGCATGGGCTCCACGACCTGCCCCGTGCGGGCGCAGCGCGGCACCATCAGGCGGTGCTTGCGCGTCTCGACCAGCAGACCGAGGGCGTCGAGGTCGGCCACGATCTTCTTGCGGGCTACGAAGCGGTCGAGCCCGCGGTAGGCCTCGGGCGCGTTGTCGTTCACCGTGGCGTCGAGCGACAGCACCCCGATCGACGGCAGGCCGTGGCGCTGGCCCACCGCGTAGTCGTTCGCGTCGTGTGCTGGCGTGACCTTCACCACACCGGTGCCGAACTCGCGGTCGACGTAGTCGTCGGCGATGACCGGGATCTCGCGGCCCACCAGCGGCAGCGTCACGGTCTTGCCGATCAGCGCGGCGTAGCGCTCGTCTTCGGGGTGCACCATCACGGCCACGTCGCCCAGCATGGTCTCGGGGCGGGTGGTGGCCACCACCATCTGCCCGCTGCCGTCGGACAGCGGGTAGGCGATGTGCCACAGGAAGCCGTCCTCCTCCGCGCTCTCGACCTCGAGGTCGGACACGGCGGATTTCAGGGCCGGATCCCAGCTGACGAGGCGCTTGCCGCGATAGATGAGGCCTTCCTCGAACAGGCGCACGAAGGTCTCGGTGACGACGGGCGAGAGCTTCTCGTCCATCGTGAAGTACTCGTGCTTCCAGCTCACGCTGTCGCCCATGCGGCGCATCTGCTGCGTGATGGTGGCGCCCGATGCCTTCTTCCAGTCCCAGACCTGGGCGACGAAGTTCTTGCGGCCGAGGTCGTGGCGGCTCCTGCCCTGGTCCTGGAGCTGGCGCTCGACGACGATCTGGGTGGCGATGCCGGCGTGGTCGGTGCCCGGCACCCACAGCGTGTTGAAGCCCCGCATGCGGTGGTAGCGCGTCAGCGAATCCATCACCGTCTGGTTGAAGGCGTGCCCCATGTGCAGCGTGCCCGTCACATTGGGTGGCGGCAGCTGGATGCAGAACGAGGGCTTCGAGGGGTCCAGCGTCGGTTCGTACAGGCCGCTGGCCTCCCACAACGGGGCCCAGCGGGACTCGATGGCGGCGGGTTCGAAGGACTTCGCGAGTTCGGTCATGGCAGGGTGCGCCGACACGCCGACAGGGCGGGATGTCAACGGATTCGGGGGGCCGGGAGTTGGATGCATGATTGTAGGTGTCGGGCCCCGACGCCCCATCGCCCAGGAGACGTGCATGAAGTTACGCCAACTCGCCGCGCTGTTCTGCAGCGCCGTCCTGCTCACGGCCTGCGGCGGCGGGACATCCGGCCGCTGCGATGGCAACGACGACAAGTCCTGGCTGTGCGGCTACATGTCGGAGTGGTACTTCTGGTACGCCACGTCGCCCACGCCCGCGCCTTCCGCGTATGCCTCGCTCGACAGCTACTTCAACGCGCTGCTGTTCCAGGGCGACGCCACCTTCCCGGCGGACGGCTACAGCTACTACGAGCCCACCGCCAGCTTCAACCAGTTCTTCGGTGACGGCGAGACCTTGGGCTACGGCCTGTTCGTCGCCGGCCTCGAGGTGGAGGGGCGCCCCGACCTCCCGCTGCGGGTGCGCTACATCGAGCCCCGCTCGGATGCTGCCTTCAAGGGCCTGCAGCGCGGCGACGAGATCCTGCTGATCAACGGCGTGGCGGCTTCCAGCTACATCGCCCAGAACGACTTCTCCGTGCTCTCGCCCGAGAACTCGGGTGAATCGCTGAACCTGCTCGTGCGCGGGCCGGGCGGTGACCGCAACGTGACGCTGGTGGCGAACGTCTATGCGCTCACGCCGGTCTCCACGACGAACATCGTCACCACGGCCCTGGGGCGCCGCATGGGCTACATCCTGGTCAAGGACATGATCAGCCAGGTCGATGCGCCGCTGGAGACCGCGTTCGCGCAGTTCCGCGCTCAGGGCGTAACCGAGGTGGTGGTCGATCTCCGCTACAACGGCGGCGGCCTGGTGTCGGTGGGCGGCAACATCGCCTCCTATGTCGGCGGCAGCCGCAGCAGCGGTCAGGTCTACGCCCGCCTGCTCTACAACGACCAGCGCGCGGCCTTCAACAACCAGGACTTCCGCTTCACCAATCCGGCCTCGGCGCTGGGCCTGTCGCGCGTGTACGTGCTCACCGGGGCGCGCACCTGCTCGGCCAGCGAGCAGGTCATCAACGGCCTGCGGCCATTCGTCAACGTGGTGCAGATCGGCGACACCACCTGCGGCAAGCCGGTGGGCTTCCTGCCCACGCCTTACCAGGGCAACACCTACAGCGTCGTGAACTTCGAGTCCGTGAACCAGCTCAACCAGGGCCGGTACTTCGACGGCCTGGCGCCCAACTGCTCGCTGACCGACGACCTCGACCACCCGCTGGGCTCGCCCGACGAAGGGCTGCTCGCCGCTGCCCGCCTTCATGCCGACACCGGCGCCTGCCCGGCGTCAGCGCGGCGCGCCCAGCCGCTGGCGGCCCGTGCCGCCGGGCGGCGCCTGGTGGAACCGGGCGAGCGCCAGGGCATGCTCGCGCGCTGAGGGCTGCGGGCCCCAACGCAGCCGCAACGCAGCCGCAACGCCGTGGGTGCATCCTGCCCAGGCGGCATCCGCCGCGTGAGGCAGGGAGCCCCGATGCACGGATCGAACCCACCGGACGGATCGCTCGGCCCCGACCCCCGCGACCCCTCGTCGGCACGGCGTCTTCTCCTGACGGTGTGGACGCCGCGGCCGGGCGCATTCAGCGCTCGCGCCGTGCTCGACGACGGCACCCTGCGCGACTTCGACAGCCCGTTCGAGCTCGTGCGGTTTCTCAGCAGTCCGGTGGCACCGGCGCGGTTGGAACAGGGGCTGCGCTGACGGGCCATCTGCTGGCATCATGAGCCATGCTGGCCCTGGAGGTTCTCGGCCCGGTCGTGCTGCTTCGCGATGGCGTTCCCGTGTCGCTCGGCGTTCGCAAGACCCAGGCCCTGCTGGCGCTGCTGGCCATCGGCGGGCGCTGCGCCCGCGTGCGCGCCGCGCATCTGCTGTGGCCGACCCTGGACGAAAGCAGCGCCCGGCGCAACCTCAGGCGTGAGCTTGCGCGCCTGCGCGAGGCCGGTGCCAGCGAGGTGGTCATTGCCGACTCCGAGAACCTCGCCATCGCCGCGGAGGTCTCCTGCGACGCCCAGGACTTCGTGGCCGCGGTGCAGGCTGGCAACGCGATCGCGGCGCTGAAGCTATGGCGCGGGGAACCGGCGGCCGCGCTGCGGATGGACGCCGACGACGGCGGATTCGACGACTGGCTGCGTGTCGAGCAGGCGCGCCTGATGACGCTATGGCGCCACGCGATGACCCAGGCGGCTGCGCAGCACGAAGCCGCCGGTGACGATGCTGCCGCCATTGCAACCCTGCGGGCACTGCTGGCAGACGACCCGCTGCAGGAGCGCGACCACCGCGCGCTGATCCGTGTCTACGCTTCGTCGGGCCGCCGTGAGGACGCCTTGGCGCAGTACCGGCGCTGCCGTGACCTCCTGCGCGACGAACTCGGTCTGGAACCCATGGCCGAGACGGAAGCGGTCGCCGCCGCCATCCGCGGCGCACCGAGCGTGGCGCGGCACGGGCCTTCCCATGCCGCGCCTGCCCCGCCGGCCATGCCCGGTCGCTGCACCTTGCCCAGGCACCTGCCCTTCGTGGGTCGCGAAGCCGAGGTGGCCCGCCTCGACCAGGCCTGGCTCGATGGCCGCGCGGTGCTGATCGAAGGCGAGAGTGGCATCGGCAAGAGCCGGCTGGCGCTGGACGTGGCCAAGGCGCGGGGCTCCTGCGCCCTGGTGCGCTGCATGCCAGGCGACGCGCAACTGCCCTACGGCAGCTTTTCCCGCGTGCTGCGAACGCTGGTCGGCCCCGACCCGGCCTTGGGTGCGCTGCCCGGGTGGGCCCGCACGGAACTGGCGCGCCTGCTGCCCGAACTGGGCGCCGTGCCGCTGCCCCTGCGCACGGCCGAGGAGCGCGCCCGATTCTTCGAGGCCTGCGCGCTGAGCTGGCAGGTGCTGGCTGGTGACGACTTCGACGTCCTGCTACTCGACGACTGCCATCTGGCCGACAGCGCCAGCCTGGATCTGCTGGTTCATGTGGCCCAGCGCCGCCGCGAGCTCGGCCATGGCGGCGCCCGCGAGTGGCTGCTGCTGCGCCCGGAGATGGAGCCGGGGCGGCTGAGGCGACTGCGCGAAGGCCTGCAGGCAGACTCTCTCACGCTGCCTCCGCTCGACGGGCTTGCGGTCTACGAACTCGTGCGCAGGCTGTCCGGCGCCGAGGACCCAGCCCGATTCGCCAGGCGGCTCCAGCAGGCCACCGGCGGCAACGCATTCTTCATTGCCGAGTCCCTTCGGCACCTGGTCGAGGCCGCGCTGATCACCTCTGATGCCCACGGCCGTTGGCGCACCCCGTTCGATGCCGATACGAACGACTACGCCGAACTGCCGGTGCCCGCCAGCGTGCGTGAAGCCGTGCTGGCGCGCACGCGGCGCCTGGGCCTGGCTGCGGCGCGGGTACTGGAGACGGCTGCGCTCGTCGCCGAGCCCTTCGCACCGGCCTTGCTGGCGTCGGCCTGCGCCTTGTCGGAACTGGAAGGGGTCCTTGCCGTCGAGGAGGCGGTGGGTGCGCAATTGCTGCGCGAACACGAAGCCGGCGGATTTGCCTTTGCGCATGATCTGGTGCGCCACTCGCTGGAGGCCGGTTTGTCGCCGACCCGCCGGCGGCTCGTGCACCGGCGGCTCGCGCTCGGCGCAGTGGCGGCCGGCGCACCCCCGGCGGTCATCGCGGCCCACCACGAGGCCAGCGGCGATCCGGCACGTGCCTTGCCCTATCGGGTCGAGGCGGGTCGACAGGCGCGCGACCTGCACGCGCTGCCGGCGGCCATTGCCCATTGGCGCGCGGCGCTCGAAGACGGCCCCACGCCGGCGCAGGCGATGGAACTGCACGGGCTGCTGATGCAGGCGCTCTCCGGCGCCAGCCGCCGCGATGAAAGCCTGGCCCATGCCGCCGAGCTGATCGCGGCCGCAGCCGGGGCGCCGCCCGAAGTGCAGGTGGATGTGCAGATCAGCGTGGCCGATCTCGAGGCACGGCAGAGCCTGCCGAAGGCGGCTCTGGACCGGCTCGACGCGTTGCCGCCGCTGGCGGATGCCGCCCAGCGTGCCCGCTCGCTCGCCGTGCGCGCCGATGCGCTCTACGGCCTCGGGGATACCGCTGGCGCCACGGCAGCCGGACGGGCGGCGCTCGCGCTGCCGGAATTGCCGGCGCCGGACCGTCGTGAACTGCTGGACACGCTCGCGCTGCTGGAGCACGCGGCTGGGCGTCCGCAGGCCGCCATGCAGTGGGCGCAGACCCTGCTGGACGACAGCCGGGCGTCCCGCGACGAAGCCTGGCAGGCCCGTGCCCTGCTGCGCCTGGGCGCCAACCTGCTCGACTCCGGCCGGCAGGCCGCCGCCGAGGTGTCCTTGAACGAGGCGGAGGCACTGAGCCGGCGCCTGGGCCGGGTGGCGTTGCAGCGCCTGGCTCAGTTCGGGCTCAGCCGCATGCATGGCATGCAGAGCCAGCCTGTGGCGGCGCTGGCAGCCGCGCAGCAGGCCTGGGCGCTGTCGCCCGAGCCCACCGGCCAGCTGCGGGCGATGCTGCGAGGCGCGCTCATCCAGGCCCACACGGCCTGCGGTGATCTGGGCGCGGCGTGGACGCACGCCGCGGCGGCACTCCAGGAGCGGCAGCCCTCGGGCGGCCCCCAGCCTGCGATCTACGCGCTCGCCCCTGCGCTGGAACTGTTCGCGTGGGTGGGCGCCGAGGCCTGGGCTCAGCCCTGGCTGGCCACCCTGGACGACGAGCGGCTGCGCCCGATGCCCTTCCATGGCCACGCACTGTGGCTGGCCCGCTGCCGCTTCGAGCTGCTGACGGGGCGGATCGACGCGGCGCAGGCCACGCTGGCCCAGGTGCATCTGCCGCCTGGGCAGGCAGGGCTGCACAACGCCGTGCGTCGGGCCGAACTGCAGGCCCGGCTGTCGCTGGCCCGCCGCGACTGGAAGTCCGCCCTGGACGCCTTGCCGGCGTCCGATGCGCCCGGCATGAACGGTGAACTGGCGCAGCGCGTGCTCGCCATCCGCCTGACAGCGGAGTCTGCGGACGGCGGGCCGACCGACGCCACCTGCGCGGCGGCCCGGGCCGCGTTGCAATCGGAATCCGGCCACGCGCTGGCGGCGCTGATGCTGCACGCCGCGCTGGCCGCAGCCGGACGGGACGACACGCCCGGCGCGTTCCGCGCGCGCTGCGAGGCGCTGGCGGTCGGATTGCGGAACTTCCCGCTGCTGGAGGCCGTCTTCCGGCGGCGGCTTGTCCAGCTGCGGGCGGGGTCGATCACATGAACAGGTGTTCGCCGGCGTTCTCGCCGCCCAGGATCACGTAGTTCACGCGCTTCAGGTCGGCCAGCACGCGGCCGCCCGAGTAGCTGATGGAGCTCTGGAGGTCTTCGCGCATCTCGCGCAGTGTTTCCTCGAGCCGGCCCTTGATGGGCTCGAGGATGCGCTTGCCTTCCACGTGCTTGTACTCGCCCTTGTTGAAGTCCGAGGCCGAGCCGTAGTACTCCTTGTAGAGCTTGCCGTCGACCTCGACGGTCTGCCCGGGGCTCTCCTCGTGCCCGGCGAAGAGCGAGCCGATCATGACCATCGCGGCGCCGAAGCGCACGCTCTTGGCGATGTCGCCATGGTGGCGGATGCCGCCGTCCGCGATGATGGGCTTGGTGGCCACGCGGGCGCACCATTTCAGCGCGCTCAGCTGCCAGCCGCCCGTGCCGAAGCCCGTCTTGAGCTTGGTGATGCAGACCTTGCCCGGGCCGACGCCCACCTTGGTGGCGTCCGCGCCCCAGTTCTCGAGGTCGATCACGGCTTCGGGCGTGGCCACGTTGCCGGCGATCACGAAGGCTTGCGGCAGCTTCGACTTGATGTGCTCGATGGTCTTGCGCACGCTCTCGGCGTGCCCGTGGGCGATGTCGATGGTGATGTAGTCGGCGCCCACGCCGTCGGCTGCGAGCTGGTCGATCACCGCGAAATCCTGGGGCTTGACGCCCGAGCTGATCGACACGAACAGGCCCTTGTCGCGCATGCGGCGTGCGAAGGCCACGTTGTCGAGGTCGAACCGGTGCATCACGTAGAAGTGGCCGCTGCGGGCCAGCAGTTCGGCGATGGACTCGTCGATCACCGTCTTCATGTTGCTCGGCACGGCCGGCAGCACGAAGCGGCGGCCGCCGAACATCACCGAGGGATCGCACTCGCTGCGGCTCTCCACGCGGCACTGACGCGGCAGCAGCAGGATGTTGTCGTAGTCGAAGATATCCATGGATCGGGCTCGCAGGCAACAAAAAACCGGCCGGGACGAAACGTCCGGGCCGGTGGCGAATTCTACGCGGACAGGGCGCGTCGGCCGCGCGCGGGCCCTGGATGTGCGGTCCGGTGCAGTTTGGGGGGGAGGGGGCTCCTAGAATGCCCCATGTCCATTGCTCCCGTCACGACCGATCGCCTGCTGCAAGGCCTGAACCCTGAACAACTCGCCGCCGTGACGCTGGGCGCCGAGCCCAGCCTCATCCTGGCAGGCGCGGGGTCGGGCAAGACCCGGGTCCTGACCACCCGCATCGCCTGGCTGATGCAGACCGGGCAGCTCTCGCCGGGCGGGGTGATGGCCGTCACCTTCACGAACAAGGCCGCCAAGGAGATGCTGACGCGGCTGTCGGCCATGCTGCCGGTGGCCGTGCGCGGCATGTGGATCGGAACCTTCCACGGGCTGTGCAACCGTTTCCTGCGCGCCCACTGGAAGCTCGCCGGCCTGCCGCAGGGCTTCCAGATCCTCGACAGCAGCGACCAGCTCTCGGCCGTCAAGCGCGTGATCAAGGGCCTCGGTCTGGACGAGGAGCGCTTCGTGCCGAAGCAGGTGACCTGGTTCATCGCCGGCAGCAAGGAAGAAGGCCTGCGCCCGCGCGATGTCGAGCTGCGCGACGAGCACACCCGCACCCTGGTGAACATCTACGAGACCTACGAGGCGCAGTGCGCGCGCGAGGGCGTGGTCGATTTCGCCGAGCTGATGCTGCGCAGCTACGAACTGATGCGCGACAACGACGCGCTGCGCGAGCACTACCAGCGCCGCTTCCAGCACCTGCTGGTCGACGAGTTCCAGGACACCAACCGCCTGCAGTACGCATGGCTGAAGATGTTCGCGCCGCCGGGGCGTGGGCAGGGCGTGTTCGCGGTGGGCGACGACGACCAGAGCATCTACGCCTTCCGGGGCGCGCGCGTCGGCAACATGGCCGACTTCGAGCGCGAGTACGCCGTCAAGCGGGTGGTCAAGCTCGAGCAGAACTACCGCAGCTACGGCCACATCCTGGATGCCGCCAACGACCTGATTTCGCACAACCAGCACCGGCTGGGCAAGAACCTGCGCACCGATGCCGGCCCCGGCGAGCCCGTGCGGGTGCACGAGGCCACCAGCGACTACGCCGAGGCGCAGTGGTTTCTGGAAGAAGCCCAGCAGCTGCGCCGGGGCGGTACGCCGCTGCAGCAGATCGCGCTGCTGTACCGCAGCAACGCGCAGAGCCGCGTGATCGAGAGCGCGCTCTTCAATGCCGGCGTGCCCTACCGCGTCTATGGCGGCCTGCGCTTCTTCGAGCGAGCCGAGGTCAAGCATGCGCTGGCCTACCTGCGCCTGCTCGAGAACCCGAACGACGACACCAGCTTCCTGCGCGTCGTGAACTTCCCCACCCGGGGCATCGGCGCGCGCAGCATCGAGCAACTGCAGGACGCCGCCCGTGCCAGCGGCCGCAGCCTCGTGCAGAGCGTCGGCGCGCTCAGCGGCCGCAGCGGCGTGGCGCTGGCCGCGTTCGTGAAGCTGATCGAGGACCTGCGCGACCGCACCCGCGGCATGACGCTGCGCGAGATCATCCAGCACATGCTGCAGGCCTCGGGCCTGATCGACTTCTACCGGACCGACAAGGAAGGCCAGGACCGCATCGAGAACCTGGAGGAACTGGTCAACGCCGCCGAGGCCTTCGTGACCCAGGAGGGATTCGGCAAGGATGCCGTGGCGCTGCCGGTCGACGAGCAGGGCGGCGGCCCCGCGCCGGTGCCCGACGCCGAGACGGGCGAGATCATGAGCCCGCTGGCCGCCTTCCTGACCCACGCCAGCCTCGAGGCCGGAGACAACCAGGCCCAGGCCGGCGCCGATGCCGTGCAGCTCATGACGGTGCATTCCGCCAAGGGCCTGGAGTTTGACGCCGTGTTCATCACCGGGGTCGAGGAAGGCCTGTTCCCGCACGAGAACTCCCTGACCGACGCCGACGGCGTCGAGGAGGAACGGCGGCTCATGTACGTGGCCATCACGCGTGCCCGCAAACGGCTGTACCTGAGCTTCAGCCAGACGCGCATGCTGCACGGCCAGACCCGCTACAACGTCAAGAGCCGTTTCTTCGACGAGTTGCCCGAGAGCGCTCTGAAGTGGCTCACGCCGCGCCAGCAGGGCTTCAGTACGGGCTATGCCCGCGAATACCAGCAGGCCTGGCAGCGCGGCAGCGGCCTGAGCGGCATCGTCGGCGCCGGCCGCGTGGAGCCACCGACGCCGCCGGCCATGCAGGCGGCGCAGGCCGCGCGCGAGAACCACGGCCTGAAGGTGGGCAAGTCGGTCTTCCACACGAAGTTCGGCGAAGGCGTCGTGCTGACGCTCGAAGGCAGCGGCGCCGATGCGCGTGCGCAGGTCAACTTCGGGCGCCACGGCGCCAAGTGGTTGGCGCTGTCGGTGGCCAAGCTGACCCCGATCGACTGAACGGGGGTCTGTGCGCTTCCCGGCCCCGGGGGGGCCCGGCAGGCCCGGCTGGCCCGATGGCGTGCCAATTGCTAGTCCCTCGCCATGAGCGCTGAGCCGACGTCCGAAGTACCGTTGTCCGCCCCCGGCCGCTGGGGGCGAGGCCTGGCCGATGCCGGTGCGGCGGCTTCCAGCGCTTTGACGCACGCACCCGAGAACGCGGCCTACGGGCTGATGGCGCTCGCGCCGCTGGGCGCTGCCTTCGGGCCGGTGGCGATGGGCCTGGCGCTGCTGGGCGCCGCAGCGGGTTGCGCGGTCGGGTCCGTCGCAGGTTCAGGGCGTCTCGTGGGCGATGCCGGTGCGGCCCTGGCGCTGCTGACAGCCGGCCTGGTGGGTGCGCTCGTGGCCCTGGTGCCGCCGGGGCCGGCCGCGCCCTGGCAGGTCCTGGTGCTGGTGGGCCTGGCCATCGCGATGGCCGGCGTGCTGATGGTGCTGTTCGGCCTGCTGCGCATCGGCGGCCTCGTCAAGTTCACGCCTTATCCCGTGCGCACGGGCCTGTCCACCGGGGTGGGCCTGCTGCTGATCGTCGGGGCGCTGCCCGCGTTGCTGGGGCATGGTTTCGGCGCAGCCTGGGCGCCCGGGTATGACGTGCTGCCCGCGGCGGCGCTGGTGGCGGCGTGCGCGCTCGGCATCACGTGGTGTGCCGAGCGCGCGCACACCCGGATCCCGGCGGTGCTGCTGGGCCTGGCCGCCGCGACGGCGCTCCAGCTGGTGCTGGCGCGAACCGGTTTCGGCGCGACCCTGGGCCGCACGGTCGGCCACCCGGAACTGCCGGCGGCCTGGTTCGGCGGCGCCCTGCTGGCTGCCGACTGGCCGGCTCTGCTGGCGCGTCCCGAGATCCTGTCGCTGCTGGGCGGCTTCGCGCTCACCTCGGCCGTGGTGGCGAGTCTCGACACCCTGCTCGCGGCGTCCATCATCGATGGCCGGCTTCGCCGCTCGCGCAACGCGAACCGTGAACTGGTGGCGCAGGGCCTGGCCAACATGGGCTCGGCGCTCGTCGGCGGCCTGCCTGCGTCGCCCGCCGTGCCGGCTTCGATGGGGCTGGTTATGCGCCGGCCCGCGCAGCGGCACATCGTGCTGGCCTACGCGGCGGCACTGCTAGCGGTGCTGCTGCTCGGCCCCATGGTCCTCGGCGCGCTGCCCACCAGCGCGGTCGGCGGCGTGCTGGCCTACCTGGGAGCCTTGATGATGTCGCCCACGCTGTGGGAGACGCCGCGCGACCTGTGGCGCCTGCGCGGCGGCGCGACGCCGGGTCAGGCCGGCATGGCGGGCCGCTGGCGCGACCTGGCCGCCAACTGGGCGGTGATGGTGGCTGTCGCGCTGGGCGCGCTGCTGCTGGGGCTCGGCCCGGCCGTGCTGATCGGCGCCACGTTCGCGGTGCTGCTGTTCGTGCGCTCGAACATGCGCGATGTGGTTCGCGGCGTCTGGAGCGGCGGGCAGCGCCATTCGCTGCGCACGCGGGCCAGCAGTGCGGCCGAGGTGCTGCGCCGCGAGGGCGACCGCATCGCGGTGCTGGAACTCGACGGCCCCTTGTTCTTCGGGACCGCCGATGCGCTGCGCGCCCGGCTGGAAAGCTTGCCGCCGCGTGTCGAGACGGTCATCCTCGATCTGCACCAGATCAGCGAGATCGATGTCACGGCGGCTCGCATCCTGAGCGAGATCGCAGAGGACTGGGCCCGCATGGGCAAGCGGCTCGTGTTCGCCGAGTGGCCGTCAGAGGACCCTCGGCGCGGCCTGATGGCCTCGGTGGCCGGGCCCGCCGCCGCCGCTCTGCTGCGTTTCGAGGAGACGACCGACCTCGCGCTGGAGCAGGCCGAGGAAGCCCTGCTGGTCGGCCTGGCCGCCGAGGACGCGAGCGGCGAGCCGCTGCGTCTTGCCGACACCATGCTGGCCCGCGGCCTGTCGGCCGACGAACTGGCCCTGCTGACGGCCGGGATGACGGTGCACGAGTTCGCGCGCGGCGCGGTCATGTTCCGCGCGGGCGAGCCCGGCGACCGTCTCTACATCAGCCTGAAGGGCGAGATCGGCCTGCGGGTGCCGGGCACCACGCGGCGGCTGGCCTCGTTCGCGCCGGGCGTGACCATCGGCGAGATGGCCGTGCTGGCCGGTGCGGCGCGCTCGGCCGAGGCCGTTGCCGAGACCGACGTCCTGGCGCTCGGCATGTCCGTGGCGGCTTTCGATCGCCTGATGCAATCGCACCCGGCGCTGGCCGCGCGAATCCTCGGCAACATCGCGCTGCACCTGGGCGACCGGCTGCGCCACGTCACGACCGACCTCGCCGGCTGGGTGAGCCGGTCGGGCTCAGGGCCTCAGGGCGCCGGCAGTTCGTCGATCGGAGTCTGACCGAAGCTGTCGTTGAAGGTGAAGATCAGCGAGACGTAGAACACGGTCGAGAACATCAGCAAGGCCGGCATGGCCACCAACAAGGCCAGTTCAGGTGCGCCGAACAGGCCGAGCAGCAGTGCCGACACCATGACGAACACGGCCACCAGGCCGGCCAGCGCCAGGCCGTAGACCAGGAAGGCGCCCTTGGCCCGCCAGACGGCCAGCGTGCTGGAGAACAGCGACTGCGCCACCCCCTGGCCGCCCCAGTACACCAGCGCAGGCGCGTGCCAGAAGGGCACCGACAGCAGCGCCGCGCCGACGAAGCCGACCACGGTGCCCACGAAGACGCCGCGTTCGGCCGCCAGCGCGTCGATCTCCTCGGGCTTCGGATTGCCGGAGGACAGCAGGATCTGGAGCTCGACAAGCTTGCCGTCCGACACCCAGTTGCAGAAGGCCAGCAGCCCGATGGCGCCCAGGCCGTAGAGCGCGCACAGGGTCAGCAGCGCCTTGCGCCGCACGGGGTCACCGCGCAGGGGCTCGAAGAACTGCCCCGGCTGCACCGGGTCGCCGCGCAGGGCCGCCAGCGAGGCGACCATGAAGCCGAGCGACAGCAGCGGCAGCATCATCATCTGCAGCACGCCGCCGATGTACGGCACGAACATCGACAGCAGGGCCGCGAACAGGAAGGCCGCGAACAGGCCGCTGAAGGCCAGCGGCCTGCGCCCGAAGAGCCGGAAGGCCTCCCGGACCCAGATGGCGCCGCGGGACGCGGCAGGGGTCTTCAGTGACAGGGCCATGGATGGGTCAGGACAGGGGTGCCGGAGGATGCCAGGGGGTGGCGATGTGCTCGCGCAGGACGCGCTCGAAATGGGTCGGATCATGCGCCTTCAGCATCGCGGCCTCGCGTGGCAGATGAAGATCCCACAGGCGCGACAACCAGAAGCGCAGCGCGGCCGCGCGCATCAGGGAAGGCATCAGCCGGTGCTCCGAGGCGGTGAGCGGGCGCACGGCAGCGTACGCGTCGACGAAGGCGGCGGCCCGGGCCTCGTCGAGGCGGCCACTGTCCAGATCGGTGCACCAGTCGTTCAGGCACACGGCGATGTCGAAGGCGAGGGTGTCGGTGCCGGCGAAGAAGAAGTCCAGGAAGCCGGTGAGCTTCTCGTGGCCGGGCAGGCCGTCGAACATGACGTTGTCGCGGAACAGGTCGGCGTGGATGGGCCCGCGCGGCAGCGCCCGGCCCGCCGCCGAGCCCAGGACGGTCTGCTGGAATGCGAGTTCCTCGCGCAGCAGGGCGGCGCAGCCGGCGTCCAGGAAGGGCAGCACCACGGGCACGGTCTCGGCCCACCACGGCAGGCCGCGCAGGTGCGGCTGCTCGCGGTCGAAGGATGCCCCGGCCAGGTGCATGCGGGCCAGCATGGCGCCCACCTGTCGGCAGTGGTGCTCGTCGGGGGCCAGGCGGTGGCTGCCCTGCAGGCGTGTCAGCAGGGCGGCGGGCTTGCCCTGCAGGCTGAAGAGCAGTTCGCCGCCGGCGTCGGCCTGCGGGTCTGGCACCGGGATGCCTGCGCCCGCCAGATGCTTCATCAGCCAGAGGTAGTAGGGCAGCTGCTCGGCCGTGAGGCGCTCGAAGACGGTGAGCACGAAGCGGCCCAGGGTGGTGTCCACGAACCAGTTGCTGTTCTCGATGCCGGCGCGGATGCCCTCGAAGGCGGTCAGTTCGCCCAGGCCGAGGCGCGCGACGAGCGCGCGCACTTCGCCATCGTCCACGACGGTGTAGACGGCCATCGCGGCCTCAGAAGCTGAACAGGCGCCAGACGCGCTGGCCGGCGGCCCGGCGGTCCTGGGCCGAATCGCGGCCAGGTTCCGCCGGCAGGATCTCGTATTCGCGCACGCCCTCGCCCTTGGGCTTGACGACGATGCGCTGGTTGACGCCGCGTACGCGCAACTCCTCGATGCGGACGCTGTCGTCTTCCAGGACTTGGCGCTGCACTGCGGGCTCGGGGGCCGCCATGGCGGCAGCCGCGGCGAAAAGCAGCGGCAGGGCGGCGGCGCGGAGGCGGATCATGAAGACAATTCTACGGGCCGCGCCACAATGACCGGATGGACGCACCCCTGATGCTGCTGGTCGACGGTTCCAGCTACCTGTACCGGGCCTACCACGCGCTGCCCGACCTGCGCTCGGCCGACGGCTTCCCCACGGGCGCCATCCACGGCGTGGTGGCGATGATGAAGCGCCTGCGCGAGCAGTACCCGGCCGAGCATGCCGCCTGCGTCTTCGACGCCAAGGGCCCGACCTTCCGCGACGCCTGGTACGCCGAGTACAAGGCACAGCGCGCCCCGATGCCCGAAGACCTGGCGCGCCAGATCGAGCCCATCCACGAGGCCGTGCGCCTGCTCGGCTGGCCGGTGCTGGAAGTCCCGGGCATCGAGGCCGACGACGCCATCGGCACGCTGGCCCGCGCCGCCGCCGCGAGCGGCCACCGCGTCGTCATCTCCACCGGCGACAAGGACCTGGCCCAACTGGTGACGCCGCAGATCACGCTCGTGAACACCATGAGCAACGAGACGCTGGACGTGGCCGGCGTGCAGGCCAAGTTCGGCGTGCCGCCGGATCGCATCGTCGACTACCTCACGCTCGTCGGCGATACCGTGGATAACGTGCCCGGCGTCGAGAAGGTGGGCCCGAAGACCGCCGCGAAGTGGATCGCCGAGCACGGCTCGCTGGATGGCGTGGTGGGTGCCGCCGATAGCATCAAGGGTGTGGCGGGCGAGAACCTGCGCAAGGCGCTGGACTGGCTGCCCACCGGCCGCCGGCTCATCACCGTGGTGACCGACTGCGACCTGGACGGCCACGTGCCCGGCTGGCCGGCGCTGGAAGGCCTGGCCCTCAAGCCCGTGCACCAGGAGGGTCTGCTCGACTTCTTCGTGCGCTATGGTTTCAAGAGCTGGAAGCGCGACCTCGAGAACGACCTCGGTGTTGCGGCCCAGCCTGCAGCCGCTCCCGCTTCCGCCGCCGCCGCACGCCCCCAGGTCCACCTGGCGCGCGAGTACGAGACGATCACCGACCGCGCCCGCCTTCAGGCCTGGATCGACCGCCTGATGGCCGCGGACATCTCGGCGGTGGACACCGAGACCGATTCGCTCGACCCGATGGCCGCGCGGATCGTCGGCATCTCGTTCGCTGTCGAGCCCGGCCGCGCCGCCTACGTTCCGCTGGCCCATGCCGGCCCCGACGCGCCCGACCAGCTTCCAATGGCCGAAGTGCTGGCCGCGCTGAAGCCGTGGCTGGAGGACGACACCCGCCCCAAGCTCGGCCAGAATCTGAAATACGACCTGCACGTGCTGGCCAACCACGGCATCCACATGCGCGGCGTGGCGCACGACACCATGCTGCAGAGCTACGTGCTGGAGGCCCACCTGGGGCACAGCCTGGAAAAGCTCGCCGAGCGCCACCTGGGCCGCAAGGGCCTGAGCTACGAGGACCTCTGCGGCAAGGGCGCGCACCAGATTCCGTTCGCCCAGGTTGACGTGGCCCGGGCCACCGAGTATTCCGGCGAGGACAGCGAGATGGCGCTGCAGGTGCACCAGACCCTGTGGCCGCAGTTGCAGGCCGAAGGCCGGCTGGCCGAGGTGTACCAGCGCATCGAGATGCCCGCCATGCGCATCCTGCAGCGCATCGAGCGCCAGGGCGTGCTGATCGACGCCGGCGTGCTGGCCGCGCAGAGCCGCGCGCTGGGCGAGCGCATGGTGGCGCTCGAGCAGGAGGCCTACGCGATCGCCGGGCAGCCCTTCAACATGGGCTCGCCCAAGCAGATCGGCGAGATCCTCTTCGGCAAGCTCGGCCTGCCGGTGAAGAAGAAGACAGCCAGCGGCGCCCCGTCCACCGACGAGGAAGTGCTGCAGGAACTGGCCGCCGACTACCCGCTGCCGGCCCGCATCCTCGACCACCGCAGCCTGGCCAAGCTGAAGGGCACCTACACGGACAAGCTGCCGCTGATGGTGAACCCGCACACCGGCCGTGTGCACACCAACTACGCGCAGGCCGTGGCCGTGACGGGCCGGCTGGCCAGCAACGAGCCCAACCTGCAGAACATTCCCATCCGCACGGCCGAGGGCCGCCGCGTGCGCGAGGCCTTCATCGCGCCGCCGGGCCACGTGATTCTTTCGGCCGACTACAGCCAGATCGAGCTGCGTATCATGGCCCACATCAGCGAGGACCCGGGCCTGCTGCGGGCCTTCGCCGAGGGTATCGACGTGCACCGCGCCACCGCGAGCGAGGTCTTCAACGTGCCGCTCGCCGACGTCAGTTCCGAGCAGCGGCGCTATGCCAAGGTCATCAACTTCGGCCTGATCTACGGCATGGGCGCCTTCGGCCTGGCCAGCAACCTCGGCATCGAGCAGAAGGCCGCGCGCGACTACATCGAGCGCTACTTCGACCGCTTCGCTGGCGTGAAGCGCTACATGGAAGCCACCAAGGCGAGCGCCGCCGAACTCGGCTATGTCGAGACCTTCTTCGGCCGCCGCATCTACCTGCCCGACATCCGGGGCGGCAACGGCCCGCGCCGTGCCGGCGCCGAGCGGCAGGCCATCAACGCGCCCATGCAGGGCACCGCGGCCGACCTCATCAAGCTGGCGATGATTGCCGTGCAGGGCGCGCTCGACAACGAATCGCGCGCCACCCGCATGGTGATGCAGGTGCACGACGAACTGGTCTTCGAGGTGCCCGAGGCCGAGCTGCCCTGGGCGCGCGAGGCCGTGCCGCGCCTGATGGCCAGCGTGGCCGAGCTGAAGGTGCCGCTGCTGGCCGAGGTGGGCGTGGGGCCGAACTGGGACCAGGCGCATTGACGGCACGCGCGCCGGCCTGCCGGCTGCTGCCCGAGCCCTGGCTGAACGAAGCTCCCGCCCGAACTCTTCACCTGATTCTTCTGTCTGAATTCCCTGCCTGAATCGATGGACTCCGACCTCTTCACTCCCCCCGCCGACCCCGTCGAGCCGACCGACAGCATCACCCTGGCCCACTACGCCGAGCGCGCCTACCTCGAGTACGCGCTCTCGGTGGTGAAGGGCCGTGCGCTGCCCGACGTGTGCGACGGCCAGAAGCCGGTGCAGCGCCGCATCCTGTACTCGATGCAGCGCATGGGCCTGAGCTTCGGCGCCGGCGCCGCGCCGCGGCCCGTCAAGAGCGCCCGCGTGGTGGGCGACGTGCTCGGCCGCTTCCACCCCCACGGCGACCAGGCGGCCTACGACGCGCTGGTGCGCATGGCGCAGAACTTCAGCCAGCGCTACCCGCTGATCGACGGCCAGGGCA
This sequence comes from uncultured beta proteobacterium, assembly GCA_903938815.1. Classification (GTDB taxonomy): domain Bacteria; phylum Pseudomonadota; class Gammaproteobacteria; order Burkholderiales; family Burkholderiaceae_C; genus Rubrivivax. The sequence continues at coordinate 65,001 of CAJAES010000007.1, forward strand.
ACTTCGGCAGCCGTGACGGCGACGGCGCGGCGGCGATGCGCTACACCGAGGCGCGCCTGTCGCCCATCGCCCGGCTGCTGCTCGACGAGATCGACGAAGGCACGGTCGAGTTCCAGCCCAACTACGACGGCAGCACCGAGGAGCCGAAACAGCTGCCAGCGCGGCTGCCCTTCGTGCTGCTCAACGGCGCCAGCGGCATCGCCGTGGGCCTGGCCACCGAGATCCCGAGCCACAACCTGCGCGAAGTGGCGGCCGCCGCCGTGGCGCTGATCCGCGACGAGAAGCTGGGCGACGATGCGCTGCTCGCGCTGCTGCCCGGCCCGGACTTCCCGGGAGGCGGCCAGCTCATCAGCTCGGCGGCCGAGATCCGTGCCGCCTACGCCACCGGCCGCGGCAGCCTGAAGCTGCGCGCGCGCTGGAAGATCGAGGATCTGGCGCGCGGTCAGTGGCAGCTGGTCGTGACCGAGTTGCCGCCGGGCACCAGCACGCAGAAGGTGCTCGAAGAGATCGAGGAGCTGACCAACCCCAAGGTCAAGCTCGGCAAGAAGACCGTGACGCTGGAGCAGCAGCAGGTCAAGGCCACGGTACTGGCGGTGCTGGACGCGGTGCGCGACGAATCCGGCAAGGAAGCGGCCGTGCGCCTGGTCTTCGAGCCCAAGAGCCGCACCGTCGAGGCGCAGGACCTGATCACGACGCTGCTGGCGCACACCAGCCTCGAATCCACCGCGCCCGTCAACATGACGATGGTGGGCGCCGACGGCCGCCCGGTGCAGAAGAGCCTGCGCACGATGCTGACGGAGTGGATCGGCTTCCGGCAGGCCACCGTGGCGCGGCGCACGCAGCACCGCCTGGACAAGGTGCTCGACCGCATCCACGTGCTCGAGGGGCGGCAGCTGGTGCTGCTGAACATCGACGAGGTGATCCGCATCATCCGCAATGCCGACGAACCCAAGCCGGCGCTGATCGAGCGCTTCCGGCTGAGCGACCGCCAGGCGGAGGACATCCTCGAGATCCGGCTGCGGCAGCTGGCCCGGCTGGAAGCCATCAAGATCGAGCAGGAGCTCTCGACGCTGCGCGACGAGCAGAAGAAGCTCGAGGAGATCCTCGGAAGCCCCGCCGCGCTGCGGCGCGTGCTGATCCGCGAGATCGAGACCGACGCGAAGACGCACGGCGACGACCGCCGCACGCTGATCCAGGAGGAGCGGCGCGCCGTGGCCGAGGTGAAGGTGGTCGACGAGCCGGTGACGGTGGTCGTCAGCCAGAAGGGCTGGGTCCGCGCGCTCAAGGGCCACGAGATCGACAGCGCGACACTGCAGTTCAAGTCCGGCGACCAGCTCTACGGCAGCTTCACCTGCCGCAGCGTCGACCCGCTGATCGTCTTCGGCAGCAACGGCCGCGTGTACAGCGTGCCGGTGTCGGTGCTGCCCGGCGGGCGGGGCGACGGCCAGCCCATCACCTCGCTGATCGAACTCGAGACCGGCACCCAGCCGGCGCACTACCTGGCGGCGGAATCCGGTCGCCGCCTCGTGCTGGCCGGCAGCGGCGGCTTCGGGCTGCTGGCCCAGGTGGGCGACCTGGTGGCGCGCCAGAAGGGCGGCAAGACCTTCCTGTCGCTCGAAGGCAGCGAGCGCCCGCCGCCCCCGGCAGCGCTGCCCGCCGGTGAACTGCTGGGGCTGCAGCTGGGCTGCCTGTCGCAGGCCGGGCGGCTGCTGGTGTTCCCGGTCGATGAGTTGAAGCACCAGCCCAAGGGTGGCCGCGGGCTGACGCTGATCGACCTCGAGGACAAGGACACGCTGGCGAGCCTGGCCGTCTTCACCGACCGCCTGGTCGTGCACGGCAGCGGCCGCGGCGGCAAGGCCAAGGAGGAACTGCTGCGCGGCGCGGCGCTGGCGGGCTTCGTGGGCAAACGTGCGCGCAAGGGCAAGGCGGTGGACGCGATGAAGCCGCAGCGCCTGGTGGCCGGCTGAAGATGCCCGAACCCATCGACCTGACCACGCTGCGCGTGGTCATCGCGGTGGCGGAGTGCGGCTCCATCAGCGCGGGCAGCCAGCGCGCCGACCTGGCGCTCGGCGCGGCCAGCGCGCGCATCGCGGCGCTGGAGGCCGCGCTGGGGGTGCCGCTGTTCGAGCGGAATTCGCGCGGCGTTCGCATCACGCCCGCCGGCCATGTGCTGGTGCAAAGAGGCCGCGAGCTGCTGGCCGACGCCGACCGGCTGGCCGTGGACCTGCGCGACCTGGCACTCGGCTTGCAGGGCAGCGTGCGCGTGCTGGCCAACGCCTCGGCCATGCTCGAGATCCTTCCCGAGCGGCTGGCGGGTTTCGGCCTGACGCACCCGCTCATCCGGGTCGAGCTGGAGGAACGCAGCAGCCCGGACATCCCGCTGTCTGTGCTGGACGGCCGCGCCGACCTGGGCATCGTCGACATCGCGCATCCGCTGCAGGGCCTTCGTTTCCAGGATCTGTTCACCGACACGCTGGTGCTCATCGTGCCGCGCGGCCATGCGCTGGCCGGCCGCGCCCGCGTGGACTTCGAGTCGCTGCTCGCGCAGGACTTCGTCAGCCTGACCGACGGCAACGCGATCTCCGGCCGCCTGACGGCCGCGGCGCTGCAACTGGGCCAGACGCTGCGCATCCGTATCCAGATGCGCAGCTTCGATGCGGTGTGCCGCATGGTGGCGGCCGGCCTGGGCGTGGGCGTGCTGCCCGTCGAGGCCATCGCGCCGCAGCTTGCCAGCCTGCCCATCGTGGCCGTGCCCCTGGCCGACGCCTGGACGGCACGCACCCACCGGCTGGTGACGCGCGAGGCCGTGGAGATACCGCCGCAGGTGGCGGCGCTGCGGCAGGCTCTGCTGGCCTGACCGCCGACCACGGACCGGCGGACCGGCGGACCGGCGGACCGGCGGACCGGCGGACCATGCCGCGGCCCTTCGCCATCCGCGAAACCCGCCTTCGCCGCATTGCCTTGCTTCGCAGCGGCGCGGCCCCTACGCTCGTGACCCCATGAAGATCACCCGCGTCACCGCCACACCCCTGAACCTGCCCATCGAGGTCGGCCAGGGCGCCCGCCGCAAGAGCACGTCACTGTCCATCTGCCTCGTCGACATCGAGACGGACACCGGCCTCGTGGGCACCGGCATGACCGCGATCACCGAGGAAGAGGTGGTCTCGGCCATCGTCAACGACGTCGCCGGCCACGCCCTGATCGGCGCCGACCCGCTGCGCCACGAACATCTGTGGGAGCGCCTGTACTGGCTGCTGACGCCGCGCGGGCAGTCGGGCTATGCCAGCCATGCCATCGCCGCCATCGACCTGGCGCTCTGGGATCTGAAGGGCCAGGCGCTGGGCCAGCCCTGCTGGCGGCTGATGGGCGGCGCCCGGGCCCAGGTGCCGGTCTACGCGACGTTCGGTTTCGCGTTCTTCGACCGCGATGAACTGGCCGCCGCTGGCGCCGACTGGGCCGCGCGCGGCTTCCAGCGCCTGAAGATGACGGTAGGCCACCACGCGCTGCAGCGGCGCGACGAGCCGCGCCCGCTGGCCGAGGTGATCGCCGAGGACGTGCAGCGCATCCGCGCCGTGCGCGATGCCGTCGGGCCCGACGTGCAGATCTTCATCGACGCCAACTGCAGCCTCGACTACTTCCATGCGCTGCAACTCGCCCAGCGGGTTCAGGAACTGGGCGTCACGTTCTTCGAGGAGCCGGTCAGCGGCAACGACATCGGCAACCTCGTCAAGCTGCGCGCGAAGACCGGCATTCCGCTGGCCGCCGGGCAGAACGAGGGCCTGGCCAGCCGCTTCCGCGACATGCTGGTGGCGCAGGCCGTGGACGTGGTGCAGCCCAATGCCTGCATCAGCGGCGGCTTCACGCAGTGCCTGCGCATCGCCGGCATGGCGCAGGCCTTCGGCACCATGTTCGCCAACGGCGGCGCCTGGCCGCACCACAACATGCACCTGCACGCGGGCCTGGCCAACGGCACGCTGGTTGAATACCACTCGGTCGCGGTGGACTGCTGCCGCCTGGTGTTCGATGATCTGCCCGTGCCCGCCCAGGGCGTGCTGGCACTGCCCGAGACGCCTGGCCTGGGCTTCAGGCCCAACCGCGAACGCATCGCCGAACTGGCCCGTCGCCCGCTGTCGCGCGGCGTCGGCAAGGCCTGATTCCAGAACGACACCGACCCCGACCCTGACAACGATCCCGAAGGAGACAACCCATGACCCATCCCATCCAGCGCCGAGACTTCGTCATCGGCGGCGCGCTCGGCGGCCTCGGGCTCGGCACGGCCTGGGCCCAGGCCTTCCCGAGCAAGCCACTGCGCATCTTCGTCGGCTACTCGGCCGGCGGCGGCGTGGATGCGATGGCGCGGCTGCTCGCCACCGGGCTGCAGGCGCAGCTGGGCCAGCAGGTCATCGTCGAAAACCGCGCGGGCGCCTCCGGCATGATCGCCGCCGAGGCGGTGTCCAAGTCGCCCGCCGACGGCTACACGCTCATGCTCGGCGAGACCGGGCTGCTGATCGCCAGCCTGTTGCGCGGCGGCCGCGGCATCGACCCGCTGAAAGTGCTGTCGCCGGTGGCCGGGCTCTTCGTGTCGCCGCTGGTCATCGTCGCGAACAACGATGTCCCCATCCGCAACCCGAAGGAGCTGATGGCCGAGCTGAAGAAGCGGCCGGGCCATTACTCGTACGCCAGTTCCGGCATCGGCACCGTGCAGCATCTGGGCTTCGAGATGTTCAAGGGCGAGGCGGGGGCTTTCGTCGTGCACATCCCGTATCGCGGCGCGGCGCAGATCGTGCCCGACGTCATCGGGGGCCAGGTGCCGCTGGGCGTCGTGAGCGCCACGGCGGGCCTGTCGCAGGCCAAGGCCGGCAAGCTGCGCGCCGTGGCGATGATGAGCCCCGTGAAGCTGCCGGGCGGCGAGGACGTGCTGCCGCTGTCCGATGCCGTCCCGGGCTTCAGCGTGGCGCCGCGGCTGGCGCTGATGGCGCCCGCGGGCACGCCGGTGGATGTGGTCGAGCGCATCGGCGCCGCCGTGCGCGCCGTGCTGTCGTCGGCCGACACCGTGCAGTCCGCGCTGCGCCAGGGCGCCGTGGCGGCCTACATGCCTGCCGCCGAACTCGGGCCCGACCTGGCCCGTGAATCGGCAGCCTGGGCGAAGATCATCAAGGACCGCAAGATCACGGCGGAATGACATGACATCAGACAACCGGCCCTGCATCGGCCTCATCGTGCCTCCGGCCGCCGGCGAGGTGCCCGAGGACGCCCGCCATCTCTACGGCGACCGCATCCGCTTCATTGCGCGCGGGCTCGGCATCGGCGGCGTTTCGCCGGAAGGCTTCAAGCCGGTGATGCACCGCATCGTCGACCTGGCGCTCGAGCTTCGCGACGCCGGCGCGCAGGCCATCTCGATGATGGGCACCTCGATCAGCTTCTATCGCGGCGCTGCGCTGACGGAGGAACTGCGCAACACCCTGCAGGACGCCACCGGGCTGCCCTGCACGACCATGAGCCATGCCGTGGTGCGGTCGCTGAAGGCGCTGGGCGTGCAGCGCGTGGCGGTGGCCACGTCCTACATCGACGAGCTCAACCAGCGGCTGGTGGATTACCTCACGCACGAGGGCCTGCAGGTGACGGCCATCCAGGGCATGGGCATCACGGGCGTGCGCGAGGTGGGTGAGGTGACGCCGCAGGCGCTGATCGATCTCGCGCAGACGGTGGTGAGTCGCGACACCAGCGCGCAGGGCGTCTTCATCTCCTGCGGCGGGCTCCTGACGCACGATGTGATCGAGCCGCTGGAGGCGCGCCTCGGGCTGCCCGCGACCGCCAGTTCACCGGCCGGCTTCTGGGATGTGATGAAAGTCGCAGGGCAGGACCCGCGCGCGGAAGGCTTCGGCCGCCTGTTTCGTCTCGGGACGTGACACCCTGCACGCGAGGGGCCCGCAGACGCGGGTGAACCATTGGTCTGCGGGGTGACGTGACGCCGGCCTGCGCCTAAGGTCCGGCTCATGAACACGACATCACACCTCATCCGTGCCGCCGCCGCGGCCACCCTGGCCCTCGGCGCGCTCACGGCGCAGGCCGCCACGATGACGCTGTCCGGCTGGACCTGGGGCAACGGCAACGCCGTCCAGGCCACCGCGCCCGCCTACAACGGGCATGCCGGCGGGTTCTCGGGCACGCTGAGCGGCGCGGTCGGTCTCGATGGCGCCATCCAGACCTACTGCGTGCAGCTGAACCAGGTGTTCAACTGGAACATCGGCTACAACGACGTGAGCGTGGTGTCCGCCACCACCCACTTCGGCCCCGCCACCGGCAAGGCCGACCGCCTGGGCCGCCTGCTGAGCTACGTGCAGGATCAGAACCTGTTTGCCCTGGCGGCTGCGGGCTCGAAGGACAACCTGTCGACCTCGTTGCAACTCGCCATCTGGAACATCGTCTACGACACCGATGCCGACGTCCTCGCCCCGATGGCGGGAGGCATTTTCTCGGACAGCAGCGGGTTTGCCGCCCAGGCTACGGCCATGCTGAATTCGTCGAAGACCTGGATCAATTCGCTGGACCTGTGGGTTCTGGCAACGCCGTCCGCCCAGGATCAGCTGATCTGGCGCACCTCGGGAACGACGACAGGCCAGAGCGTCCCGGAGCCCGGCAGCCTGGCGCTGGCCGGCCTGGCCCTGGCTGGCCTGGTGCTCAGCGCCCGGCGCCGCCGCGCCTGAGGTTCCAGGCCATCGCCAAGGCGGTGGCGACGAACAGCATGCCGCTCCAGGCCTCGTAGGGCAGGCCCCAGAGGTTGACCTTGGCCTCGGCGCACGACGCCATCGCCATGAAGACCTCGGGGTACGCCCCGTCCAGGCCGGTGGCCGCCATGATCTTGTCGGCCAGCGTGAGGTCACAGGATGCGCTGCTGGCCGCCACGAAGTGCTGCCACAGCGCGGCGGCGATGCCGCAACCCGCCAGCACCAGCGCCAGCGCGCTACCGGTGCGCGGCAGCGCCAGCCCCACGAGGCAGGCCGCCGCGATCGCGGTGAAGATCAGGCGCTGAAGCACGCACCAGGGGCAGGGCAGCATGCCCCATACCTGCTGCGTGAATACCGCGGCCCCCACGGCCGCGATCGAGCCGGCCGCCGTGACGGCCAGCACCACGCGTCGGTTCGGTCTCATTTCAGTACCGCCCGGCCGTTCCGAAGGTACTGAGCGCCCCCTTGGGGGGCCGCGAACGAAGTGAGCATGGGGGTCTCATTTCAGTTCGGCGATGAGTTCGATCTCGACGCAGGCGCCCATGGGCAGTTGCGCGACGCCGAAGGCACTGCGTGCATGCGCGCCCACCTGGGGGCCGAACACTTCGCTCAGCAGTTCCGAGCAGCCGTTCGTCACGAGGTGGTGCTCGGTGAAGGTGGGCGTGCTGTTCACGAGGCTGAGCACCTTCACGATGCGAGCCACCTGTTCGAGGTCGCCCACGGCCGCCTGCAGCGTGCCCATCAGGTCGATCGCGATGGCGCGGGCTGCAGCCTTGCCTTCTTCGGTGGCCATGGTCAGGCCGAGTTGGCCGACCCAGGGTTTGCCCTCCTGGCGGGCGATGTGGCCCGAAATGAAGACGAGCTTGCCCGTGCGGACGAAGGGCACATAGGCGGCTGCGGGCACGGCCACCGGGGGCAGTGAGATGCCCAGGGCCTGGAGGCGGGCTTGGACGGACATGGCGATGGCCTTGGAATTGAGGGTTTCCCATGCTACACGGCGGCCTGCGGCGTCCCTCCGCCGGAGGGGGCGGCCCGGGTGCGGCGTCCCTAGACTGGGTGCATGCGTGAACGGCTTGATGTCGGCTGGCGCCTGGCGCTGCTGGCACTGGCCTGGCTGGGCGGCACCGCCCTGCAGTTGCAGCGTGCCGAGGTGGCCCCGCTGGCGCCCGCCTGCGTGCTGGCATCGGTGGCGCTGCTCGCGGCCTGGTGGTGCCGCAGCAGGCTCTGGCTGTGCGCCCCGCTGCTGGCGGCAGCGGCATTCGGCATCACCGAGGCCCGTGGCGCCTGGCGCCTGGCCGATGCCCTGACTGCCGCCCTGGAAGGGCGCGACATCCTTCTCACCGGCACCATCGCATCGCTGCCCCAGCCCGGCCTGTCGGGCACGAGGTTCGAGTTCGAGGTGCACGGCGCCACGGCCGCCGGGCGGGCCGTGCGCGTGCCGCGCCGCGTGGCCCTGGGCTGGTACCGCGGCTTCGAGCCCGACGCCCTGCTCGGCGCGCCCGAGCAGGAACTGCGCGCCGGCCAGCGCTGGCGCTTCACGGTGCGGCTGAAACAGCCGCACGGCAGCTTCAACCCGCACGGGTTCGATCTCGAACTCTGGCTGTTCGAGCGCGGCCTGCGCGCCAGCGGCCATGTGCGCGCCACGGCGGGCGACCGTCCCGTGCTGTTGTCCCGGGCCGATGGCCAGGCCGTGGACCGCCTGCGCCAGCATCTGCGCGAACGCATCGATGCCTGGGTGGACGACCCGCGCGCCGCGGGCGTGCTGGCGGCGCTGGTGGTGGGCGATCAAGGCGCCATCGATCGCGCCGACTGGGACCTGTTCCGCGACACGGGGGTGGCGCATCTCATGTCCATCAGCGGGCTGCACGTGACCATGTTCGCCTGGCTCGCCGCGGGCGTGGTCGGCTGGCTGTGGCGGCGCTCGGGCCGGCTGATGCTGTGGCAACCCGTGCCGATGGCCGCGCGCTGGGGCGGGCTGGCCCTGGCGGTGGCCTATGCGCTGCTGGCCGGCTGGGGCGTGCCGGCCCAGCGCACGCTGTGGATGCTGGCCACCGTGGCTGCCGTGCAGACGCTGGGCCTGCGCTGGCCCGGGCCCATGGTCCTGCTGGCGGCGGCCGTGGCCGTGTCGCTGGCCGACCCGTGGGCCCTGCTGCAGCCTGGGTTCTGGCTGTCCTTCGGCGCCGTGGGCCTGCTGATGCTGGGCGCGCCCGAGCCGCCCGGGGCCGGTGACTGGCGCCAGCGCCTGGCCGCCGCCGTGTGGGCCGGTCTGCGCACCCAGGCGGTGGCCACGGTGGGGCTGGCGCCGCTGACGCTGGTGTTCTTCCAGCAGGTCTCGCTGGTGGGCTTCGCGGCCAACCTGGTGGCCATTCCGCTGGTCACGCTGCTCGTCACGCCACTGGCCCTGGCGGGGGCTCTGCTGCCCTGGCTGTGGCTGCCGGCCGAAGCACTGGTGCAGGGCATGGTGGCGGCGTTGGCGCCCCTGGGGCAGTGGCCGGTCTGGACATCCGCCGCCGCGCCGCCCTGGGCCGCCGCTGCGGGCCTGCTGGGCGGCGCGCTGCTCGTGCTGCCCCTGCCGCCGCGCGTGCGCTGGCTCGGCTTGCCGCTGGTGCTGCCGCTGGCGTGGCCGCTGCCCGATCGGCCGGAGCACGGCCGCTTCGATCTGGTGGCGCTGGACGTGGGGCAGGGCACGGCTGTGCTGGTTCGCACCCGCTTGCATCTGATGGTCTACGACACCGGGCCGGTGTATTCCCCCGAGGCGGATGCCGGGGAGCGCGTGCTGCTGCCGCTGCTGCGCGCGCGCGGCGAGGCCGGCGTCGACCGGCTTGTCCTGAGCCACCGCGATACCGACCATGTCGGCGGTGCCGCGAGTCTGATGCGACGCCTGCCCGTGGCCTCGGTCTGGAGTTCGCTGGAGACGGGGCACCCGATCCGGGCGGCGGCTCCGCACGAGCCGTGCCGCGCGGGCCGGGGGTGGGTCTGGGACGGCGTGCGCTTCGACGTGCTGCATCCGGCGGGCCCCGGCCTGCCCGACGCCATGCCGAACACCTTGTCCTGCGTCGTCCGGGTACGCGATGCCCTTGGCGCATCGGCCCTGCTGACCGGCGACCTGGAAGCCGCACAGGAAAGCGCCCTGGTGCTCTCGCTGGCACCGACCGACCCGCAGGCGCTGGCCGCAACGGCCATGATGGTGCCGCACCACGGCAGCAGGACATCCTCCAGCGCCGCCTTCCTGGACACCGTGGCGCCGCGCCTGGCCTTCGTGCAGGCGGCCTACCGCAGCCGCTTCGGCCACCCGGCGCCCGATGTGCTGGCGCGCTACGCCGAACGCGGCATCACAGTGCGCCGAAGCGACACCTGCGGCGCCTGGTCATGGAACGGCCGCGGCGACGGCGATTGCGCACGGCAGAGCGCCCGCCGTTACTGGCATCATCCATCCTGATGGCCCGGTCCTTGCAAAGCCTTGCGGGATCGTCTGCCCTGGGAGCTCATCTGTGTCCATCCATGTCGCGCTGAACCATGTCACGCACTACCGCTACGACCGGCCGGTCACGCTCTCGCCGCAGGTGGTCCGGCTGCGCCCAGCGCCTCATTGCCGCACCCCGATCCTGAGCTATTCGCTGCGCATCGAACCCGCGCAGCACTTCATCAACTGGCAGCAGGATCCGTTCTCGAACCATCTGGCACGGCTGGTCTTCCCCGAGAAGACCACCGAGTTCAAGGTCACGGTCGACCTGGTCGCCGAGATGGCGGTCTACAACCCGTTCGACTTCTTTCTCGAGCCCTCGGCCGAGAACTTCCCGTTCGTCTACGAGCCCGAACTCGGCCACGACCTCGCGCCCTATCTCGTCAAGGACGCGCTGACCCCGCGCTTCAAGGCCTTCGTCGACAGCATCCCGCGCACCGAGCAGCGCACCATCGATTTCATGGTGGGCCTGAACCAGCGGCTGCAGCGCGACATCCGCTACCTGATCCGCATGGAGCCCGGCGTGCAGACGCCCGAGGTCACGCTCGTCAACGGCTCCGGCTCGTGCCGCGACACCGGCTGGCTGCTGGTGCAGACGCTGCGCCACCTGGGCCTGGCGGCGCGCTTCGTGTCCGGCTACCTCATCCAGCTCAAGCCCGACGTGAAGGCGCTCGACGGCCCCTCGGGCACCGAGGTCGACTTCACCGACCTGCACGCATGGTGCGAGGTCTACCTGCCCGGCGCCGGCTGGGTGGGCCTGGACCCGACCTCGGGCCTGATGGCCGGCGAGGGCCACATCCCGGTGGCCTGCACGCCCGAGCCTTCCACCGCCGCCCCCGTGTCGGGCGCGGTCGACGAATCCGAGGTTACGTTCTCCCATCACATGGAGATCACGCGCATCTACGAATCGCCGCGCGTGACCTACCCCTACACCGACGACCAGTGGCAGAAGGTGCTGACGCTGGGCGAGCAGGTGGACGACGAACTCCACGCGCAGGACGTGCGCCTGACCATGGGCGGCGAGCCTACCTTCGTGGCCGTGGGCGACCGCGACGGCGCCGAATGGAACACCGACGCGCTCGGCCCCACCAAGCGCGGCTTCGCGACCGAACTCGTGCATCGCCTGCTCGACAAATATGGCCGCGGCGGCTTCCTGCATTTCGGCCAGGGCAAGTGGTACCCCGGCGAGCAGCTGCCGCGCTGGGCGCTGTCCATCTGCTGGCGGGCCGACGGCCAGCCCTGCTGGAAGGACACGAGCCTGTTCGCCGACGAGCGCACGCCGCACCGCTATACCGATGCCGATGCCAAGCGCTTCATCGAGAACCTCACCACGCGCCTGGGCCTGAAGACCGACACGGTGATGCCGGGCTACGAGGACACCTGGTACTACCTCTGGCGCGAGCGCCGGCTGCCGGTGAACGTCGACCCCTTCGACGCCAAGCTCGACGACGAGATGGAGCGCGCCCGCCTGCGCCGCGTCTTCACGCAGGGCCTGGACAAGGTGGTCGGCTACCTGCTGCCGCTGCGCAAGGAATGGCTCACGGGCATGGAGGGCCCGCAGTGGATCACCGGGCCCTGGTTCGTGCGCGACGAGCGCCTGTACCTCTTCCCCGGCGATTCGCCCATGGGCTACCGCCTGCCGCTCGATTCTCTGCCCTGGGCCGCGCCGGGCGACGTGCAGGCGCTGCACGAGATTGACCCGTTCACCGACCGGGCGCCGCTGCCCGCCACCGTGAAGGGCCAGGTCGGAGGCCCCGGCTACGACGCGCATCATGTGGGGCAGGGCTTCGCGGAGGGCGGTCGTGTCTCGGTGCAGGCGCAGGAGATCCCGAAGCCGGGCGCCCGCGCCGGCGCTCTGGGCGCTCTGGCAGGGTCGGTGTCCGGCTCGCTTCCGGCCTCGCTGCCGGGCGCTCTGCTGGATGCCCGATCGGGTGCCCCTGCGGGCGAAGTGCCTGGCTCGCTGCCTGGCTCCCCGCCTGTCCCACTCCCCGGTGACGCACCCACCTCCTGGACCGGCCCGCACGAGATGCGCCTGGCCCCGTCCAAGCCCGGCGACCAGCGCCCCGCGCCCGGTGAATCGGCCGGCTGGCTGACCCGCACCGCGCTGTGCGTGGAAGTGCGCGACCCGCAGCGCGCCAATGGCCCGAAGGCCGAGAAGGCCGCCGAGAAGCAGAACGGTGGCAAGAGCGGCGTGCTGTATGTCTTCATGCCGCCGCTGGCGCACCTGGAGGACTACCTCGAACTGGTCGCGGCCGTCGAGGCCACGGCCGCCGAACTGCGCGTGAAGGTCGTGCTGGAGGGCTACCCGCCGCCGCGCGACCCGCGCCTGAAGATCCTGCAGGTCACGCCCGACCCGGGTGTCATCGAGGTCAACATCCACCCGGCCGCCAGCTGGGAGCAACTGGTCGACCACACCGAGTTCCTGTACGAGGCCGCGCACCAGACGCGTCTGTCGACCGAGAAGTTCATGCTCGACGGCCGCCACACCGGCACCGGCGGCGGCAACCACTTCGTGCTCGGCGGCGCCACGCCCTCTGACAGCCCCTTCCTGCGTCGCCCGGACCTGCTCTCGAGCCTGCTCACCTACTGGCACAACCACCCCAGCCTGAGCTATTTGTTCAGCGGCCTGTTCATCGGCCCGACCAGCCAGGCGCCGCGCATCGACGAGGCGCGCGACGACCAGCCGTACGAGGTCGAGATCGCGCTGCAGGAGATCCAGAAGCAGCTGGACCGCCACGCGAGCTGCCCGCCCTGGATGGTGGACCGCGCGCTGCGCAACCTGCTGATCGACGTCACCGGCAACACGCACCGCAGCGAGTTCTGCATCGACAAGCTCTACTCGCCCGACGGCCCCACCGGCCGCCTGGGACTGCTGGAGCTGCGGGCCTTCGAGATGCCGCCGCACGCGCGCATGAGCCTCGCGCAGCAGCTGCTGCTGCGCGCGCTCGTGGCGTGGTTCTGGCGCGAGCCCTACACTGGCGGCGGCAGCACGCGCCTGACCCGCTGGGGCACCGGCCTGCACGACCGCTTCCTGCTGCCCACCTTCGTGCAGATGGATTTCGAGGACGTCCTGTCCGAGCTGCGCGAGGCCGGCTACGCCTTCGACAACGCCTGGTTCGCCCCGCACCTCGAGTTCCGCTTCCCGCTCATCGGCGAGCTGGCCACGATGGGCATCGGCCTCACGCTGCGCACCGCGCTCGAGCCCTGGCACGTGATGGGCGAGGAAAGCACCTCGGGCGGCACCGCGCGCTATGTCGATTCCTCGCTGGAGCGGCTGGAGGTCAAGGTGACCGGCCTCAACGGCAACCGGCATGTCGTCGCCGTCAACGGCCGCGCGCTGCCGCTGCAGCCCACCGGACGCGTCGGCGAATACGTCTGCGGCGTGCGCTACCGGGCATGGCAGCCGCCGTCGGCGCTGCACCCCACCATCGCCTCGCACGCGCCGCTCACGGTCGACATCGTCGACACCTGGCTGGACCGCAGCCTGGGCGGCTGCCGCTACCACGTGGCGCACCCGGGCGGCCGCAGCTACGAGACCTTCCCGATCAACGCCTACGAGGCCGAGAGCCGTCGCCTGGCGCGCTTCTTCCGCTACGGCCACACGCCGGGCAAGATGAAGCTCGCGCCGGTGCAGCCGAGCCTGGAGTTCCCGTTCACGCTGGATCTGCGCAAGGCATGACACATCCGTGAGCCAGCAGTCGCAGAGTTCGCTGCCCTTCGACCCCACCGGGGCGGGCAGCGCCGCGCTCGATGCCCTGCTGCGCCATGCGCAGCCGGCCGAACCGGGCGTGTGGGACGAACTGCGCAATGCCGACGGCCAGGCGCGTCTGGCCTGGCAGCGTTTCGCGCGGCTGATCGGCGACGACCCGCACGGGCTGGACCGGCGCGTGCACCAGGTGAGCCAGCAGCTCCAGCACGACGGCGTCACGCACAACGTCTTCAGCGACGAAGGCGTCGCGGTGCGGCCCTGGTCGCTGGAACTGCTGCCCACGCTCATCGAGCCATCGGACTGGGCGCGCATCGAGGCAGGCGTCCTGCAGCGCGCCGAACTGGCCGAGTCGATGCTGGCCGATCTCTATGGCCCGCGCCACCTGCTGCACGAGGGCCTGATGCCGCCCGCGCTGCTGCTGCGGCACCCGGGCTACCTTCGGCCGCTGCACGGCGTGGTGCCGGCGGGCGGGCAGCGCCTGCACATCGTGGCCTTCGACATCGCGCGCGGCCCCGACGGCGACTGGTGGGTCGTCGCGCAGCGCACCCAGGGCCCGTCCGGCCTGGGCTACGTGATGCACAACCGGGTCGTCATCTCGCGCCAGTTCCCGGATGCCTTCCGTGAACTGCGCGTGCAGCACATCGCTTCCAGCTACCGGCGCCTGATCGATTCGCTCGACCAGCGCGCGCGCGACGTCGCCGGCGGCCACGCACCGCGCATCGTGCTGCTCACGCCGGGCATGTACAGCGAGACCTACTTCGAGCAGGCCTACCTGGCGCGCTACCTCGGGCTGCCGCTGGTCGAGGGTGGCGACCTCACCGTGCGGGCCGATCGCCTGTTCCTGAAGACCGTGGAGGGCCTGGAGCCCGTGCACGGCGTGCTGCGCCGCGTCGACGACGACTGGTGCGACCCCCTCGAACTGCGGCCCGATTCCGCGCTCGGCGTGCCTGGGCTGCTGCGCGCGGCGCGTGCCGGCCATGTGGTGCTGGCGAACGCGCTCGGCAGCGGCTTCCTGGAGTCGCCGGCGCTGCAGGGCTTCCTGCCCGGCATCGCGCGCCGCCTGATGGACCAGGATCTCCTCATGCCGGCCTTGCCCACCTGGTGGTGCGGCGAGGCAGCCGCGCACGCCGATGTGCGCAGCGCGATGTCGGACAAGGTCCTGCGAAGCACGTTTCCGCGCAGCGGGCGCACCTCGCAGGTGCACGATGCACTCAAAACGGACGTCTCCGCCGATCCGGACGCCTGGACGGTGCAGGGGCGGCTGGCTTTCTCGCGCACGCCCATCTGGCATCGTGGGCGGGCATCGCCCCGGCCGGCGCTGGTGCGCGTCTACGCCATCGCCGATGCCCGCGGCCGCTGGCATGTGCTGCCCGGCGGCATGACGCGCGTGGCGCAGCGCGCCGACGCCAGTGTCTCGATGCAGCGCGGCGGCTCCAGCCTCGACACCTGGGTGCTCACCACGGGGCAGGTGGACGTGTACTCGATGCTACCCGCCCGGCTGGAGGTGGACGACATCGCCAACCGCCGGCGCCCGGTCACCAGCCGCACCGGCGAGAACCTGTTCTGGCTCGGGCGCTACACCGAGCGCACCGAGCAGCTGGTCCGCCTGGCCCGAGTCACGCTGAACCTCATCGACGCCGACAACGACGCCGACGCCCCGGTGCTCGAAGCCGTTTCGGTGCTGGCCGTGCGCAAGGGGCTCGCGCCGGCCGGCGTGCCCTCGCTCGTGAAGGCGCCGCATGTGTTCGAGCGCGCGGTGCTCGCCGCGCTCGGCGACCTGCAGGGCGCCCAGGGCGTCTACAGCGTCGCGTTCAACCTGCAGGCGCTTTCGCGCTCATCGCAGGCCCTGCGCGAACGCCTGTCGTCCGAGCAGTGGGGCGTGATCCGCCAGATGGGCGAGAGCTTTTCCGGCGCACTGGCCCCGCGCGTGCCGGGTGCCGCGGACGAACTCCCGGCGCTGACGCAGGTGCTCCCGGCGCTCGACCGCCTGGCCGAGCAGCTGGCGGCCGTCACGGGCGCCCAGACCGACCGCATGACGCGCGACCACGGCTGGCGCCTGCTGACCGTCGGCCGCCTGATCGACCGGCTCATCGGCGTCACGGCGCGCTTCGAGGCCTTCCTGGAAGGCGAGGCGCTCGGCAGCGCCGCCGGCATCGACCTGCTGCTGGAGCTCTTCGACAGCGCCATCACCTTCCGCGCCCGCTACCAGCGCCACGAGGACCTGCTGGCGCTGGCCGACCTGCTGGTGCTCGACCCCACCAACCCGCGCGCCTATGCCGGCGTGCTGCGGCGCCTGCGCACCGAACTCGGCAAGCTGCCCGGCGGCGACGAAGCCATCCAGCCGCTGCTGGCGCTGCTGCCGGCCGAAGGCGCCGGCCTGTCGCTGGAAGACCTTCGCGGCGCCACCGAGGCGCAGATCGCCGAGCGGCTGCTGGCGCTGTCGCGCGAACTCGGCGCGGCCGGCTCCCGCCTGGCCGATGCGATCGGCGAACGCTATTTCACCCTCGCCACCGACGAGCACCGGATGCAGCAGGTATGAGCGCCCTGAACCTGGAGGTGACCCACGTCACGCGCTACGACTACGCCGTGCCGGTGTCGCCCGCGCTGCACCTGGCGCACCTGCAGCCCTTGTCCGACGCCGGGCAGTCGCTGCTGGGCTTCGAGCTGAGCGTCCACCCCGCGCCGGACGAACTCAGCGCCGAGACCGATGTCTGGGGCAACGTGCGCAACCTGTTCGCCGTGGTCGTGCCGCACCGCTCGCTGTCGGTGCGTGCCACCAGCCGCGTCAGCCTGCTGCCGCGTTTCGCCGGTCTGCAGGCCGGTGCCGGCCCGGCCTGGGAATCGGTGGCGCGCCGCCTGCGCTACGTGGCGCGGTCGCCCTACGAGCCCGCCGTCGAGTTCGCGATGCCGTCGCCATTCATCCCGCGGCTCGAGGCGCTGCGCGAGTACGCCCGCCCCAGCTTCCCGCCCGGCCGGCCGGTGGCCGCCGGCGCGCTGCACCTGATGCACCGCATCCACGCTGAATTCCGCTACGACGGCGACGCGACCCAGGTCGACACCCCGCTGGCCGAGGCCTTCGCCAAGCGCCACGGCGTCTGCCAGGACTTCGCCCACGTGCTGGCGGGCAGCCTGCGCATGCTGGGCCTGCCCGCGCGCTACGTCAGCGGCTACCTGCTCACGACCCCGGTCGATGGCGAGCCGGTGCTGGTGGGGGCCGATGCCTCGCATGCCTGGGTCCAGGCCTGGGCGCCCGGCACGCCGGGCGTGCCCGAGGACGGCTGGCTCGATCTGGACCCGACCAACGACCTCGTGCCCGGCACGGGCCACATACGCCTGGCCGTAGGCCGGGATTACGGTGACGTGACGCCGCTGCGCGGCGTGATCCGCGGTGGCGGCGCGCACACCTTGACGGTGGGCGTGCACACGCGCCCACTCGAACCGGGGGCGGGCCCGGTAGTTGCTACAAGCCCAGCGGGGCAGGAGATCGGGCGATGAAGCCATTCGACGAAATGCACGCCGCCGCCGGCGCCGTGCGCGAACACTACGAGACCTATGCACGCTGGCTGGCCAAGCAGCCGGCCGACGTGATGCAGGCGCAGCGCGAGGAAGCGGAACTCATCTTCCGCCGCGTCGGCATCACCTTCGCGGTCTACGGCGCCAAGGACGAGGACGGCGCCGGCACCGAGCGCCTGATCCCCTTCGACCTGATCCCGCGCGTGATCCCGAGCCAGGAGTGGCGCGACATGCAGGCCGGCCTGCGCCAGCGCGTGACGGCGCTGAACCGGTTCATCCACGACGTCTACCACGGGCAGGAGATCCTGAAGGCCGGCATCGTGCCCGCCGAGCAGGTGCTGCACAACGCACAGTACCGGCCCGAGATGGTGGGCGTGGACGTGCCGGGCAACGTGTACTCGCACATCTCCGGCATCGACATCGTCCGCGCCGCCGATGCCGCGGGCGACGGCCACTATTACGTGCTGGAAGACAACCTGCGCGTGCCCAGCGGCGTGAGCTACATGCTCGAGAACCGCAAGATGATGATGCGGCTCTTCCCGGAGCTGTTCAGCCTGCACCGCATCGCCCCGGTGGCGCACTACCCCGACCTGCTGCTCGAGACCCTGCGCGCCGTGGCGCCTGCCGGTGTCAACGAGCCCAATGTCGTGGTGCTCACGCCGGGCATGTACAACAGCGCCTACTTCGAACACGCCTTCCTGGCCCAGCAGATGGGCGTGGAACTCGTCGAGGGGCAGGACCTGTTCGTCAAGGACAGCTTCGTCTACATGCGCACCACGCAGGGCCCGAAGCGCGTGGACGTGATCTACCGCCGCGTCGACGACGACTTCCTCGACCCGAAGGCCTTCCGCCCCGATTCCACGCTCGGCTGCGCAGGCCTGCTGGACGTCTACCGCAAGGGCAACATCACGCTGTCCAACGCCATCGGCACCGGCATCGCGGACGACAAGAGCATCTATCCGTACGTGCCGAAGATGATCGAGTTCTACCTCGGCGAGAAGCCGATCCTGAACAACGTGCCCACCTACCTGTGCCGCGAGGCCGACGACCTGAAGTACGTGCTCGACCACATGGGCGAGCTCGTCGTGAAGGAGGTCCACGGCGCCGGCGGCTACGGCATGCTGGTGGGCCCCGCTTCCACGCGGGCCGAGATCGCCGAGTTCGCGGCCGTCGTGAAGGCCAACCCTGCCAACTACATCGCGCAACCCACGCTCGCCTTGTCCACCTGCCCCACCTACGTGGAGTCGGGCATTGCGCCGCGCCACATCGATCTGCGGCCCTATGTGCTGTCTTCCGGCAAGGGTGTCCAGACGGTCCCTGGCGGCCTGACGCGCGTGGCGCTGAAGGAAGGGTCCCTGGTGGTCAATTCGTCGCAAGGCGGTGGCACCAAGGACACCTGGGTCCTGGAAGCCTGAAGGAGAGCCACCATGCTGTCTAGAACCGCCGACCATCTCTTCTGGATGGCTCGCTACATGGAGCGCGCGGGTCAAGCGCAACGCGCTTGCGGCGCAGCCAGAACACAGCGGCGCGCGCACGCGCGCTGCGGGGTTTTCGGCCTGAAGGAGAACCACCATGCTGTCTAGAACCGCAGACCATCTCTTCTGGATGGCTCGTTACATGGAGCGGGCCGAAAACACCGCCCGCATGCTCAACGTCAGCTACGAGACCTCGCTGCTGCCGCAATCGGCCGACATGGCCGAGACCGGCTGGCGCGGCCTGCTGTCGATCAGCGAGCTCACGCCGGCCTTCCACGCCAAGTACAAGCAGGTCAACGCGCGCAACGTCATGGAATTCATGGTGCGCGACGAGACCAACTTCTCCAGCATCTGGTGCTGCCTGCGGGCCGCGCGCGAGAACGCCCGCGCCGTGCGCGGCAGCCTCACCACCGAGGTCTGGGAGACGCAGAACCAGACCTGGCTGGAGTTCAACCGCCTGCTCAAGCAGGGCGCCTTCGAGCAGGACCCGGCCGACTTCTTCGAGTGGGTGAAGTTCCGCTCCCACCTCAGCCGCGGCGTCACCGTGGGCACCATGCTGATGGACGAGGCGCTGCACTTCCTGCGCATAGGCACCTTCCTCGAACGCGCCGACAACACCGCGCGCCTGATCGACGTGAAGTTCCACGCGCTCACGGCCGGGAAGGATTTCTTCGGCCCCGCCGCCGCCAACGGCAACGGGGGTGCGCAGCCGCAGGAGGTCGATTTCTATCACTGGAGCGCGGTGCTGCGATCGGTCTCGGGTTTCGAGATCTACCGCAAGGTCTACCGCAACGTGATCCGCCCCGAGAAGGTGGCCGAACTGCTGGTGCTGCGCCCCGACATGCCGCGCTCGCTGGCGGCCTGCATGAACGAGGTCCAGGCCAACCTGCGCCTGGTGGCCAACCAGCAGAGCGCCGAGACCGAGCGCCGCGCCGGCCGCCTGTGCGCCGACCTGCAGTTCGCCCGCATCGACGAGATCCTGTCGACGGGCCTGCACGCCTATCTCACGCAGTTCCTCGACCGCGTGAACGACCTCGGCGCCGGGATCGGGCGCGATTTCCTGGTGCCCGTGGCGGCCTGACGAGGCTACGCAGACTTCGCGTGGCGGCCCTTTCAGACTGCCATGCTTCTCTGTCGAGCGGCCTTTTCAGGCCGCCACGCTTCTCTGTCGCGCGGCCTCAGAAGGCCGTCCTGCACACCCGGGCCTCGCGGCTTCACCCGGTCGGCGACACTCATGGGCTTGGCGGCCCGCGTGCCGCGACCTTCCGGACCGCTCTTGCCCAAGACCTCATCCCGCGGCCTGCTCGTCGCCAACCTGCTGGCCCAGCTGGCCTTCGGCCTGATCGCGATGACGATCTGCATCCCGTCGATGCAGGAGTGGGGTGCCATCTTCGGCGCCAGCCAGAGCAGCGTGCAGCTCACCTTCAGCGCCTACGTGGTGGCCTACGGCGGCCTGCAGCTGCTGTACGGCCCCTTGTCCGACCGGCTCGGGCGCAAGAAGATCCTGCTCTTCGGGCTGTCGCTGGCGGGCGTGGGCTCGGCCCTGGCCGCCGCGGCGCCCGACCTGACGACCCTCACTGCGGCGCGCGTGCTGCAGGGCGCCGGCAGCGCCGCCGGTATGGTGGTCGGCCGGGCCATCGTGCAGGATCTCTTCCAGGGGCCCGAGCGCACACGCGTGATGGCCTACGTCGGCATGACCATGGGCCTGTGCCCGCCGCTGGCCACCATCCTCGGGGGGCAGCTGCACGTGCGCCTGGGCTGGCAGGCCAACTTCATCCTCATCGCCGGCCTCTCGGTGCTGCTGTGGGTGGCCGCCTGGCGCGGGCTGCCCGACCACCAGCCCTCCGCCGTCGTGCAGCCGCACTGGCTGCGCGCGCTGCTTGGGTCCTATGCGCGCCTGTTCCGCGAACCCGTGTTTCCGCTGTACGTGCTCATCCTGGCCGCGACCACGGCCACGTTCTACGCCTTCCTGGCGGGCGCGCCCGTGGTGCTGGGCAGCTACGGCGTCGGGCCCGACGGCATCGGCGTTTACGTGATGAGCATTCCGCTGTCCTACATCCTGGGCAACTACCTCACGAGCCGACTCGCGCACCGGATGGGCGAGGCCCGCATGATGGCGCTCGGGCAGACGCTCACGCTCGGCGCCCTGGCGGTGGTGATCGGTCTGGCGCTGGCCGGCGTCAACACGCCGCTGGCGCTGGCCCTGCCGCTGGTGGTGCTGGGCATCGGCCACGGGCTGATCATGCCCACGGCCCTGGCCGGCACGGTGGGCGTGATGCCGGCGCTGGCCGGTTCGGCTGCGGCCGTGGCCGGCCTCGCGCAGCAAATGATGGGCGCAGCGGGCGCGTATGCGGTCGGCCTGGTCGACCACCGCGGTGCGCTGAACCTCGGCTGGCTGATGATGGGCCTGGCGGTCTGCGGCCTGCTGGCCCAGATGCGCCTGCACCGGCGCTGAGGCCGGCGATTCGCGATCAGCGGCGAGCCTCCTGCCCGCCCCCCGCTTCCCGTGCCCGCCGGACCAGACGCTCAGCCCTCGCTTCTGCACGTGAACGCTCCTCGTTTGCTGACATCACCCTGCTCAACCGGGAGACCCAGGCAGTCATCGTGCTCTGAGATGGGGGTGCAAGCCGCTCGACGGCAATCTCATAGGCCATCTGCTCTTCAGCCGGCATTCCCCACCGATTTCCAACCATGGCCAAGGTCATCATGGAGGACAAATCCCCAGACTCGGCGTCCGCACGCATTGCTGCCACCACGTCAGCCTGCAATTCCGCGGGAAGTTCAAATCGGCTTTCCTGTGCATAGGCATGGGCTGCGCCGAGGATGTTTCCCTGCATGGCGTTCAGCGCCAGCTCGGCGTGCCGTTGCCTCATCGAAGGCTCTACGGTCTGGCAGCGGCGCTCTTCGACCTGGAGGTCCCGAATGCTCTCTGCCACGGTCTCCGGCGGCAAGCCCGGCACCGAACGCATCCGCTCCATCCCGGTTTGCATCTCCCGATTCACATCGCAACGACGCAGCCGGCTGAGTGCCAACCACGATTCGTTCGGGTCCTTTGTCGTGAGCGCTTGAAAGATGTGCGGGCCGTAGCCTTCGGCGCCGACTTCCTTCGCTGCGCTTTGACCCGATTCGGCAGGCTGCGCCGTGGTCACTTGCCTTCGATCTGGTTTGACCGCGGGATGTGCCGCAGATGCACCTTGGGGGTCGATGCCGTGCCTTCGTGCGACCTGTGAATTCACAGAAAAATGGCTCGCCTCTTCTTGATCCGTGCGCTCCGGACTGAACGCAAGAAGCCAAGCGCAGACGGCTGCGAGTGCAATGACGATCGCGGACAGTTTTATGTACCTGGAAAGAGCCTTCCTGATCGGTGTCATGGGAATTGCGTCTGATTTGATCCGGCCGGCGTCAGTCGACACTGAAGTTTCGGTTTCCAATTCGCGACTACGTGAACCTGAAGGTGTATCCAAAGGAATGCCAGAAACCCCCTGAGTCGTAAGTACGCTCGCCCTGCGTGCGACTTGGGGAAGGGCTTCGAAAATCAGACTGCAGTAGTTGACTCCTTGAGCTACAGACTGCGCTTGACCGCATCGCCCAGCGCCAGCACCGCCAGCGCGTAGTAGCTGCTGCGGTTGTAGCGCGTGATCGTGTAGAAGTTCTGCGTGCCTGCCACGTAGCTGGGCTCGAGCGCGCCGTTCTCCACCGTCACCAGCGCCAGCAGGCCGGCATGGGCGCGGCCGCTCTCGGTCAGGCCGGCGCCGGCCTGGGTGAAGGTGGCGGCGTCGAAGCTGGGCACGATGTCCGGGGCCAGCAGCTTGTTGCGCGCCGCTTCTTCGGTCGGCGGCGTCACGGGGTAGGTGGCCGGCAGGCCGCGCTGCCAGCCGTGCACCGACAGGAACTGCGCGATGCTGCCGATGGCGTCCGCGGCGCTGGTGGTGAGGTCGACGTGGCCGTCGCCGTCGAAATCGAGCGCATGCCGGTTGATGCTGCCGGGCATGAACTGCCCGAGCCCGATGGCGCCGGCGAAGGAGCCGTTGATGGAGGCCGGCGCCACCTTCTCGCGCCGGGCCAGCACCAGCAGTTCCTCGAGTTCCTCGCGGAAGTAGGGGCTGCGGTCGCTGCGGCCCGTGGGGAAGTCGAAGGCCAGCGTGGCCAGCACGTCCAGGGCGCGGAAGTTGCCGAGGATGCGGCCGTAGAAGGTCTCGACGCCGACGATGCCCACGATGACTTCGGGCGGCACGCCGAAACGTTCCTCGGCACGTGCGAGCGCTGCGGCATTGGCTTTCCAGAAGGCCACGCCCTCCAGGATGCGGCGCGGCTCGACGAAGCGGTCGCGGTAGGCGAACCAGTTCTTCGGCTGGCCCACCGGCGGCGGCATGATGAGCCGCTGCGCGGCCGGGCGCAGCTTGGCCTCGCGAAGTTGCTGCAGCACCCAGTCGGCATCCATCTGGCGGCGCTGCGCGACCTCCGCCGCGAAGGCGCGGACTTCCGGCCGGGTGTCGTAGGTGGCCGTGGCGCCGGCGCTCAGGCCGGAGGCGAGCAGACAGGCGAGGCCGGCGAGGCAGGCGCGAGAAATCGCGAGGGACGGGGCGAAGGCGATGGGGGCGCTCATGCGGCCATCATAGGATCAAGCGGCGCGAGCCTTCCTGCTTCCCCTGCACAAGCCATCGGCTTCGGCGCTGCACACGCTATCAGCCGTAGTCAGCATGAGCCTCGGCGCCGCCGGGCACCATCTGCCTCAGGCCGAAGGATTTGCCTCAGTCCGCAGGCTCCATCAGCATCAGCCCCGAAGCCGTGTTCGAGATCGGCAGGTGGTAGTTGCGGTGCAGCTGCGTCGCGCGCTCGCCTAATGCGGCGCGGGCGGCCAGCCACATCAGCAGTTCCACGCCCTGCGTGCCGGCCTTCTCGACGAGCTCCGCGGTGCTGAACTGCGTTGCCCAGCGCGGGTCGTGGACCAGGCTCTCCAGGAAAGCGAGGTCGAAGTCCCGGTTGATGAAGCCGGCGCGCTGCCCGTCGAGCTGGTGCGACAGGCCGCCGCTGCCCAGGACCACCACGCGCGCGTCGCTGTCCCACGACCGGATGGCGCGGCCCACGGCTTCGCCCAGCGCGTAGCAGCGGCGCGCCGAAGGCAGCGGGAACTGCACGGTGTTGATGCAGACCGGCACGATGCGCACGGGCCAGGCCTGGCCCGGGTACATCAGCTGCAGCGGGTTCGTGATGGCGTGGTCGACCAGCATCTCCTGGCAGGTGGTGAGGTCGAAGTCCTGCCTGATCAGCGCGTCGATCAGGTGCCAGGACAGCGCCGTGTCGCCCGTGAAGGGCAGCACCTGCGGGATGCCCCAGCCCTCGTCGGCGTTGCGGTATTCGGGCGCCGCGCCGACCGCGAAGGTGGGCATCTTGTCGAGGAAGAAGTTCAGCCCGTGGTCGTTGTAGAAGACCACAGCCACATCGGGCCGCTGCTCGGCCAGCCAGCGGTGCACGGGCGCCCAGCCGTCGAAGAAGGGCTTCCAGTACGGGTCCTGCTGGAGCTGGCTGGCGATGGCGCGGCCGATGGCCGGCACGTGGGAGGTGGCGATGGCGCCGAGGATCCTGGCCATGGTGTGTCTCCTCAGCGGGCGTAGGCGGCCAGCTTGGCCTTGAACTGGTCCTTGGTCATGCCGGTCTGCTGCGCGCCGATGTCCTGCACGTCCAGGCCGAAAATGCCCGCGAACTTGGCCAGGTAGTAGACGTTGCCTCCCGCGGCGATGAGATCCAGCACCTGGCGCGAACGCACTGCGGCTCGCTGGGCTTCGCCCAGGCCGTAGCGGGTGCAATAGGCGTCCTCGTCCGCCAGGAAGGCCTCGCGGTTGGCCGCGTCGTTGAACGAGAAGCACATCTTGTTGAGCGCGTAGCCCTTGCGGGCCTGTGCGCCATCGAACAGTGTGGTGCCGGGTATGGAGGTGATCATCGCTTGCCTGCCTCTGTCGTCTGCCTCTGCCTTGATCCAACTCAGTGTGCCGGTCTCGATTCCTGCAATAAAGAGCGGGCGATTCATTCGACGCATGAGCAATTTCGATCATCTGGACCTGGACGGCCATGCCCTGCGGCTGCTGCTGACCGTCGCCGAGGAGGGCTCGGTGACGCGGGCCGCGGCGCGGCTGGACTGCACGCAGAGCGCCGTCAGCCACGCACTGGACAAGCTGCGCGAGATCACCGGCGACCCGCTCTTCGTGCGCAGCGGGCGCGGCATCGTGGCCACGGCGCAGGCCGCGGTGCTGGCGCGGCGCGCCCGCTTGCTGCTCGACGACCTGCGCGCCTTCAGTCAGGCGGCCGGTTTCGAGCCGTCGCGCCTGTCGGGGCCGTTCACGGTCGCGGCGAACGATCTGCAGCGCGATCTGCTGCTGCCGCCGCTGCTGCGTCGACTGCGGGCGCAGGCGCCCGAACTCACGCTGCGCGTGATCCCGTCCGGCGCGCCGCGTGCACTGCTGCTGCGCGACGGCGGCTGCGACCTGCTCATCACGCCGCGTCCGCCCGATGCGAGCGACATCGTCCATCGGCGCCTCTTCGAGGACCGCTACCGCGTCTTCTTCGACGCCGGGCACCGGGCCGCGCCGGCCGACCGCGCGGCATGGCTGTCCGCCGAGCACGTGACCGTGCGCTACGAGGACAGCCGCAGCCTCGACATCGACGACGTCCTGGCCGATCGCGGCCTGGCGCGGCGCTTCGTCGCCACGGTGCCGGGCATGGCCGGCGTGGCGGCGCTGCTGCAGGGCGGGCCGTGGCTGGCCACCCTGCCGTCGCGCGTGGCCGGCGGCGTGCTGCGCGGGCTGGCGAACGCGCCGGTGCCCGTGCCCACGCCGCGCATGCCGATGTATGCCGTCTGGCACCGGCGGATGCACGAGGACCCTGCCCACCGCTGGGTGCGCGGCGAACTCGACAGCGTGGTGGCGGCGTTGCTCGCCGGCCCCGAGGGGGAGGTGCCATGGCCGGTCGTTTCCTGAGCCTCTTTGGTGGCCTGGGCCGCCTCGGCACCCTGGGCGCCCTGATCTGGCTGCTGCTGGCGGCCCCAGGCGCTGCTGGTGCCGAGCCTGCCGCGGCCGACGCCCTGCGTGCGCGTTTCGCGGCGCTGCGCGCCAGCGGTTCGGCCACGGTGCTAGACCGCGCGGTGTATCTCCAGTCCAGGGAGCAGTCGGAGCAGATGCACGGCGAGGTCTACGCGGTCGTCGACCGTCCGTTCGCCGAGCTGCGCAGCGAGCTCGCGCGCGCCGCGCCCTGGTGCGGCATCCTCATCCTGCACCTGAACGTCAAGTACTGCCGCGCCACCAGCGGCGCGGCTGGCGAGGTGCTGGTGGCCGGTGTCGGGCGCAAGTTCGACCAGCCGCTGGACGGCGTGCACTGGGCCCGCTTCGCGTTCAGCGCGCCGGGCGCCGGCGAGGATTTCCTGCACGTGGAGCTCAGCGCACCCACGGGGCCGATGAGCACGTACGACTACCGCATCTCGGTCGAGAGCGTCCCGCTGGCTGCTGGGCAGACGCTGCTGCACATGCGCTATTCCTGGTCGTTCGGCCTGGCGGCCAAGTGGGCGATGGATGTCTACCTGTCCACGGTCGGCCGCGGCAAGGCGGGCCTCGCCGTGGTGGGGCGCAAGCCCGACGGCCAGCCCGTGTACTCGAGCGGCATGCGCGGCGTGATCGAGCGCAACACCCTGCGCTACTACCTCGCCATCGACGCCTACCTGGCCTCGCGCGCGCTCCCGCCGGCAGAGCGGTTCCCGCGCAGCCTGCAGCTCTGGTTCAACGGCACCGAGCGGTACGCGGAGCAACTCCACGAGATCGACCGCGACGAGTACATGGCTATGAAGCTGCGCGAAGCCCAGCGCCAGGAGACGGTGCCGCCACCGCCGCCGCCGTCTCGCTGAGGACTCGGCCGGCCGGACAGCCGGTCGCGTCGACCGTGTCGGGAGTGTCCGGGGGGCTCCTGGAATGTCAGGGGATGTCTGGCGTGACCTGGGGCGCCGCCTCGCCAGCGGCCAGCGCACGGTCGCGCCAGGCCCGTGGCGAGCACCCCGCCTGCCGCTTGAAGAAGCGGCAGAAGTAGGCCGGGTCCTCGAAGCCCAGTTCGAAGCCGATGCGCGAAACGGGTGCTGCCACATGCACGAGCCGGCGGCACGCTTCGCGCAGCAACCGGGTGTGCAGCAGGGCCTGGGCGTTCTGCCCGGTTTCGCCGCGAACCAGACGGTTCAGCCGCTCGGCGCTCATGCCCAGGGTTGTCGCGTAGCGGCTCACGGGCCAGTGCTCCCGGTAGTGCGCCTCCATCAGCACGACCCAGCGCGTGTACAGCGCGTCGCGGCCGGCCTCGCGGGGTGGGCCCTGGTCGTCCCGGCGGGCCAGTTCCGACAGGCGCCAGACCAGGCTGCGGGCCAGCCACGTCGGCACGGGGGAATCCTCGGCGCCGGCGGATTCCGCGTGCAGGGCCGTGAACAGCGCGTGCAGCCGGTCGGCCTCGTGCGCCGGCACCGCGAGCACGCGCGGCGCCGTGAAGAGCGACTGCAGGGCGGCGCCCACGCCCGCCGCGTCGCCCTCGGCCAGACGGCGCGCGTCCAGCGTCAGGACCATGCCGTCGGTCTGCGGTGAAAAGCGGAAGGCATGCGCCACGGTGGGCGGAATGACGATGGCCAGCGGCCCTTCGGCCTCGGTTCGGTGGGCATCCAGTACCGCCTGTACCGGCCCCGCACGCAGCCACAGGACCTGGTGCAGCCCGTGGTGCACGTGGGAGTCGATCTCCCAGTCGTACAGCCGGCTTCGGGATTCGATCGACTCCACGTGCAGCAGCGCCGGCGCGCGGCCGGTTTCGCCGTACAGCGCGAAGGCGGGCAGGGTGCGGCGGCGTCCCGGCATGGCGCGCTCCGTCAGCGAGCCCGGGCTTCGGCCCGTGCGGCTTCGGTGCTGAACTGGCGCCACCAGCGGCTGTCCGGGCGGTGGCGGCCGGTCTGGCCGTAGCGGTCCTGGTCCAGGCGCTCCAGCGTGGCGGCGAGGGTCTCGCCTGTCGTGCCGAGTGCGGCGCGCACGCGGGCGGCGCGCGTGCGTGGCGGGTCGTGCGGGCCCACCTGCACGCCCAGGCGCGCCAGCCGTTCGGCCACCCGGCGCTGCTGGCGTTGCCAGGGGTCCTGGCGGTGGCGATCCCAGAGCGCCCAGCCGGCGCCGGCCAGGCTGACGGCGCTGAGCAGGCCCACCAGCGCATAGGCCAGGTCCTCCCAGCGGGGCGTCTCGACACCCAGTTCCCGCAGCAGGTCGAACTGCCGCGTGCGCGAATAGTTCAGCACCCACTGGCTCCAGCGTTGGTCCATGCGCTCCCAGAACGCCCGCATGCTCGCCAGCAGTTCCGGATTGACGTTGTTCAGCGTGCCCGCCACGAGACCCAGCGAGGGGCGCAGGCTGCGGCCCAGACGCACCCGTTCCGGCGCGACGGCGGACGTGGGGTCCACGCGCACCCAGCCTTCGCCGGCATACCAGACCTCGGCCCAGGCGTGGGCGTTGCTCTGGCGCACGACATGCCAGCCGTCCACCACCAGCGGGTCGGCGCCCTGGTAGCCGGTGACGATGCGTGCAGGTACGTCCAGCGCCCGCATCACGACCACGAAGGCCGATGCGAAGTGCTCGCAGAAGCCCTCCTTGCGGTCGAGCCAGAACTCGTCGATGGCGTTCTGGCCGTAGAGACCGGGGCTCAGGGTGTAGGTGTATCCGTTCTGGCGGATGTGGGCGAGCACGGCACTCACCAGACGCTTGGGGTCACCGTCGCGCAGATCGGCACGACGCCGCAGTTCGCTGGCCCAGACCATGGTGCGGGGGTTGTAGCCCGGGGGCAGGTCGACGTCGTCGCGCAGGTCCAGTGTGGACTCGCGCGGCCCGTGCCGATTCCTGGGCCAGGCCTGCGCCGTCATCGTCAGCCGGGCATCGACGGGGCGGTCGGTCACCCACTGCATGTCGGGCCGCAGGCTGAGGTTGAAGCCCTGGGCTCTCAGCGCGTCGGCCGGCATGGCCGGTGTGAGTTCCAGCAGGGGCACGAAGGGCAGGCGGCTGGCCTCCATCGTCATCTCGTAGCGCACCGGGCGCCCCAGAAGCTCCGGTGCGGCGGTCGGGATGGTGGCGGCGTCGGACCTGCGGCGGCGCGTCCAGTCGTGGCCGTCGAAGACCGACAGCACGGGCCCCCGGAAGTAGAGTGCCTCGGTGGCGGGTGCGCGGTCCAGGAAGCGCACGCGCAGCGCGACCGACTCGTCGAGCGCCAGTTCGGCCACGCCCCCCAGGGACAGCGAGCCCGACAGGCCGGTACGCCCGCCGGCGTCCTGTGGCAGGCCCCAAAGCGGCGCGATGCGCGGGAACAGCATGAACAGCACCAGCATCAGCGGCATGCCCAGGATCGCCGCCCGACCGGCCACGCGCCCGGCTGCCCCCAGCGTGGGCATGCCGACCGGCATGTGCGCCAGCGCCAGGGCCGTGAGCAGCCCCCAGACCGACACCAGCATGGCCGCTGCCACCAGCGGCGACTGCGAGTACAGGAAGTTCGTCAGGACCAGGAAGAAGCCGAGCAGGAAGACCACCATCGCGTCCCGCCGCGCGCGCAGCTCCAGCGTCTTCAGCGCCATCAGCACCACGAGCATCGTGACGCCGGCCTCCTTGCCCAGCAGGGTGCGCTCCGAAAACAGCGTCAGGCCGACCGCCAGCCCCAGCACAGCCACCAGCGTCCAGCGGCTGGGCAGCGGCGCGCCGTTGAGCGCCAGCCGCACCCGCACGAGCAGGATCACGGCCGCCAGCAGCACGCACCACGGCGCGAGATGCAGCGCGTGCGGCAAGATGGTCCATCCGATCACGCTCAGCTGGAAGATCGTGTCGCGCGCCTCGCGGGGCAGATGCTGCCAGCGCTTGAAGACGTTCATGACCAGGTCGCCAGCTGTTCCAAGGCCGCGAGGCGATGGGCGTCGCCGTGGCCGCTGGGCAGTTCCACGCCCGGCAGGCGCAGGCCCCAGGAGATTCCGGCCCGCTCGGCGCTGTCCACCCACGCCGTCAGCCGCGACAGGCGCGGTTCGGCATCGCCCGCCGGCGTGGCCGTCCAGTCGAGCCAGAGTTCGCGGCTGCCTGCGGCTGCCGTCTCGCGGCTGACCAGTTCGCCGCTGCGGGCTACCTTCTTCCAGACCACCTGGCGCAGCGTGTCCCCGCGTCGCCAGGGGCGCACGCCTTCCAGCTCGTTTCCGCAGGCGCGCTGCACGGCGGCCTGTTCGCCCGGCACGGCCTGCGCCTGGGGCAGGCCGGGTGCCGGGTGCTCCGGGCGCGGCCAGGCCAGCACCCGTGTGGCGGGGCGCCACACCGTCCAGGCGCGGAAGAAGCCGAACGGGAACCCGGTCTCCACCACCAGTGCCGGAATGGCGTGCCAGCCGCGCGTGGCCGGCACGATGCTGACGGTGGCCGACGCCTGCCCGCCGGCAGGCACGTCGACCGCCACGTAGCTGCGGCCGTGCGTTGCCCGGTCGTACAGGCGAACAGCCAGCGCATAGCGGGTGCGCCCCGGGTTGTCGATCACGACCTCCAGCAGCGCCGGGTCTCCGGCATGGCCGGGTGCGCCGGGGCGCAGGCGCAGCGTCAGGCCGCGCAGCATGCCGTGGGTGATGTGCATCGACACCACGGCGGCACCCATCAGCAGGAACGCCAGAACGTAGCCGAGATTGAGCTGGTAGTTGATGGACGCGAGCAGCATCAGCACGATGAGCGCCGCAAACGAGGCGCCGCCTCGCGTGGGCACGATGTAGATGTTCCGCTGGCCGAGCGTCCAGGTGTCGGTCAATGGAAGCCGGGCATGCCACCACGCCTCGATTCGAGCCCGCAGTCCCATCACGTCGGCATCAGGCGGGCATCAGGGAATGGGCGTGGCTTCGACCATCGCGCGAACCTGCTCGATCGCCCCCCGGCCGGCGCCGGAGACGGGCGTCAGGCGGTGGGCGATGGCCTGCGGCAGGATGGCCTGGATATCGTCGGGCGCCACGTAGCTGCGCTCGGCCATCATGGCCCGGGCGCGCGCGACGCGCAGCACCGCGATGCCGGCGCGTGGCGACAGACCCTCGACGAACCAGCGGCCGTCGCGCGTGGCGGCAATCAGCGCCTGCAGGTAGTCGAGCAGGGCTTCCGAGGCCGTGACCTTCGCCACTTCCAGCTGTGCCTTCACG
Source organism: uncultured beta proteobacterium (assembly GCA_903938815.1). Taxonomy (GTDB): domain Bacteria; phylum Pseudomonadota; class Gammaproteobacteria; order Burkholderiales; family Burkholderiaceae_C; genus Rubrivivax. Next base: position 96,076 of record CAJAES010000007.1, read on the forward strand.
AGCTCTTCCGGGCGCATCACGGGCTCCATGCGCGAAGCCAGGTGGCGGCGGTCCTCGCCGGCCAGCAGCAGGCGCTCGCTGGCGCGGTCGGGGTAGCCCAGCGTGATGCGCAGCAGGAAACGGTCGAGCTGGCTCTCGGGCAGAGGATAGGTGCCGAGCTGGTCGCTGGGGTTCTGCGTGGCGATCACGAAGAAGGGCTGCGGAAGCTTGCGCGTGAGGTTCTCGACCGACACCTGCTGCTCCTCCATCGCCTCGAGCAGCGCGCTCTGGGTCTTGGGGCCGGCGCGGTTGATCTCGTCGGCCAGCAGCACCTGGGCGAACACCGGGCCGGGGTGGAAGACGAAGCTGTCCTTGGCGCGCTCGAAGACCGAGACGCCGATGAGATCGCTGGGCATCAGGTCGGCGGTGAACTGCACGCGGCGGAAGTCCAGGCCCAGCGAGACTGCCAGCGCGTGGGCCAGGGTGGTCTTGCCGACGCCCGGCACGTCCTCGATCAGAAGATGGCCGCCCGCCAGGAGGCAGGCCACGGCATCCTCGATCTGGGTTCTCTTGCCGACGATAATGCGGGAAATCTGGTCCACCAGCCGGGCAAGCTGGCGCGGAAATGAAACATCCATCCGCGACATCTTGCCCGAAATGACTTGCACCGCGCATGAGCACTGCTTTCTACACGCACACCGAGTGCCGTTTGCACGATATGGGCCCCGGCCACCCGGAGTGCCCGCAGCGCCTCGACGCCATCGGAGACCATCTCCGCGCGACCGGCCTGGACATGGCGCTGGACTTCCACGACGCGCCCGTGGCCACGCTTGCCCAGATCGAGCGGGCGCACAGCACCGGCTACGTGATGCAGCTTCGCGACACGATGGAGCAGGTTCGCCTGGCGGGCAGCCCGCGCGCGCTGGACCCCGACACCATCGTCGGCCCGGGCACCTGGCAGGCAGCGCTGCGCGCGGCGGGCGCGGCGGTGGCTGCCACCGACCGGGTGCTCTCGGGCCAGGCGGAGAACGCCTTCTGCGCCATCCGTCCGCCCGGCCACCACGCCACCCGTGACGAGACCATGGGGTTCTGTTTCTTCAACAACGTGGCCGTCGCGGCGCGCCACGCGCTGGACGTGCACTGCCTGTCCCGGGTCGCCATCATCGACTTCGACGTCCACCACGGCAACGGCACCGAGGACATCGTCGCGGGGGACGACCGCATCCTGATGTGCAGCTTCTTCCAGCACCCCCTGTACCCGTACAGCGGCGCCGTGCCCAAGGGCACGAACATGGTCAACGTGCCGGTGGCGCCGTACACGCGCGGCCCCGAACTGCGCGAGACCATCGACGCCATGTGGATGCCCGCGCTGCAGGCCTTCCGGCCGCAGATGATCTTCATCTCGGCGGGCTTCGACGCCCACCGCGAGGACGAGCTCGGGCAGCTCGGCCTGGTCGAGGCGGACTACGAATGGATCACCCGGCGCCTGATGCAGGTGGCGGCTGAGCATTCCAGGGGCCGCATCGTCTCTTGCCTGGAGGGCGGCTATTCGCTCTCGGCGCTGGCGCGCAGCGTCGCCGCGCACGTGCGCGTGCTCGCGGGGGTCTGAGCTTGCCCAGCCCCATGACCGGCGACGAGCTCGCCTACCTCGGCCGCTCGCTGCTCACGCCGAGCGCGCTCACGGAACTGGGCGTCTTCTTCGGCTGCGTCGCGCTGTCCTGGGTGGTCGTGCGCCTGGTGCGCGGCGCCGAGTTCGACCGCCGGTCCATCTGGTTCGGCCGCACCATCGTCGACGGCGTGCTGTTTCCGGTGCTCGCGCTGGTCCTGGCCCTGATCGCGCGCCGCCTGCTGCAGGACATCCTGCCGCTGGCGGTGTTCCGGCTCGTGGTGCCCATCCTCGTGTCGCTGCTCGTCATCCGCCTCACGGTGCGGGTGCTGCGGGTGGCCTTCCCCGAGTCGCACCTGATGCGGGTGGTGGAGCGCAGCGTCTCCTGGATCGCCTGGGGCGCCATGGTGCTGTGGGTGACGGGCGTGCTGCCGGTCGTCCTGGAAGAGCTCGACCAGATCCAGTGGAAGATGGGCGGCACCGTCATCTCGGTCCGCAACCTCATCGAGGGCGTGGTGTCGGCGGTCGTCGTGATGATGGTCGCGCTGTGGATCGCTTCGGCGGTGGAGACGCGGCTGCTGCAGGGCACCGGCGGCAACCTGTCGTTGCGCAAGATGGCCGCGAATGCGCTGCGGGCGCTGCTGCTCTTCGTCGGCCTGATGTTCGCGCTGACGGCGGCCGGCATCGACCTCACGGCGCTCGGCGTGCTGGGCGGCGCCATCGGCGTGGGCATCGGCTTCGGCCTGCAGAAGCTGGCGTCCAACTATGTCAGCGGGTTCGTGATCCTCGCCGAGCGCAGCGTGCGCATCGGCGACATGGTCATGGTCGACGGCTTCGAGGGCCGCATCACCGACATCAACACCCGCTACACCGTGATCCGCGCCCTGTCCGGCAAGGAATCCATCGTTCCCAACGAGATGCTGATCACGCAGCGCGTGGAGAATTCCTCGCTCGCCGACCCGAAGGTGCTGCTCAACACGGTGGTACAGGTGGCCTACGGCACCGATGTCGAGCCGCTGATGGCCGCGGTCGGAGCGGCTGTCGGTGCCGTGCCGCGCGTCCTGTCCGACCCCGTGCCCGCAGTGCGCCTGACCAGCTTCGCGGCCGACGGCCTCGAGCTCACGGTGTTTTTCTGGATCGCGGACCCGGAGAGCGGCAGCGCGAACGTGCGCTCCGATGTCAATCTGGCCATCCTGAGGCTGCTGAACGAACGCGGCGTGGAGATCCCGTTTCCCCAGCGGGTGGTGCGTCAGGGCTGAGGGCGCGCCGCTCCGACACAATTTATTTCAGCGGGGACCCTGAAGTCCGGGGCATGAAGGCCGATAGGCCCTACATGCCGCACAAAAACCTTTCTCTTTCGTTCGCCTCGCTCATCGTGCTTGCGCTCGCGAGCACTGCCGCAGTTGCACAGGCCCCCAGCCTTCAGCAACGCATCGCGGCCGCGACAGCCACTGCCCAGAGCACGGCGAACGTCTGCAATGCCGGACGCCCGTTCTACTGGGAAATCGGAGATGGCACAGCGCGGGCCGCCTCGGGTTCGGTGATGCTGCCCGGCAGCACCGTCAAGGTGACGGCAAAGACCGTGTTTTCGATCGCTTCGGCCTCGAAGTGGGTCTACGGCAGCTACATCGCGCAGCGCTCTGAAGGCAAGCTGACCGATCTCGAC
>CAJAES010000008.1 GCA_903938815.1 uncultured beta proteobacterium
CCACGGTGGCGCTGCTGACCGACATGGACCAGGGGCTGGGCACGACCGCCGGCACCGCGCTGGAGACAGCCGAGGCGCTGTCGGCCTTGAAAGACGGCCCCGAGGCCTGCGAGCCGCGCCTGCGCGCCGTGACACTGGCGCTGTGCGGCCGCGTGCGGCACCAGGGCGGCCTGGCCGCGAGCCCGGCCGAAGGCGAGGCCCGCATCGCAGCGGCCTGGTCCGGCGGCGAGGCGGCCGAGCGCTTCGCGCGGATGGTGGCCGCGCTCGGCGGGCCGCGCGACGTGCTGCGCGATGCCGGCCTGCCGGTTGCGCCGGTCATCGTGCCGGTGCTCGCCTCGCACACCGGTTTCGTGGCGGGCATGGACACCCGCGCGCTCGGCCTGGCGGTGGTGGCGCTGGGCGGCGGCAGGCGGCGTGGCGGCGATGCCGTGGACCCGCGTGTCGGCCTGTCGCACCTGCTCCCTGTCGGCGCATGGGTCCGCGCCGGCGAACCGCTGGCCCAGGTGCACGCGGCCAGCCAGGCGTCAGCCGGGGAGGCTGCCGCCGCGGTGCAGCGCGCCTACCTGCTGGCCGATGCCGCGCCGGCTGACGCACCTGTCGTCCTGGAGGTGATCGAATGAAGGCCGTGACCCAGGCCTGCTGCATTGCAATCCCGGGGGAAAGCCTTCAGGTGAGAGGCATCGCGGCGGCAAAGCGCTGCGCGGGCCATCGGTCCGAACACCACACCGCAGCCCTGAGCGGCAGGCGGTGCGCGGGGCGGGCGCCATGTGGGGCGCCGAGCAGCGCAGCCTCGAGGGGGGCGCGCGCAGCGCGCTTCGTGAACTGACTCGCCGCAGCTGTCCGAGCGCAGCGGGCGCAGCCCGCGTAGGGAGTTTTGCGGCGCCCCCTCGAGGCGAGCAGCGGAGGGAAGTCAGGCCGCAGGGCTGACCGCCACAGCTGGCGCCTGCACCGCGCGCCGCCTGCCGCGACGCGCAATGCCTGCCCCGCACCGCCCCGCACCGCACGCAGCCCGCCGCGCCGTGCAACGCTGCACACGGCGCTTCGACACTCTCAGGAATTCGTCAACGCCGCGTTGCGCTGACGCCGTTGCGCCAGCAGGCTGAACACGCCCAGGCCCGCGAGCGCCATCGGCAGGCTGGCCGGTTCCGGCACGCTGGAGACCAGGCCGCCGTAGTCGAAGGCCAGGCCGGAGTCGTAGGCCTCGTCGCCCCAGTTCACGACGCCGATCTCGAGGCGGTAGCTGCCGGCCGCCGCGAAGTCGTGGCGCGAGAGCAGCCAGCCGGTGTAGCCGCAGCCTGCTGCGTTGTCTTCCCAGCAAGTGCCGTTGGAGCCGCCGAGCGGCGCCCAGTCGACGGGGTCTGAAACGTCCTTGCTGGTGAACTCGTAGTCGTCGTAGTTGACGATGCTTGCGTCCGGGTCGAACTGGCTCTTGTCGACCACGTCGCCGGGCACGATGTTGCGTGTGCCGGAGTTGGAACTGGTGGCCGTGAAGACCCAAGCCACCAGGCTGCCGGTGCTGGCATCGACCACCCGGGCCCAGGCGTAGTCGTCGTAGCCCTTGCCGTCGGTGGACACGTAGTTGAACCACACGTCCAGGCGGTCGCCGGCGGCCGCCTGGAAGCTGGCGGACACGAACTTCGAGCCGTTGGTCTCGATGCCGCCGCCCCGGTTGTTGGGGTCCAGCGTGACGGGCGAGACACCGTAGGCCGACGAGCCGCTGGTGGCGACGTAGCCGTACTGCCCGCTGCCCTGCGGCGACAGCGTGATGTCGCCACTGGCCGCGGCGGCGCCGCATTGGCCAGTGCAGTTGCCGTCGGCGAGGTCCGGGGGCGGCGCGATGGTGAGGGCCATGGCGGGGCCGGCCAGGGCCGCCAGCAGCAGTGCGGTGGCTGTGGTGAGGTGGCGAGTGTTCATGACGGGTTGGGCGCGAGAGCTGGAGTGGCCCGGGAGAGCGCAATCCGCGTGCCATGCGGTCTCCACCTGGGAGCAGCCCCTTCACGGGGTGGCACCCGGACGGAATTTCGGGGCGAGTCGCCCGGGCCATTGGGGCATCTGACCCAATCCGCACAATCCACCCGACCACCCGACACAGCAACAGATACCGGGTGGGGAAGCCCGGCACGCCTAAAATCCGCACGCCCGCAGCCACGGGCCCCTGTCCTGTCGCGCGTCCGCCCATGACCCTGTCCGCCCTCACCGCCCTGTCCCCGCTGGACGGCCGATACGCCCCGAAGGTCGCCGCGCTGCGCCCGCTGCTCTCCGAATTCGGCCTGATGCACCGCCGCGTGCAGGTCGAGGTGGAGTGGTTCATCGCGTTGTCGGATGCTGGTTTCGCCGAGTTCAAGCCGCTGTCCGAAGCCGCACGCGGCCTGCTGCGCGGCCTGGTCGTGCGTTTCGGCGAAGCCGATGCGCAGGCCATCAAGGACATCGAGCGCACCACCAACCACGACGTCAAGGCCGTGGAGTACTGGCTCAAGTCGCGCTGCGAGGCGCTGCCCGAGCTGAAGGCCTCGGCCGAGTTCGTGCATTTCGCCTGCACCAGCGAGGACATCAACAACACCAGCCACGCGCTGATGCTCCAGGCCGCGACCGGGCAGGTGCTGTTGCCGGGGCTCGACCGGCTGATCGCCAAGCTGACCACGATGGCGCACACGCTGGCCGCCGTGCCCATGCTCTCCCGCACCCACGGGCAGACCGCCAGCCCCACCACCGTGGGCAAGGAGATCGCCAACGTCGTGGCGCGTCTGGCCACGGCGCGCACGCGCATCGCCGATGTGCGCATGCTGGCCAAGATGAACGGCGCGGTGGGCAACTACAACGCCCACCTGGCCGCCTGGCCCGATTTCGACTGGGAAGCCTTCGCCCGCACGGTGGTCGAAGGCCGCCTGGGCCTGGCCTTCAACCCATACACGATCCAGATCGAGCCGCACGACGCGATGGCCGAGTTGTTCGATGCCGTCGTGCGCAGCAACACCATCCTGCTCGACTTCGCGCGAGACGTCTGGGGCTATGTGTCGCTGGGCTACTTCCGCCAGAAGCTCAAGGAAGGCGAGATCGGCAGCAGCACGATGCCGCACAAGGTCAACCCGATCGACTTCGAGAACGCCGAGGGCAACCTGGGCCTGGCCACGGCGCTGCTGACGCACCTGAGCCAGAAGCTGCCCGTCAGCCGCTGGCAGCGCGACCTCACCGACAGCACCGTGCTGCGCAACATGGGCGTGGCGCTGGGGTACACGGTGCTGGCCCACGACAGCCTGCAACGCGGGCTCGACAAGCTGCAGGTGAACGAGGAAGCGCTGGCCGCCGACCTCGACAGCGCCTGGGAAGTGCTGGCCGAAGCCGTGCAGACCGTGATGCGCCGCCACGGCCTGCCCAACCCGTACGAGCAGCTCAAGGAGCTCACGCGTGGGAAATCCGTCACGCGGGAGTCGATGGCGGCCTTCATCGACGGCCTCGAACTGCCGATGGAAGAGCGATCCCGCCTGAAAGCCATGACGCCGGGCAACTACATCGGGCGTGCCGCAGAGCTGGCGCGCCGCATCTGACCCCAACGGAGACGAACGCTTGCGATTCACCGACACACTGGCCGCGGCCACGCGGCGCCACGGTTCCCTGCTGTGTGTCGGGCTCGATCCCGAGCCGTCCAGGTTTCCCGGGGCCTGGCAGGGCGACGCCGGACGCATCTTCGATTTCTGCGCCGGCATCGTCGACGCCACCAAGGATCTGGTCTGCGCCTTCAAGCCGCAGATCGCCTACTTCCATGCCCATCGCGCCGAGGATCAGCTGGAGCGGCTGATGGCGCACATGCGCCGCGTCGCCCCGGGCGTGCCGGTGATCCTGGACGCCAAGCGTGGCGACATCGGCGCCACCGCGGAGCAATATGCCCGCGAAGCATTCGTCCGGTACCAGGCCGACGCCGTGACGCTGTCTCCCTTCATGGGCTTCGACTCTGTCGAGCCCTACCTGCGCTACGACGGCAAGGGCGCGATCCTGCTGTGCCGCACGTCCAACCCGGGCGGCGACGATCTGCAGGCGCAGGCACTGGAAGGCGGCGAAAAGCTCTACGAGCGCATCGCGCGCCTCGCGGCCGGCCCCTGGAACCGCGGCGGCCAGATCGGCCTCGTGGTGGGCGCGACCTACACGGCCGAGATCGCCCGCGTGCGCGAGCTCGCCCCGACCCTGCCGCTGCTCATTCCCGGCGTGGGCGCGCAGGGCGGCGACGCGGAAGCCACGGTTCGCGCGGGGCTGCGCGACGACGGGCCGATCATCGTCAACAGTTCGCGCGCGGTGCTCTACGCCAGCAACGGCGACGACTGGGCCTCCGCCGCCCGGCGCGTGGCCAGCGCCACCCGCGCGCAGCTCGAAGCGGCACGCCCGTGACCGACGACTCCGACACGCTGTCCCCGGGTCTCGACCCGGGGACAGCGGCCGTGGGCGTGCGCGACGAACTCCAGGGTGTCCGGGCGAGTCTGGCCCGCGCCTACCTGCTGTCGATCGCCGCTTTCGCGGGTGTATTTCCCCTGCTCTACATCGCCGTGCGCCCGACGCGTGCCGATATTCCCTTCGGCAGCATGGCCCTGGTGCTGCTGATGCTCTCGCTCGGATCCCTGGCGGCCCTGAGGCTTCTGCCCAGGCGCGCCGAATTGGCGGTCACCCTTGCCGCGCTCGGCACCGTGGGCGTGCTCGGGTTCATCGCCGGCGCGATGGGCTCGGGCGTCACGGCGCCCGGCCTGGGCATCGTCGCGCTGCACATCTCGTTCTCGGTCACGTTGATGGGTCGACGGACAGCAGTGCTCGTGACGGCCGCGGGCCTGGCCGTGGTGGCGGTGCTGGCGCACGGCCAGGCCACCGGATGGCTGCCTGGCGCGCCTTCGCGCCTGCCGCTGCCGCTGCACACGGTGGTCCAGATGGCGCTGATCCTCTGCGGCGCCGGGGGCGGCCTGGTGGTGTCGCGCGTGCTGCGCCGTTTCATGCGCGCCGCCGAGGAGCGGGAGCAGCGCTTCAGCGGCCTGCTGCGCATCGCCGCCGACGCCTACTGGGAGATGGACCCGCGCAACCAGCTGGTGGCGGTCTCGCGCCACCGCGCGGGCACCGAGGCCATGGGCGCCGAGGCCGGCCTGGGCACAGTGCCCTGGGATCAGCCCGCTTTCGGCTGCGACCCCGACACGCTCGACCGACTGCAGGCCGACATCGAGGCCAGGCAGTTCTTCCGCGACGTTCCCGTGCAGTGGCAGATGCCCGGCGGCCCGGCTCGCCACTATCTCGTCAGCGGCGAGCCGCGCCGGGACGAGCGAGGCGTCTTCCTCGGCTACTGGGGCGTGGCGCGCGACGTCACCGAGGACATCCGCGCCCGCCGCGCGCTGGTGCTCACCGAGACGCGCTACCACGACCTCTTCGTCTGCATTCCCAGCCCCATCGTGCTGCATCGCAACGGCCGGGTGATCGACGCCAACCCGGCGGCGCTGCACATGTTCGGCTTCCCGGATCTCGCGGCCATGATCGGCTACGACCTGATGGACCTGTACGACGACGGTGAATCCGCCGATCGTGCGCGTGAGCGCCTGGCTCGCTTGCAGCGGCTGCCGGCCGGCGAATCCTTGCCGGTGGCCGAGTTCCGCGTGCGTTCGCGCAGCGGCCGCGCGCATCTGGTCCGGGCCACCGGCGTGGCGGTCGAGACCGAGCGCGGCACGGCCGTGCTGTCCATCTATGTCGACAACACCGAGCGGCAGGCTGCGGAAGACGCCGTCCGGCGTTCCGAAGCCCTGCTGTCCCACCTGGTGGCCAGCAGCCCGGACGTCATCACTCTGTCCGACTTCGAGACCCACCGCTATGCGATGGTGAACCGCAGCTTCGAGAAGCTCACCGGCTGGGCGGCGGAAGAGGTGATCGGCCGCACCCCGGCCGAGGTGGGCGCCGTCTACGACGAGCAGGACCGCCAGCGTTTCCTCAGCCAGGTGAAGGCCCTCGGCCGGGTGCAGGACATGCCGCTGCTGCTGCGCCGGCGCGACGGCAGCGTCGTGCCGATGCTGGTCTCGGGTGCGCGCTTCGCGATGGACCGGCGCGACTACCTCGTCGTCAACGCGCGCGACATGACCGAGATCGAGCGCAACCGTCTCGAGCGCGAGGCGATTCTGGAGAACGCGTCGCTCGGCATCGCGCTCACGCGCGACCAGCATTTCCAGATGGTCAATCCGGCCTTCGAGGCCATGATGGGCTGGGATCCGGGCGCCATCATCGGGCAACCCGGTTCCATTGTCTGGCCCACCGACGAGGCCTATGGCCAGATCGGCCGCGAGATCGGCCCGCGCCTGGCGCGCGGCGAGCAGATCGAGGTGGAGTGCGAGCTCAGCCGCCGAGATGGCAGCACCTTCCTGTCCCGCATGCTCGCGCGTGCGGTCGATCCGTCCCACCCCAGCCGTGGCGGCACCATCTGGGTGGTCGAGGACATCACCCAGCGCAAGCGCCTGGACGAGGCGCTGGCGCGGGCGCGCGACGAGGCCGAAGCCGCGAACCGCGCGAAGAGCGCCTTCCTGGCCAACACCAGCCACGAGCTGAGGACGCCACTGAACGGGCTGCTGGGGCTGGCCCAGCTGGCGCGCACGCCGGGCCTGGACGAGACCCGGCGGGCGCAGTACCTGTATCAGATCGTCGACAGTGCGCAGTCGCTCGCGATGATCGTCTCCGACATCCTCGACCTCTCCAAGATCGAGGCCGGCCATCTGGCGATCGAGAGCGCCACCTTCGACCTCGGCGCGATGCTGCGCTCGCTGCGGCGCAGCTACTCCGCGCTGGCCGCAGCGAGTTCGCTCGACCTCGAGCTGGATGTCGAAGCCGGGCTCGGGCTCGTGCGCGGCGATGCGCTGCGCGTGCGCCAGATCCTCACCAATTACCTCGGCAACGCGATCAAGTTCACCGCGCGGGGCCGCGTGCGCCTGGTGGTGCGGCGCGGCGTCGGCGAGCAGGTGCGTTTCGAGGTGCACGACACCGGGCCGGGCATCGAAGCGGCCACGCAGGCGCGCCTGTTCATGCCTTTCACGCAGGCCGACGAATCCACCACGCGCCGTTTCGGCGGCACGGGTCTGGGCCTGTCGATCTGCCGCGAACTTGCCGGCCTGATGGGCGGCCAGGTGGGCGTGCGCAGCGAGCCCGGCCTGGGCAGCTGCTTCTGGGTCGAGCTTCCACTGCCCGAGGCCACCATGGCGCCCGGCCAGCCGCCGCCGGCCGTCGACCCCGCCGCCACGCACGGTGCACACGTGCTGCTGGTCGACGACAACGAGATCAACATGATGGTGGCGGTGGCCCAGCTCGAGCAGTTCGGCGTTCGCGTGGGGCAGGCGGTGGACGGGCGCCAGGCGCTGGACGCCGTCGAGGCCGCCGTGGCGGCCGGCGACCCCTACGACCTGATCGTGATGGACCTGCAGATGCCGGTTCTCAGCGGCTACGAGGTGACGGCCGAACTGCGCCGGCACTACACGCCCGAGCAGCTTCCCATCGTGGCCCACACGGCGGCTGCACTCGTCACCGAGCGCGCGGCGGCCCTGGCCGCCGGCATGAACGACTTCCTGCCCAAGCCCACCAGCGCGGAGGACCTGCGCACCACCATCGCGCGCTGGCTGCGCCGCCCCGGCTGAACACCGCGGGCGGCGGGTTTCCCGTCAGTCCAGCGTGACTTCGGTGCGCACGGTGCCGGCGCGGTCGGCCGTGGCCACCAGTGCCAGCCGCGTGCCCACCGGCGCCTTGACAATCCACTCCACCACGGCCCGGTCGCCCGTCAGGGAGCGGTCGGGCAGGAAGGCCTGCTGCGAGGTCTTCGGGGCGTGGCCTTCCAGGTGCGCGCCGATCTCGCGCTCCTTGCCGCTGATCAGCGACGCGCCTGGCGGCAGGTGCACGCTGAACACCGTGCCGCGCACGGTCTTGCGCTCGATGGCGCGCTTGCTCACGTAGCTGGGCAGGTAGCCGGCATTGGCCACCGCGAAACGCACGCGCCAGGTGTCGGGCCCAAGGGCGCGCACTTCGGCGCGCAGCACCTCCAGCCGGGGCAGGGCCAGGCCCAGCGTCGTCAGCCAGGCCGGGAAGCGCGCAGCCTCGCGCTCGCGCAACGCGGGCGGCGGGTTGCGCCAGTAGTTCATCTTGTCCCAGCCGCCGATCTCGACCATGCCGAGCTGCGGGTGGCGGAAGGGGCGCCAGTCGACATAGGCCTTGCCGCCGCACTGCTCGTCGCTCCACTTCAGCAGCTTGACATCGTCCTCGACCGGGTGGTCGCGGTACCAGTCGATCCACTTGTAGTCGGTGATGCCGGCTTCCTTGTTCGGCGACCAGATCTCGACTGTCCAGGCCAGCGCGCCGAGGTGTTCGTACAGCCAGTCCTGCGTACCCGTGATCACCTGCTTGGGGTGGTACTTGAAGTCGTGCCAGACGCTCAGCGCCGGGTAGCCCGTGAGCTTCTCGCCCAGGGCGGACAGGCGCTTGAAGGTCCACAGGTCCTCCGGGATCATGTCGTCGTCGGAGTTCAGCCCCATCGGCCGCAGGATCACGCCGCTGTGGGTGTGGAAGCTGATGCCCGCGCCCACGTTGCGGTGCTTGACGATGAAGTCCACCATCGCGCGCACCTCGGGCTCGCTGGTGGGGTATTCGCCCGCGCCCGTCTGCTCGAACTCCTGGCGCCAGGCCGTGGGGAAGTTGCGGTTCAGGTCCAGGCCTTCCCGGTCGGGATTGGCCGTGATCTTCAGGCCGTCCCAGTGCGTCAGGGACCCTTCGGGGATGAGCCGGTAGTACTCGCCGCCGAACTCGCCGGGCTCGCGCGGCACCATCAGCCGAGGGTCGGGCGCGTATTTCTTGTAGGTGCCGTGCGGGTCGGGGATGCGCATGCTGAGCACGCGGCCGTCGCCATCCACGTCCTCGACGGTCAGGCCTTCGACCGGTTCCTCGTCGAACGGATACGGCCGGGTGGAGCTGCGGATGTGGCGTGGGCGGTCGGCCAGCGCGAGCTCGGCGCCGTCCGGGTTCAGGCGCGGGCAGAGATAGACCGTGCGCGTGTCCAGCAGCTGCGTGATCTCGCGGTCGGCGCCGTGGCCGCACACGAGCTGGTGCAGCCAGTACAGGCACGCGGTGCTGGCCGTCAGTTCGGCGGCGTGGATGTTGCCGTCGACCCAGATCGCGGGCTTGTCGGCGTGGTCGCCGGTGTTGGCGTTCGTGACCACCAGCAGCCAGATGTCGCGGCCCTCGTAGCTCTTGCCGATCGACTGCAGCTCGACCAGATGGGGCACGGCCTGCGCGTAGTCCTGCAGCAGGCGGGTCAGTTCGGCGTAGCGGTAGAACTGGTCGAAGCGGGGGACGGGAATCGCGGACATCGGCGTGGGCGTTCGGGTGGCGACGATGCCCGGATTGTGCGGCCCGCCCGCCCGGCGGTCACTGCCCCTTGAACAGGCCCTGGAAAGGCCGCGAGACGGGCAGCGTCTCGGGGCGCCCGCGCAGTGTGAGGTGCATGTGGCCCTCGTCCACGCGCACCGCCGCCGCCACGTGTCGCCGGGCGACGATCACCGAGCGGTGGACCTGCACGAAAGCACGCTCGTCGAGCTGCGCCAGCAACTCCTTCAGCGGCGTGCGGATCAGCGCTTCGCCCTCGAGGCCATCGCTGACGTGCACGACCCGCGTGTAGCGCGCGTCGGCCTCGAAGTAGACGACATCTTCCACACGGATCAGTCGAACTTCTTTACCGACGCTGGCCTGGATGGTGTCCAGCAGCGTGGGCCGGCGCGCGGTGCCCGCGAGCTGTTCCAGCAGTGCCTGCAGGCCGGCCGGTTGCAGCGCGGGCTTGTCGATGCGGCTGCGCACTCGCTCCAGCGCCTGCGTCAGGCGCTCCGGGTCGACGGGCTTCATCACGTAGTCGACGGCGCCGGCGTCGAAAGCCGCCAGCGCGTGGTCGCCGTAGGCCGTGACGAAGACCACCGGCGTGCGGCCGTCGATGCGACGCGCGACCTCGATGCCCGTCATGCCCGGCATGCGGATGTCGAGGAAGCAGACCTGCGGCTCGTGCTCGAGCCAGGCGTCCCAGGCGTCGACGCCGTTGGCGCATTCGGCCGCGATGCTCAGCGCGGGCCACGCGGCCTGCAGGGCGGCGCGCAGCTGCGCGCGCGGGGCTTCTTCGTCGTCTGCGATCAGTGCGGTGATGTTCATTCGATATCCAGGGGGCAATCGATGCGGGCGACGCAGCCGCCGCCCGCGGCATTTTCCAGGCTCAGCGTGGCTGCCGCGCCGAAGGCCTGGGCGAGGCGTTCGCGCGTGTTGGCCAGGCCCGTGCCGTCCGCATGGCCGCCGCCCAGCCCCGGGCCGGTGTCGTGCACGGCGAGCTTCAGGCGGCCGGCCTGGGCGTGGGCCGTCACGTGCACCTCGGCGCCCGACAGCGCGGGCATCACGCCGTGCTCGATGGCGTTCTCCACCAGGGTCAGCAGCAGCCCCGGGGGCACCTGCGCGGCAACGGCCGCGGCGTCGATGTCGAGGCTGCAGCGCAGCCTGTCGCCCAGGCGCATCTGCATCACGGCCAGGTACTGGCGCACGGCCTCGGCCTCGTCGCCGAGCGCCAGCCGCTGCCGGTTGAAGAGCGGCAGCGTTGCCCGCAGGAAGCCGGTGAGCGCGCTCAGCATCGGCGCGGCGCGGTCGTCCTTCGTCTGCACCCAGTGCTGCAGCGAGGCCAGCGAGTTGAACAGGAAGTGCGGCTGGATCTGCGCCGAGGCCAGCTGGCGCGCCATCTCGAGCGCGCGCTGCTGCTCGGCCTGCTCGCGCAACCGGGCCTCGATCTGGTGGGCGCGGTAGACGGCCACGAACCAGTACGCCACCGACAGCAGCATCGCCAGCACCATGCCCGCGCCGGCGACCCAATCGCGCGTATGCGTGCCGCGCTCGAGGTGCTTCAGCTCGATCGTCGCGAGCAGCGTCAGCAGCAGCGCGGCCGCACCGGCGAGCGACACGATGGCCAGCATGCGGCGCTCGGGGCGGCGCCACAGCTGCAGCATGCCGGCCCAGCCGATCACGCCGGTCAGGGTCAGCAACAGGCTCAAGGCCGAGGTGGCCACGGCGGGGGCCAGCTGCATCAGCACGAAGGCCGCAAGCGCGTAGTTCACCATCACGACCGTCAGCAGGGTGCGGCTCGGGCGGTCGGTGCCGGCGCGCGCCATCTCGTCGGCGGTGAAGCGCCGCGTCGGCCCGGGGTACCAGACCTGGCTCCAGTCGACGCCTTCGCCGCGCACTTGGGTGCGGTCCGGCGCGCTCACTGGGTGGTCTCCGGCAGCCGCAGCAGGGCTTCGGTGCCGCCGGGCATGGTGTGGATCTCCAGGCTGCCCCGCCCGTCGCCGTGGTGCCGCAGGCGCTCGCGGCAGTTCGCGAGGCCGGTGCCGTCCTGCCAGTGCGGCGCCAGGCCGACGCCGTCGTCGCGCACGCGCACTTCCACGGCGCCGTTCGCGCGCGCTGCCGCCACGTGCACGGTGCCCCCGGCCAGCGCCGGCGAGATGCCGTGCTCGATGGCGTTCTCCACGAGCGTCAGCAGCAGGCCCGGCGGCAGCACCAGACCGGCGCAATCGGGCGCCACGCTGATCTCGAAGCGCAGCCGCTCACCGAACCGCGCCTGCATGATCCGCAGGTACTGCCGGACGGTTTCTGCTTCCTCGCCCAGGCTCACCTGGCCCCGGCCCAGCAGCTCGGTCGAGCCGCGCAGGAAGGCGGTGAGCGTGCGCAGCAGGCCGCCGGCGCGGGCGTCGCCGGTGTCCACCCAGTGCTGCAGCGCCGCGAGCGTGTTGAAGATGAAGTGCGGCTGGATCTGCGCCTGCAGCAGCTTGAGCTGGGATTCGGCCGCCTGCCGGGCGGCGAGGTCCCGCTCGCGGGCGAGGCGTTCACGCTCCAGCACGCGCTCCATCAGCTGACCGCGCACGCGCGCCAGCCCCCACATCAGCGCCGACATCGCCACCGCGACGCCGATGCCCGCCGGCACCAGGAGCTTCAGCGCTCCCAGCAGGGCGGTGGTGAAGCGTTCGATGTCCAGGCTGCCGTGCTTGGCGACGTGGCCGACCAGGAAGCCCGACAGCATGCCCGCGAAGGTGAGCGCGAGGATGCGCGGCAGCTTGCGGCGCAGGTTGACGAGCGAGAAGGTGCCCGGCTGCAGCCACGCCGCCAGGCAGCCCAGCAGCAGCGCGATCCAGATGATGAGGCTGAGCGCCAGGGCCATGAGCGGCGGCATGCCGGCGTGCGCGAGGCCCAGCGCGCTGCCGCCGGCCGCACCGACGAGGCCGAGCCAGAACCAGAGCCCGCGGCGGCTGTACAGGAATCGGTCGATGAGCTCGGCCTGCTCGCGCAGCTCGGGCGACATGCGCGCGTAGTGCGGCGCGGCCCAGCGCGCGTAGGCGCGCTGCAGGCCGTTGCCGTCTGACAGGGGGCGGGGTTCCATGGGGGCGAAGTCTATGCAGCCTGGCCCGCTGCGTGGGTGCTGGGCGGCGAGCGGCGGATTCCAGCGGCTCAGCGGCAGGCCACGGCGGCGAACGGCGCGCCGTCCACGAAGACCTGCAGCGTGCCCGGCGCCATGGCCGTCCAGGTCTCGTCGGTCGTGAGGGGCTCGGTCGCGACCACGGCGACCCGGTCCTGAGGCGAGGTCAGCGCGCCGAAATCGACGCTCAGGTCGTCGTCGGCCAGCGTGGCGGCGCCGAAGGGATGCTGGCGCACGAGCCAGTGCAGCTTGGTGGAGGCGTGCGCGAACAGCGCCTGCCCGTTGGACAGCAGCAGGTTGAAGCTGCCATGCGCGGCGGGCACCTGCAGCAACTCGCTCAGCGTGCGGGTCAGCTCTTCCACCGTGGGCACGCCGGCATGCGCCTTGGCCAGTTCCTGCATCAGCCAGCAGAAGGCGATCTCGCTGTCGGTGTCGCCCACGGGCCGGAAGGCGCCGTGCAGCACCGGCGCGAAACCCTTCAGGTCGCCGTTGTGCGCGCACACCCAGTAGCGCCCCCAGAGCTCGCGCACGAAGGGATGGCAGTTCTCGAGCGCCACGCGGCCCACCGTGGCCTTGCGGATGTGGGCGATGACGTTATGGCTGCGGATCGGGTAGTGCCGCACCATCTCGGCCACCGGCGAGGTGAGCGCGCTCTCGGGGTCGATGAACAGGCGCAGCCCGCGGTCCTCGAAGAACGCGATGCCGAAGCCGTCGCGGTGCTCCTCGGCGCGGTGCGCGAGCCCGGCGAAGCTGAAGAGCACGTCGGTGGGCGTGTTGGCGTTCATGCCGAGGAGCTGGCACATGGGGTCAGCGCGCCTGCGTCATTCGAACATCAGCTTGGTCACGCCGCTCCAGCTCAGGATGCGGCCCGGGTTCTGCGTCTCGTCGAGCACCCCGCTCATGCGGCGCAGGATGCGCGGGCTCTTGCGCGCGCGCCACACGACGAGGTCGGTGATCCAGGGGTGGCGGTTCACGTGCTCGGCCCGGGCGTACAGGTCGAAGCGCGGCTTCAGTGCCTTCAGCGCGGTGTCGTAGCGGCCCCGCACTGCCGCGTCGTCGACGCCCTCGACGATGCTCTCGGCGGCCAGCAGGCCGGTTTCCAGCGCCTTGCCGATGCCTTCGCCGGTGAAGGCGTAGGTGCTGCCGATGGCCTCGCCGGTGGCGAGCAGCCCGGGGCGCGACCAGCGCGAGCCCTCGAGCGAGCAGCGCAGCGGCGCGCCCTTGGGTTCGCTGATCCAGGTGCCGCTCTCGACCAGCGCGCGGGCATCGGGGTGCACCGCGCAGAATGCATCGAACAGCTCACGCAGGTTCTGCGCCTGGTCCGTGTAGCTCCCGGTGTAGCCGGCGCCGATGTTGAACAGCCCGCCCGGCGCCGGGAAGATCCAGCCGTAGCCGCCCGCCAGGCGCGCATGCCAGACGATCTGCAGCGTATTGATCCGGCCGCGCATGGCGTCGTTCTTCACGTAGCCGCGCAGTGCCACGCCGCTCGGTGTGCGGCGGTCGCACAGGCCGGCCGCCAGCATGGCCTGCTGCGCGGCGCCCGTGGCCAGCACCAGCCAGCGCGCGCGAACCTCGTGCAGGGCGCCGGCCATCTTCAGCCGCGCGCCGATGACCCGGCCCGCTTCCTCCAGCGGGGCCTCGAAGCGCGCTGGCGGCAGCAGCACGGCGCCAGCCGCCTGTGCCGCGCGCAGCAGGATGTGGTCGAGCTCGCGCCGGGGCAGCACGGCCAGCATGCCCGGCACGTCGACCCGCCCGCCGCGCGGCGCGATGCAGCTCACGTGCTGCACGGCCTGCGCCTTCGACATCACCTCGTCGAGCACGCCCAGCCGCCGCAGGGCGGCGTGGGCATCGGGGATCAGGCCGTCGCCGCAGGTCTTGTCGCGCGGGAAGGCGTGCTGGTCGGCGATCAGCACCGACAGCCCGGCCCGCGCGAGATGCTGCGCGCAGGCGCTGCCGGCCGGGCCGGCGCCGACCACGAGCACGTCGCAGGCTGCTGGGTGACCCGGGGCGGTGGGGGATGCTTGAGCGGATGGGAACACTGGCATGAAGCGGCGATTCTAGAAGTCCATGCTGTCGACTTGACCGATCTCAAGGCCCCCGATCGGGCCTGGGCGCATGATGGACTCGACGACAAGGAGACGGTAATGAGCAAGCACCTGACCACCGGACAGCAAGCGCTGCTGACGGGTGAACTGGAACTGCGCGAGCGCGAACTGGCCGCCCAACTGGCCGCGCACCTGCACGGGCAGACGCGTACCGAACGCGCCCATGAGTTGCTCTCGCAGGACGGCGACGACGCGCCGCAGCGTGCCCCGGAGCTGGCCATCGCGGCAGCCCTCACCGACCTGGAGCAACGCGAACTGGAAGCCGTCCGCGGCGCACTGGGCCGCATGGCGCGCGGCGAGTACGGCAGTTGCCGTGCCTGCGGCGAGAGCATTCCCTTCGACCGCCTGAAGGTCGAGCCCTGGGCCGAACGATGCGTGCCCTGCGCCTCGGCCCTCGAACAATCCAAGCACTGAAACCCGAGGAAACCAACATGACGACATTCCACGCCGTGGTCCGCATCGATCACCAGGCCGCCGAGATCCTGCAGTTCGACACCGAGCACGTGCAGGCGCAGAAGGTCAAGGCGCACACGCACCACACCGCGCAGCATGGCAGCGGCGTGCGCACCGAGCACGAGTTCTTCGGCCATGTCTGCGACGCGCTCGACGGCATCCCCGAGGTGCTGGTGGCCGGCTCGCACAAGGCGCAGGCCGACTTCAAGCACTACGTCGAGAAGCATCGTCCGGCGCTCGTGAAGCACATCCTGGGCTACGAGACGGTGGACCACCCGACGACGCCGCAGCTGGTGGCGCTGGCGCGGCAGGTCTTCCTGAAGCTCGACCGCATGTCCGGGACGCCGACCCCGACCTGAGGCCGACGCGCCCCACCGCGCCACCGCGCCGCCGCGACCCTGATTTCCCGGTAGGCTGCGGGGATGGATCTCACCGTCTTCTCCCGCACCTATCCCGAATCCCGCGACAAGTTCCTGGCCGCCGCGCAGGCCGCCGGGGCGCGGTTGCGCCACTGGCCGCACCCCCTGAAGGGGCCGGACGGCGGTGCGCTGTCCTGCGACACCGCCTGGCTCGGCCCCGAGGGTGCATCGCGCGTGCTCGTGATCCTGTCCGCCACGCACGGTGTGGAGGGTCTGGCCGGAAGCGGCCCGCAGATCGACCTGCTGCTGCACCCGCCGGCCCTGCCGCCCGACACCGCCGTGCTGCTGGTGCATGCCATCAACCCGCACGGCTTCGCGTGGCTGCGCCGCGTGACCGAGGAAAACGTCGACCTGAACCGCAACTGGGTCGACTTCACGCAGCCGCTGCCCGAAAACCCCGGCTACGCCTCACTGCACCCGCACTACGTACCGGCCTCGCTGGATGCGGCCGCCGTGGCGGCGGCCGAGTCGGCCATCGACGCCTGGCGCGGCACGCACGGCGATGCCGCCGAACGTGTGGCGCGTTCCAGCGGCCAGTACACCCACCCCGACGGCCTGTTCTTCGGTGGCCTGGAGGCCACCTGGGCGCGGCGCACCAGCGAGGCCATCCTGGCCGGCGAACTGGCGCAGGCGCGCACCGTGGCCATCGTCGACATGCACACCGGCCTGGGGCCCTACGGCTATGGCGAGCCGATCTGCAACCACGCCCCGGGCGGTGAACGCGTGGCGCGTGCGCGCCGCTGGTGGGGTGACAGCGTCACCGAGCCGCTGCTGGGAACCTCGAGCTCGCAGGCCAAGTGGGGCCTGACCGAGTTCGGCTACGAGCGCGCCCTCGCGCATGCCGACATCGCCTTCGTGGCGCTGGAATTCGGCACCTACCCGCCCCCGCGCGGCGCCGACGTGCTGCGCGCCGATGCCTGGCTGTGGAACCACGGCGACCCCACCGGGCCCGAGGCCGGCCCGATCCGCGATGCGCTGCGCGACCACTTCTACCCGCCCTTCGCCGACTGGCAGGAGATGGTGCTGTTCCGGTCACGGCAGATCTTCCGGCAGGCCGTGCAGGGGCTCGGGGGCGAAGCATGACGCCGGCGGCCCGGTCGGGGTGCAACAGCGCCTGGCTCCGCACGCGGGTGCGCCCATGAGCACGGTGTTCGAGAAGCTGCTGAGCGGCGAGTGGCCGTGCGCCAAGGTCCACGAGGACGAGCACGTCTTCGCCTTCATGGACGCCGGGCAGGTGAACGACGGCCATGTGATCGTCGCGACGAAGCGGCCCGTCGAGACGCTGATGGACTGCACCGAGGACGAGGCCGCCGCGCTGATGCGCGCCGCGCGCCGCATCGCCATCGCGGTGCAGGAGGCGTTCGCGCCGGAGGGCATCACCGTGCTGCAGGCCAACCGGGTTGCGGGCTGGCAGACGGTTCCGCATCTGCACCTGCACGTGCTGCCCCGGCATGCCGGTGACGGCGTCGAACTCGGCTGGCCGCGCAAGGAGCCCGGCATCGAGCGCCTGCGGGCGCTGGCGCAGCGGCTGGCGCCGGTGCTGGAGTCGCAGGCAGGCCTGCAGGAAGGCCGGTAGGAAGGCCTGCTGCCGCGCCCGCGCGTCAGTAGACGGCCAGGCGGCCCAGGCAGAGCTCTGCGTCCCCTTCGGCGCCGATCGCCAGCAGGCCGATGCGGCGCACATCGCCCGGCGCGAGGCGGCCCGTCAACCGGTACGGCTCGAAGCCGGCGAAGGGCAGGCGCAGCGTCTGCCAGGCGGCGCCCACGTCGAAGCCCGCCCGCCAGGCCTGCCACGGTGCGGTCATGGTGACGGTGCGCAGGTGCAGGCCGTAGCGCAGCGGGCGCCCGCAGACGTCGATCTCGAACCCAGTGGCCTCGGCGGGCAGCGGGCCGGCCAGGTCGAGCGCCATCTGCACGAAGCCGCCGTTGTTGGCGGTGCTCACGCGGCCGCGCAGGCACAGGGCAGGGCGGCCGTTCATGGCGCCGGCTTCGGCGCTGGCCACCGAGACGCCGCCCATCACCGCGTCGGTGAACACGCGCCAGGCGCCGCCGCCGCTGGCCCGCAGGTCGCGGCTGCCGCGGTCGTCGAGCACCAGCGGCAGCGGCATCCCGTTCAGCCCTGCGCCTTGACCTTCAGGCGCCAGGCATGCAGCAACGGCTCGGTGTAGCCGCTGGGCTGCGCCACGCCCTTGAAGACGAGGTCGCTCGCGGCCTGGAAGGCTGCGCTTTCCTTGAATCGGCCGGCCATGGGCTGGTAGAGCGGGTCGCCCTGGTTCTGCCGGTCCACCACCTTGGCCATGCGCTTGAGCGTGGCCGTGACCTGCTGCTTCGTCACGACGCCGTGCAGCAGCCAGTTGGCCATGTGCTGGCTGCTGATGCGCAGGGTGGCCCGGTCTTCCATCAGGCCTATGTTGTGGATGTCGGGCACCTTGGAGCAGCCCACGCCCTGGTCGACCCAGCGCACCACGTAGCCGAGGATGCCCTGGGCGTTGTTGTCCAGTTCCTGCTGCTTCTCGGCGTCGCTCCACTTCGGACGCTTGGCCACGGGCACGCTGAGCAGGCCCTCGAGGATCTCGTCATGGTCGACGTCGGACTTCTCGAGTTCCTTCTGCACCTTGAACACGTCCACCTGGTGGTAGTGCAGCGCGTGCAGCGTGGCGGCGGTGGGGCTCGGCACCCAGGCGGTGTTGGCGCCGGCCTTGGGGTGGGCGATCTTCTGCTGCAGCATCGCGGCCATCAGGTCGGGCATGGCCCACATGCCCTTGCCGATCTGGGCGCGGCCGCGCAGGCCGCAGGCCAGGCCCGTCAGCACGTTGTTGCGCTCGTAGGCCTGGATCCAGGCGGTGGACTTCATGTCGCCCTTGCGCAGCATCGCGCCGGCCTGCATGGCCGTGTGCATCTCGTCGCCGGTGCGGTCCAGGAAGCCGGTGTTGATGAAGGCCACGCGCGCCCGGGCTGCGGCGATGCAGGCCTTCAGGTTGACGCTGGTGCGGCGCTCCTCGTCCATGATGCCGAGCTTGACGGTGTTCTTCGGCAGGCCCAGCAGCTTCTCGACGCGGCCGAAGAGTTCGTCGGCGAAGGCCACTTCGGCCGGACCGTGCATCTTGGGCTTGACGATGTAGATGCTGCCCGCGCGGCTGTTGCGCCGGCTCTTCAGGTCGCGCATGGCGATCGTGGTGGTGACCACGGCGTCCAGGATGCCCTCGGGGATCTCGCGGCCCTCGCCCCACAGGATCGCGGGGTTCGTCATCAGGTGGCCGACGTTGCGCACGAACAGCAGCGAGCGTCCGTGCAGCGTGACCGTCTCGCCCTTGGGGCCGGTGTAGACGCGGTCGGGGTTCAGCGTGCGGGTGAAGCTGGAGCTGCCCTTCTTCACTTCCTCGCTCAGCGTGCCGTCCAGGATGCCGAGCCAGTTGCCATAGGCCTGAACCTTGTCGGCCGCGTCGACCACCGCGACCGAGTCCTCCAGGTCGAGGATGGTGGACAGGGCCGATTCCAGCACCAGGTCGCACACGCCCGCGGGGTCGGTCGCGCCGATGGCGGTGGCCTTGTCGATGCGCAGGTCGAGGTGGATGCCGTTGTGTGCCAGCAGGACGCCCGAGGGCGCGGCGGCCGCGCCCTGGTAGCCGATGAACTGCTTCGGGTCCTTCAGGGCCTGCGTGCTGCCGTCTTTCAGGCTCACGTGCAGCGCGTCGCCCACCACGGCGTAGGCCGCGCTGTCGAGGTGCGAGCCGCGCTTGAGCGGGGCCACGCGGTCGAGCACATGGCGCGCGTACTCGATGACCTTCGCGCCGCGCACCGGGTTGTAGCCCGTGCCACGGGTGGCGCCGTCGGTCTCGGGCAGGGCGTCGGTGCCGTAGAGCGCGTCGTACAGGCTGCCCCAGCGGGCGTTGGCGGCGTTCAGCGCGTAGCGGGCGTTGGTGATGGGCACCACCAGCTGCGGGCCGGCCTCGCGCGCGAGTTCGTCGTCGACGTTCTTCGTCGTGGCCTTCACCGTGCCGGGGTCGGGCACCAGGTAGCCGATGTCCGCCAGGAACTTGCGGTACTTGCCCATGTGGCGGATCGGGCCGGGGTTCTTGCGGTGCCAGGTGTCGAGTTGCACCTGCAGCCGGTCGCGCTCGGCGAGCAGCGCGGCGTTCTTCGGCGCGAGATCGGTGACCAGGCGGTCGAAGCCGGCCCAGAAGGCGGCGCTGTCGACGCCGCTGCCGGGCAGCACGCGCTGGTCGATGAAGTCCTTCAGGATCGTGGCGACCTGCAGGCCGTGGGTGGTGGTGCGATCAGTCATGGTCGTGGGATCGGTTTCAGGCGGGAAAGAAGGAGAGCACGTCGCGCAGGCTGGTGCCCGTGCGGGTGGGTTCGGTGTCGAGCTGTTCCAGCGGCAGGCCGGCGCGGTTGACCCACAGCGTGGTGTAGCCGAACCAGGTGGCGCCGATGGCGTCCCAGCCGTTGCTGGAGACGAAGAGGATGTCGCGGGCCGCGAGGCCGAGCGACTGCGGGCCCAGCGCGTAGGCAGCGGGGTCGGTCTTGAAGCGGCGCACGCCGTGCACGCTCAGCACCGGGTCCACCAGGTCGGTGAAGCCGGCGCTCTTGACGGCCACGGCCAGCATGTCCGGGTCGCCGTTGGAGAGGATGCCCGTGCGGATGCCGCGCGCGCAGCGACTGCAGCACCTCCCGGTTCTCGGGGAAGGCCGACAGGTGCAGGTACTGGTTCATCAGCTGCGCCTCGGCCTCGGGCGTCAGCGTCAGGTTCAGGCGCAGCGCGGCGAAGCGCAGGCCGGCGCGGGTGAGGTCCCAGAATGGGCGGTAGTGGCGCCCGTCGCCGCCGCTCATCGTGATCAGCCGGGTGTAGTCGATCTGCTTGTCGCGCCAGATCTGCGCGATGCGCTCGCCGAAGCCGGGGTACAACTGCTCGGCCAGCAAGCCGACGCTGTAGACGTCGAACAGCGTGCCGTAGGCGTCGAACAGCACGGCCTGTGGTGTCGAGCGGGAGCGCCGGGATTCCATGCCTCGACTGTATTGCGTGTGCGGGCCGGCATTAAGCTCGCCAAAAGCCTTGGATCTGTGCGTATTCTGAGCATAATGGGCGCATGGATCGGCTCAAGCAGATCGAGTCCTTCGTGGCCGTGGCCAGCAAGGGCAGCCTCACGTCGGCGGCGCACGCCGAGGGCGTCGCGCCCGCCGTCATCGGGCGGCGCATCGACGCGCTCGAAGCCCGGCTGGGCGTGAAACTCCTGGTGCGCACCACCCGGCGCATCACGCTCACCCACGAAGGCAGCGCCTACCTCGAGAACTGCCAGCGCGTGCTCACCGACCTGGCCAGCGCCGAAGCCAGCGTCAGCGCCGGCGGCGTCAAGGCGAGCGGCCACCTGCGGGTCACGGCGCCCGGCGGCTTCGGTCGCCGCCACGTGGCGCCGCTGGTGCCGCGCTTCCTGGATCAGCACCCCGACGTCAGCCTGTCGCTGAACCTGTCCGATCGCGTCGTCGACATGGTCAACGAAGGCTTCGATTGCGCGGTGCGAGTCGGCGACCTGCCTGATTCGAGCCTGATCAGCGTTCGCCTGGCCGACAACCGCCGCCTGTGCGTCGCGGCGCCGTCGTACCTCAAGCGTGCCGGGGTGCCGCAGTCACCTGCCGACCTGATGCGCCACCAGTGCCTGACGCTGTCGTCGGACGCCAGCCAGACCCGCGGCTGGGCCTTCATGGTGGACGACCGCCTCACGCACCTGCGCCCCGGCGGCAGGCTCGACTGCAGCGATGGTCAGGTGCTGCACGACTGGTGCCTGCAGGGGCTGGGCATTGCGTGGCGCAGCACCTGGGAGGTGGAGCACGAGGTGGCGTCGGGGCATCTCGCCGTGCTGCTGGCGGACCACGCCGCGCCGCCCAACGGCATCTACGCGGTGTTTCCGCACGCCAAGCACCTGCCGCTGCGCGTGCGCCTTTGGATCGATTTCCTCAAGCATCACTACGGCGACGCCGGTTACTGGTCGCGCTCTTCCTAGGCGCCCCAGGCGCGACGGCGCCCGCGCCCGTCCGGGTGCAGGCGGCCCGCCGGGAGTTCAGCCCGTCTTCTTGGCGCTCAGGCATTCCTTCATGAAGGCCTTGCGGTCGTCGCCCTTCTTCTCGCCGGCGGCGTCGTTGCAGGTCTTCATCTTGGTCTGCTGGGTTTCCTTCTTGGCGCTCAGACACTCGCTCATGAAGGCCTTGCGGGCGTCACCGGTCTTGCCCTCGGCATCCTTGTTGCACTGCGTCATGCGCATCTGCTGGGCCTTCTGGGCCGGGCTCGGGTCGGCGGCGTGGGCTGTCGAGGCGAGCAGCGCGGCGGTGAACAGGGCGGCCAGGATCGTCTTCATGCGGAATCTCCTCGTTGTGGGTTTATCAACAACGCAGATGATGACGAAATAGCCGACAAGCGCTAGAGGATTCTCCGCGGGTGGGCCAGTTGTTCGTGCGCGGCGTGCAGCCGCCGCACCAGCACGCCGATGAAGGCGCCGTCGAACAGGTGCCGGGTGCTCGGTCCGAGGTGGTCCATCGATTCGGGTGTGAACGAGATCGTGGTGGCGGGCTCGGTGACCAGGATGTCGGCGCTGTGCAGCCGCAGGTCCGGGTTCGGCGCGAGGTAAGCCATCTCGCCCACGGAGGTGCCGGCGCCGAGCTGCGCCACGCGCTGCCCGTCGCGGTACACCTCCACCTGCCCCTGCGCGATGATGTGGAAGGTCTTGCCCTCCTCGCCCTTGCGGTAGATGGCGTGGCCGAAGGGCAGGCGTGTCCACTTGGCTCGGTGAACCACTTCCCAGAGCTCGACATCGCCGAAGCCCTTGAAGAAGTCGAGCGTGCGCAGCAGGTTGAAGCGCTCCGAGTCGAGCACGCCCTGCAACTGCCCGCGGGGCACCTCGCGCTTGCTGATCAGGTCGGACAGCGCCTTGGCGAACTCTTCCCAGTCCTTGAAGCGCGTGTCGCGGTTCTTCGACAGGCCGCGCAGGATCAGCGATTCAAGCGCGTCGCTCACGCCCGTGCGCAGGGCCTGCAGCGAGGGCGGCTCGACGTTGTAGATCTGATGCATGATCGCCGCCTGCTGCGTCGCATCGAACGGCGGCCGCCCCGCGATCAGGTGGAACAGCACGGCCGAGAGCGAATAGATGTCGGCCCGGCAATCGAGGGTGTCGCCGTTGAGCTGCTCCGGCGACATGTACGCCAGCGAGCCCACGCGATAGACCTGGGTGTTGTCGGAGTCCATCGCGAAGACGCTGCCGAAGTCTGTGATCTTCACGTCGACGATGTGGTCGCCGTCGGTCGTCGCGAGGATGTTCGCCGGCTTCACGTCGCGGTGGATCAGGCCCTGGCGGAAGACGTAGCCCAGCGCCATCGCGCACTTGAAGCCGATTTCCACCACCTGCTCGAGCGACAGCAGCGCATCGGCCCGGCAGTAGCGTCGCAGCGTCTGGCCCTGCACGTACTCCATCACGAGGTAGGAGCCTGCGGGGTCGGGCACGGCGTCGAAGATCTGCACCACGTTCGGATGCTGCAACCGGCCCACGAGCGCCGCCTCGGCGGCGAAGAATCGTTTCTGGAAGTGGCCGTCGCGCGAATCGGCCGCGAAACCGCCGCGCACGCGCTTGATGGCCACATCGCGCTGGTGGAAGGCGTCGTGTGCCAGGAAGACCTCGCTCGTGGCGCCCTCGCCGAGCTTGGCGCGCACGACGTACTGCCCGATCTGCGAGGGCAGTTCGGACGACATCACGGAGGGTGGCAGGGCGACGGACATGGCGGGTTCGTGATGATGCGCCGGGAGTCTGCTGCGCGGTGCACCGAACTGGCCGGGGAACGGCGGGTATAACGGGCGCACCCGTAGAATCCTTCACATGATTCAAGCCAAGCAAGAGTTGCTGCAAGCGTTGCAGGCGGCCCTCGACACCCTGGCGCCCGGGGCTGGCCTGCAGGCGGCCTTCGAAAGCCCGAAGCAGGCCGCGCACGGCGACCTCGCCATCACCGCCGCGATGCCGCTGGCGCGCGCGCTCAAGAAGAACCCGCGCGAACTCGCAGGCCAGCTCGTGGAGACACTGCAGGCCCAGCCCGCCGTTCAGCGCTGGGTTCAGGCGCTCGAGATCGCCGGTCCCGGCTTCGTGAACCTGCGCCTGTCGCCCGCGGCCAAGCAGGCGGTCGTGCCTGAGGTGCTGTCGGCCGCCGGCGCCTACGGCAACCGTGCCGCGAACGGCCAGCAGTTGATGGTGGAGTTCGTCTCGGCCAACCCCACCGGCCCGCTGCACGTGGGCCACGGCCGCCAGGCCGCGCTGGGAGACAGCCTGTGCCGGCTCTTCGAGAGCCAGGGCTGGCGCGTCCAGCGCGAGTTCTATTACAACGACGCCGGCGTGCAGATCGGCAACCTGGCGCTGTCGGTGCGCTCGCGCCTGATGGGCCTCAAGCCCGGCGACGCCGAGTGGCCCGAATCGGCCTACAACGGCGAGTACATCGCCGACATCGCGCGCGATTTCGCGGCCAGGGCCACCGTCCACGCCGACGACCGCGCCTTCACCGCCTCGGGCGACACGGACGACGTCGACTCCATCCGGCAGTTCGCGGTGGCCTACCTGCGTCACGAGCAGGATCTGGACCTGCGCGCCTTCGACGTGCGCTTCGACCACTACTACCTCGAGTCCGGGCTGTACAGCAGCGGACGGGTCGAGCAGACCGTGCAGCGCCTGGTGGCCGCGGGCAAGACTTTCGAGGAAGGCGGCGCGCTCTGGCTGCGCAGCACCGACTACGGCGACGACAAGGACCGCGTGATGCGCAAGTCCGACGGCTCGTACACGTACTTCCTGCCCGATGTGGCGTATCACATCCACAAGTGGGAGCGCGGCTTCACCAAGGTCATCAACGTCCAGGGCAGCGACCACCACGGCACCATCGCGCGGGTTCGCGCCGGCCTGCAGGCGGCCGATGTCGGCGTGCCTGCCGGCTACCCCGACTACGTGCTGCACAAGATGGTCACGGTGATGAAGGGCGGGCAGGAGGTCAAGATCTCCAAGCGCGCCGGCGGTTACGTCACGCTGCGCGACCTGATCGACTGGACCAGCCGCGACGCCGTGCGCTTCTTCCTCATCAGCCGCAAGGCCGACACCGAGTTCGTCTTCGACGTCGACCTCGCCGTCAAGGCCAGCGACGAGAACCCGGTCTTCTACGTGCAGTACGCGCATGCGCGCATCTGTTCGGTGCTCGCCGCCTGGAAGGGCGATGCCGCCACGCTGGCGCAGGCCGATGTGGCGCTGCTGGCCGCGCCCACCGAGCAGGCGCTGCTGGTTCGGCTGTCGGAGTTTCCGGAGATGCTCACGGCCGCGGCGGCCGATATCGCCCCGCACAACGTGGCCTTCTATCTGCGCGACCTCGCCAGCGCCTTCCACAGCTGGTATGGCGCCGAGCGCTTCCTGGTGGACGACGCCGCGCTCGCCGCCGCCCGGATGGCGCTGCTGTCCGCCACGCGCCAGGTGCTGCAGAACGGTCTGGCGGTGCTGGGTGTCAGTGCACCGCAGGCCATGGCCCGTGAACCCGAGGTGGCAGCATGAAGTTCCAGAAAGGCGGCTTTGCCCTCGGGCTGGTCATCGGGTTGCTGGTCGGCCTGGTGCTGGCGCTGGGCGTGGCGCTCTACATCACCAAGGCGCCTGTGCCCTTCATCAACAAGGTGCCGCAGCGCACCGTGGAGCAGGACAAGGCCGAAGCCGAGCGCAACAAGACCTGGGACCCGAACGCGCCGCTCGCGCCCAAGGTGCCCCGGCCCGTGATCGCCGCTTCCGCGCCGCCGGCGGCGGCTGCAGCGGCCGGCTCCGCGCCTGCGCAGGCGCCGTCTCCCGCCCAGGCAGCCCAGACTCCCGCGCCGGCGGCCCCGGCTGCCGCCTCGGCCGCCAAGGCCACCAGCCCCGCGCGCGACCCCGCCGCCATCCTGTCCGGTGGCGCCGTGTCCACCGCACCGGGTGCTGAACCGTTTACCTACCTCGTGCAGGTCGGCGCGTACAACCAGGCCGCGGATGCCGAGGCCCAGCGGGCGAAGCTCGCCATCCAGGGTTTCGCCGCCAAGGTCCAGGAGCGCGAGCAGGCAGGCCGGACGGTGTACCGGGTCCGCCTGGGGCCGTTCGACACCCGGGCCGAAGCCGAGGGCGTGCAGCAGAAGCTGCTGGCCACCGGTTTCGAGGGCCAGATGGTGCGTGTGCAGAAGCCTTGAATCGAAGGAATCGATGATGAAGCGTCGTGAGTTTTCCCAGCAGCTGGTCGGTGGCAGTCTGGTTCTGGCCGGTGTCGGCAGTGCGCGGGCGCAAGGTGGCCCGGTCGAGGGCACCCACTACGTGAAGCTCTCGCAGCCCGCTCCGGTGACGCTGCCCTCGCCCGACAAGAAGGTCGAGGTGGTGGAGTTCTTCTGGTACGAGTGCCCGCATTGCAACAGCTTCGAGCCTGCGCTCGAGGCCTGGATCAAGCGCCTGCCGCCGGACGTCGCCTTCCGCCGCGTGCCGGTGGGCTTCACGGCGCGGCACCAGATCGCCCAGAAGGCCTTCTATGCGCTGGAAGAGCTGGGCCTGCTCGAGACCCTGCACGCGCGTGTCTTCGCCGCCATCCACGTGCAGGGCCAGCGCCTGCTCACCGAACAGGCCTATGCCGACTTCGTCGGCGCCAATGGCGGCGACGCGGCCAAGTTCTCGGCAGCATTCCGCGGTTTCTCGGTCACCACCAAGGCCAACCGCGCGCGCCAGCTGTCGGATGCCTACAAGATCGACGGCGTGCCCGCGATCGGCGTCCATGGCCGCTTCTATACTTCCGGAAGCCTGGCGGGCGGCCCTGACCGAACCCTCGCGGTGGCCGATTTCCTGATCCAGCGCGCTCGCAAGGGCGCCTGATCCGACACCCCTCGGGGCGTGTCACTCTTCACGGCACGAAACGTGCCGCCCGGCTGGATCTTGCAGCTAGAATGCCTGCAAGATCCATGCCGAATTCATGAGCGTTTCCCCTGGTTTCCTCCCCCTCCTCGTCGCCGCGCTGCTGACGTCGTGGGGCGGGCCGTCCCGGGCCGAGAAGGCCGATCGCTCCCAGCCCATCGTCGTCGAGGCTGACAAGCCCGGCACGCTGGACCTGCAGAAGCAGGTCGTGGTCTTCAACGGCAACGTGCAGATCGTCCAGGGCACGATGACCATCCGGGCCGAGCGCATCGAGGTGCGCGAGCAGGCGGGCGGCTACCGCTCGGCCGTCGCCACGGGCGTGCCCGGCAAGCCGGCCACCTATCGCCAGAAGCGCGACGGCATCAATGAGTTCGTCGAAGGCTCGGCCGACCGCATCGAGTACGACGCACGTGCCGGCACGCTGCGTTTTGTCGGCAACGGCGCCGTGCGCCGGCTGCGCGGCGGCGTCGTGGCCGACGAGATCACCGGCGCCGAGATCCGCTGGGACGATGCGGCCGAGACCTTCAGCGTGCAGGGCGGCGATGCCGCCGGCGGCGGGCGCGTGCGCGCCGTGCTGACCCCGCGGCCAGAAGCCGCGTCCGCGCCGGGACGGTGATGGCGCCCCCGGTCGTCGCCACCAGCCGGCTCGAGGCCGTCGGGCTGCAGAAGCGCTACGGTGCGCGCACCGTCGTCAAGGACGTGAACCTGTCGGTGGGCGCCGGCGAAGTCATCGGCCTGCTGGGCCCGAACGGCGCCGGCAAGACCACCACCTTCTACATGATCGTCGGCCTGGTGCGGGCCGATGGCGGCGTGATCCGCATCGACGGCCTGGAGGCGCAGACCCTGCCCATCCACCGCCGCGCGCGCCTGGGCCTGTCCTACCTGCCCCAGGAAGCCTCCATCTTCCGCAAGCTCACGGTGGCCGAGAACATCCGCGCCGTGCTGGAGCTCCAGCTGGGACCGGACGGCCGTGCGCTGCCCGAGGCGACGATCCGCAAGCTGCTGGAGCAGCTGCTCGAAGAGCTCTCCATCACCAAGCTGCGCGATTCGCCCGCACCGGCGCTGTCGGGCGGCGAGCGCCGGCGCGTCGAGATCGCACGTGCGCTGGCCACGCAGCCGCGCTTCATCCTGCTCGACGAGCCCTTCGCGGGTGTCGACCCCATCGCCGTCATCGAGATCCAGCGCATCATCGGCTACCTCCGGGCGCGCGGCATCGGCGTGCTGATCACCGACCACAACGTGCGCGAGACGCTCGGCATCTGCGACCGCGCCTACATCATCAGCGAAGGCAGCGTGCTGGCCGAAGGCACGCCGGCCGAGATCGTCGACAACCCCCAGGTCCGCAAGGTCTACCTGGGTGAACATTTCCGGATGTGAGCATGCACGCCGCAGCTCGCCCTTTCTCCGCATTGCCGGCCACCTTGCCGGCCGCATCCACGGCAGCATCCCCGGCCGCATCCCAGGCCGCATCCCAGGCAGCCATGGGGCCTGCCGGCCCGCGCGCAGCCGCACCCACCGGGGCGGGCGCATGAAGCCGAGCCTGCAGGTACGCCTGTCGCAGCATCTGGCGCTGACGCCCCAGCTGCAGCAGTCGATCCGCCTGCTGCAGCTGTCCACGCTCGAGCTGCACCAGGAAGTCGAGCAGATGCTCGAGCAGAACCCCTTCCTCGACACCGAGGAAGAGGGCGGCTCGGCGTTCGACGGCCCGCCGGTGGAGCGCAGCACCGCCACCGAGACCAACGACACCGCCGAGGCCGCGGGCGGCGACGGCGAGTCGCTCGCCGAAGTGAGCGCGGCCGAATTCGGCACCACCGAGCGCGAGGACTGGGAAAACGGCACCGAGCGCGACGACTTCGATGGCATCTCCGAAACGCCCTCCGCCAGCGGTGGGCAGGGCGAGGACGACGACTACGAATCCAGCGAGCGCCGCAACACCGCCGGCAGCCTGACCGACCACCTGCGCCGGCAGGCGCTGGGCATGCGGCTGTCGGGCGAGGACGCCGCCGCGCTCGAAGTGCTCATCGAATCCCTGGACGGCGACGGCTACCTGGCCGACCCGCTGGAGGAGATCGCCGAGCGTCTGGCCGAGATGCTGGGCATCGAAGGCCTGGAAGCCAACGAGGAACTGCTGGGCCGGCTGCAGTGCGCGCTCAAGTGGCTGCAGAGCCTGGAACCCACGGGCGTGGGTGCACGCAGCCTGGGTGAGTGCATCGTGCTGCAGCTGCGGCTGCTGCCCCGCAGCCCGGCGCGTGGTGTGGCCATCGCCATCGCCGACCAGCATCTCGAGCTGCTCGCGCGGCGCGACATCCGCAAGCTCGTGGCTGCCACCGGCGCCGACGAGGACCTGATCCGCGACGCGCAGACGCTCATCCGCAGCTGCGAGCCCAAGCCGGGGCGCCCGTTCTCCGAGGCCGAATCCAACATCATCGTGCCCGACGTCATCGTCGTGCGCGCGGGCCGCGGCCTGAAGGTCAGCCTGAACCCCGACGTGATGCCCAAGCTGCGCATCAACGACCTCTACGCGCAGGCCATGCGCGGCCAGCGCAACGGCGCCGGCGGCGGGCTCTCGGGCCGGCTGCAGGAAGCCCGCTGGTTCATGAAGAACATCCAGCAGCGCTTCGACACCATCCTGCGCGTGAGCCGGGCCATCGTCGAGCGGCAGAAGAACTTCTTCAGCCACGGCGCGATCGCGATGAAGCCGCTGGTGCTGCGCGAGATCGCCGACGAGCTGGGCCTGCACGAGAGCACCATCTCGCGCGTGACCACGGCCAAGTACATGTCCACGCCGCACGGCACCTTCGAGCTGAAGTACTTCTTCGGCAGTTCGCTCAACACCGACGCCGGCGGCAACGCCAGCAGCACGGCGGTGCGCGCGCTCATCCAGCAGCTGGTGGATGCCGAGGACCCGGGCAAGCCGCTGTCCGACAGCCAGCTCAGCCTGATGCTCGAGGAGCAGGGCATCCAGGTGGCGCGGCGCACCGTGGCCAAGTATCGCGAGGCGCTCAAGATCGCGCCGGCCTCGCTGCGAAAGACGATGTGAGCGCCAAGATTCCCCTGTTCCTGCCCTGCGCCGGTGGCGCCGAGACCCTGCTGGCCGAGGAGGTTCACCGACTCGCGGGACGCACCGCCGAAATCACGCGCGGCGGCGTCTGGGTCCGGGGCGACCATCGCCTCGCGATGCTGCTGAACCTCGAGTCGCGCCTCGCGCAGCGGGTGCTGTGGCCGGTGGCCGAAGGCCGCTACCGCGACGAGCACGACCTGTACCACATGGCGCGCGACGTCGACTGGACGGTCTGGATCACGCCCGAGCAGACACTGCGCGTGGACGTGTCGGCCCAGCGCTCGCCGCTGCGCAGCCTGAACTTCGCGGCGCTGCGCATCAAGGACGCCGTCTGCGACGTGCTGCGCGACGCCACCGGCGCGCGCCCCAGCGTCGATACGCGGTCCCCCGATCTGCCGCTGATGCTCTACGTGGGCCCCGAGGACGCGACGCTGTATGTCGACCTCTCGGGCGAGGCGCTCTTCAAGCGTGGCTGGCGCGAGGTGCAGGGCGAGGCCCCGCTGAAGGAAACGCTCGCCGCCGCGATGCTGGCCGCCGCCGGCTGGCAGGGCCGCCCCGAAGACGGCCCCCTGCTCGATCCCTGCTGCGGCGCCGGCACCATCGTGATCGAGGCCGCGCAGATCGCCTGCGGCATCGCGCCGGGCATCCTGCGCCACTTCGCCTTCGAGCGCATGGTGCCCTTTCGCCCGCACCTCGCGGAATGGCGCGAACTGCAGCGCGCCGCCAAGGCGCGCGTGCACCCGAGCGCGGTGCCCATCTTCGCGGGCGACGTGAGCTTTCGCATGACCGACTTCGCCACCCGCAACGCCGAGCGCGCGGGCGTGCGGGGCGCCATCGAGTTCAAGACCATGGACGCGATGCAGCGCCCGCCGCCCACGCCCACAGGCACCATCCTGATGAACCCGCCTTACGGCGAGCGCATGGCGCCGAAGGGGCAGGGCCAGACGGCCTCGCGCGAGAGCTTCGAGGGTGGCGGCAGCGCGGGTGACTTCTTCGGCTCGCTCGCTGGCCACTGGAAGCGCCAGTACCCCGGCTGGACGGCCTGGCTGCTGAGCCCCGACATGAAGCTGCCGGGCCTGATGCGCCTGAAGGAAAGCCGGCGCGTGCCGATGTGGAACGGCCCGATCGAGTGCCGCATGTTCCGCTTCGACATGGTGGCGGGTTCGAACAAGCCCGACTGAGCAAGGCCGACGCGCGGGGTCAGCCGATCTGGCCCGCCATCGGCGCCACGCGGTCGAACCAGGGCCGTGCCGCTTCCAGCTCGGCCGCGAGCTGCAGCAGCGTGGCCTCGTCGCCCATGCGGCCGCAGACCTGCACGCCCAGCGGCAGGCCTTCGGGCGTCCAGTGCAACGGCAGGCTCATGGCCGGCGTACCCGTCAGGTTGGCGAGCTGCGTGAACGGGTAGGGCGTGAGGTTGTCGCGCGCGATGGCGTCGATCGTGCCCTGCAGCAGGCCGGTGCGCGCCAGCACGCCCAGCAGGCCGCTGGCCAGCAGCGCCTGCAGCAGCATGCGCTGCGCCGGGGGCGGGTCGGTGGCGCCGTGCGGCAGCGGCGGCGTGGCCAGCGTGGGCGTCAGCCAGACGTCGTACCACTGGTAGAAGGCGGCCAGCTTGCGCGCGAACTCGTTCCAGCGCAGCAGCCAGGCGGTGCTCTGCGCGGCGCCGGTGGCGCGGCCCAGGGCCGCCGTCACGCGCGTGAGCAGCTCGAAGTCGCCGCGCGCGGCGCCGGCCGCACGCGCCATGTCCATCGCTGCCGGCACCTGCGCGAAGTACAGCTGCAGATAGGCCTGCGACAGCGCCTGCCCGTCGATGGGCGGCGACGCCTCCTCGACCTGATGGCCGAGCTGCTGCAGCAGCTCGGCCGCCCCGCGCACGGCGGCCACGGCTTCGGGGTGCACCGGCGTGCCCAGCTGCGATGTGGTGCAGAAGGCCACGCGCAGGCGGCGCGGCGGGGCCTGCAGGACCGTCGCGAAGGACTCGGGCGGCGCCGTCACGTAGGGGTCGCCGGGCTCGGGGCCGCAGAGCACGTCGAGTGCGAGCGCGGTGTCGCGCACGCTGCGCGTGATGACGCCTTCGCTGCTGGCGCCGAACCAGAGCTCGCCCAGACCGGGCCCGTTGGAGATGCGCCCGCGCGAGGGCTTCAGCGCGAAGAGCCCGCAGCAGGCCGCCGGGATGCGCAGCGAGCCGCCGCCGTCGTTGCCGCCGGCCATCGGCACCACACCGGCGGCCACGGCCGCGGCCGAGCCGCCGCTGGAGCCGCCCGGCGTGCGGGCCGGGTCCCAGGGGTTGCCGACGCGCCCGAAGGCCGCCGAGTCGCTGACGCCCTTGAGGCCGAATTCGGGCAGGTTGGTCTTGCCGAAGACCACCGCCCCGGCGTCGAGCAGGCGGCGCAGCGCGTGGGCGTGGACCGTCGGCATGATGTGGCGCATGGCGCGGCTGCCGTAGCTCGTGGGCACGCCGGCCACGTCGAGCACGCTGTCCTTGACGAGCATCGGCACCCCGGCCAGCGGGCCGCGCGGGCGGCCCGCGAGCTGGCTTTCGGCCAGCGCATCCAGGGGCCTGAGCAGCAGGTTCAGGGTGGGCTGCACCCGCGCCAGCTGCGCCTGCGCCAGACCGAGCAGCGTGCGCGGATCGACGTCGCCGCGCCCCACCAGCGCGGCGAGAGCCGTGGCGTCCAGCCGCAGGTACTCGTCGTGGCGCAAGGGGCGATCAGCGCTGCAGCAGCGACCCGAGCAGCCCGGACAGATCCGGCATGGCGCCACCGGCCGGCAGCTGGCCGTTCGGCGTCAGGCCGTCGATCATGCCGGGCAGCAGGGTCGCGAGGCTGTCCGACAAGGCGCCGGGCTGCATGCCGAGCTGCCCTGCCAGCGGGCCGAGCAGGCCGCCCAGCGCACCCTGCAGCTGATCGCCGGAAACCGGCAGGTTTCGCCCGGTCGAGACCCAGGAGGCCGCCGCTTCACCGAGCCCGCCCTGCTGCAGCTTCGCCATCAGGCCTTCCAGGCCGCCGGCCTGTTGCACCAGGCTCATCACCACCTTCATCAGATCGGGTTGACCCGCCCCGCCGCCGGCCGCCTGCCCGAGGGCACCGACCACCGAATCGAACAATCCCATGCCAGGCTCCTCGTGATTGGAGCGGTCATTGTGGCAGCGTCAGCCACGCCAGCAGGGCCAGCGGAGCGGTGTCCGCGCGCAGCACCCGGGGGCCGAGCGAGATGGCCTGGAAGCCGTGCGACTGCGCCAGCGCCTCTTCGGCTGGCGAGAGCCCGCCCTCGGGGCCGGAGAGCGCCAGCACCGCGCCCGCAGACGGGCGCACGGGCGCCAGCGGCGCCAGGAGCCCGCTGCCCGGGCTGAGCAGCCAGCGGGCGCTGTTGCCGTCGCCGGTGCGGGCGCCGCCATCGCCGCCCAGGCCCGCGAGCCAGGGGCCGAGCGCGAGCACAGGCGCCACCACCGGCACGCGCGTGCGGCCGCTCTGCTCGCTGGCCGCCACGGCTATGCCCTGCCAATGGTCGCGCTTTCGCTGCGCGCGCTCGCCGTCCAGCCGCAGCACCGAGCGGTCCGTCATCAGGGGCTGCACCATGGCAACGCCGAGTTCGGTGGCCTTCTCGACGAGCCAGTCCATGCGGTCGTTGGCCGGCATGCCCACGGCCAGCGTGACGCCCAGCGCCGGTTCGCGGTCGACGGCGCTGTGTGCCATCACCTGCACCGTCACCTGCCGGCGGCCCATGTGCCGGACCTCGGCGGCCCACTCGCCGCCGCGCCCGTCGAAGAGCACCAGCGCATCGCCGGGTTGCGCGCGGCGCACCTGCACGTGGCGGGCGGGGCCGGGGGGCAGGTCGAACTCGAGGCCTGCCGCGAGCGCGGCGTCGACGTGGATCCGCAGGCTCAAGCCGCGTCCCGCAGTTCGCGCCGCAGGATCTTGCCCACCGGGGTCTTGGGCAGCTCGGTGCGGAACTCGACCACCTTGGGCCGCTTGTATCCCGTGAGGTTGGCCTCGCAGTAGGCGCGGATGTCGGCTTCGGTGATGGCGGGGTTCCTGCGGACGATGACGACCTTCACGGCTTCACCGGCCTTGGCGTCGGGCATGCCGACCGCCGCGCATTCCAGAACGCCGTCCATCTGCGTGATGACGTCCTCGATCTCGTTCGGGTACACGTTGAATCCGCTCACCAGGATCATGTCCTTCTTGCGGTCCACGATCTTGAAGTAGCCGCGCTGGTCGACGACACCGATGTCGCCGGTGCGGAAGTATCCATCGGCCGTCATGACCTTGGCGGTTTCGTCGGGCCGCTGCCAGTAGCCCGCCATCACCTGCGGCCCGCGGATCGCGATCTCGCCGGGCGTGCCGGTCGGCACGGGCTGGCCGGCGTCGTCGAGCAGCGTGAGCTCGGTGCTGGGCAGCGGCATGCCGATGGTGCCGCTGAAGACCGTGCTGTCCACCGGGTTGCAGGTGGCCGATGGGCTGGTTTCCGACAGGCCGTAGCCCTCGACGATGGGGCAGCCTGTCTTCTCGAGCCAGAGCCTGGCGGTGGCGCTCTGAACCGCCATGCCGCCGCCGACGCTGATCTTGAGGGCGCTCCAGTCGACCTTGGCGAAATCGGGGTGGTTGGCCATGGCGTTGAAGAGCGTGTTCACCGCCGGGAAGCTGTGGAACTTGTAGGCCGACAGGTCCTTCAGCGTGGCGGCAATGTCGCGCGCGTTCGGGATCAGCAGGTTGCAGCCGCCCATGCGGATGCCGAGCAGCAGGTTCGCCGTGAAACCGAAGATGTGATACAGCGGCAGGGCGCAGACGGTGACGATCTGCTCGCCCGGCGGGATCTGGCCGAGCGCCGGCAGGTACCAGGCCTCGGACTGCAGCAGGTTGGCCACCAGGTTGCGGTGCAGAAGCACCGCGCCCTTGCTGACGCCGGTGGTGCCGCCGGTGTACTGCAGCACGGCGATGTCGTCAGGGCCGGCGTCGGGCGCGGCGTAGCGCATGCGCCCGCCTGCGGCCAATGCGTCGTTGAAGCGCACGGCGCCGGGAATGCGCCAGGCGGGCACCAGCCGCTTCACGTTGCGCACCACGTGGTTGACGATGGCGCCCTTCACGAAGCCGAGCATGTCGCCCATGGCCGCCACCACCACGGTGCGAGTGGGCACCTGCGGCAGAACCTGCTCCAGCGTGGCGGCGAAGTTCTCGAGGATGACGATGGCCTTCGCGCCGGAGTCCTTGAGCTGATGCTCGAGTTCGCGCGGCGTGTACAGCGGGTTCACGTTCACGACCACGAACCCAGCGCGCAGGATGGCGGCCACGGCCACCGGGTACTGGGGCACGTTGGGCATCATGATGGCGATGCGGTCGCCGCGAGCCAGGGGCTGGGCCTGCAACCAGGCCGCGAAGGCGCGGGAGAACTGGTCGAGCTGCGCGAAGCTGATGGCCTTGCCCATGAACCGGTACGCGGGCAGCGCTGCGTGCTTGCGGAAGCTCTCGTCGAACAGCGCCAGCAGCGACGGGTAGAGGTCCGTGCGGACCTCCGCCGGCACGCCCGCCGGGTAGTGCTTCAACCAGTGCTTCTGCATGACGCCCGCTCTTGCTCTTCGACTGTCGATTCTGACGGTCGGCTGACGCCCCCAGCATCAGGGGATTCGATAGCGGCTTCCGATTCCGCGGTGACGTCGTCCTTGAATCAGGACATGCCGGCGGGCGCCGTGTGTCAGTCGCTGCCCAGTTCCACCGCGTAGGCCAGGCCGAGCTGCGTGAACTTCAGCGCGTGCAGTGCCTGGTTGCCGAACGTGGCCGTGGTGTCGCGGTCGGTGTGGATCGCGCGGTTGTAGGTGGCATCGCTCGACTCGAACGGGAACGATGCCGCGAAACCGCGGCCTGTCCAGGAGGCGTGGTCGGAGCAGGCGTAGCCGCAGCGGTCGTAACCCACGCTGAGCTGCGGCAGGTAGCTGGCCGCAAGTTCGGCCACGAACTGGTTCTGCGCGGCATTCGTGAAGTCCGTGAAGATCCAGAGGTCGGTCAGATCGCCCTGGAAGGCCGTCATGTCGAGCTGCAGCACGCCCACCACCGGCTTGGCCTGGCGCTGGTACTGCTTGGCGATCTGCTGCGAGCCGCGCAGGCCCACCTCCTCGGCGGCGTACGCGATGAACTCGATCGACCGGCGCGGGCGGTAGCTGCTGTCGGCCATCACGCGGATGATCTCGGTCAGCGCGGCAACGCCGCTGGCGTCGTCGTCGGCCCCCGGTGCGCGGACTTCGGCGCTCGCGTTGCCGGAGATCGAATCCAGGTGCGCGCCCAGCACCACGGTTTCTGCGGCATTGCCGTTGCCGGCGATGCGCAGCTTCACCGACTTCTGCGGCCAGCCCGCATGCGCCACCTGGGACACCCGCATCCAGCTGCGCCCTGCCGAAAGCTGCTTCCAGTGCTGGAAGAGCCAGTCCGACGCGGCGACGCCGTGGGCGGAGTTGTAGAGCCGGTTCTGGAAGTCCGACAGGGTCTGTATGGTGGACAGGATGCGGCTTTCCTGCAGCAGCGGCAGCATCGGCGTGACCTGCGCTGCGTCGTCCAGCGTGTAGCTCGGGGCGAGTGCCGGTGTCGCGGTGCCCTGCAGGCGGTGCAGGACCGCGAGTGCCTCCGCGGCGGATTCATGGCGCACGAAGCCGCCGCAGCGCCGCAGCTTCTCGTGCACCTCGTGCGACAGCAGCGGCAGCCAGTCGGCGTCGAGCTGCACCGCGTGCACACGCTCGTGGGCCTGCGTGAGCGCCGGGCTGCCGCGCTGCACCGGAACGTTCACGGCCACGTCGCGCGTGGAGAGCACGCGCGCGCCCTCGGCCTGCGGCGCGAGCAGGCGCCAGGCGCCGTCGCCCACGGTGATCCAGGCGGTCTCGGCGGCGAGCGCGGGCAGTGCCGGCAGCGCTGAGAGTGCAAATGCGCACAGCGCGGCCTGTGCCAGCTTGCGGGTCGTGTTCATGGTGCGTCTCCTCCGGTTCCGGTGCACTGTAGCTGGCCCTCCACCCTGTGTTCGTGGGGGTGCCGGAGCCTGTCGGTGTTCAGACGCCGTTCGATCGTCGTTCAGTGGCCGTTCAGTCAACCTTCAGTGGCCGTGATGTGACCGTCACATGGCCATTCAGTCGCCGACGACCAGCGCCACCGCCTGCGTTTCGGTCAGGGCGAGGCCCTCGGCGCGGCAGCGCTCGTGCTCGTCCGGTGGCACGCGCGATGCGGTCAGGCGGCGCAGCTGGCGCAGCATTTCGGCGTCACTGTCCGGCATCGCCCGTGCGCCGCGCACGTGAAGCGCTTCGCCGAAGCTCAGCACGCGCATCGCATCGGGGCCGCGGCCCAGGCGCGCCAGGATGCGCGGTGCGTGCCAGAGCAGCGATGCCGCCGTCGTGCGGCGCAGGCCGATGCGCGTGCTGAGGGCGAGGCTCTCGCGCACGGCGGCCAGCGCCTCGGGCCAGCGGTGCTGCCGGCTCAGGGCCTCGCTCAGAGCCTGGGTCGCCTGGGCGAGCAGGCGCTCGTTGCCCAGGGCGCGGGCCTCGTCCGCCACCGGTGCCAGCAGCGCAGCCGCAGCCGCCAGGTCGCCCTGGGCGAGTTCCGCCGCCGCCAGGCCGTAGCGTGCGCCGCATGAGGCGTCGCGGTCGCCCCAGAGGCTCGCTGCATCGATGCTCAGCGTGTGCATCCGGCGCAGGTCATCGATCGGCGCACCGGACGCCTCGGCCAGCGCCGTGCGCAGCGCGCAGGCCTGGGCCGCATGGGCCCAGTCGCCAGCGCCGCGCGCGGCGGCCTCGGCTTCGTCCAGCAGCGGCATCAGGGTCTCGACCGGTGCGTCGTCCAGCCAGCGCTGGCGCACGGCGTGGCGCAGGGCATTGCTGCGCAGCGCAAGGGCGCCGGGCTGCAGGGCGTTCAATGGGTTCAGTGCGGTCGGTTCGGTCAGCGCGGGCGGGGTGGGCGGGGTGGGCGCAGCGCCCAGTGCGGCCAGGCCGCCTTCCGCATGCTGGCTCGCCTCGGCGGCTCGTCCGGCCTGCATCAGGTGCCAGCTCAGCGCCGACTGGCAGGCGGACCGCAGCAGCGGGTCCGGGCAGCGGGCGGCGGCCGCGCAGGCGGCGTCTAGCAGGGTCTCCGGCAACTCGAAGAGCTGCAGGCCGCTGAACGCGACGATCAGCCTCGCGCTGAAGGCATCGTCCGTGCCCCGCAGGGCCTCGGCCATTGCTTCGCCGAGCGTCCGCAGCCGGCCGCGCTGAGCTTCCAGGCCGGGCCGCGGCGGTTTGGCCGCGATCCAGTACAGGCAGGCCTCGCCCAGGCGCCGGGGGGCGCCAGCGGGCATTACTCGATGGCCTTGACCATGTCCTCGACGACCTTCTTCGCGTCGCCGAAGACCATCATGGTCTTGTCCATGTAGAAGAGCTCGTTGTCCAGGCCGGCGTAGCCGCTCGCCATCGAGCGCTTGTTCACGATCACCGTCTTGGCCTTGTAGGCCTCGAGGATGGGCATGCCGTAGATGGCGCTGCCCTTCACGTGCGCGGCCGGGTTCACGACGTCGTTGGCGCCCAGGATGATGGCCACGTCGGCCTGGCCGAACTCGCCGTTGATGTCTTCCATCTCGAAGACCTGGTCGTAGGGCACCTCGGCCTCGGCCAGCAGCACGTTCATGTGGCCCGGCATGCGGCCCGCCACCGGGTGGATGGCGTACTTGACGGTGATGCCCTTGGCCGTGAGCTTGGCCGCGAGTTCCTTCACGGCGTGCTGCGCGCGTGCCACGGCCAGGCCGTAGCCCGGCACGATGACCACGGTCTCGGCGTTGCCCAGAACGAAGGCGGCGTCGTCGGCGCTGCCGCTCTTGACGCTGCGCTGAACGCCGCCGCCGGCCGCTGCGGCCGTGGCCGCCTCGCCGCCGAAGCCGCCCAGGATCACGTTGAAGAACGAGCGGTTCATCGCCTTGCACATGATGTAGCTCAGGATCGCGCCCGAGCTGCCCACCAGCGAGCCGGCGATGATCAGCATGCTGTTGTTCAGGCTGAAGCCGATGCCCGCCGCCGCCCAGCCGGAGTAGCTGTTCAGCATGCTCACCACCACCGGCATGTCGGCGCCGCCGATGGGGATGATGATCAGAACGCCCAGCACGAAGGCGATGGCCAGCATCGCGAAGAACATCGGCCAGCTCTCGGTGATCGAGAAGCCCACGCCCAGCCCCAGCATGCCGAGGCCCAGCGCGAGGTTGATCATGTGCTGGCCCCCGAAGGTGACCGGCGCGCCCTGGAACAGGCGGAACTTGTACTTCCCGCTGAGCTTGCCGAAGGCGATGACCGAACCGCTGAAGGTGATGGCGCCGATGGCGCCGCCCAGGAACAGCTCGAACTTGTTGCCGAACGGAATGGGCACGCCCTTGGCCGTGATGCCGAAGGCCCAGGGCTCGGCCACCACCGCCACCGCGATGAACACCGCCGCGAGGCCGATCATGCTGTGCATGAAGGCCACGAGCTCGGGCATCTTGGTCATCTCGACGCGCTTGGCCATCAGCGTGCCGAGCGCGCCGCCGACCACCAGGCCGCCGAGCACCCAGACCATGCCCTGCGCGCGGGTCTGGCCCATGTCGCCGGCCAGCTTGACGATGAGCGCCGCCGTGGTGAGCACGGCGATGGCCATGCCGATCATGCCGAACAGGTTGCCCCGGATCGACGTGGTGGGGTGGCTCAGGCCCTTGAGCGCCTGGATGAAGCAGACGCTGGCGACGAGGTACAGCAGCGTGACGAGATTCAGGCTCATTGCTTGCCTCCTGCCGCTGCCGGGGCCTTCTTTTCCTTCTTCCTGAACATCTCCAGCATGCGCCGGGTGACCAGGAAGCCGCCGAAGACGTTCACGGCGCACAGCGCCACCGCCAGCACGCCCATGGTCTTGCCGAGGCCTGTCTCGGTGAGTGCGGCGGCCAGCATCGCGCCGACGATCACGATGGCGCTGATGGCGTTCGTGACGGCCATCAGCGGCGTGTGCAGCGCGGGCGTGACCGTCCAGACCACGTGGTAGCCCACGTAGATGGCCAGCACGAAGATGATCAGGTTGGTGATGGTGGGGCTGATGATGTCCATGCTCAGGTCCTCTTCACTTCGTTGCCCTGCGTCATCAGGCAGGCGACCACGATGTCGTCGTCCATCGGCACCGTCAGCGTGGCTTCCTTGGTGACGATGAGCTTCAGGAAATCGAGCACGTTGCGCGCGTAGAGGCTGGAGCTGTCGGCCGCCACCAGCGCGGGCAGGTTGGTCTCGCCGACGATCGTGACGCCGTGCGTGACGATGGTCTTGCCGGCCTCGGTGAGCGGGCAGTTGCCGCCGGCCGGTGCCGCCATGTCGACGATCACCGAGCCCGGCTTCATGCTCTGCACCATCTCGGGCGTGATCAGCACGGGCGCCGCGCGGCCGGGGATCAGGGCGGTGGAGATGACGATGTCGGCCTGCGCCACGCGCTTGGCGACCTCGACCTTCTGCCGGTCGAGCCAGCTCTGCGGCATCGGGCGGGCATAGCCGCCCACGCCGACGGCGGCTTCCTTTTCCTCGTCGGTCTCGTACGGCACCTCGATGAACTTGGCGCCCAGCGACTCGACCTGCTCCTTGACTGAAGGCCGCACGTCGGAGGCCTCGATCACGGCGCCCAGGCGCTTGGCGGTGGCGATGGCCTGCAGCCCCGCCACGCCCACGCCCAGGATGACGACGCGCGCGGCCTTGATGGTGCCGGCGGCCGTCATCAGCATCGGGAACAGGCGCTGGTACTTGTCGGCCGCGATCATCACGGCCTTGTAGCCGCCGATGTTGGCCTGGCTGGACAGCACGTCCATGCTCTGCGCGCGGGTGGTGCGCGGCGCGGCTTCCAGCGCGAAGCTGGTCAGGCCGGCGGCCGCCATGCGCGACAGCCCTTCGCGGTCGAACGGGTTGAGCATGCCGACCAGCGCGGTGCCGGTCTTCATCAGGCTCAGCTCGTCGGCATCGGGGCTCTTGACCTTCAGCACCAGATCGGCCGCGAAGGCGCCGGCGCGGTCGGTGATCTCGG
Source organism: uncultured beta proteobacterium (assembly GCA_903938815.1). GTDB lineage: Bacteria > Pseudomonadota > Gammaproteobacteria > Burkholderiales > Burkholderiaceae_C > Rubrivivax. The sequence continues at coordinate 40,439 of CAJAES010000008.1, forward strand.
CACCGGCGGCGATGTACGCCGCATCGATGCAGCTGGCCGCGACCCCGGCGCCCGACTGCACCTTGACGGTGTGCCCCTGCGCCTTGAGTTTCTTGGCCGTTTCAGGCGTGACCGCGACACGGGTCTCGCCCGCCGCAGTCTCCAGCGGAACGCCTATCAGCATGGAGCTCTCCTCGCCAACGTCTGTCTTTGAATGGGGTCGAAGTGTACGTGCCCTAGCATCGCGGGATGTCACCCCCCCGCTGGAGCCCGAGCGTCACCGTCGCGGCCATCATCGAGCGCGACGGCCGTTACCTGCTGGTCGAGGAGCACACGCCCGAGGGCCTGCGCCTGAACCAGCCCGCCGGCCACCTGGACCCGCAGGAGTCCCTGCAGGAGGCGGTGGTGCGCGAAGCGCTGGAGGAAACCGCCTGCACCTTCGAGCCCGAAGCCCTGGTGGGCGTCTACCTGGCCCGCTTCCAGCGGCCCGGTCAGGACGTGACCTACCTGCGCTTCGCGTTCTGCGGCCGAGCCGGGGAGCCGATACCCGGGCGTGCGCTCGACACCCCCATCGTGCGCACCCTGTGGCTCACGCCACAGGAGATCCGCGAGCAGGCCCACCGGCACCGCAGCCCGCTGGTCATGCGATGCATCGACGACCATCTGGCCGGCAGGCGCCACGCGCTCGATGCCCTGCAGGCCGACCCCAGCGTCTGGCTGGGGCCGGCCTGAGCCTCACTTCTTGCCCAGGCCCATGCGCTGGCCCATGGCGGTGTAGACGGTGATGCGTTCCTTCATGAACGCGTCCATCTTGTCCGGCCCGATGTCGACGAGCTCGAAGCCGCTCTTGAAGGCGAGGTCCTTCATTTCCTGGTCCTGGTTCAGCGCTGCGAACAGCTCCGCCAGCTTGCGTCGGGCTTCCATCGGCGTGGACTTGGGCACGCCGATGCCGCGGTAGGCGCCGTCGATCCAGTTGACGCCGAGTTCCTTGAAGGTGGGCACGTCCGGCAGCAGCGGGTGGCGCTTGTCCAACGCCACCGCGAGCGCGCGCACCTTGGTCTTGTTGTTGATGGCGAAGGCCGAGTAGCTCATGGCGCCGTCGAGCTGACCGCCCAGCACGGCGATGGCGAGGTCGCCGGTGCCCTTGTAGGGCACGTAGGTGCTCCTGATGCCGAACTCGGCGTTCAGCCGCTCGTGCGCGGCGTGGTTGGCCGAGTTGAGCGCCGAGCCGCCGATGTTGAACTTGCCCGGGGTCTCCTTGGCCAGGCGGATGAATTCCTGGAAGGTCCTGATCGGGCTGGAATCGGGCACGACCAGCGCGTCCGGCGTGTAGTGGTACCAGTACACCGGGGTGATGTCCTCGGTCTTGTACTGGACGTTGCCTTCGAGCGGCTGCAGCACCTGGTGGGGCAGGTTGATGCCCATCACGTTCAGGCCGTCGCCGGGCATCGAGTTCATCGACGACCACAGGATCGCGCCGCCGCCGCCGGCCTTGTACTGCACGACCGTGTCGACCGCGGGGCACTTCTTCTTGAGCACGACCTGCTGGTGGCGTGCCGAGATGTCCGATTCGCCGCCCGGGGGGAAGGCCTGCCAGTAGTTCAGGTTCTTGTCCGGGCAGGGCTGGGCCAGCGCGGTTCCGGCGGCCAGGGCCAGAAGGGCGGCGAGCAGGCGAGGTGTCATGGGGACGGCTCCTTGAGTTGTCCATCGATCATCCCCTGACGGCACAGCCCGCGGCCACCCGGATAATCCCGCCCGTGGACAAGGTGCGTGGCGAACGGGTGGTGGTGGGGCTGTCGGGCGGCGTGGACTCGGCGGTCAGCGCGTGGCTGCTCAAGCAGCAGGGCTACGAGGTCGTCGGCATCTTCATGAAGAACTGGGAGGCCGACGACGACGATGCCTACTGCTCGTCGAACGAGGACTTCGTCGACGCCGCGGCCGTGGCCGACGTCATCGGCATCGAGATCGAGCACGTCAACTTCGCCGCCGAGTACCGTGACCGTGTCTTCGCCGAGTTCCTGCGCGAATACGCCGCCGGCCGCACCCCCAACCCCGACATCCTGTGCAACGCCGAGATCAAGTTCAAGGCCTTCCTGGACCACGCGCTGCGGCTGGGCGCCACGAAGATCGCCACCGGCCATTACGCCCGTGTGCGCGAGCGGGCCGGACGCTTCGAGCTGCTGAAGGGGCTGGACGCCACCAAGGACCAGAGCTACTTCCTGCACCGCCTGACGCAGGCGCAGCTGTCGCGCACGCTGTTCCCGGTGGGCGAGCTGCCCAAGACGGAGGTGCGCGCCATCGCCGAGCGTGCGGGCCTGCCCAACGCGAGGAAGAAGGATTCGACCGGCATCTGCTTCATCGGCGAACGACCCTTCCGTGAATTCCTGAACCGCTGGCTGCACCAGCAGCCGGGGGTCATCGAGGACGATCGCGGGCGCCCGGTGGGCCGCCATGTGGGCCTGAGCTTCTACACGCTGGGGCAGCGGCAGGGCCTGGGCATCGGCGGCGTCAAGTCTGGCGGCGGGGAGCATGTGCCCTGGTACGTGGCGCGCAAGGACCTCGATCGCAACGTGCTGGTCGCGGTGCAGGGCCACGAGCACCCCTGGCTGCTGTCGTCGGAACTGCGCGCCGCCGACTGCAGCTGGGTGGCGGGCGCGCCCCCCGCAGGCGGCGCGCTGGCCGCCAAGGCGCGCTACCGGCAGGCCGACGCGCCCTGCCGGTTCGAGCCCGACGGCGACGGCTTCCGGCTGAGCTTCGAGCAGCCGCAATGGGCCGTCACGCCAGGGCAGTCGGCGGTGCTGTACGACGGCGAGATCTGCCTGGGCGGCGGCGTCATCGGCGCCTGACGGGCTCAACCCCGGCCCGCCGTGGCCGATATACCGAGGATGAAGACAGTCGTGGCCGTCGCTGCGCTGGCTGCCTGCGCCTGCGCGTCGGCGGCTCGTGTGGACATCCAGGTTCAGGACGCCGCAGGCAAGCCGCTGCAGGGCGCCGTGGCCTATCTCGAATCGCCGGCCGCGCGCGCGGCCGCCAGGCCCATGACCGGCACCGAGATCGAGCAGGCCGACCGCAGGTTCACCCAGGCCGTGACCGTGGTCACCGCCGGCAGCCAGATCCACTTCCCGAACCGCGACAAGGTCCGGCACCATGTGTTCTCGTTCTCGAAGGCCAAGGCCTTCGAGATCAAGCTCTACACCGGCACGCCAGCCAACCCCGTGCTCTTCGACCAGCCCGGTCTGGTCGTGCTGGGCTGCAACATCCACGACACCATGCTGGCCTGGGTGCTCGTCGTCGAGACGCCCTGGCACGGGCAGACCAACGCGCTGGGCCAGCTGCGTCTGCCGGACGTGCCGCCCGGCGCCTACCGCCTGCGCGTGTGGCACGCCGACCTGCCCACCGGCACGATGCCGGTCGACCAGCCCCTGACCGTGGGCGCGACCGAGAGCGCTGCGGCCGTGCGCCTGACGGCGGTTGCCGCGGCGCGCTGAAGGATCGACGATGAAGCTGCCGCACTGGATCCGCTCCCGGCTGTCGGCGCGCATCGCCGCCATGTCGCTCGGCCTGCTGCTGCTGGTGCAGGCGGCCGGTTTCGCGGTGCTGGACGACACCGTGGACGGCGCTGCACGCCAGCAGCTCGGCCGCGAGCTCGACCGCGGCGCCGAGATCTGGTCCGACATGCTCAGGCACCAGGCCGATCAGATCGAACTCGCAGGGCGCATGGCAGCCAAGGACTTCGGCTTCCAGCGCGTGCTCTTCGGCGCTGGGCGGGACGAGGAAACCGTCGTCAGCTCGATGGAATCTCTGATGCTGCGGGTCGATGCCCGCATCGCGGCGGTCGTGGACACGGATGGCACCGTCAGCGGCGTGATCCCGGGCCCGGCCGCCGAGCCGGAGGTTCGCCGCCTGGCCGCAGCGATGGCCGTCGACAAGGGCATGCGCCAGGTCCATGTCCTGGCCGGGCGCCCGTATCACCTGGTGGCCACCGAGATCCTGGCGCCCGTGCGCCGCGGCTGGCTCCTGTTCGGCTATCCGATCGACGGCGACATGCTCAAGCGACTGGGCACCCTGGCCGGCATGGAGGCCGTCATCCTCGACCTGCGCGCGGGTGGCGGCGGCGATGTGGTGGCCACATCCCTGGACCTGGCGCGCAGCGCCGCGCTGCGGCTCCCCGCGGGCACGGGCGAGGTGGACCTCGCCGGGACGCCCATGCTGCTCAAGCGCGTGCCGCTGGGTGCCACCGAAGTCGTGCTGCTGCGGTCCATCAGCGAGGCCGAGGCGCCGTACCGGCAGCTGCAGAAGTGGCTGCTCGGCATCAGCCTGCTGGGCGTGCTGTTCTTCGGCGTGGCCAGTTCGGCGGCGGCTCGGCGCGTGACGACACCCCTGCGGTCCCTGGTGCGTGCCAGCGAACGCCTTGAGCGCGGCGACTACACCGAGCCCCTGGCCCACCAGGAGCGCGAGGACGAGATCGGCGATCTGGCCAAGGCCTTCGACCACATGCGCGTGGGCATCGCCGAGCGCGCGGCCGAGGTGCATCAGCTCGCCTATTTCGACCAGCTCACGGGCCTGCCCAACCGCACGAGCTTCCGCGACAGCCTGCACGCCGCCATTCAGACCGGCGCGGTGGAGCGCCTGGCCGTGGTGATGCTCAACCTGAACCGGTTCAAGCCCGTGAACCAGGCGCTGGGCCAGCAACCTGGCGATCGACTGCTGGCGGCCGTGGCCGACCGCCTGAAGACGCAGATGCTGCGCGAAGGCGACGTGGTGTTCAGGCTCGGCAGCGACGAATTCGCGCTGATGCTGTCGGGCTGCGACGAAGAGCAGGCCGTGGCCACGGCCAGCCGCGTGGCCTGCGCGTTCGAGTTGCCGCTGAAGCTCGACGAGAACACCGTCGACCTCAGCGCGGCGTTCGGCGTCGCGGTCTGGCCCCAGCACGTCGAGGACATCCGCCCGGACAACAAGGACCGCAAGCGCCCCGCCGACTACCTGCTGCTGCGCGCCGAGATCGCGATGCACGAAGCCAAGCGCCGCGCGGAAGTGGTGATGGTCTACGAGACGGCGATGGACCCCGACAGCGCGACCACGCTGTCGCTGCTGTCCGAACTGCGCCGGGCCATCGACCGCAGCGAGCTGCGGCTGTTCCTGCAGCCCAAGTTCGCGCTCGACGGCCGCATGCTCGGCGCCGAGGCCCTGGTGCGCTGGCAGCACCCGGTGCGCGGGATGGTGCCGCCGCTGGCCTTCATTCCGTTCGCGGAAAAGACAGGCTTCGTGCGCCAGCTGACGACCTGGATCTTCGACGACGCCGCCCGGCAATGGCCGGTGATGCGCGATGCGGGGCTGGACCGCGTTTCGGTCAACCTGTCGGCGCGCGACCTGATGGATCTCGGCCTCCCGGACCGCCTGGCCGGCATCCTGGCGCGCCGCGGCGTGCCGGCCGAGGCCTTCTGCCTGGAGATCACCGAGAGCGCCATCATGGACGACCCGGCGCGCGCGAAGAACATCCTGGTCGCGCTGAAGACGCTCGGATTCAAGCTGTCGATCGACGACTTCGGCGAGGGCTACACCTCGCTGCAGCATCTTCGCCACCTGCCGGTGGACGAACTGAAGGTGGACGGCATCTTCGTCAAGAAGATGGACAGCGTGCCCCAGGACGAGAACGTGGTCCGTTCCGTCATCGAACTCGCCCACAACCTCGGGCTCACCGTGGTGGCCGAGGGCGTGGAGAACGCCGCCGTATGGCACCGCCTGGCCGAAATGGGCTGTGACGAAGCGCAGGGCTTCTTCATGTCGCGCCCGCTGCCGGTGGACGAGCTGAAAGCCTTCGGGCAGCGATGGCATGCCGCGCTGCCGGTACCGGTGCCGGGTGTCATGCCGGTGCCGGCGGCACCGGAACTGCCGCAAGCTGCAGGGGCGACGCTGCAGACGCCGGGGGGAGAGCACTCTCCCGCACCCGCGCCCTCACCCGCAAGAACCTGATCAGTCCAGCGCGCGGCGCCAGGCCATCAGCGCCGCCGTCACGCGCGCGGGCTGCTCCCAGGTCAGCAGGTGCCCGCAATCCGCCAGCCGCTCGAACTGCGCATGCGGCACGGCCGCCGCGATCTCAGCCGAACATTCGGGCGGCGTGAGCAGGTCGTCCTCGCCCACCATCACGAGCGTCGGGCAGGCCAAGCGCCCGAGTTCGGGCCGAAGGTCCTCCCGCGCCATCACCGCCCGGTTCTGCGCGATCAGCTGCGCCACACCCGCGCGCCGGATCATCTCCAGGTAGCCGCCTGCCAGCCCCTGTGCGTTGGCCGGGTGGAAGGCGAACATCACGTTGGCCGCCAGCAGTTCCTCCATGCGGCCCTGCTCGAACTGTGCGATCCCGTTGCGGCGCAGGTCCAGCTGCGCTGGCGTGTCGGCTCGCGCGGAACTGCCCAGCAGCGCCAGGCCGCGCACGCGCCCGGGCGCCAGCCGCCAGGCGTGCAGAGCCAGCATGCCGCCCATCGAGCTGCCCGCCAGGGCCAGCGGCCCCGGGTTCTCGGCCAGCAGCAGCGCGGCCATGTCGGCGAGCGTGGCGGCCCGCGTGTGCGCGTCGCTGATGTGCAGCGGCCCGAGGGCGGCCAGCGCCGGCGCCTGTTCGCGCCACAGGGCGGCGTCGCAGGCCAGGCCGGGCAGGAGGATCAGCGTGGTCATGGCGCGCAGTGTGCCGCAGAGTGCCGCGGCCCTTATTCGCCCAGCGCATATGCTCGGCTGCATCGGTTCGTTGGGGATCCGTCACCGAACCGATAAGCTCATGCCATCCATGAATTTCCAGCAACTGCGATCCATCCGCGAAGCCGTTCGCCGCGGGTTCAACCTGACCGAGGTGGCCGTGGCGCTGCACACCTCGCAGCCCGGCGTGAGCCGGCAGATCCGCGAACTGGAGGAAGAGCTCGGCATCGAGATCTTCGTGCGCGCCGGCAAGCGCCTGGTGGGCCTCACGCCGCCGGGGCATACGGTGCTGCCCATCGTCGAGCGCCTGCTGCTGGAGGCCGAGAACCTCAAGCGGGCCGGCGAGTCCTTCATGCAGGAGGACCGTGGCGCGCTGACGGTCGTCACCACCCACGTGCAGGCGCGTTACCGCCTGCCTGCGGCGGTGCAGGCGTTCCGAGGTGACTTTCCGCGCGTGGTGGTGCATCTGCACCAGGGCTCGCCCGACAACGTGGCGCAGCGCCTGCTCGCGGGCGACGCCGACATCGGTATCGCGACCGAGGTGCTACCGCGCTACGAGGATCTCGTCGTGCTGCCCTGCTACCAGTGGAACTATCGTGTGCTTGTGCTGCCGGGTCACCCGCTGGCCAGCGGGCCGCTGACGCTGGATCGCCTGGCCGCCTTCCCCCTGGTCACCTACGACGGCGTCTACGCCGGCCGCGCCCACATCGATCAGGCCTTCGAGGCCGCTGGCCTGACGCCCGACTTCACCATCCTCGCGATGAATGCCGACGTCATCAAGACCTACGTCGAGCTCGGCATGGGCGTGGGCATCGTCGCCGAGATGGCCTACGAGCCCGCCCGCGACGCCGCGTTGCTGGCGCTGGATGCATCGGCGCTCTTCCAGCCCAACACCACGCACATCGCCGTGCGGCGCGGGGCGTACCTGCGCGAGTACGCCTACGCCTTCATCCAGACCTTCGCGCCCGAACTCACGCGCGAGGTGGTGCGCTCGGCTCAGGCCGAGGTCTGAACCGGTTCCGGGTTGGCGCGGGGGCTGTCGAAGTGCTCTCTGCGGCCTTGCGCGTCGCGTCAGGCGGCGCGCGGTGCAGGCGCCAGCTGTGGCGGTCAGCCCTGCGGGCTGACTACCCTGCGCTGCTCGCCTCG
>CAJAES010000009.1 GCA_903938815.1 uncultured beta proteobacterium
AACACACCCTACTCAACGGAGATTCACATGCAGATCATCAAGTCCATCCAGCAATTCGCCCGTGACGAACAGGGCGTGACCGCCATCGAATACGGCCTGCTCGCCGCTGTCGTGGCCACGGCCGTCGTGGCTGCCGGCGTCCTGCTGAAGGATGGCCTGACCGCCGCCTTCACGAAGGTCAAGACCGCACTGGTCTGATCCGGATCGAGCGCCGGCATGCGAATCCCGGCGTCCGACAGAACCGCACCGGAGCTCCAGGGCTCCGGTGCGGTCAGTCAAGCTTCAAACACCCACCTGGCACCATGATTCAACCGACCGCACTGGTTGCCGCTCAAGCCGGCGTTCTTGTCGTGCTGCTGGCCTGCGCCATCTTCACGGATCTGCGTTCGCGCCGGATCCCCAACGTGCTCGTGGGCACGGGCATTCTTCTCGCGCTGGCCAGCCACGCCTTCGGCTGGCTGTCAGGCGTTCAATCCCTGGCCGGCGCCTCGCCGTGGTCTCCGCTGGTCGGAATGATCTATGGCCTCGTGCTGATGCTTCCCCTTTACCTGCTGCGCGCCATGGGCGCGGGCGACGTGAAGCTGATGGCGATGGTGGGCGCGCTGGTCGGATCCGACGCGGTGCTGAGCGCCGTTCCCTTCACGCTGATCTGCGGCGGGCTGGTCTCGGTGGTCTACATGTTCAGCTGCGGTGTCGCGGTACAGACCCTGAACAACGTCCGGTTCATCCTGACGGACTGGATGATCCGGGCCAGCACCGGCCAGGCCGGCCGGCTTGCGCCGCTTCAGACCACCGCCGCGCGCCTGCCCTACGGCGTGGCGATCGCGATGGGCACCGCCTGTGCCGTGGCCTGGCCGCTCTGGGGCCGCTGACGTGGCCGCAGCGATGAATGGCACGGCCACCTCCCACGGGGCCGCCGAACGACATTCCACCTGGATTGCGCAATGAGATCACGCGGATTGACGATGCTCCTGATTGCCGTTCTCGCCGGCCTCGGCGCCGTACTTCTGGCCGCCCGCTGGATGCAGCAACAAGGCGGTGGCAAGGGTCAGGTGGCCGTGGCGCGCATGGAAATCGGTCTCGGTTCGGTGATCACGGCGGACGTCGCCCATCTGGTCGACTGGCCTCAGGACAGCCTGCCGCCTGGCGCCGTCAAGAATCTGGACAGCCTGATCGGCCGTGTGGTGACGGGTTCCGTCCAGCCGGGCGAGCCCATCCTCGAGGGGCGGCTCGCCCCCGTGGGCACGAAGGGCGGCCTGTCGGCCGTGGTGCCCGCCGGCAAGCGCGCGATGACCGTTCGCGTCAATGACGTGGTCGGCGTGGCCGGATTCGCGCTACCGGGCACGTTCGTCGACGTGATGGTGAACACCCAGGACGAGAGCGCGCAGGGCGGCGACCGGGACCGGAACATCTCCAAGATCGTTCTGGACCGCATCCTCGTTCTGGCCGTGGCCCAGGAGGCCGACCGCGACAGCACGCAGCCGAAGGTCGTCAATGCCGTCACGCTGGAAGTGACGCCGCAGCAGGCCGAGATGCTGGATCTGGCGCGCAGCGTTGGCACGCTGTCCCTGGTGCTGCGCAACCAATCCGAACGCGAGGCTTCCACCACCGGAGGCGCCACCAAGACCATGCTGCTCGGGCATCCCGCCACACCCGCGCCGGCGGCGGCGCCGGCACCGCTGCGCAGAGTCGCCGTGAACCTGGCGCCTGCTCCCGCTGCTGCCCCTGCCGCCAGCCCCTCGGCCGAAAAGCCCGCCCCGGAGCCGCGCCAGTGCGTGGAGATCATCCGCGGGCACAACAAGGCGACCGAATGTTTCTGACCATGTCCAGCCCCGTACGCAGCATTCCCGTCGCCTTGCTGGCGACCTACGTAGTGCTCCGCTCGATGCCGGCGCTGGCGGCGCCTGCACCCGCTGCCGCGCCCGCGGCGCTGCCCGCCTCGCCTTGCGGGCGCCTGTCGGTGGCCCCGGTGGTGCAAGTGCCGGTCGGCAAGTCGGTGGTGCTGAGGCCGGACACGGCCATCGCGCGGATCCTGCTCGGCAACCCAGAGAACGCGCAGGCCGCGCGCCCGGCCGAAGGCGCCGAGGTTCGCAAGGGCGAGGGCGCCAAGGCGCCCGCCGCCGAATCCCGGCCGGGCGTCGCCAACGTTGATGTGCTGCTGCTGGGCCCGCGCGAGGTCTACCTGCTGGGCAAGTCCATCGGCTCCACCAACATCGTCACGATCGACCGCGACGGCAATTGCACCGCCTTCGATGTCGTGGTCGGCCTGGACACGACCGCACTGCAGGCGGTGCTGTCGCAGCTGCTGCCCGACGAGAAGCAGGTTCGCGTGTCCGCCGCCTTCGATTCGGTGGTGCTCTCCGGCAGCGTCAGCGACACCGAGGCCCTGGCCCGGGTGACCGACCTCGCGAATGCGTATGTGCGCAGCGGCGCCAACGGCGCCGCCGCCAACCAGCGCATCGTCAACATGCTCGGCGTCGACGCGCCCCAGCAGGTGATGCTGGAAGTGAAGGTGGCGGAAGTCTCGAAGAACCTGCTCGACCAGTTCGGCATCGACTTCTCCCGCGCCTATGCGCCCGGCGATTCGTCGGTGATGCGTTTCCTCTCCGGCATCTTCGGCGGCTCCGCAGGCGCCGTGGGGCAGATCACCGGCACCGGGCCCGGCGGTGTGCCGCTCAGCTCGGTGGGCACCGTCGTGGGCGGGCAGGTGGCTGGCATCGGCGGCGCTACCGGCGGCAACGAGACCGTCACCTACGACACCAACGGCCGGCCGGTCTACACCACCACCTACGGCACGGTGCCCGGGCGCGGCGTCACGAACGCCAACCTGAACATGCAGAAGACCGACGGCCTGGTCAAGGTGCTGGCTGAACCCTCGGTGATGGCGACCAGCGGCCAGACCGGCAGCTTCCTGGCCGGCGGCAAGATCTTCATCCCGGTGCGACAGGCCGGCGAGAACGGCAGCTCCACCGTGACGCTGGAGGAGAAGGAGTTCGGCGTCTCGGTGCGGTTCACGCCCACCGTGCTGGGCAACGGGCGCATCAACCTGAAGGTCCGGCCCGAAGTGTCGGAGCTGAATGCCGGCGGAGTCACGATCGCGGGGCTGGGTGGGAATGCGGTGATGCCTTCGTTCACCTCCCGCAAGGCCGAGACCACGGTGCAGCTGATGGACGGCCAGAGCTTCGCGATCGGCGGTCTCATCAAGAACAACACGACGACCAATGTCCGGGCGTTTCCGTTCCTCGGCGAGCTCCCGGTCATCGGGGCGCTGTTTCGCAGCACCGAGTTCCAGACCGACCGGAGCGAACTGGTCTTCGTGATCACGCCGCGCCTGGTCAAGCCGTTGCCCGCCCAGTACCGCCTGCCCACCGACAACTACGTGCCGCCGACGCGCCAGGAGCTGATCTTCGAAGGTCGCACCGAAGGCCGCCAGGCGCCCGACGGTGCAGCCGCAGGTGCACCCGCCGGTGCAACTGACGCTGCCGCCACCCCCAACCCGGAGAAGCGTTGATGCATCACCTCAGGATGACTGCCCCCGCGGCCTGGCTGCTCGCTGCGTGGCTTGCCGGCGGCTGTGCCGCGAGTGGCTCGCCCGGCTACGACGCGCGTTTCGGCGACGCCGCACGCGAGCTGCGTGCGCAGCAGCTCATCGACGCCGATGCCGCGAAGCGCCATGCCGGCAAGACGCCGCCCGCGGACGGGCGCACCCTGCGCGAGGCCCTGGACAGGCATGTCAGCACCTACAGGGAGCCGCCGGCGGCGCCGTCGATCACCATCGGTGTGGGCTCCGCCGCCGGCGGCGGCTGAACCCGGGGACGCAGCCGCATGCAGCCTTCATCCCGGAGACGGGTGGCCACGCTCCCGACCGCACCGCGCCAGCGCGGTGCGGTCGCCATTCTTGTCGCCCTCTCGCTGGTGGTGCTGGTGGGCATGCTCGGGCTGGCCGTGGACGCGGGGCAGCTGTATGTCACCAAGACCGAGCTGCAGTCGGCGGCCGACGCCTGCGCGCTGGCTGCCGCCCAGGAGCTCAACTGCCAGAGTGCGGCCGGCGGCGGCAGTGCCGGCGTGGCCACCTGCGACCCCCGGTACCTGCTGGCGGCTGAAGCGGCGGGCATCCATGCGGCGACTCGCAACAAGGCGCGCCTGCAGAGCCAGGCCGTGGCGATGGATGCTGCGGACGTGAGGTTCAGCACTGCCCTGGCGCCCAACACCGGCTTTCGCGCACGCTCGGCCGGCGCCAGCCAGAACTCCCGTTTTGCCATGTGCATCGCCCGGGCCAACGGCCTGTTGCCCTGGGTGATGGGCGTCACGGGCGCCGGCGCGTCCAGCGTCAGCGCCACCGGCGTGGCCGTCCTGGCGCCCAGCGCGGGGTTCTGCAGCAGCGCACCCATGGGCCTGTGCCGCAAGACCAACCGCAGCGCGCCCGATTTCGGCTACTCGCTCGGCGAATGGGTCTCGACGAAATTCACCAACAAAGACGTTGACGACGACGACGAGGACACCGAACTGAGCGGGTCGTTCAAGTGGGTCGACTTCTCGCCGAGCTCCGGTGGAACCGACGAAATCCGTGACCAGCTCCTCGGCGGGCCGTCGAACTGCGGCATCACGATCGGGCAACAGGTTCAGCAGGTCTCGAACGGGCAGGGCGCGCGGAGCGCCTACAACACGCGTTTCGGCATCTACGCCAGCGGTGGCGGCTACAGCAAGCTGACGGCCCCACCGGACAGCACCGGCTATGCCTACCCCAACAAGTCCCCTGGCTCGCCTCGGATCAGTTCTGGAAGCGCCTACGCCGACTACATACGGCGAGTCGGGCTGCACTCGCCGTTCGTCAAGAACGAGTACACGGGCAACGTGGCTGCCGGCAAGGATGTTGTCTCTACAGCGTCTGACCACGATGCCTTCGGGGCGAACCGCCGCCTGGTCTCGGTGCCGGTGATCACGTGCGGCTCGGGCAGCACTGCCGTCCTGGGCATGGCCTGCGTGCTGATGCTCAACCCGATGCACAAGGGCAGCAGCGGGAATCTCTACGTCGAGTACCGGGGCAACGCCGCGGCGCCGGGCAGCGCCTGTACTTCCATCGGCACGGCCGCCGGCCCGGGCGGCGCCGGCCCGCTGGTGCCCACACTCGTCCAGTGATGCGCCCGATGCCCTGCAAGAGAGTCAAGCTGCGGCGCCAGCGCGGCATCGCGGCGGTGGAGTTCGCGCTGATCTCGGTGCTGCTGTCCACGTTGCTGATGGCGGGCAGCGAATTCGGCCGCGCCGTGTTCCAGTACAACACGCTGGCCAAGAGCGTACGAGCCGCTGCACGCCACCTGTCCCAGTTTCCTCCGGGTCACGAGGCGGCTATCGCCCAGGCCCGCCTGCTCGCGGTTTACGCCAGCACCACCGACACCGGCACAGCCGTCGTGCCCGGCCTGACGACCGGCATGGTCGCCATCTGCGATGCGTCCAACTGCGACGCGAACAAGCGCCAGTCGACCGGCCAGACGCGGGTCAACCTGGTCACGGTCACGGTGTCCGGGGTGCGTTTCGTGCCGGTGGCGAGCTGGGTGCTGCCGGCCTTCACGTTCGACAGCGTGTCGGTCACCATGCCGCAGGGGCTGGCATGAGGGCTCGGCCCGGCACCCGGCGGACCGGGCCTGCGCAACGCGGCGTGGCTGCGGTCGAGTTCGCGTTGATCGCGATCCTGCTCTTCACGCTGATGCTGGGCGCCGCGGAGGTGGCGCGCGTGCTGTGGCTCTGGAATGCCGCCGCCGAGGCCACGCGCTTCGGCGCCCGCATGGCGGTGGTGTGCGACCTGGGCGACAGCGACATCAAGGCCCGCATGCGCGAGCGGCTGGTCGATCTGGCCGACAACAACATCACGCTGTCCTACCAGCCCGCCGGCTGCAGCGCCAGCACCTGCACGTCCGTCACCGTGTCGCTCACCGGCTACACCGCGGCCACGTTCATCCCCCTGGCCGACTTCTCGCCGGCGCTGCCCGCGTTCCGCACCACGCTGCCGCGCGAATACATGGCCAGCGCCGGCAACCCTGCATGCCTTTGACGCACCAGACCCGCGAAGCCTCATGAAGATCAAGATCATCACCCCGGACAGCGACCGCGCCAGGGCCTGGGCCGAGGCACTGTCGGCCGCCGATGCGGGCTTTTCGACCACCGCCGTCGTGAAGCCGCTGCACGGCGCGGACCCGCTCGCGCATGGTCCGAAGCCCGATCTGGTGGTGGCCGAGGCCGTCTCCATGCAGGACATCGACGCGCTGGATGCGCTCGCGGCCGCCAGCCCCGACATCGAGTACGTGCTCGTCGCCGCCGATCTCGGCGCCAACGTCCTGATGCGCGTGATGCGTGCCGGCGTGCGGGAGGTCCTGCCGACCTCAATGGCCAGCGGGGCCCTGACCGTGGCGGTGCTCGACGCCGTTCAGAGGCTCGCCCGCAAGCGCCCCGCCGCACCCGCCGGCGACAAGCGCGACGGCAAGGTGCTGACCTTCGTCAGCTGCAAGGGCGGCAGCGGCGCCACCTTCGCAGCCGCGAATCTGGCGCATGTGCTGGCCGATGGCGGGCAGCGCAAGGTAGCACTGATCGACCTGAACCTGCAATTCGGCGACGCCCTGCTGTTCCTCAGCAGCGAGCGCCCCGCGAGCAACGTGGCGGACGTGGCGCGCAACATCCAGCGCATCGACCCGGACCTTCTGCTGTCCGCGATGGTGCCGGTATCGCCGGGCCTGCACGTGCTGGCCGCACCCGAAGACCCCGCCCAGGCCATCGATGTGTCGGCGGAGCATGTCGAGGCCATCGTGCGGCTGGCGCGGTCGATGTTCGACATCGTCATCCTCGACAGCGGACGATCGCTCAGCCCCGTGACGCTGAAGTCCCTGGACATGGCCGACCAGGTTTTCGTGGTGCTGCAACTGACCCTGCCGTACATCCGCGACGGCAAGCGACTGCGGGATGTCTTCCGCTCGCTCGACTATCCGGAGTCCAAGATCCACTGGGTCGTGAACCGCCACGAGAAGAGCAGCCGCATCACGCTGGACGACCTGAAGATCACGCTCGGCCTCGGGCAGTTCGTGACCCTGCCCAACCAGTACGATGTGGTGGCCAACTCGGTCAACCAGGGCGTGCCGGTGGCCACGGTGGCCCCCGGCAGTGCCATCACGAAGTCCTTGACGGACTGGGCCCGGCAGATCGCGCCGCAGGCGACGCAGGCGCGTCGCGCGGGCTGGCTGTCCGGCCTGTTCGGACAGCGCCCCGCGGCAACTGCTGAATCCAGGGAGGCACGATGAGCCTGCGTGAACGGCTGGAGGCCCGACAGCGCTCCCTCACACTGGTGGCGGACGTCGTCGACACACCCGCACAGAACTCCCGCGCCTACGTCGAGACGAAGTCGCAGGTCCACCAGGCGGTTCTGGGACGGCTGGACCTGGAGGCGCTGGAGTCGCTGTCCCCCGAGCGTCTGAAGGAAGAGCTTCGCCTGCTGGTCGAACGCCTGCTGATCGAGGAGAACCTCGTCCTGAACGCCGGTGAACGGCGCAACCTGGTGCGTGACATCCAGTACGAGATGCTGGGGCTCGGGCCGCTGGAGCCGCTGCTCGAGGACCCCACGGTCTCGGACATCCTCGTGAACACCGCCAGCCGGGTGTATGTCGAGCGCAGGGGCCGACTCGAACTCACGGACATCCGCTTCGACGACAACGACCACCTGCTGAAGATCATCGACAAGATCGTCTCCCGCGTGGGCCGCCGGATCGATGAATCCAGCCCGATGGTGGATGCGCGGCTCGCGGACGGCTCGCGTGTGAACGCGGTCATTCCCCCACTCGCGATCGACGGGCCCATCCTTTCCATCCGCCGGTTTTCCGCGCGGCCCCTGATGGTTCAGGACCTGATCGCCCACCGGTCGATGTCGGAGGAGATGGCGCAGTTCCTGGGCGGCCTGTCGCAGGGCAAGATCAACATCCTCATCTCGGGCGGCACGGGCTCGGGCAAGACCACGCTGCTGAACCTGCTGAGCGGCTTCATCGCCACCGACGAACGCATCGTGACCATCGAGGATGCCGCGGAACTGCAGCTGCAGCAGCCCCACGTGGTGCGGCTCGAAACCCGGCCGCCGAACATCGAGGGGCGCGGCGAGGTCTCGCAGCGGGCGCTGGTGCGCAACGCGCTGCGAATGCGCCCCGACCGCATCATCCTCGGCGAGACGCGAGGCAGCGAGGCGCTGGACATGCTGCAGGCGATGAACACCGGCCACGAGGGATCGATGACCACCATCCACGCCAACACGGCGCGGGATGCGCTGGCCCGCCTGGAAAGCATGATCGCGATGGCCGGCGTGGACCTGCCCGCCAAGGCCGCGCGCTCGCAGGTGGCCTCGGCCGTTGGCGTGATCGTGCAGTCGAACCGGCTGTCGGACGGTACGCGCAAGCTGACCAGCATCCACGAGATCACGGGCATGGAAGGCGACGTCATCACGATGCAGGAGATCTTCAGCTTCCGGCAGACCGGGGTAGGCAAGGACGGTTCAGTGCAGGGCTACTTCACCGCCTCAGGCGTGCGGCCCCGGCTGTGGGAGCGCCTCCAGACGCGCGGCATCGCCCTGCCCGAGAGCCTGTTCGAACCCGTGCGGCGCCAGGTGTGATGCGCCGCAGCCCAACCGATCGGAACGCACCATGGACCTGACCTTCGCGCTCTTCGCTGTACTCGGCTTCCTGGCCGTCGTGCTGGCCATGGAGGGGCTGTACAACCTCTGGGCCAGCAGCCGCAGCGACGAAGCCCGGCGCATCCGAAGCCGGCTGGCCGCCCTCAGCGGCGAGGTACGCACCGCCGAAGTGAACCTCGAGCGCACGAAGGATCGCAACCGCATGCCATGGCTGCAGGCCATGCTGGCGGGCACCGTGCCAGGGCGTTGGCTGGGCGGGCTGGTGAGCGCCTCGGGGTTGCGGGTGAGCGCGGCCGAACTGCTGCTGCTTTCCGCCGGAGCAGGCGTCGTCGGATTCCTGGCAGCGTGGATCTCAGGGCGTGCGCCATTGGCCTGCGCGGCGCTGGGCCTGGCCGCGGCGGCGCTGCCGTGGTGGCGCATGAACGTTGCCCGGCGCAAGCGCTTCGCCCGGTTCGAGCAGCAGTTTCCGGAGGCCCTGGACATGCTGAGCCGTGCCATGCGCGCAGGGCACGCGTTCCCGACCGCGGTGAAGATGTGCGGCGACGAGATGGCCGAGCCCATGGGGCGCGACTTCCGCATGCTGTCCGACGAGATGAACTATGGCGTGCCCGCGTCCGAGGCCCTGCAGAACCTCGCACAACGCGTGCCGCTGCCCGATGTCGGCTACTTTGTCGTCGCCGTGATGATCCAGCGGGAGTCCGGCGGCAACCTCGCCGAGGTCCTCGACAACATCAGCAGCATGTTGCGCCAACGCATGAAGCTGATGGGCGAGGTGCGCACGCTGTCGGCCGAGGGGCGGATGTCCGCCGTGATCCTGACGGCCCTGCCTTTCGCCGTCGCGCTGCTCGTGGGCATGGTCAACCCCGGCTTCATGTCGGTGCTGTGGACCGACCCGCTGGGCACGCGCATGGTGAATGTCGCGCTCTTCATGATGGCGCTGGGCATTCTCTGGATGCGCAGCGTCATCCGCATCCGGGTCTGAGGAAGGGGCGGGCATGTCGTTGATCCAGATCCTGATCCTTGCACTGGTGTTCGTCGTCGTGATGGCGACGGCCGCCGGTCTGATGCAGCTGGCGCGTCCTTCCGAGGAGCGGCGGCGCTTGCGCATGCTGGTCGGCGGCGGGCCCGAAGACGGCGAACGCGGCTCCGGCTGGCTGAAGACCCTGGCCGACCTCATGCGGCCGGTGAGCGAGCTGGCGACTCCGGAGGAGGGCTACGAGCAGTCGAACCTGAAGCTGCGTTTCGCGCATGCGGGGCTGCGCAACCCTTCGGCGCCGACGGCGTTCTTCGGCCTGAAGGCCGGCATGACGCTGTGCCTTCCCGTCATCGGGCTAGTGGTGATGACGCTGTCGGGCAGCCAGCCCCGCAGCGGCAACCTGCTGCTGCTGGTCTTGCTGCTGCTGGCGGCCCTGGGCTACTACGCCCCGAACGTCGTTCTGGACACCCTGGTCAAGCGGCGGCAACGCGAGATCTTCGAGAACTTCCCCGATGCGCTCGACCTGATGACGGTGTGCGTCGAGGCCGGCCTGGGCACCGAGGCGGCCATGATGCGCGTCTCCCGCGACCTGCAGGTCAAGAGCCCGGCCCTGGCCGACGAGATGCGGCTCGTGAACCTGGAACTGCGCGCAGGCAGCGACCGGGAACGCGCGCTGCGCAACCTGGCATTCCGCACCGGTGTCGACGAGATCGACAGCTTCGTCACGATGATCAGCCAGGCCGAGCGGTTCGGGACCAGCATCGCGACCTCGCTTCGCATCCAGTCGGACCTGCTGCGCACACGCCGCCGTCAACGGGCCGAGGAGGCCGCCGCCAAGATCGCGCTCAAGCTGCTCTTCCCGCTGATCTTCTGCATCTTCCCCTCGCTGATGGTCGTCCTGATGGGGCCGGCCATGATCCAGGTGTACCGGGCCATGATGCCGGGCGGCTGACGGTGCGGCCCGGTGACTGTCGGGCGCCATCGCCTTCATGGTCGACCGCCTAGGGTCACCAGCCCATCAGCCCATCAGCCCTGCAGCACCTCGGTGCCGACACCGCGGTAGCCGGTGAAGCGGCAGAACCTGTCGATCATGGGCTCGCCGCTGACCCTGAACTGCTGGCGCGAACCGTCGGTGCGCAGGCGGTTCACGATGAAGTCGAGGAATGGCAGGCGCGCATCCATCTTCGTCTGCATGGCCTGGCGCCCGACGGCGTCCCAGGTCGAACCGGCGTCGGCTCCGGCTTCGGAGCCAGGCCCGGGGTTGCCTCGCCCCAGCATCTCCAGCACGGGGCCCGAGGCGCGGGTGACCGTGCCCTCGGCGTCCTGCTCCCAGTACCAGTCGGCGGCCAGTTCGGTCAGGTTCCGGAAGCGTGCCTCGCTCTCCTGCAATGCCGCCGTGCGCTCCTGCACGGCGCGCTCCAGGGCCAGGTTGTGGTCCTTCAGCTTCTCGTGCAGCAGGCGCACCTCGAGCATGTGGCGGATGCGGATCCTGACCTCCACCATGTCGAAGGGCTTGTTGATGAAATCCCGGGCGCCGGCCTGCAGAGCCCGCAGCCTGTGGCCTGGTTGTGCGGTCAATGCGATCACGGGCAGCACACCGTCGGGGTCATCGGCGCGCAGCGCGTCCAGCACCCCGAAGCCGTCCAGGACCGGCATCTGAAGGTCCAGCAGGATCAGGTCGTAGTGGTGCTCGCGGTGCAGTGCGCGGACCTGCTCCGGGTCGGTCGTGGAGCTCACGTTCAGGTAGCCCGCATCGCCCAGCAGGCGTTCGAGCAGGTGCACATGAGCAGGCTGGTCATCGACGATCAGGACCTTGCCCTTCAGCAGGTCGGTTTCGCTCAACATCATTTGATCTCCTTGGCGGTGGCGCGCAGGCCACTCGAGTGGGTTCTTTGAAATGCCAGTTCGAGCGCGCGACCGAGCACTTCGCTGTGAACCGGCTGTGCAAGGTAGTCGAAGCAGCCAGCCGCCAGGCCGGCCTCGATGTCGTGCGCCACGGCTTCGGTTCCCAACGCGATGACCGGGATGTGCGCGGTGGCGGGGTTCTGTGCCAGCCGCTGCATCGCCTGCACGGCGCCCGGGTCCAGCAGCGGGACACCCATCAGGATCGCATCCGGGCGCGCCATCCGCGCGGTCTCGATGCCGCTGCGGAGGTCGCGCGCCCTCAGCAGGCAGACGTCGGACCACCTGGCCACCAGTTCCTCTACGCGTTGAAGGCGCGTGGCGTCGTTCTCGATGCACAGCACCGTGTGCGCAGGCAGGCCGCGCTCCGGGGTCGCCGGCGCCGCGTCCAGCTCGAACCAGAAGCAACTGCCCACGCCGACGGTGCTGTCGACGCCGATGCTCCCGCCCATCAGTTCGACCAGCCGCTTGCAGATCACCAGGCCGATGCCGGTGCCCGGCGCACCGCCGGATTCCTGCCCGAGCCGGTTGAAGGGCTCGAAGAGCTGCGCCAGCTGCGCCGCCGACAGCCCGTGGCCGGTGTCCCCCACGCTCACGCGCAGGCGCTGTCCCGGTGCCGTGGTGCAGCGCAAGTCGATGCGGCCGGGGCTCCGGTTGTACTTGATGGCGTTGGTCAGAAGGTTCAGCAGCACCTGCTTGGTCCGCGTGGCGTCGGCGAGCACCAGGCAGGGTTGCGCGAAGGTCGGGAAGCACAACTCGATGCCCGCCGCCTGCGCCTGCGGCTCGATCATGGCCCGGCAGTCATCCAGCAACGCGTTCAGCGGCACCCACTGCGACGACAGCGCCAGCTTGCCGGACTCGATGGCGGACAGGTCGAGGATTTCGTTGATCAGGCCCAGCAGGTACCAGCCGGCGTGCAGGATCTGCTGAACGCTGTCCTGCTGCGCCGGGGTGGGTGCGGGTGTGCCCGCCTCGATCAGTTGCGTGAAGCCGAGCATCGCGCTCAGCGGCGAGCGCAGTTCATGGCTCATGCCGAGAAGAAAGTCCGACTTGGCACGGTTCGCCTTGTCGGCCTCGGCCTTGGCGGCGATCAACGCCAGCTCGGTCTGCTTGCGCTCGGTGATGTCGGTGAACAGCACGGCCACCTGGTGCGCCTGCGCGGCGCCCAGGCGGAATGCATAGACGTCGAACCAGCGCTCCAACGACTCGGCGCGCTGCTGCAGCCGCACCGGCGTGCCCGTCATGGACACTGCGCTGTAGGCCTCGAGCCAGTAAGGCTCGGCACCGGGCATCAGGTCACGGAGGGTGCGTCCCTCGACATGGCTGAAGCCGGTCTGCCTGGCGAAGGCGGGGTTGACCTGCAGATAGCGCGCGTCGACCGCGGTCTCCTGTTCGTCGAACACCATCTCGATGACGGCAAAGCCTGCATCGATCGAGTTGAAGAGCGCACGGTAGTGTTCCTCGGACGCCCGCAGCGCGGCTTCGGCGCTACGCCGGTGGTCCATCATCGCGAAGCGTTCCACGGCGTTCTCGACCGCCCGCGTTAGGCTTTCGGCGCTGGTCCAACTCTTTCCGATGTAGTCCTGTGCGCCTGCGCCCAGCAGCTTCAGCCCATCAGCGCTCGCGGTGCCAGTGATCACGACGACCGGGCATGGCGCCATGTCGGAACCCTGGCACAGGGCGGCCAGCACCTCGGGCGCGTCCATGTCGGGCAGATCGTGGTCGAGCAGCACGCAGTCGACAGGGCCATGCGTGCGTTCGATCACCTGGCGAATGCCGTCTGCGCCGAGTTCAGCCTCGCTGAAGCGGTAGCCTCGGCTGCCGCCGCGCAGCAGCATCTGGCGCAGGTCGGCGCGGTCGTCCACGCTGTCCTCGATCAGCAGGATGTGCCAGAGAGGTCTTGCCATAGGGTCTCGGTGGGTTGTCTCGGTGGGTTGGTTCAGGCCGGCAGCACGACGCTGCCGAGCCAGTAGGCGAAGATCTGCTGCAGCACCTGCAGGTGCACCGCGTGGTCCACAGGCTTGACGTGATATGCGTTCGCACCCTGGTGGTAGCAGAACTGCAGGTCGCGGGGGTTGGCCGAGGCGCTCAGCACCACCACGGGCAGCGTCTCCAGCGCGGGGTCGCTGCGGATCTCGCGCAGCGCTTCACGGCCGTCGTCGCCGGGCGTGTTCAGGTCCATCAGAACCAGTGCCGGCAGCGCATCGCGGCGGCGCGCCGCGCCGCGCAACAGGTGCAGGCATTCCTCCCCGGTGCCGGCACGGACGATCTGACGTGTCACGCCGCCGCGCCGCGCGGCGTCCTGGACGGTCTCGAAGTCCTCGTCCGAATCCTCGACGACCAGAATGTGCCGCTCGCGCATGTCTAGGCGCTCGCCGGCACGCCCGGCAGGGTGAAGAAGAAGGTGGTGCCGACGCCCAGTTCCGAGTCGAGCCAGACGCGCCCGCCGTGGCGTTGCACCAGCTTCTGCACGATGGTCAGGCCGGCACCCACGCCGCCGCCGTAGTCGTCGCGGCCGTGCATGCGCTTGAACATGCGAAACACCTGCTCGTAGTGGCGACGGTCGATGCCGATGCCGTCGTCCCGGACGTAGAAGATGGCCTGCCCGGCGCTCTCGGCGGGGGCGCTTGGGCACGCGGCCGGCTCGTCCGCGGCCAGGTAGCCCACGACGATGCTCGCATCGAGGTGCCGCTTGTACTTCATCGCATTGGCCAGCAGGTTGCTGTAGATCTCGCGCACGCGCACGGGGTCGCACTGCAGGTTCGGAAGGCGGCGCGGTATGGCGATGTTGCAACGGCTCTCGTGCCGGCGCGCGCCGATCATCTCCAGCGCCTCCTCGACCACCGCGTTGAGGTCGGTGTCCTCGAATTCCAGTTCCATGCGGCCCACGCGCGAGAAGTGCAGCAGCGAGTCGAGCAGGCTGTCCATGCGTACCGTCAGGCGCATCAGGTTCTCGACACGCCTGCGGTTCTCGCCGTCGATGGCCTCGGCGGCTTCCAGCAACTGGTGCGCGTAGCGGTGGATGCCGCGCAACGGCTCCTTCAGGTCGTGCGAGGCCACATAGGCGAAGGCGTCGAGTTCCTCGTTGCTTCGCGTCAGGTCGGCGTTCAGGTCGGCCAGCCTCTCGGCGCGGGTGATGACCAGTTCCAGCACCAGCGTCCGCAGGCGCAGCGCGGCGTCGATCTCGACGCTGATCCACGGCAGCGACCGGCCGCGCACCGATTCGGTGAACAGCTCGAACGATGCGCGCGGGCTGAGCCGTCTGCCCTGAGCGCCCGGGGCAGTCGGCTCGTCCCGCGGGTTGCCGGCCCAGCGCACCGTGCTCATCGTCTGGGGTCGAAACCAGACCATCAGCCCGCGCCGCTGGCGCGACAGCCCGACCGCGAGCACGCCGCTGGCGATGTCCTCCAGCCCGATGGCAGCGGGGAACACGTGCGCCAGCGCGTCGGTCGCGAAGACAGGCCGTGTCGCCGAATCGAGCTCGGGCTGCTCGTACAGCCAGGCCGCAAGCGCATCGAGCTGCGCCACGTCGGGCACGCGGCCCACGCACCACCAGCGGTTCAGGTGGTAGAGCGCCGCGCCGCCGGCATCGATGGCATCGAGCAGCGACGGCTGGTGCGCGGTCAGGGCCAGCAGGTCCCCTTCGCGCGCCGAACGCGCCACGAGCCTCTGGTGCACGTCCTCCAGCTTCAGCCGGTAGGCCAGTTGTTCGGCGTGTTCGGCCGACTTCAGCTGCAGCGAAGTCACCTGGGCCAGCAACTCGCAGGCTGCGCGCACCTGATAGGGAAAATGGGTCGCCGTGTCGTGGTGGCAGGCGATGAGGCCCCAGAGTTCGCCGTCGCGCAGGATGGGCATCGTCAGCGATGCGGCCACGCCCATGTTGGCCAGGTACTCGGTGTACATGACCGAGGCACCGCGCAGCGCGCAGTGCGTCATGTCCAGCGCCCGGCCGTCGTCGGGGTTGGCCAGCGGCAGCATCTCCACCAGCGGGGCGGCGGCATCGGGCAGCGGGCGGATCCAGATCCGCTTGAAGATCTCGCGCGCCGGCAGCGGGATGTCCTCCGCCGGGTAGTGCAGGCCCAGCCAGGGCGCCAGCCCATCGCGCCGGCTCTCGGCGATGACTTCGCCATGGTGATCGGCGTGGAAGCGATAGACCATGACACGGTCCAGTCCGGTGATGGCACGCACCTCCTGCGTCACGTGCTGGCAGAAGCCGCGCACGCTGGGGGTGGCCTGCAGGCGGCTGACCGCCGACTTCACCAGCACGAAGAAGTCGCCGTCGTTGTGCTGGCCGCCCCGGCCGGTGGCTTCGAACTCCAGCACGGCCACACCGCCGCTGATGTGCACGCAGACGTCGAGCGGCACGGCGCCCGCGCGAGCCGGCAGTGTCAGGGCATAGGTCGCCCCGCGATCCAGGGTCTCGCGCTCGAGCATCTCGTGCAGGCGCGCCTCGCCCACGGCCCCCACCACGCGGCTTGCCGGCTGCCCCAGCAACTGCGCGGCAGGCTCGCCCAGGATCTGCAGGGTGTTCTCGCTGGCCTGGAGGATGCGCAGGTCGCCCAGGCGCAGCACCAGCAGCGCGCCGTGCGCCTGGATGCAGCCCGGTGTCTGCACGGGTTCGCTGTCGCAGGTGGCCAGCGTCGTGCCATGGCGCTTGGTGCTGTAGGGGCCCGGTCCCCAGGTCGGGGTCGAGTCAGCGGTGGCTCGGGAGTTCATCGTGCAGGGTGCTCTGGTGTTGTTTCGGGTAGCGCCCACGGTCTGGCGTCCCGGAGATCTCGGCGGTGCGCGGGCTGTCGTTTTCCCCCGCACCTGTTGCGAGCGCGAAGGGGCCCGGGGGCAAGCACGTCGCCATGCGTCCCGCTTCCCGGCTTGAAAGCGGCGAGCACTTCTCTCACGCAGCGCAGCAAGCAGAGGCGGCTTGCGCCAGGCGCGGCGTCATGACGTTCGCGGCACCGCCCAGGTGCCGGCGCAAGCGGACACGGAGGCGGAAACGGAGGCAGTCTGGGTACGGGGAACGGTGGGCGATCGCATGGGACCCGCAACATCCCTTGCCGCCAAAAACGGGTCTGTGCGGCGCCGCACATAAGCCCTTGCAGTCAGGGAATATCCCTGGTGTGGGGCGAAGGGGCAGGGGAGGGTTTCCGAGCGAATGCTGATGGTTCTGACCGGTCTTGCCGGTCAGGCTGGCGGAGGGAGCAGACGAGCTGTCCACGATGCTGCAGGGCGCTGCGGTCCACGGGGCCTGAGTCTGCGGTCGGCGCAGGCCGATCCTGACGTGCAAACGGCGCCTTGGGGCGCCGTGTCTGCCAGAGCCTGGCGTAACGGAACTCGGCTGCGCCAGGAGGCCGGCCAAAGCCGCTCGGCCCACCGGCTTCCGGACGGGCCGGAAGCCCCAGCGTCGGCTCAGCCCTGAACCGTGGGCGCTTGCTGCGACAGCCGGCGTGCGTGGCGCATGATCAGGCCGCCACCCATCAGCCAGAGCGCCCAGACATGAGGTTCGGGCACGGCCTGCAGTACCTCGACCTGCAGCGACAAGGCACCGAACTGCTGCGTGTCTGTGTAGTAATCGGAGTATTGCGGATATTCGAGGACCCAGCTGTCGCAGACCAGGTCGTAGCCGCCTTCGTCAGGGTTGTTGTTGTAGCAGCTGCGCGAAGCCAGCTCGGCACCCTGCTGGATGTCGTGCAGCACCGTCCAGTCGCCGCTGACCATGACGTCGAACTGGCCCGCCTGCGGGAACAGAACCGAGAACGACCAGCTGCCGGAATGCCCGCCGCCAGCCGCGAGGTTGGGCGCGTCGATGAAGGACTCACCGCCTGCCTGGAGCGAGATCGATTGCAGAGTCTCGTACTGGAAGTCATACCAGTTGAGCACCCAGGTCTGGTAGCCCTCGGCGGGTGCAGGCTCGTTCAGGTCGCTGCCACCGTTCTGGTAGACGCTGGTGCTGACGCTGTAGTCGACGGTGAACGTGACCGTGTCGCCGGCCACGACCTGGAGCGAACTGGCACTGAAACTGCCGATCCCGCCTGTGGCAGCATTCGCTGCAGGCAGCGTGAGAAGCGCCGTCGCCGAAAAGGCCAGGGCAGCCAGGGCACGATGAAGCGGTTGCTGTGGCACGGTGGTCTCCTGTTCTGGGTGGCGGAGTCAGGCACCGCCTGAGCCCAGCCTAGTTCAGCCGCGACCGCCCGTCCATCCCACATCCAAGGCTGACCGGCGCCTTGGGCATCATCCCCGTGTAGTCCGGCCATGTCTCGCCGCGCTCGACAACTCGCGCGACCGCCCCAAGGCAGCACCTGCTGCCGGGATGTCGAACATGAGGGAGAAATTGGGTGAGAACCGTGGGCGGGAAAAAAACGACGGCCCTAAGGCCGCATGTTTCCCGGGTCAGTGGCGGAGGGAGCGGGATTCGAACCCGCGGGGGGCTGTTAACCCCCACACGCTTTCCAGGCGTGCGACTTAAACCGCTCATCCATCCCTCCGCAGAGACGGGGCCAGAGTGTAGCCCAGGCCAGCGTGCCCGGCGTGCCCGGCGTGCACGCGGTGCGTGCCCTGTGCGAATCAGCGCGGATCGGACTGCCACGCGGCCGCGCGCAGCCAGTCGAGCATCACGAAATCGAGGGCGCGCTGGTGGGTGCACTCCAGCACCACGGGGGGCGCGCAGCCTGCCTCGTAGGCCTCTTTCCAGCGCAGGGCGCACACGCACCAGCGGTCGCCAGGCTTGAGGCCGTGGAAGCGATGCTCGGGGCGCGCCGTGATGAGGTCGTTGCCGCGCTCCATCTGGAAGTTCAGGAACTCCACCGTCATCCGGGCGCAGACCACGTGGCTGCCGTGATCCTGCTCGTCGGTGTGGCAGCAGCCGTCGCGGTACCAGCCCGTCAGGGGGTCGTAGGAGCAGGGCAGCAACTGGCCACCGAGCACGTTGCGGGCGTTCTCCCGGCTCATCGGGCGGGGCCTTTCATCAGTGCCATGGCTGTGCCGATCAGGGCCGAGACCTCGCTCATGTTGCCCGGCACGATCATCGTGTTGTTCTTCTGGGCCAGCTGAGCGTAGGCATCTACAGCGCGCTCGGCCACCTTCAGCTGAACCGCCTGCTCACCGCCCGGGGCGCGGATGGCTTCGGCCACCTGGCGGATGGCCAGCGCGGTGGCTTCAGCCACCGAGACGATGGCGGCGGCCTCGCCCTGGGCCTTGTTGATGTCGGCCTGCTTCTCGCCCTCGGAGCGGGCGATGGAGGCCTCGCGCTCGCCGGTGGCGATGTTGATCTGCTCCTGGCGGCGGCCCTCGGATGCGGCGATCAGGGCGCGCTTCTCGCGCTCGGCCGTGATCTGCGCCTGCATGCTGCGAAGGATCTCGGCCGGCGGGGTCAGGTCCTTGATCTCGTAGCGCAGCACCTTGACGCCCCAGGTCAGCGCAGCCTCGTCGAGCGCGTTGACGACCGAGGCGTTGATGAGGTCGCGCTCCTCGAAGGTCTTGTCCAGCTCCATCTTGCCCACCACGCTGCGCAGCGTGGTCTGCGCCAGCTGCGTGATGGCCGTGAGGTAGTCGCTGCTGCCGTAGCTGGCGCGCATGGGGTCGGTGACCTGGAAGAACAGGATGCCGTCGACCTGCAGCTGGGTGTTGTCCTTGGTGATGCAGACCTGGCTGGGCACGTCCAGCGGCACTTCCTTCAAGGAGTGCCGGTAGGCCACGCGCTCGATGAAGGGGATCACGAACTTCAGGCCCGGGGTGAGGGTGCGGTCGTACTTGCCGAGCCGCTCGACCACCCAGGCCTGCTGCTGCGGCACGATCTTGAAGGTGCGGACAATGAAGATGACCGCGATGACGAGGACGATGAGGGCGATTTCCATGCGCTTGCCTTGGGAACGATCAGAGGTGGTTGACGGACAGTTCGTTGCCGTTCAGGGCCACGATCCGGTACTGGCCGGGGACAGGGCTGCCGCCGCCGGCATATCGCACGGCCCACGACGCGCCGCGGTAGTGGGCCCGCGCGGTGCCGTCGGGCTGCCATTGCTCGACGACGAGCGTCTCGCCGATGTCGAGCACCACGTCGCGGTTACTCGCTGCGGGGGCGGACTTCGGGTAGCGAGCGCGCTTGAAGTGCCAGACGGCCGTGGCGCCGCCGCCGAAGAGGGCGGCCGCGATGATCTGCCCGTCGAGCCCGAGGCCGGCATGCGCAGCCACGGCGCCTGCGGCGGCGCCCAGGGCGATCATGAGCAGGTAGAAAGTTCCGGTGGCGAGTTCGACGGCCACCAGAACCCCGGCCAGGGACCACCACGCGGTAGCGGCACTCCATTGCATCGTTGCCTCCAGGGCACAGTCCATTGAGCAGTCAGTGTAGCGACACAATATTGCCCCTCCACGGCGCCTACACTGCCCGTTTTTCGATCGTCACCCCGAGACCCCCCTGCCATGCAGCGCTTTCACTTCCCGATCGTCATCATCGACGAGGACTACCGGTCCGAGAACACCTCCGGGCTCGGCATCCGTGCGCTGGCGCAGGCCATCGAGAAAGAGGGCTTCGAGGTGCTGGGCGCCACCAGCTATGGCGACCTGAGCCAGTTCGCCCAGCAGCAAAGCCGTGCCAGCGCGTTCATCCTCAGCATCGACGACGAGGAGTTCACGCCCGGGCCCGAGCTCGACCCGGCGGTGCTGAACCTGCGGAAGTTCATCGAGGAGATCCGCTTCAAGAACGCGGACATCCCGATCTACATCTATGGGGAAACGCGCACGTCGGAGCACATTCCGAACGACATCCTGCGTGAGCTGCACGGCTTCATCCACATGTTCGAGGACACGCCGGAGTTCGTGGCCCGCCACATCATCCGCGAGGCCAAGAGCTACCTCGACGGACTGGCGCCGCCGTTCTTCAAGGCCCTGATGGAATACGCGCAGGACGGCTCCTACTCCTGGCACTGCCCGGGCCACAGCGGCGGCGTGGCGTTCCTGAAGAGCCCGGTGGGCCAGATGTTCCACCAGTTCTTCGGCGAGAACATGCTGCGCGCGGACGTGTGCAACTCGGTCGAGGAACTGGGCCAGCTGCTCGACCACACCGGCCCGGTGGCGCAGAGCGAGCGCAATGCCGCGCGCATCTTCAACGCCGACCACTGCTTCTTCGTCACCAACGGCACCAGCACCAGCAACAAGATGGTCTGGCACCACACCGTGGCGCCGGGCGATGTGGTGGTGGTGGACCGCAATTGCCACAAGAGCATCCTGCACAGCATCATCATGACGGGCGCGGTCCCGGTCTTCCTGCCGCCCACGCGCAACCACTACGGCATCATCGGCCCGATCCCGGAGAGCGAGTTCTCGCCCGAGGCCATCCAGCGCAAGATCGCTGCGAACCCGCTGCTCAAGGGCGTTGACCCGAAGTCGGTGAAGCCGCGCATCCTCTCGCTGACGCAGAGCACCTACGACGGCGTGCTCTACAACACCGAGACCATCAAGGCCAAGCTCGACGGGTACGTCGACACCCTGCACTTCGACGAAGCCTGGCTGCCGCACGCGGCCTTCCACAAGTTCTACGGCAGCTTCCACTCGATGGGCAAGCGGCGCCCGCGCCCGAAGGAGGCGATGGTCTACGCCACCCAGAGCACGCACAAGCTGCTGGCAGGCCTGAGCCAGGCCAGCCAGGTGCTGGTGCAGGATTCACAGACCGTGAAGCTCGACAGGCACCTCTTCAACGAGGCCTACCTGATGCACACCAGCACCTCGCCGCAGTACGCCATCATCGCGAGTTGCGACGTCGCCGCCGCGATGATGGAGCCCCCCGGCGGCACCGCGCTGGTGGAGGAAAGCATCAAGGAGGCGCTGGACTTCCGCCGCGCCATGCGCAAGGTCGAGAAGGACTTCGCGGGCGACTGGTGGTTCAAGGTCTGGGGCCCGGACAAGCTGGCCACCTCGGGCATCGGCGATTCTGCCGACTGGATCCTGGGCGCCACGGCCAAGTGGCACGGCTTCGGCAAGCTGGCCCGCGGCTTCAACATGCTCGACCCCATCAAGAGCACCATCATCACGCCGGGGCTGGACGTGAACGGCCGTTTCGCCAAGACGGGCATCCCGGCCAGCATCCTGACCAAGTTCCTCGCCGAGCACGGCGTGGTGGTCGAGAAGACCGGCCTGTACTCGTTCTTCATCCTGTTCACCATCGGCATCACCAAGGGCCGCTGGAACACGATGCTGACGGCGCTGCAGCAGTTCAAGGACGACTACGACCGCAACCAGCCGCTGTGGCGCATCCTGCCGGAGTTCTGCGCCAAGCACCCGGTCTACGAGCGCATGGGCCTGCGTGACCTGAGCCAGTCCATCCATGAGGCCTACGCCAAGGGTGACATCGCCCGGCTCACTACCGAGATGTACCTGTCGGACCTGCACCCGGCCATGAAGCCGAGCGACGCCTACGCCAAGATCGCGCAGCGCCAGACCGAGCGGGTGCCGATCGACGAGCTCGAGGGCCGCATCACGACCACGCTGCTGACGCCTTACCCCCCGGGTATCCCGCTGCTGATTCCGGGCGAGGTCTTCAACCGGAAGATCGTGAAGTACCTGAAGTTCACGCGCGAGTTCAATGCCGCGTTCCCGGGCTTCGACACCGACGTGCACGGCCTCGTCGAGGAGGAGGGCGCTGCCGGTACCGCCAGGGGGTACTACGTGGACTGCGTGCGCGCCTGACGAAGCGCACGCCTGACAGAGCCCGCGCCTCGCAGCGGGAAAGCGGGAAAGCGGGGCAGGGCGGGGGCCCGGGCGCGCACAGGCGCCCGGCCGCCATGGCCTGGATCAGGCGCCCGGGTTGCCGATCGCGACGTGGCTGAAGCCGCCGTCCACGTAGACGATCTCGGCGCTGATGCCGGATGAGAGGTCCGACAGCAGGAAGGCCGCGGTGTTGCCGACGTCCTCCAGCGTGATGGCGCGACGGATCGGCGTGGTGGCGGCGAATTCCGCCAGCAGCTTGCCGAAATCCTTGATGCCGGACGCCGCCAGCGTCTTGATGGGGCCGGCCGAGATGCCGTTCACGCGCACGCCGCGGCTGCCCAGGCTCTGCGCCAGGAAGCGAACGCTGGATTCCAGCGACGCCTTGGCCAGGCCCATGGTGTTGTAGTTCGGCACCACGCGCATGGCCCCCAGGTAGCTCAGCGTCAGCAGCGCGCTGCCAGGGCGCAGGCGCGGCGCTGCAGCCTTGGCCATGGCCGGGAAGCTGTACGCCGAGATCTCGTGGGCGATCCGGAAGCCTTCGCGGCTGAGACCCTCCAGGAAATCGCCTGCGATGGCCTCGCGCGGCGCAAAGGCGATGGCATGCACGAAACCATCGAATTCGGGCCACACCTCACCCAGCTGCGCGAAGAGTCGATCGATCTGGGAGTCCTCGCCGACGTCGCATTCGAATACGAGTTCGGAATCGAATTCCTTCGCGAAGTCGGTGATACGCTCCTTGAAGCGCTCTCCCACATAACTGAAGGCCAGTTCGGCGCCTTCGCGTCGGCAGGCCTTGGCGATGCCGTAGGCGATCGAGCGATTCGAGAGAACGCCGGTGATGAGCAGGCGCTTGCCAGCTAGAAATCCCATGGTGCAGGCCTTCACGGTCCAGGTTGAAGCGGCCGCGATTCTTGCATGTGTGGCCACCGGGAGAGTCGCTGCTTGCCCGGGTTTGCGAGCACGGTTATAATGCTCATTTCCCGATTTGAACTGCGTGGGCGGGTCTACCTGCCCATTTTTTTTGCGCGAGCCACTTTCGACCCTATCTGGAACTGATGTCGATTTCCATCACCGACGCTGATGTTCCTGCTGCACCCGCAGCAGTGAGCAAGGCCGACGCCATCGAACGCACTGTCACCGGTCTCGGATACGAGCTGGTGGAAGCGGAGCGACTGGCGCACGGCCTGCTGCGCGTGACGATCGATCGTCTGCCCGGTTCCGTCTATGGCACGCCCGGAGCCCCGGACGCTGGTGAGTTCATCACCGTGGACGACTGCGAGCGTGTCACGCGGCAACTGCAGTATGCCCTCGAGGTTGCCGGGCTGGAATACGAGCGGCTGGAGGTTTCTTCTCCGGGCCTGGATCGGCCGCTGAAGACCGAAGAACATTTCCGCCGCTTTGCCGGGCAGGCCGTGAGCCTGACGCTGAAGATGCCTTTCCAGGGCCGCAAGCACTGGTCGGGCATGTTGCAGCCAGAGGGCGATGCCTGGCGCCTGATCACGACCGAAGGCCAGCCCAAGGCCAAGGGCAAGGCCAAGGTGCCCGTCATCGAGATGGCACTCGACTTCCGTTTCGACGAGGTGCGCGAAGCGCGCCTGGTTCCGGTGGTGGATTTCAAGGGACGGCGCAAGAACAAGGATGCGGAAGCGGCGGCGGCAGCCGACTCCGCGCTGAATGGAGAGCAGGACCGATGAACCGCGAAATGCTGATGCTGGTGGAAGCGATCTCACGCGAGAAGAGCGTGGAGCGCGATGTCGTCTTCGGGGCCGTGGAGGCCGCGCTTGCCTCTGCCACCAAGAAGCTGCACGGCGGCGAGGTCGACATCCGCGTCGCGGTGGACCGTGACACGGGCGAGTACGAGACCTTCCGTCGCTGGCACGTGGTGCCGAACGACGCCGGCCTGCAGATCCCCGACGCCGAGATCCTGCTCTTCGAAGCGCAGGAGCAGATCGCCGACATCGAGGAAGGCGACTACATCGAGGAAGCCGTCGATTCCGTGCCCATCGGCCGCATCGGCGCGCAGGCGGCCAAGCAGGTCATCCTGCAGAAGATCCGTGACGCCGAGCGCGAGCAACTGCTCAACGACTACCTCTCGCGTGGCGAGAAGACCATGGTCGGCACGGTCAAGCGCCTCGACAAGGGCGACATCATCGTCGAGAGCGGCCGCGTCGAAGGGCGCCTGCGCCGCACCGAGATGATCCCGAAGGAAAACCTCCGCAGCGGCGACCGCGTGCGCGCCTACATCATGGGCGTGGACACCACGCAGCGCGGCCCGCAGATCATGCTGTCGCGCAGCGCGCCCGGCTTCATGATCGAGCTGTTCGCCCAGGAAGTGCCCGAGATCGAACAGGGTCTGCTCGAGATCAAGAGCTGCGCCCGCGACCCTGGCTCCCGCGCCAAGATTGCCGTCGTCTCGCACGACCGCCGTGTCGACCCCATCGGTACCTGCGTCGGCGTGCGCGGCTCCCGCGTCAACGCCGTCACCAATGAACTCGCCGGCGAGCGTGTGGACATCGTGTTGTGGTCGGAGGACCCCGCGCAGTTCGTCATCGGCGCGCTGGCGCCGGCCAACGTGGTCTCCATCGTCGTCGACGAGGAACGCCACGCGATGGACGTGGTGGTGGACGAGGAAAACCTCGCCATCGCCATTGGCCGCGGCGGCCAGAACGTGCGCCTGGCGTCCGAGCTCACCGGCTGGCGCATCAACATCATGGATGCGCAGCAGTCCCAGGCCAAGCAGGCCGAGGAATCCGATTCGGTTCGCAAGCTGTTCGTCGAGAAGCTGGATGTCGACGTCGAAGTGGCTGACATCCTGATCGGCGAGGGCTTCGCGAGCCTCGAGGAAGTGGCCTATGTGCCGCTGCAGGAAATGCTGGACATCGAAGGTTTCGACGAAGAAACCATCAACGAGTTGCGCACCCGTGCCAAGGATGCGCTGCTGACGATGGAAATCGAGCGCGAAGAAAAGGTCGAGGAAGTCTCGCAGGATCTGCGCGACCTCGACGGCCTGAACCCGGAGCTGATCGGCAAGCTGGCCGATGGCGGCATCCACACACGTGACGATCTCGCCGACCTCGCCGTCGACGAGTTGACCGAGATGACCGGCGTCGAAGAAGCGCAAGCGCGCGAACTGATCATGAAGGCCCGCGAGCACTGGTTCACAGCCTGAAGCTCGACGTACGCCCCGCTGCACCCAAGGAAAACCGATACATGGCCGTCATTACCGTCGCACAGTTCGCCGAGCAGCTCAAGCGCCCGACCGCAGCGCTGATCGAGCAGTTGGCTTCGGCCGGCGTTGCCAAGAAATCGCCGGACGATGCGCTGACCGACGCCGACAAGGAGCGCCTGCTTGAATTCCTGCGCACCTCGCACGGCACCGCCGGCGCCGAGCGCAAGAAGATCACGGTGACCCGCAAGAGCACAACCGAGATCAAGCAGGCCGATTCCAGCGGCAAGGCGCGCACGATCCAGGTGGAAGTGCGCAAGAAGCGCACGTTCATCAAGCGCGACGAGACCCAGTCTCCCGACGACACCGCAGCCGAGGAAGCAGCGGCGGAAGCCGACCTGCAGCGTCGCGAGGAAGAAGCCAAGGCACAAGCCGAGGAGCTTCGCCGCCAGGAAGAAGCCCTGGCCGAACAGCGCCGCCAGCGCGAGGAAGCCGAGCGCCTGGCCCGTGAGAAGGCGGAAGCCGAGGCACGTGCTGCGGCCGAAGCCGCCGAAGCCGCCGCCAAGGCCGCCGCCGAGGCAGCTGAAGCCGCCGCGAAGGCTGCCGCAGCCGCTGCGCCCGCTGGCAAGTCCGCGCCTGCCGCCGCGCCTGTGGTGGCTGCTCCGGCAGTCGCACCGGCTCCGGTTGAGCCCGCAGCCCCCGCCAAGCCAGCGATCCGCCGTGTGGTGAAGGCCGACATCGCGTCCGAGGAAGCCCAGCGCCAGGCCGACCTGTCCGTGCGCCGCAAGGCTGCCGAGGCCGAAGCCGCCGCCATCCGCGCGATGATGTCGCAGCCGCGCAAGGTCATGCTGGCCAAGAAGCCGGAAGAGCCGCCGAAGCCGGTCGAAGCGCCGAAGGAAGCCATCAAGGGCACCATCCACAAGCCAAAGGCCGTGCCGGGCGCCCCGACCACCGCAGCCGTGGCCAAGCCGGGCGACAAGAAGCAGGTCAAGTCCGAGAAGCTGTCCTCCAGCTGGGCCGACGATGCCGCCAAGAAGCGCGCTGCCCTGAAGGGCCGCAGCGATTCCTCCGGGCGTCCGGGCTGGCGCGCACCCCGTGGCGGTGGCGCTCGCCGTGGCGATGGCCGCAGCGACGGTGGCAGCTTCGCGCAGGCCGCCGACGTCCAGGTCCAGGAAGTGCACGTGCCCGAGACCATCAGCGTGGCCGATCTCGCCCACAAGATGAGCGTGAAGGCCAGCGAGGTCATCAAGCACCTGATGAAGCTCGGCCAGATGGTCACCATCAACCAGCAGCTCGACCAGGAAACCGCAATGATCCTGGTGGAGGAGATGGGCCACAAGGCCTTCGCCGCCAAGCTGGACGACCCGGAAGCCTTCACCGAAGAGGAAACCGCAGCGCACGCGGCCGCCGAAATGCTGCCGCGCGCTCCGGTGGTCACCGTCATGGGTCACGTCGACCACGGCAAGACCTCGCTGCTGGACAGCATCCGCCGCGCCCGCGTGGCTTCGGGTGAAGCCGGCGGCATCACGCAGCACATCGGCGCTTATCACGTCGAGACGCCGCGCGGCATGATCACTTTCCTCGACACTCCGGGTCACGCCGCCTTCACGGCGATGCGGGCTCGCGGCGCCGCCGCCACCGACATCGTGATCCTGGTGGTCGCGGCAGATGACGGCGTCATGCCCCAGACCAAGGAAGCCATCAGCCACGCCAAGGCGGCCGGTGTGCCCATCGTGGTCGCGATGAACAAGATCGACAAGCCGGACTCCAACATCGAGCGCCTGAAGAGCGAGCTGGTGGCCGAGCAGGTCGTGCCCGAGGACTTTGGCGGCGATTCGCCGTTCGTCGCCGTCTCGGCCAAGACCGGCCAGGGCATCGACACCCTGCTCGAGCAGGTCCTGCTGCAGGCTGAAGTGCTGGAGCTGAAGGCGCCTGCTGCCGCATCTGCCAAGGGCCTGGTCATCGAAGCCCGCCTCGACAAGGGCCGCGGCCCCGTGGCGACCGTGCTGGTCCAGAGCGGCACGCTGCGCAAGGGCGACATCGTCCTGGCCGGCAGCAGCTACGGCCGCGTGCGCGCCATGCTGGACGAGGATGGCAAGGCCACCGAATCCGCAGGGCCGTCAATCCCTGTCGAGATCCAGGGCCTGACCGAGGTCCCGGGCGCCGGCGACGAATTCATGGTTCTGACCGACGAGCGCCGTGCGCGCGAGATCGCCACGTTCCGCCAGGGCAAGTACCGCGATGTGAAGCTGGCTCGCCAGCAGGCCGCCAAGCTCGAGAACATGTTCGAGAACATGGGCGAAGGCCAGGCGCAGACGCTGGCCCTCATCGTCAAGGCCGACGTGCAGGGTTCGCAGGAAGCGCTGTCGCAGTCGCTGGTCAAGCTCAGCACGCCCGAAGTCAAGGTGCAGATCGTGCACGCGGCGGTCGGCGGCATCAGCGAGAGCGACGTCAACCTGGCCATCGCGTCCAAGGCCGTCATCATCGGCTTCAACACGCGGGCCGATGCCGGCGCGCGCAAGCTGGCCGAGAACAACGGCGTCGACCTGCGCTACTACAACATCATCTACGACGCGGTCGACGAGGTGAAGGCGGCGATGGCCGGCATGCTGGCCCCCGAGCAGCGCGAGGAAGTCATCGGCACGGCCGAGATCCGCACGGTGTTCGTGGCCACGAAGATCGGCACGATTGCAGGCTGCATGGTCACGGCCGGTGTGGTGCGCCGCGATGCGCGCTTCCGCCTGCTGCGCGAGAACGTCGTCATCTACACGGGCGAACTCGATACCCTGAAGCGTTTCAAGGACGACGTCCGCGAAGTCAAGGAAGGCTTCGAGTGCGGCGTGAAGCTGAAGAACTACAGCGACATCAAGGAAGGCGATCAGCTCGAGTTCTTCGAAGTGAAGGAAGTGGCACGAACGCTGTAAGGCGGATTTGCCCTCACCTGCAAACCCCGCCGACCGAAAGGAAGGTGGGGTTTGTGCTTAAGCACTACCCCGATGCGTCACAAGAAATCCACCCCCAACCGCGGCTTCCGCGTGGCCGACCAGATCCAGCGCGATCTGGCCGAGCTCATCCGCGAGCTGAAGGATCCCCGCATCGGCCTCGTCACGCTCAACAGCGTCGAGGTCACGCCCGACTACGCCCACGCCAAGGTCTTCTTCTCGCAGCTGCTCGGCGACAACGAAGCCTGCACCGAGGCACTGAACGAGGCTGCGGGCTACCTGCGCAACGGCTTGTTCAAGCGGCTGTCCATCCACACCGTGCCGACGCTGCATTTCCACTACGACCGCAGCACGGAGCGTGCCGCAGACATCTCGGCCCTCATCGCGCGGGCCAACGCCACGCGTGCGAAGGACGACGAGTGAAGCTGCCCCGCCGGCCCGTCCATGGCGTCCTGCTGCTCGACAAGCCCCTGGGCTGGACGAGCAACGACGCCCTGCAGAAGGCCAAGGGCATGCTGCGCGCGCTCAAGGGCGGCCACACCGGCACGCTCGACCCGCTGGCCACCGGCCTGCTGCCGCTGTGCTTCGGCGCGGCCACCAAGTTCTCGCAGGTCAGCCTGGATGCTGACAAGGCCTACCGGGCGACACTCAAGCTCGGCGAGCGCAGCACCACGCTGGACGGCGAGGGCGACATCACGCCTGGCCTGCCGCCCGCCTTCGACCGTGCCGCCCTGGACGCCGCCTGCGCCGCGCTCACCGGCGCCATCGACCAGGTGCCGCCCATGCACTCGGCGCTGAAGAAGGACGGCCGTGCGCTGTACGACTACGCCCGCGCCGGCATCGAGGTGGAGCGCGCGCCTCGCCGCATCACGATTCACGCGCTCGACATCGTCGAGTGGCAGGATGACCGTCTCGTGATCGACGTCCGCTGCACCAAGGGCACCTACATCCGCACGCTGGCGGCCGACCTGGGCGACGCCCTGGGTTGCGGCGCCTGGCTGCAGGCGCTTCGCCGCACCGGCACCGGCCCGCTGCGGGTGCAAGACGCCATCACGCTCGAGGCGCTCGAGGCGCTGCCCGAGGATGAACGCCTGCTGCGCCTGCTGCCACCGGATGTCCTGCTGTCCGACTGGCCGGCGGTCAGCCTCCCCGACGACGAAGCCGGGCGTTTCCTGACCGGCCTGCGCCGGCGGGTGACGCTGGCCGATGCCCCCTGTGTCCGCGTTTACGGTCCCGATCCCCGCGCCTTTCTAGGCAGCGCCCATGTCCAGGCCGGCGAATTGATCGCCGACCGTCTTCTCAGCCCGCTTGAAGTGCAGGCCCAGCTATGAGCTCCAGCAAACAAATCCGCAACATCGCCATCATCGCCCACGTCGACCATGGCAAGACCACGCTGGTCGACCAGCTCCTGCGCCAGAGCGGCACCTTCCGTGCGAACGAGAAGGTCGCCGAGCGCGTGATGGACAGCAACGACATCGAACGCGAGCGTGGCATCACGATCCTGGCGAAGAACTGCGCCGTCACCTGGAAGGAGACGCACATCAACATCGTCGACACGCCGGGACACGCCGACTTCGGCGGCGAGGTTGAGCGCGCGTTGTCGATGGTGGACGGCGTCGTTCTGCTGATCGACGCGCAGGAAGGGCCGATGCCGCAGACGCGCTTCGTGACCAAGAAGGCGCTGGCTCTGGGCCTCAAGCCCATCGTCGTCGTCAACAAGGTCGACAAGCCCGGCTCGCGCCCTGACTACGTCATCAATGCAGCCTTCGAGCTGTTCGACAAGCTCGGCGCCACCGAAGAGCAGCTGGACTTCCCGGTGGTCTACGCCTCCGGCCTGAACGGCTGGGCCTCGCTGACCGAAGGCGCCGCCGGCGAGCCCTGGGGCACCGACATGAGCGCCCTGTTCGAGACCGTGCTGGCCCACGTGCCCGCGCACAAGGGTGACCCCGAGGCCCCCCTGCAGCTGCAGATCTCCTCGCTGGACTACTCCACGTTCGTCGGCCGCATCGGCGTCGGCCGCGTGACCGCCGGCACCGTGCGCCCGATGCAGGACGTGCTGGTCTGCGAAGGCACGCCGGAAGAGGGCGGCCGCACCTTCAAGGGCCGCGTCAACCAGGTCCTGACCTTCGAGGGCCTGGAGCGCATGCAGGCCACCGAAGCCGGCCCGGGCCACATCGTGCTGGTCAACGGCATCGAGAACATCGGCATCGGCGTGACCCTCACCGACCCGACGAACCCCATGCCGCTGCCGATGCTGCACGTCGACGAGCCCACGCTGACGATGAACTTCTGCGTCAACAACAGCCCGCTGGCCGGCCGCGAGGGCAAGTTCGTCACCAGCCGCCAGATCTGGGACCGCCTGCAGAAGGAGCTCCAGTCCAACGTGGCGCTGCGCGTGAAGGAGTCCAGCGAGGACGGCATCTTCGAAGTCTCCGGGCGCGGCGAACTGCACCTGACCATCCTGCTCGAGAACATGCGCCGTGAAGGCTACGAGCTGGCCGTGAGCAAGCCGCGCGTGGTGTTCCATGATGTCGGCGGCGAGCGCCACGAGCCGATCGAGCTCGTCACGGTGGACATCGAGGACCAGCACCAGGGCGGCGTGATGCAGGCCCTGGGCGAGCGCAAGGCCGACCTCGTCAACATGGAGACCGACGGCCGCGGCCGGGTCCGCCTGGAGTACCGCATTCCGGCGCGGGGCCTCATCGGCTTCTCGAACGAGTTCATGAACCTGACGCGCGGCACCGGCCTCATCAGCAACATCTTCGACGGCTACGAGGCCTACAAGGGCGAGATCGAAGGCCGCAAGAACGGCGTGCTGATCAGCATGGACGACGGCGAGATCTTCACCTACGCGCTCGGCAAGCTCGACGACCGTGGCCGCATGTTCGTGAAGGCCGGCGACCCGGTGTACGAAGGCATGATCGTCGGCATCCACAGCCGTGACAACGACCTCGTCGTCAATGCCACGCGCATGAAGCAGCTGACCAACTTCCGGGTCAGCGGCAAGGAAGACGCGATCAAGATCACGCCTCCGATCGACCTGTCGCTCGAGTACGCGGTGGAATTCATCGCCGACGATGAGCTGGTCGAGATCACCCCGAAGAGCATTCGCGTTCGCAAGCGATACCTCAAGGAACACGACCGCAAGAAGGCCTCGCGCCCGGGGCAATGACCCACGGCAGGGCCGTGGGGGTGATGGTCGCGGCGGCGCTCATGTGGAGCATCGCCGGGGTC
The DNA here is from genome assembly GCA_903938815.1 of uncultured beta proteobacterium. Lineage (GTDB taxonomy): Bacteria > Pseudomonadota > Gammaproteobacteria > Burkholderiales > Burkholderiaceae_C > Rubrivivax. The sequence continues at coordinate 31,572 of CAJAES010000009.1, forward strand.
GTATCGCGCTTCCTGCAGTCGGCGCAGGGTTTCGAGGTCACCTTCTGGCGCAGCGCCTTCAATGCGCTGGCGCTGGTGCTGCTGCTGTCCTGGCTGCGCGGCCCGCGCGAGCTATGGGCCTCGCTGCGCGGCGCCGGGCGCACGATGTGGTGGTCTGGCCTGTGCTGGTGCGTGATGTTCACGGCCTTCATGCTGGCCATCACCCTGACCACCGTGGCCAACGTGCTGGTCACGATGGCCGTGGCGCCGCTCTTCACGGCGCTGGCCTCCTGGGCGCTCCTCAGGCACCGCCTGCCGCCCCGCACCTGGGGCGCCATTGCGCTGGCCGGCATCGGCATCGGCTGGATGTACGGCACGCAGATGCAGGGCGGAGACGCCCGGCACTGGCTGGGCACGGCCGTGGCGCTGGCCGTTCCGGTGGCGGCCGCTGCCAACTGGACGCTGCTTCAGCACGACCGCACCCACGGGGGCCGTGCCACCGATTTCATGCCCGCCGTGCTCATCGGCGCGGTGATGTCGGCGCTGCTGACGCTGCCGATGTCGCTGCCGTTCTCGGCCACCACGCATGATTTGGCCCTGCTCGGGCTGCTGGGCGTGGTGCAACTGGCCATTCCCTGCCTGATGGCCGTGGCGGTCGCGCGGGTGCTGCCGGCCCCCGAGATCTCGCTGCTCGGCCTGCTCGAGGTGGTGTTCGGCGTGGCCTGGGCCTGGCTGGGCGCCAACGAGGCGCCGTCCGCGGCCGTGCTGGGCGGGGGGCTGCTGGTGCTGTTGGCGCTGGCTGGCAACGAATGGCTGGGGATGCGCAAGCCACGGCTAGGGTGAGTCCGGGCCCGCAGGCGGCGCTGCGGCTCTAGCATCGGCGCATGCACCAGCTATCCGGGCTCGACGCCACGTTCCTCTACCTCGAGACGCCCGAAATGCCGATGCACGTCGGCGCCTTGCACGTCTTCGAGCTTCCGGCAGGCTTCAAGGGCCGCTTCGTGACGGCGCTGCGCGCGCACGTGGCCTCGCGGCTGCAGGCGGCGCCCGTGCTGCGCCGGCGGCTGTGGTGGATGCCGCTCAACATGGCCAACCCGGCCTGGGTCGACGCCGAGCCCGAGATGAAGGCCCACATCGTCGAGGTCAGGCTGCCCAAGGGCTCGGGCCAGGCCGAACTCGAGTTGCAGGTGGCTGCGCTGCACCCGGTGCTGCTCGACCGCAAGCGGCCGCTGTGGAGGATGCATGTCTTCGACGGCCTGGCGCCGTCCCCCGCCGGGCTCAGGCGGGTCGCGCTCTACACGCAGCTGCACCACGCGGCCGTGGACGGCCAGGCCGCCGTGGCGCTGGCGAACGTGCTGCTGGACGTGACCCCGGAGCCCCGCAGCATCGAGATGCGCCCGTCCCGCCGCAAGAAGACCTTCGAGATCGGCATGACCGAGATGCTGCGCGGAGCGCTCGCGAGCCAGGCCATGAAGGTGGCACAGATCGTCCGCGAACTGCCGTCCACGGTCGGCACGCTGAAGGATGCTGCAGTCGGCGTGGTGTCGCGCAGTGCGCTGCTGGGCGGCAAGGCCGGGCCGTCGAACCTGACCCTGGCGCCACGCACCTCGGTCAACGTGTCGGTGACCGCGACGCGCGCGTTCGCGGCCGTGACACTGCCGATGCCCGAGGTCAAGGCCATCGCCCGCGCGCACCAGGCCACCGTGAACGACCTCGTGCTGATGGTCTGCGGCAGCGCCTTGCGCCGCTACTACGCCAAGCGAAAGGCGCTGCCGCGCAAGAGCCTGGTGGCGGCGGTGCCGATCTCGCTGCGCGATGCGGGCGATACCAGCGCCGACAACCAGGCGTCGATGAGCCTGGTGAGCCTGGGCACCCATATCGCCGACCCGTTGCGCCGGCTGGCCCACGTGAAGGCCGCGACGGCGGCGATGAAGTCCAGCATGGGTTCGCTCAAGAGCATCCTGCCGACCGACTTCCCCTCGCTGGGTGTGCCCTGGCTGATGGAGGCCGCCACAGCCCTGTACGGCAAGGCGCGGGTAGCCGACCGGATTCCGCAGGTGGCCAACCTCGTCATTTCCAACGTGCCCGGCCCCCCGGTGCCCCTGTACCTGGCCGGCGCACGCATGCTGACCAACTTCCCCACCTCCATCGTGGTGCACGGCCTGGCACTGAACATCACGGTGCAGAGCTATGACCAGAGCCTGGATTTCGGCCTCATGGCCGACGGCCAGGCCATGCCCGACGTGCGGGAGCTCGCCGACGCCATCGCCATCGCGTTCGACGACCTGCGCATGCTCGGCGCCGGCAACGAGGCCGAGGGCGACGCATCGCTCGTGCGCCTGGCACGACGGGGCCTGAGCCAGGCCGTGGGCGCCGCCACTGGCGCCGCCGGAAAGCTGGCGCAGCAGGCGGTGAACACGGCGATGCGCAGCGCTGTCTCGCAGGTGACGGGCGCCACCCGGGCAAAGCCTGCACCGGCGAAGAAGCGCCCCGGATAAGATCCGGGGAGCATGCCGAGAATCCCCCGCAGATCCGCGCCGCCAACGGCGCCCGTGCCGACGCCGGAGCAGGAATCCTTCGCGCCGCCAGGGCCGCTGCTGCTGCTGCTCGAGGCGCGCGCGCCCTGGGAACTGGCCGCGCTGCTCGCGGTATCGCCCTGGCTGCGCAAGATGCCTGCCGGCGACGGTCACCCGGTCATCGTCTTCCCCGGGCTCGGGGCGTCCGATACCAGCACGCTGGCCGTGCGGCAGTTCCTGCAGGGGCAGGGCTACAGCGCCTACGGCTGGGGCCAGGGCTTCAACCTCGGCCCCAAGCCCGGCGTGCTGGAGCGCTGCCGCAGCCTCATCGACGAGGTGCAGCAGCAGCATCGCGAGAAGGTCAGCCTGGTGGGCTGGAGCCTGGGCGGCATCTACGCGCGCGAGATGGCCAAGGAAAAGTCCGATCTCGTGCGCTGCGTCGTCACGCTGGGAACGCCCTTCGCAGGCCACCCGAGCGCGACCAACGCCTGGCGCTTCTACGAGTTCGTCAGCGGCCACCAGTCGCACGACGAGGAACTGCTCGCCGAGGTGAAACGCCCGCCGCCCGTGCCCACCACCTCGATCTACAGCAAGACCGACGGCATCGTCTCCTGGCCGTGCAGCATCAACCCGCCGCACCACCGCCACACCGAGAACATCGAGGTGCACGCCAGCCACATCGGCATGGGCATGAACCCGATGGCGCTCTATGCGCTGGCGGACCGCCTTCGCCAGGACCCGGCGCACTGGCGCCGGTTCGACGTCCAGGGCGCGCGCCGCTGGTTCTTCAAGGTCGCGCACCAGCCGGAGATGCTGGTCGACCAGTACTGAACCCCTGGCCGGCTACTTGTTCTCGTTGCCTGGCCGCGCGTAGAAGGCCTTCTTTGCCACCTCGACGGCGAAGACATACGCCAGGGTCAGGCCGATCATGCCCAGCATGATCGGTGCCGGCAGCGGCACGAAGCCGAAAGCCGCGCTGAACGGCAGGTAGGGCAGCGACAGCGCGACCGCCATCACCGCCACCGTGGTGGCCAGCAGTAGGTTCCCGGGACGGCTGCGATAGAACGGGCGCCGTGTCCGCACGACGAGCGCGATGACGAGCTCCGTCAGCAGTGATTCGATGAACCAGCCCGTCCTGAACTCCTCGGGCGCCGCCTTGAAGATCCACAGCAGCGTGCCGAAGGTCAGCAGGTCGAAGACGGAGCTGAGCAGCCCGAACTGCACCATGTAGTCGCGGATGAACAGGGTGTCCCAGCGGTGCGGCCGAGCGACCCATTCCTTGTCCACTCGGTCCCCTGCGATCGCCGTGGCGGGAATGTCGGACAGGAAGTTGTTGAGCAGGATCTGCGAGGCCAGCAGCGGCAGGAACGGCAGGAAGACCGACGCAACGGCCATGCTGAACATGTTGCCGAAGTTGGCGCTGATGGTCGTCAGGATGTACTTGAGCGTGTTGGAGAAGGTCACCCGGCCTTCGTCGATGCCCAGCCGCAGGATGCGCAGGTCCTTGCGCAGCAGCACGAAGTCGGCCGCGTCCTTGGCGACGTCCACCGCAGTATCGACCGAGATGCCAACGTCCGCCGCGTGCAGCGCCAGCGCGTCGTTGATGCCGTCGCCCATGTACCCGACGACATGGCCGGTCTTCTGCAACGCGAGGATGATGCGTTCCTTCTGGTTCGGGTCCAGTTCGGCGAACACCTGGGTCCGCCCGGCGGCGTGCATCAGTGCCTCGTCGCTCATGTCCTGCAGTTCACGGCCCGTCATCACGCGCACGTCGGGCAGTTCGACGGCCTCGGCGATGTGGCGTGCCACCAGCCGGTTGTCGCCCGTGATGATCTTGAGCTGAACACCGCGCTGGGCCAGATCGACCACGATCTGGCGCGCGTCGGCCTTGGGCGGGTCCATGAAGAGCAGGAAGCCGTCGAAGTTCAAGCCCTGTTCGTCGGCGCGTTCGTAAGGCCCGGCGTGAACCGCCACGGGCCGGGATGCGACCCCGAGCACACGATAGCCCTGGCCGCTCCAGGTCGCGAAGCGGGATTCGATTCGCGCGCGCGCGGCTGCGTCGAGGATCGACCTGTCGGCTCCCGCCGTCGTGCACAGAGCCAGGATCCTGTCGAGCGCACCCTTGGTGATGAGCGTGCGGGACTGCACGACCTTGTCGGCCACCACCGACAGGCACTTGCGAACGAAGTCGTACGGAATCTCGTCGACCTTCTGCACGGCGCCCAGGTCCAGACCGGCGCGATCGACCGCGGCCACCACCGCGGCATCGAGCGGGTTCGGCAGCCCGGACTGGAAACGGGCGTTGACCCCGGCCAGCCTCAGGACGCCTGCGCTGGGCCGACCGTCGAGGTCGAACGCGCCGTCGAGTTCCACGACGCCGGCGGTCAGGGTCCCGGTCTTGTCCGTACAGAGCACGTCCATGCTGCCCAGGTTCTCGATCGCGTTCAGGCGGCGCACGATCACGCCCAGCTTCGCCATGCGCTTGGCGCCGTGCGACAACGTGATGCTCACGATGGCGGGCAGCATCTCGGGGGTGAGCCCGACGGCCAGCGCCAGCGCGAACATCAGGGAATCGATGGGCGGCCGGGCCATGAAGACATTGATCGCCAACACCACGACCACCATCACCAGCATGACCCGCGTCAGCAGGAAGCCGAAGCGCTGCAGGCCGCGCTCGAATTCGGTGAGGGTGGGGCGCAACGCCAGCCTGGCCGCGATCTGGCCGTAGACAGTGTCCCTGCCGGTCCGCGCGATGAGCACGCGCGCCGTGCCGCTGCTCACGCTAGTGCCCATGAACACGCAGTTGCCGCGCTCGACCAGCGCCGCCTGAGCGGCCGCCACGCCGGGCCGCTTCTCGATCGGGTAGGTCTCGCCGGTCAGGACGGCCTGATTGACGAAGAAGTCCTTCGCCTGCAGCACGACGCCATCGGCCGGAATCAGGCTGCCAGCGGACAGCAGCACCACGTCGCCCGGCACCACGCGGCTGGAGGGCAGGGTCAGGGCTTGCCCGCCTCGCAGGATGTTCGAGTGCAGAGTGATCTTCGAGCGCAAGCGTGCGATGGCGTTGCCGGCCACGTACTCCTGCGCGAAACCGAGCAGTGTGCTGCCCAGGACGATGGCCAGGACCACGCCCGCGTCGACCCACTCCGATGCGAACATGGAAATGACGGAAGCCACCACCAGGATGAGCACCAGCGGATTCCTGAACTGTCGCGCCAGCAGGCCGGCGGCGGTGTCCTCGCGGACCGCAACCAGCAGGTTCCGGCCATGTCGTTTCAGCCTGACGGCGGCCGCGCGCCGCGACAACCCGTCAGCGGCGCTGTCGAGGCCGTCTGCAAGCCGGTCCGCAGGCAGACTCCAGTAGGGGTCGGGCGCCGACCACGGGCTACCTTCCGGGCCGGGCCCGGAGGCTTTCGAGCGGGGAACGCGCTGCACGGGCTCTGGCTCCAAGCCGCCCGGACGCGGCGGTCCCGGCGATGATGGCCGGGCACGGATGAAGGCGATGTCGATCAGCGCAAGCAAGGTCGCAATTGGCCGCAATCGGCCGCCACAGACGCGCGGGCTCCGGGGCCCGGATAACCCGGGCCCGATCAACTCATGGCTGATCTTCGAGCCAGGCCGCGGCACGCTCGCGCAGGTCGGCCAGGCCCTGCGCAGCGGCCAGGTTCCGTGCCTCGGCGACCATCGGGCGCAGCGGGCCTGTCTCCTCGCCAGCAAGGACCCGGGCGCGGGCGGCCAGTAGCCAGGCCTCCACCAGCCACTCCTGCAGGCCGCCGCTGCGGGCCACTGCGGCCTGTCGCTCGGCGGCGGCCAGGGCGGCCACGGCATCGCCGGCTGCGAACGCCAGTTCCACGTCGACGCGCGCCTGCCGCGCGTGCACGAGGGGGTGGCTGCTGCGGGCGGCCACCTCGCGCAGGCGGCGCAGGTCTTCGGGGGCCGGCGCCTTGCCCTGCGCCGTGGCGGCCATCACCGAGACGAGCACCCACTGCGACACCCGCAGCGGCTCGGGGCTGCCACGCAGCAGGGGCGCCGCCAGCGCCAGCGTCTTCGCGGCTCCGGCCGCGTCCCCGCACTGCAGCAGCAGGCGCGCGTGTCGCACGCGGGCCTCCGCCTCGAAGCCGGGGCTGGACTGCGACTGCGCCAGTTCCAGCGCCTGCCCCAGGGCCGCTTCGGCCTCGGCGTGGCGACCGGCGGACGTGAGCACGCTGCCCAGCACCAGCAGCGACAAGGTCTCGGTGTGCGCGACACCGGCCCAGCTCTGCAGGCTGCGCCGGGCCATGAGCTCGGCCTGGGGCAGGTCGCCCATGGCATGCAGCATGACGGCGAGGTCGTTCTCCACCGTGATGCCGCGGCAGTAGTCGGGGTGCCGCTCCAGCAGCCGTGCGAGCGCATCGTGCGCGGCCTTCACCTGGCCGCCGAACCAATGAATCTGGCCCTCGAAGCTCAGCAGCGTCGGCCGCTTCGGTGCCGCCTGGCGCAGGCTGGCGAGCAGGGCCCAGGCGCCGGGGATGTCGGGCTCGCGCATCGCAAGCTCGATCAGCACTTCCAGCGCATCGATGCGGTCGCGCTCCGGCAGGCCGGGCAACAGGACGCGCAACCGCGCCGCGTGCAGCGCCGCGGCCGCCAGATCGCCCGCGAAGACGCGGTTGTCCACCAGCGCGGACCGCAGGCGGCCTTCGATCTGATGATGCTGCTCGACATCGGCCACCGCACCCAGCTGTGCCTGCACGGCCATCAGGGCCGCTTCGCCGCGGGCCAGGTCCTCGAACATGTCGCAGGCGGCCAGTTCCAGCTGTGCCCGAAGCGCCTGCGCGGCGTCCAGGGATTCGTCCGCCACGTGGCGCCACACGCGGCGTGCCTCCTCGAACAGGCCACGGGCCTTCAGCTGTTCCGCTCCGCGGCTGCTCCAGGCCAGCGCGGTCTGCGGTTCGTCGGCGGCCCGCCAGTGTTCGGCGATGGTCATCGCGTCCCCCCACCCCTGCAGTGCCATCCAGAGCGCGGCATGGCGGTGCAGCGCCATGCATCGCGCCGTACTCAGGGCGCCCGCGGTAGCCTCGCGGATGAGATCGTGCGCGCAGCTGAAGCCCGGCGCCTGACCGCGCAGCATGCCGGCTGCCAGGGCTTCGCCGCGAGCCTGCACCCACAGCGCGTCGGCGGCTTCGCCCATGTCCAGGCCCGCGAGCGCGCGCAAGGCTGCATCCGGAACGGGTTGCACGAAGATCGCTGCCGCTTCCACCGCCTCGCGGGCCAGGGAGGGCAGGGCGTGCAGGCGGCGTTGCACCATCTCAAGGACCCGCGGCGGCAATGCCTCGCCGCCGCCGTCCAGCCCGGTGCCCGCGGCCACCAGCTCGCCCAAGGCAAAGGCATTGCCCGCACTCAGCGTGTGAAGCCGGTCGAGCTGCCCGGGGGTGAAGGTGGCGTCGGGCCAGCGCGAGCCGCACACCGAGGGCAGGGCGGCACGCGACAGCGGCCCTACGTCGATCTCCTCGAGATGGCCCGCCGTCCGCAGCGACTGCAGCGATTGAGCGAGCGCCGGCCCGATCTCGTGGCGGCGCACCGCGGCACGCCAGCGCAGCCTGCGCCCGTGAGCCAGCATCAACAGCCATTCCACCGTGGCTGCGTCGCACCATTGCAGGTCGTCCACCAACAGCACTGGCGTCAAGGCCTCGAAGGCGCGCGCCAGCGCCTCGACCAGCCGCGTCTGCGCAGTCAGGGCGTCGAGCGGCGGCAACGCCTCGTCGGGGGCCAGTTCCGGCAGGACACGGGCCAGATCGAGCCGGTAGGGGCGCAACGGGCTGGCGGTGCGGCCCAGTGCCGCCTCCAGAGCGGGAATCTGCGCCCGCAGGGCCTCCAGCAGCGGCCGGTAGGGCATGCCGTGCAGCCCTTCCAGCCCGCGCAGGCACGGGGCGTGCGGGAAGGCGGCGGCCAGCAACGTGGTCTTCCCGGCGCCCGGTTCGCCCAGCAGCAGCAAGGCAGGCGCGGGCGAGGACCTAAGGCGCTGGAACTCGGCGTCGCGGCCCGGAGGCGGTTGGGTGACGGAGGCCCCGGGACCGCTCCTGGATCGCTGGCTATGCAGCAGCCACTGCGCGTGCAGACCCTGCGCCGTCTCGCCGCACCACTCTGCGAAGCCGTCGTATCCGGCCAGCTGCCAGCCCTGCGGCCAATCCGACAGATCGAAAGGCGGCCCGTCCATCGTGGCGCCCGACTGAACGCGCGACAGGTCGGTCGGCAAGGACAGGCGCAGCAGATGGCGTTGCGTCTGAAGGCAGTCGTCAACGCCCCAGCCGGCCAGTAGAGCGCGTGCGCGGTGCAGGTTCACGCGCAGATGGTGCAGCGCGTCGGGTGGTGCGGCATCGGGCCAGAAGATGGCGGCAAGCCGCTCGCGCGAAGTCCAGCCGTCGCTGGCGGCAAGCACCACGATCAGCGCGCCCGGCACGGTCAGGGGCACCAGGGCCGTCGGGGCGCCGTCGGGGATCCAGGCGGGTGTCTTCAGCAGGCGCAGCATGATGTGTCGCGGAGTCTAAGATCCATCGCGCGAACGGTCCGCGCAGGAATGCGCGCAGTTCCTCCCGATTCCCTCACCGAGCACCTGCCGCATGTCGATTCATCCCGCTCCCCGTCACCACGGCCTGGCTGACTGCCTCTGATGCGCCTGCAAGCCAACGGGCTGGAGCTCGAGGTCGATGTCCAGGGGCCTGCCAACAGCGAGCCCGTGCTTCTGATCATGGGCCTGGGCATGCAGCTCGTCGCCTGGCCGCAGGCGTTCGTCGATCTGCTGGTGGCCCGCGGCCTGCGCGTCATCCGCTTCGACAACCGCGATGCCGGCCTGAGCCAGGGCTTCGACGCACTGGGCGTGCCGAACATGTCCGTGGCGGCCCTGCGCTACTTCCTGCGCATGCGTGTCCATGCCCCCTATTCGGTGGCCGACATGGCGGCCGACGCGCTGGGCGTGCTGGATGCGCTGGGCGTCCAGCGGGCGCATGTGTGCGGAGCGTCGATGGGCGGCATGATCGCCCAGCACCTGGCGGCGAGGCACCCGCAGCGCGTGAAGAGCCTGGCGCTGATGATGACGACCAGCGGCTCGCGCCGCCTTCCCCAGGCCCGGGCGCACGTGCAGCGCGCGCTGCTGACGCGGCCCGACAGCAGCGACCCGGAGCGCGTGGTGGCGCACATGGAGCGGCTGCTGCACCTGATCGGCAGCCCGGCGTACCGGCCGGAGCCGGAAGCCTTCCGCGCACGCCTGCGCGCCACCGTGGAACGCGCGTGGCGCCCCGCCGGCTCGGCGCGCCAGCTGGTGGCCGTGGTCGCCGACGGCGACCGCACGCCCATGCTGCAGCAGATCGTCGCACCCACCGTGGTCATCCACGGACGCGAAGACCCACTGGTTCCACCTGCCTGCGGCGAAGACCTGGCGCACCGCATCGCGGGGGCTCGCATCGACCTCGTGCCCGGCATGGGGCACGATCTGCCGGACGCGCTGCTGCCGCGTTTTGCCGCCGCGCTGCGCATCTGACGGGTTGACCTCGCACCCGAGCACCCGAGCACCCGAGCACCCCGAAGGTCTGGGCCGAGACAAGCCAGGACGGTCAGCGCCGCACTGCCGGAGCCGGTTCGGCGCAGCTGAAATTCCGGGCATCGTCGGTCGAGCCCTGGCCGCTGTGGACCGCGACGCGCGGCCAGGCGCACAGGGGCCGCGAACGGACGACTTCCGTCCCCGGGTTCTGCGGCACACGGTGCCGAACGGCGACAACCTGCTCAGGAGCCTCGCCTTGCTCGACCCAGCGGCGCATGGCGGCGCCCAGGCTGCGTGCAGGGTCGCCGTCGCCGCTGGCGAACTGCCCGAATCGGTCCGCTCCGGGGCCGCCCACGCCGTGCTCGACACCGGGCGCCATGAACAGTCGCACCGACCGCGCCGCCTGTTCGGCGCCGAGCGCCAGCAGCACTCGGGCGTGATAGTCCACGGTCATCTTCGGTGGGGTGATCGCATCGTTCCAGCCCTGCCAAAGAATCAACTTGCCACCCCGGGCCACGAAGCGGGTGATGCCGGGGTCGGCCGCGTCCAGGGTGGCCGGCAACTGGCGCAATGCCGCCTGTCCTTCGCTGTGCATGCGGAAGCGGGCGATGTCCCAGGCGGCGTCGCCGGCAACCAGATGACGAAAGAAGCCTTCGGTTGGCGGCAACAGGACTGCGCTGCCCGGCTTGTCGCCGAAGTGCAAGGCATGCCAGGTGGGTTCGGAGCCGGGCGCCAGTGGGCTGATCGGAGGGCCGCCCGGCGCAGACCGGATGCCGCCATACAACCGACGCACGCCGCCAAGCTGGGCCGGAGTCAGGCACTCCGGCGAGGCGTTTGCGGTGCAGGCCAGCACCGCAGGGTCGAAGGAACAGGTGAGCGGGTTCTCGAGCACGCCGTCACGTACGCCGTCTTGCGCGTCGCAGGCGTTCATGACGGCGCTCGACAACGCGGCCAGCTGCGAGGCTGACACGCGCGCGGCCGGCTCGTTCAGCAGGTGCGCCTGGAATTCGGCCGCGTTGACATAGATGGCCGTGAGATCTGGCGCGGGGGCGCCGGCCACGATGCCGTCGTAGTCGTCGGGGTAGCGCTGCGCGAGCATGAGAGCCTGACGGCCCCCGTTGGAATAGCCGCTGAAGTACGCATGCCGCGGCTTGCGGCCGTAGTAGGCCGCGGCCACGGCCTTGCCATGGACAGCGGCCAGGTGCACCGATCGATGTCCGTAGTCGATGATCTTCCCGGGTTGGCCCAGCGCCCAGCTCGAGTCTCCGGGGTCGGCGCGATGGCCGGTGTCGGTGGCCACTGCGGCGTAACCTGCGGCCACCCGCGCGCCGAGGCCCCGATGGAAGATCTGCCCGCCGAACGACCCGTTGCCCAGGCCCCAGAAGCGCCCGGTCCACTGCGCGGCATCGGGAAGCCAGAGCTCGATCCCGATCTCGGATCCGGCTGCGGGCCGTGCCACGATCACCACACGACAGAAGGGGCGCGGAACCTCGAAGGCGCTGCCTTCCGGCGGCTTGAAGCTGCCGGCGGAATGCTGTGCGGCACTGACCACCTGCGCCTGGTCCAGGGCCGTGTTGATCAGCTCGGCGCAGCGGTCATCCGCGGCCGCTGCGGCCTGCCGAAGTCCGAAGACCATCACCAAGGCGGCGATCGGGCCAATGCTCCGCCGAAGCTTGCTCCAGAACATCTCCATGTCCACCCCTTTGCAGCACTTTTCGCGAGTATCCGTGATCGTTCGGGGCAACTGCTGGCCGGTTTCCGGCAGGGGCCTCGACGCTGGCGCCGTATCTCCGGGTTTCAGGCAAGCCTGCCCGCCAGGGGCAGGCAAAGCGCATGCCCTGCTACATTCCTGCCTGCCGATGCGCGCATCGGCCCCGGCTTTTCCTCTTTGCTCCGGGTACCAAAGGCTAAGGCGGATGCTGGCTTCACCGCGCGCTGGCAGACGTTGGGAAACGTCTGCGCGGGTATCGGAGTTCCAGTGCAAGTCATCATCCAGTCCAACGAGGTCTTTCAGTACAACGCAGAGCTGCATCCGGTGGCGGCCATTGCGGGCCGATTCAACCTGGCGTTCAGCAGCACCTTTTCCGGCGCCAGAGACCCGGCGCCGCACGTGGCATTCCAGACCACGCTCGACCGAGTCGGCCTTCTTGCGCTGCGCGGCCTGGTCGACAGCGTGATCGGCGAACTCGCTGAAACCGACCGGCACGACCGTGTGCTGGCCACGCAGGGGCTGCAGGGCAGCAACGCCACCGGGCCCGCGGAGGCCTGACGGCACGCATCGGTGCTGCCTTGCCCGATGGCGGCCCGGCAATTGAGACAATGCGGCGATGAACATGAAGCCTCAGCCGATGCGAGACGGTCAGTCGTGGCCCGATGCTGCACGAGCTGTGCTTTCTGTGTTGGCGCCGCTTTCAGTGCTTGACGCACCCGGCGTGTGCAATTCGTGTGCACGCCGCGTGCGGCCGGCTTGACAAGCAGCGCACTAGATGCCCCATTCGACGCAAGAACACCCGGTGAATCAACAGCTCGAACCATGGCGCCTGTCCGTCGCCCCGATGATGGACTGGACAGACCGCCACTGCCGGCACTTCCATCGGCTGATCACGCGCCATGCGCGCCTGTACACCGAGATGGTGACGACGGGCGCGCTGGTGCACGGCGACGTTCCCCGGCACCTCGACTTCGACGCCGCGGAGCACCCCGTGGCGCTGCAGCTCGGCGGCAGCGAGCCGGCCGACCTGGCCTGCTCGGCACGGCTGGGAGAGCGTTGGGGTTACGACGAGATCAACCTGAACTGCGGCTGCCCTAGCGAGCGCGTGCAGCGCGGCGCCTTCGGCGCCTGCCTGATGAACGAGCCGCGCACCGTCGCGGACGGCGTGAAGGCCATGCGCGATGCCGTTTCGATTCCCGTCACGGTCAAGCACCGCATCGGCGTGGACCGCACCGAGAGCTACGAGTTCGTGCGCGACTTCGTCGGCACCGTGGCCGAGGCCGGTTGCAGCGTCTTCATCGTGCACGCGCGCAATGCCTGGCTCCAAGGCCTGAGCCCGAAGGAAAACCGCGAGATCCCGCCGCTGCGCTATGACCTCGTGCACCGGCTCAAGGCCGAGTTTCCCGCGCTCACGATCTGCATCAACGGCGGCCTGGTGGGCGACGACGCCATCGCCGCGCAGTTGCAGCACGTGGACGGCGTGATGATCGGCCGCGACGCGTACCACCACCCCTGGCGCATGGTCGACTGGGACCGGCGCTTCTTCGGCGACGAGCGGCCGGCGCCGCAGCGCGAAGCCGTGGAGGAGGCGATGGTGCGCTACATGGCAGGCCAGGCTGCGGTCGGTGTTCCCTGGTCGCACATATCGCGGCACATGCTCGGCCTGTGGAACGGCACGCCCGGTGCCAAGCGCTGGCGGCAGGTGTGGTCGGACCACCGGCTCAAGGGCGAATCGCCGGCTGCCGTGATGCGACTGGCCACCGAAGCGCGAGTCGTCCACCGTGCGGACACCCTCGAGGCTGCGCCTTGAAGCTGCCCCGTTCTTCAGTGAAAAGGACCCCGTCATGCGTGTGAACGGACAGGCCAGACGCACGATCGTGCCCGCCATCACGGCCGACGCGGTCACGGTGATCGACCAGCGGTGGCTGCCGCATCGGCTGGACGTGCAGACGCTGCGCGACTTGCCCGAGGTGATCGTCGCCATCCGCGACATGTGGGTGCGCGGGGCGCCGCTGATCGGCGTGACCGCCGCGTACGGCCTGGCGCTGCAGATGCGCCACGACGCCTCGGATTCATCTCTGGCCAGCGCCGCGCAGGCGCTCGTGGCGGCGCGGCCCACGGCGGTGAACCTGAACTGGGCCGTCCGGCGCCTGCAGGCCGCCCTGGACGGCCTGGCGCCTGGCCTGCGGGCGAGTGCCGCATGGCGCATCGCCGGCGAGATGGCCGACGAGGATGCGGCCGTCAACGAAGCCATCGGCCGCCACGGCCTGCCCTTGCTGCAGGCCGTGGCCGCGCGCCGCGGCCGGGTAGATGTGCTGACGCACTGCAATGCCGGCTGGCTGGCCACGGTCGACTGGGGCACCGCCATCGCCCCCATCTACCAGGCGCAGGCCGCGGGCATCGAGGTGCATGTGTGGGTCGACGAGACCCGCCCGCGCAACCAGGGTGCCAGCCTGACGGCCTGGGAGCTGGGTCAGCAGGGGGTCGCCCACACCGTGATCTCCGACAACGCCGGCGGCCACCTGATGCAGCACGGGCAGGTGGACCTGGTCATCGTGGGCTGCGACCGCGTGTCCGCGCGCGGCGATGTCTGCAACAAGATCGGCACCTACCTGAAGGCGCTGGCCGCCCACGACAACGGCGTGCCGTTCTACGCCGCGATGCCGCTGTCCACGCTGGACCTGAGCCTGCAGGACGGCCTGCGCGAGATTCCCATCGAGGAACGCAGCGCGCGCGAGCAGACCCACATCACCGGCCGCGATGCGCGCGGTGAACTGGTGGAAGTACAACTCGTGCCCGACGGCAGCGGCGCGGCCAACCCTGCGTTCGACGTGACACCGGCGCGCCTGGTGAGCGGCCTCATCACCGAGCGAGGCATCGTGCCCGCGAACGAAGCGGCGTTGCGCGGCGTGGCGGGGCAGGGATGAGCGGCCAGCCGATGCCGCCTTTCGCATTGCCGTCGGTCATGACGACAACCTCGGCCACGGCCTGCTCCGTCGAGCAAGCGCCCGGACCCGCGCATGCCCCCGCAGCTTCGACCGACGAACCCGCCCTGCGCGAGGCCGGCCTCGCCGCCATCCGCCGGCTCGACGCCCTGGGCATGAACCGCGGCAGCACCGGCAACCTGAGCCTGCGTTGCGGGGCGGGCATGCTCATCACGCCCACCGGCATGGGCGCGGACGACCTGCGGGCCGAGGATTTCGTCTGGCTGGGCGACGACGGCACACTGCGCGGCGCCTGGCAGCCATCCTCGGAATGGCACTTCCACCGCGCGGTCTACACCGCCCGGCCCGAGTTGCAGGCCGTGGTGCACACGCACTCCGTCAACGCGACCGCCGTGGCCTGCCTGCGCCGCGGGCTGCCGGCATTCCACTACATGGTGGCCGTCGCGGGCGGTGATTCCGTGCCCTGCGTGGACTACTTCACCTTCGGCACCGAGGCGCTTTCCCGCGCCGTGGCCGAGGCGATGAAGGACCGCCACGCCTGCCTGCTGGCCAACCACGGGCTGATCGCCGCCGGCACCACGCTGGCGCACGCCATGAAGGTGACACAGGAGATCGAATCGCTGTGCGAGGTCTACCTGAAGGCCCTGGCCGTGGGCGAGCCGGCCATCCTGGGCACGGCACAGATGGCCGAGGTGATCGAGAAGTTCCGCCACTACGGGCGCAGCGCGGCCAGGTAGGGCGCCGCGGCATCACCCGCCGGGCAAACCGCCGCCCGCGTCAACGGGTTTCGGGCCCGCCCGGCCCGGCCAGGCGGCCAGCAGCAGGCCCGCGAGCGCCAGGACCAGGGCGGCGCCATGCCCCGGCCCGAAGGGCTCGCCCAGCCAGCCGACGCCGATGCCCGCAGCCGTGATGGGCAGCAGGACGGCGAACACCCCGGCCCGCGATGCCGGGACGCCTTGCAGGCCGCGCATCCACAGCCACACCGAGACCATGCTGGCGGCCAGCGCATAGAACACCAGCAGCGACCAGTCGCGCGGGGCCACGGCCGTGAAGTCGAAGCTCATGGCCTGCCACACGCCAAAGGGCGTGACCAATGCCAGGCCCCAGAGATTGATCAGCGCGCTGATGCGCCGCGGCGAGACCTGCCCGGTGAGCTGCTTGCCGATGACCACATAGCTGGCCTCGCAGATCACGGCGCCGACCAGCAGCGCGTAGCCCCACCACGGCCCGCCGGAGCCGGCATCGCCACCGCGCGACAGGGCCAGCAGGGCGATGCCGGCCACGGCACAGCCGATGGCTGCCACCATGCGGCCGCCGATGCGGTCCCCGAGCACGGCCCATGACATCAGCGCCACGGTGGCCGGGATGGCCGCCATCACCACGCCAGCCGCCAGCGCAGACGTGGCCGCCACCCCGAACAGCATGCAGATGGAGAAGCCGAAGTTGCCGAGGAAGCTCTCCCAGAACAGCAGCCGGCGGTCGCGCGCGGACAGGGGCGGGTCGCCCGGCAGTCGGCGCACCCAATGCAGCATCGCCACGGCCGCGATGCCGAAGCGCAGCCACGCCAGCAGGAAGACCGGAAACACCAGCACCAGCAGCTTGGACAGGCCGACGTACGAGCCGACCAGCACCATGCTCGACGCCAGGGCGCCATAGGCCAGCCACGGCGTCATGCTAGAAGCGCGCGCCGTAGCGCTCCAGCTCCCAGGCGCTCACGTGGCGCGCGTAGGCCAGGGCTTCGTCCCGCTTGAGCTTCACGAACTCCGCGCTCAGCGTCTCGCCCAGCGCAGCCGTGATGACGGCATCTCCCTCCAGCGCTTCGCAGGCCTGGTTCAGCGTCTGGGGTAGCAGGCCGATGCCGCGCGCGCGGATCTCGCTCAGTGGCAGCGTGAAGAGATCGTCGGTGACCGCGGGGCCCGCGTCCAGTTGGCGATCGATGCCGTCGAGGCCGGCAGCGATCAGGGCGGCGGTGGCCAGATAGGGGTTCGCGCTGGCATCGGGCACGCGCCACTCGAACCGGCCGGGCAGGGTGCGCACGAGCGCGGTGCGGTTGTTGGAGCCGTGCGCGATGTAGGCCGGCGCCCAGGTGGTGCCGGACAGCGACTGGTTCACCGTCAGGCGCTTGTACGAGTTCACCGTGGGGGCAGCCAGGGCCGTCAAGGCCGGCGCATGTGCCAGCACGCCGGCCATGAAGGCGCGGCCCAGGGCAGACAGCTCGGCCTGCGGGTCGGCGAACAGGCACTCGGCGCCGCTCCACAGCGACACGTGGAAATGCATGCCGCTGCCCGGCTGGTTGCCGAAGGGCTTGGGCATCATCGAGAACACCAGGCCGCGAGCCTCGGCCAGCGCATGCGCCGCCAGCTTGAAGAACATCAGCCGGTCGGCGCTGGCCAGCGCTTCGTCGTGGCGGAAGTTGACCTCGTACTGCCCGTGCGCGTCCTCGTGGTCGATCTGCTGCAGCGTGAAGCCGCAGGCCTGCAGGGCCTCGGCCAGTTCCTGCAGGAAGTCCGCCTGGCGCGGCAGCGACTTGAGGTCGTAGGAGGGCTTGTCGAGCCGGTCGAGCGGGTCGGCCGGGCCCCAGCCGTCGCGCTGCAGCAGGAAGAACTCGGGCTCGATGCCGGTCTGCAGATGCCAGCCCCGCTGGCTCAGGCGCGCCAGCTGCCGCCTGAGAACCTGGCGCGGGCAGGCGTCGAAGGGCTCGCCCGCGACGAACCCGTCACCGACGATGCGGGCCACGCCGGGCCACCACGGCAGAGCCTGGGCCGTACCGGCGTCACCCCGGGCGTAGTACTCGGCGCGCGGGCCGGTGCGCGGCAGGCCCGTGCCGGCGATGGAAGGCCCGGCAAAGCCGGCGCCCGTGGCAAGCACGTCGTCGAGGACGGCCAGCGGCACCAGCTTGCCCTTGGCGACGCCCTCGATGTCGGTGAACTGCACCAGCAGGGAATGCACGCCCTCGGCGTGCAGGCGGTCCTGCAGGGCACTCATGCGTTCAACAGGGCCTCGCGCAGGATCGTCAGCGCCTCGTCGAACAGAGGCTCCGCGATGGTCAGCGGAAACAGGAAGCGCAGGACATTGCCGTTCACGCCGCAGCTCAGCAGGATCAGGCCCTGCTGCAGGGCCAGGGCCTGTACGCGCTTCGTGAAGTCGGCGTCCGGTTCGGTGCTGCCGGCGCGGTTGAATTCCACCGCGACCATGGCGCCCAGGCCGCGCACATCGGCGATCTGCGGCACGCGGTCGCGCAGTGCGCCGATCTCGGCCTTGAGGCGCTCGCCGAGCTTCGCGCCGCGCTGCGGCAGTTGCTCCTCGGCCATGATCTCGATCACGGCGTGCGCCGCGGCGATGGCCATCGGGTTGCCGGCGTAGGTGCCCCCCAGGCCGCCGGGGGCGGGCGCGTCCATGATCTCGGCGCGGCCCGTGACGGCCGACAGCGGCATGCCCGCCGCCAGAGACTTGGCGCTGACGAGAATGTCCGGGATGACACCGAACTGCTCCATCGCGAACATCGTCCCGGTGCGGCCGAAGCCGCTCTGGACCTCGTCGGCGATCAGCAGGATGCCGTGCTCGTCGCAGAGTTCGCGCAGCCACTGCACTGCGGCGGACTGGATCACGTTGAAGCCGCCTTCACCCTGAATCGGCTCGAAGATGATGGCCGCCACGCGCGAAGGCTCGATGTCGGCCTTGAACAGGTGATGCACGGCCTTCTTCACCTCGGCCAGATCGGCGCAGTGGCAGGGGAAGGGCGCGTGATAGATCTCGGGCGGGAACGGGCCGAAGCCGGCCTTGTAGGGCTGCACCTTGCCCGTCAGCGCCACGGCGAACATGCTGCGGCCGTGGAAGGCGCCGCTGAACGCGATGACGCCCGAGCGCTTCGTGGCCGAGCGGGCGATCTTCATCGCGTTCTCGACGGCCTCGGCGCCGGTGGAGAAGAACGCGGTCTTCTTGGCGTGCGAGCCGGGCGTCAGCGCATTCAGCTTCTCGGCCAGCGACACATAGCTCTCGTAGGGCACCACCTGGTAGCAGGTGTGCGTGAAACGCTCCAGCTGCGCCTGCAGTGCGGCCTTGACCTTCGGGTGGCCGTGGCCGACGTTCATGACGGCAATGCCGCCGGCGAAATCGATGAAGCGGCGACCTTCGACGTCCCAGAGCTCGGCGCCCTCGGCGCGGTCGACGAAGAAGGGCGCCATCACGCCCACGCCACGCGGGGTGGCGGCGGCCTTGCGGGCCAGGATCTGCTCGTTCAGGGAGTGGTTCATGGCTTGTCTGCGTCGATGCGCAGCCAGGTCGTCTTCAGTTCGGTGTACTTGTCGAAGGCGTGCAGGCTCTTGTCGCGGCCGTTGCCGCTTTGCTTGAAGCCGCCGAAGGGAACGGTGATGTCGTCCTCGTCGTACTGGTTCACATGCACCGTGCCGGCCTTGAGGGCCCGGGCCACGCGGTGCGCGCGGTTGACGTTGTCGCTCCAGACGCTGGCCTGCAGGCCGTAGGCGCTGGCGTTGGCCAGCGCGACGGCTTCGGCTTCGGTCTCGAACCGGATGATCGACAGCACCGGGCCGAAGATCTCCTCGCGGGCGATGGTCATGCCGTTGAGCACGCCGTCGAACACCGTGGGCTCGACATAGCAGCCGCCGGTCTCGGTGCGGGCCTGATGGCCGCCGGCCACGAGCCGCGCGCCTTCGTCACGCCCGGCGGCGATGAAGCCGAGCACGGTCTTCATCTGCGTGGCATCGACCAGTGCGCCCATCACGGTGGCCGGGTCCAGCGGGTCGGCCGGCGCGTACTGCGGCACTTCTCCGGCCACGATCTCGACGAACCGGTCGGCGATGCTGGCATGCACCAGCACGCGCGAGGGTGCGTTGCAGCTCTCGCCCTGGTTGAAGAACATGCTGCCCGCGACCGTCTTCGCGGCGCGTTCCACGTCTCCGAAATCCGGGAACACCAGGAACGCCGATTTCCCGCCGAGTTCGTTGTAGACGCGCTTGAGGTTGCTGCGGCCCGCGTACTCCAGCATGCGCCGGCCCGTGCGCGTGGAGCCCGTGAAGCCGATGGCGTCCACGTCCATGTGCAGCGCCAGCGCCTCGCCGGCCTCGTGCCCGTAGCCGGGAACAACGTTGAACACGCCCGGGGGCAGGCCGGCCTCCACCGCCAGTTCGGCCAGCCGCAGCGCGGTCAGCGGGCTCTTCTCGCTGGGCTTGAGCACCACCGAGTTGCCCGCCGCGAGCGCTGGCCCGAGCTTCCAGGCGGCCATGATCATGGGGTAGTTCCAGGGCACGATGACCCCGATCACGCCCATGGGCTCGCGCGTGATCATCGCGAGCGAGTTCGACGCCGTCGGCGCGATCTCGTCGTAGATCTTGTCCACGGCCTCGGCGTACCAGGCGATGGTGCGGGCTGTCGAAGGCACATCGACGCCTAGCGCGTACTGGATGGGCTTGCCCATGTCCAGGGTCTCGAGCAGCGCGAGTTCGTCGCGCGCCGAGAGGATCTTCTCCGCGAACCGCTGCAGGATCTTCTTGCGCACCGCCGGCGCCTTGCCGGCCCAGCGGCCGTCGGCAAAGGCCGAACGCGCGCTGCGCACAGCGGCGTCGATGTCGGCCGCCTGCCCGCGCACCACGCTGCCCAGCAGCCGCCCGTCGATGGGCGAATGCTTGTCGAAACGCTGGCCGTCCCGGGCTTCCACGCGCTGGCCATCGATGACGGCACGCCCGTCGACGGCGATGGCCGCAGCGCGGGCGGCCCAGTCGGCCGCGCCCATCAGAAGGTCACCACCACGGAGGTGCCGAGCAGATGGTTGGTCTTGCGATAGTTGCCGTTCTCGCCGATGAAGGCCGGGCCGTTGGCGCCGTCCAGCCGGTACTCGACCTTGAACGTGGTGTTCAGGCCATACAGGTAGGCCAGACCCATCGACACGGCGTGCCGGTTCAAGCCCTTGCCCGAGGCGTCTGCGCCCCAGGTGGCGGTGTTGCTGTCGAAGGCCATCTTCGGGCCGAAGCCGTTGCGTCCGTCGGCGACCAGGGTGTTGCAGTCGTCGTCGCCGCAAGCCGGGACGGACCCGAAGATGCCGCCGCCGTTCTTGTCGTTCTTGACATAGTCTGCCCGCACCGTGCCCTTCAGGCGCGGCGAGAAGCTGTAGGACACCAGCGCGGACAGGCCGGCCCATTCGGCGTCGCCGTTCGCGGCGCCGTCGCGGATGCGGCCCACGCCGATCTGGCCCTGCAGCGACCAGTCGCCGCGCGTGTAGTAGCCGTCCACCTCGAAGGTGTCGATGCGCGAGCCGAAGCTCTTGCCGTGCACGCCGGCGAAGCCGAAGCCGTCGAACTCGCCCTTGGAGTAGTCCACGCGATAGGCCAGCACCGGGGCCTGGTTGTCGCGGTCGTAGCGGCTGGCGTTCATGTTGCCGACGAAGACCCGCGTCCACCACTTGCCGCGCGTGATGTCGAGCGCGGCGCCGGTGTAGAAGCTGGGGATCGTGAAGTCGAACAGCAGGTTGTGCGTGATCAGCGACTGCTGGTGCGCCCAGATGTACTCGTAGCCCGACCAGTCGGGGATCTGGCCAAGCCACAGGCGGGTCTGGTTGTCGGTGAGTTCAATGGAGACCGAGGCCTCGTGAACCACCGAGCCCACGTTGTAGCCCGAGGAAGCGTTCTTCTGCGGTGCAAGGGTCAGGCGCCACTTGGTGCCGTCCTCGGTCTCCTTCTGGATGTCGAGCATGGCCTGCCCGAAGTAGGAGTTGTCGTAGCCGAAGAGGTCGTCGGGGTAGGACAGGTCGCCGCCGTTGCCGGAGAAGCCGTTCAGGAAGGCGAAGCTGCCGCCGCGCGTCTTGGTCCAGATGTAGGTCGGGTCCAGCATGCCGCTGATCACCAGGCCCTTGAAGCCCTGGTCGGTGAAGCTGTCCTGCATCGACTCGGCCTTGACGGCGATGCGATTGAATTCAGCCGCCTGTTCCGGCGTCATGCCCCACTGCGACGCCGCCGGTGCGGCGGCAGGCTTGGCCTCGGCGGCCTTGAGCTTGGATTCGAGCTCGTTGACGCGGTCGCGCAAGGCGCGGAGTTCCTTCAGGACCTCCTCGTTGCTCTGCGCGGCGGCGGGCGCGGCGGCACCGAAGGCGGCCGCGAGGGCCAGGGCCAGCAGTGTGGGGCGGACGTTGTTCATCGGTCTCTCCTCTTGAGGTGCAATCGGTTCAGGCGCGCATCACGCGCGGTTCGCAGCGGACATTTCCAGGGCACGACGGCGCTCGGCGCGGGCGATGAGCCAGCTTGCGAGCACCACGCCGACAGCGACGACCACCACGATGATGGTCGCCACGGCATTCACGCTGGGGTTCAGTCCCAGGCGGGCGCGGGAGAAGATGACGAGCGGCATCGTCGTCGCGCCGGGCCCGGACAGGAAGGCGGAAATCACGACGTCGTCCAGCGATATCGTGAAGGTGAGCAGCCAGGCCGACACCAGCGACTGCGCGATCATCGGCAGCGTGACGAGCCAGAAGACCTGCGGCGGCCGCGCGCCGAGGTCCATCGCGGCCTCCTCGAGCTGAGGGTTCATGTCGCGCAGGCGCGACTGGATCACGACCGTCGCGTAGGCCATGCCCAGCAGCAGGTGTCCGAGCCAGATGGTCATCATGCCCCGCTCGGGGAAGCCGAGCGCCCGCTGCACGCTCACCAGCATCAGCAGCAGCGACAGGCCGACCACCACTTCGGGCATCACCAGCGGTGCGCTGACCATGCCCGAAAAAATGGTGCGGCCGCCGAAGCGCTTGTACTTCACCAAGGCGAAGGCAGCGAATGTGCCGAGCACCACCGAGCCGCAGGCCGTGAGGAACGCGATCTTCAGGCTCAGCCACAGGCCGGCGATCATCTCGCGGTCGTTGGCGAGCTGCGCATACCACTTGAGCGTGAAGCCGCGCCAGGCGTTGGGAATGGGCGAGTCGTTGAACGAGAAGACGATCAGCGCCACGATCGGCAGGTACAGGAACACGTACCCCGCCGACAGCCAGCCGCGCGCGAACCAGGTGTTGATCACCGAGGCCCTCATTTCGAGGCCTCCTGGCTTTCGGCCTGGTATTTGTTGAAGACGGCCAGCGGCACGATGATCAGCAGCACCATCACGACCGCCACGCTCGACGCCATCGGCCAGTCGTTGTTGGAGAAGAACTCGTCCCACATCACGCGGCCGATCATCAGCGTCTCGGGGCCACCCAGCAGTTCGGGGATGACGAACTCGCCCACGCACGGAATGAACACCAGCATCGCGCCCGCGATGATGCCGGCCTTGGACATCGGGACGGTGATCTTCCAGAACGCCACCCAGGGCGACGCGCCCAGGTCGGCAGCGGCCTCGAGCAGCCGCAGGTCCAGCTTGGCGAGGTTGCCGAACAGCGGCAGGATCATGAAGGGCAGGTAGGTGTAGGTCATGCCCAGCACCAGGGAGAACGGAGTGTTCATCAGCTTGCCCGGCGCCGGGATCAGGCCGAGCGCGAAGAGCACCTGGTCGAGCCCGCTGCCGATGATCACGTCGGACACCCAGCCGTTGGTGCTGAGCAGGCCCTTCCAGGCGTACACGCGCAGCAGGAAGCTCGTCCAGAAGGGCAGCATCACCAGCATCAGCAGCGCCGGCTGCAGCGACGGCTTGGCGCGCGCCATGAAGTAGGCGAACGGGTACCCGAGCAACAGGCACAGCACCGTGGTGGCGGCCGCGTATTTCAGGCTGGACAGATAGGTGCTGACATACAGCGGGTCTTCCAGGATGAAGAGGTAGTTGCTGAACTTCAGGCTCAGCTGCAGGACCCCTTCCTGCCAGGTGACGATGTCCTTGAAGGTCACGACCTCCATCTCGGACACGCTGATCTTGAGCACCACCAGGAATGGCAGCAGGAAGAACAGCAGCAGGAATCCGTAGGGCACGCCGATCACGGGCGCGCGGCTCGAGAAGAGGGCCTTCAGGCGGGACATCATGACGTCAGCACAATGTGTGCGGAACGCGACCAGTGGGCCCAGACCTCGTCACCCCAGGTCAGCTCGTCCTCGCGGTGGCGCTGCACGTTGGCCTGGCTGATCTTCAGCATGGCGCCGCTGCGCAGTTGCACGTGATAGACGGTGAAGCTGCCGAAGTACGACATCTCCTTGATGGTGCCTGCCGCCGAGTTGAACTCGTCAGCGGGCTTCTGGCGCGTGAGGTGGATCTTCTCGGGGCGCAGGGCCACCGTGACCGACATGCCTTCGGTGCCGGTGATGCCGTGGCCCACGTAATGCCTGCAGTCGGCGCAGTCGATGATCACGTGGCCGGGTTCGTCCACCGCCAGCACGCCTTCCATGAGGTTGACGTTGCCGATGAAGTCGGCCACGAACCGCGTGGCCGGGGTTTCGTAGATGTCGCCCGGGGCGCCCACCTGAAGGAAGCGGCCCTCGCTCATGACCGCGATCCGCGAGGCCATGGTCATGGCCTCTTCCTGATCGTGCGTGACCATCACGCAGGTCACGCCGACCTGTTCGATGATGTTCACGAGTTCGATCTGCGTCTGCTCGCGCAGCTTCTTGTCCAGCGCGCCCAGCGGTTCATCCAGTAGCAGCAGCAGCGGCTGCTTGGCGAGGCTGCGGGCCAGCGCCACGCGCTGCTGCTGGCCGCCCGAGAGCTGGTGCGGCTTGCGCTGGGCGAACTTGCCCAGTTGCACCAGCTTGAGCATGGCTTCCACGCGGCTGGCGACCACGTCCTTGGGCAGGCCTTCGCGCCGCAAGCCGAACGCGATGTTGTCCCACACCGTCAGGTGCGGGAACAGCGCGTAGCTCTGGAACATCATGTTCATCGGCCGCTCGTAGGGCGGCAGATCGGCGAGGTTGCGGCCGTCCAGGATGATCTGGCCGGAGGTCGGCGTCTCGAAGCCGGCGAGCATGCGCAGCAGCGTGCTCTTCCCGCAGCCGGACGAGCCGAGCAGCGCGAAGATCTCGCCCTTCGCGATCTCGAGGCTGACGTTGTTGACCGCCTTGAACCCGCCGAAATCCTTGACGACGTCGCGGATCTGCAGGTAGCCGGCGCCCGGCGCGGGAACAGTCGACATTTACAGACCGGTCTTGAAGGACGTGAAGGTGCGCGTCATGAGGCGGCGCAGGTCGTTGTTGATGGCGTCGGGCGCCACCATCTTGCCCATGTCGCCGGCCGACAGGAACACCGTCGGGTTGGTCGCCACCTCGGGCTTGACGAACTGCTTGGACGGCAGGTTCGGGTTGGCGTAGAAGACCTTGTTCGTCAGGCTCGCGTGCACCTGCGGGCGCAGGATGTAGTCGATGAACTTCTGCGCGTTGCCCGGGCGCGGCGCGTCGGCCGGAATCACCATCACGTCGAAGAACAGCACGCCGCCGGTCTTCGGGATCAGGGCCTCGATCTTCTGGCCGGTCTTGCCCTCGATGGCGCGCTGGCGCGCGATGTTGATGTCGCCCGACCAGCCCACGGCCACGCAGACCGAGCCGTTGGCCATGTCGTTGATGTAGCCCGACGAGCTGAACAGCGTGACGTTCGGGCGGATCGTCTTCAGCAGCTGACCGGCTGCCGCGTAGTCGGATGCCGTCTTGCTGTACGCGGGCTTGCCCAGGTAGTGCAGCGCGACCGGAACGATCTCGGTCGCCGAATCGAGGAAGGACACGCCGCAGCTCTTCAGCTTGCTGACGTACTCCGGCTTGAAGACGAGGTCCCAGGTGTTCTCGGGCATGGGCATGCTGCCGAGCGCCGCCTTGACCTTGTCGACGTTGATGCCCACGGTGGTGAAGCCCCAGAGCCAGTTCACCATGTACTGGTTGCCCGGGTCCATCTTGGCCAGCTGCGCCTGCAGCGCCGGATCCAGGTTCTTCAGGTTCGGGATCTTGTCCTTGTCCAGCTTGCGCAGCAGGCCGCCGTCGAGCTGCAGCTTGGCCCAGTTGGACGACGGCACGATGATGTCGTAGCCCGTCTTGCCCGCCACCAGCTTGGCGTGGACGATCTCGTTGTTGTCGAAGTTGTCGTATCGGACCTTGATGCCGGTTTCCTTCTCGAAATTGGCAATCGTGTCCTCAGCGATGTAGTCCGACCAGTTGTAGATGTTGAGGACCTTCTCTTCCTCCTGGGCCAGGGTCGGCGATGACGCCAGGATTGCGGCCAGTGCCAGGCCGGAACGCGCGAGAAAGGACTGCATCTTCATGGTGACAACCTCCAGGGGGAAGGGGCGTAACGATGGTGGGCGGGGAGTCTAAGCGAGCCAGCCGTGCGTGTGCGCATCGGCCAGCGTGAGGTCGAGACAGCGGCGGATCAGCGACATCATCTCGTCGATCTGGGCACGTGTGATAACGAGCGGCGGTGCGATGATCATCCGGTCGCCGACGGCGCGCATGATCAGGCCCTCGCGGAAGCAATGCCCGCGGCACACCATGCCCATGTCCAGTTCGGACGGGAACATCGCGCCAGTGGACTTGTCCTTCACGAGCAGCAGCACCGCCATCAATCCGCAGGTCTCGGCATCGCCCACGAGCGGATGCTCGCGCAGCTTGGCGTACTGCTCAGCAAGATACGGGCCGACGTCGTCGCGCACGTGCTCGACGAGCCGGGTCTCCTGGATCAGCCGGATGTTGGCCAGTGCCACCGCGCAGGCTACCGGATGGCCCGAGTAGGTGTAGCCATGGTTGAACTCGCCGCCGTGCTCGATCAGGACCTTGGCGATGCGGTCGCCCACCATCACGCCGCCCAGCGGCACGTAGCCGCTCGTCACGCCCTTGGCGAAGGTCATGAGGTCGGGGCGGTAGCCCAGTGTCTCGCAGCCGAACCATTGCCCGGTGCGCCCGAAGCCGCAGATGACCTCGTCGCTGACGAGCAGGATGCCGTACTTGTCGCAGATGCGCTGGATCTCGGGCCAGTAGGTGGCCGGCGGGATGATCACGCCGCCGGCGCCCTGGATGGGCTCGCCGATGAAGGCGGCGACCTTCTCCGCGCCGATCTCGAGGATCCTGTCCTCCAGCCATCCGGCAGCCACGATGCCGAACTCGTCGCGGCTCATCGAGCGGCCATGTTCGTACCAGTAGGGCTGCTGGATGTGCACGATGCCTGGAATCGGCAGCCCGCCCTGGGCGTGCATGCCGCTCATGCCGCCCAGCGAGGCGCCGGCCATCGTCGAGCCATGGTACGCATTGACGCGGCTGATGATGACGCTGCGGCCGGGCTGGCCCATCAGGTCCCAGTAGCGGCGCACCATGCGGACGACGGTGTCGTTGCCCTCGGAGCCCGAGCCCGAGAAGAACACGTGCTTGAACTGCGGCGGCGTCACCTCCGACAGCAGCTCCGCCAGCTCGATGGCCGGCGGCGTGGCGGTCTGGAAGAACGCGTTGTAGAAGGGCAGCTCACGCATCTGGCGCGCGGCGGCTTCCACCAGCGCCTCCTGGCCGTAGCCGACATTCACGCACCACAGGCCGGACATCGCGTCGAGGATGCGGTTCCCGTCGCTGTCCGTGAGGTAGATGTTGTCGGCCTTGGTGATGATGCGCGAGCCCTTGCGGGCCAGCGACTGGAAGTCGGTGAAAGGGTGCAGGAAGTGCGCGGCGTCGGCCGCCTGCCATTCGAGGGTGGTGCGTGCGTTCATGGCTTCGGGCCTTTCAGACGTGCAGCAGCAGGTGTTCGCGTTCCCAGGGCGAGATCACCTTCATGAACTCGGCGTGCTCGATCTCCTTGACCTCGGTGTAGACGGTCACGAAGTCGGCGCCCAGCACCGCGGCGAGGTCGGTCTCGTTGCGCAGCAGCGTGAGCGCTTCACCCAGGCTGCGCGGCAGCTGGAAGTCGCCTAGGTAGGCGTCCCCCTTGCACTCCGGCGAGGGCTCGATGCGCTGCTGGATCCCGAGGTAGCCGCAGGCCAGAGTGGCGGCCAGCGCCACGTAGGGGTTGGCATCGGCGCCGATCACGCGGTTCTCGATGCGGCGTGCCGCCGGCCCGGCCACGGGGCTGCGGATGCCGACCGTGCGGTTGTCGGTGCCCCACTGGATGTTGATCGGCGCAGCGTTGCTGCGCACCAGGCGGCGGTAGCTGTTCACGTAGGGCGCGAACAGGGCCATGGCGGCCGGGATGTACTTCTGCAGCCCCCCGATGTACCAGAAGAATTCCTTGCTGGGCGTGCCGTCCTCGTTGCTGAAGATGTTGTGGCCCGTGGTCTTGCTCACCACGCTCTGGTGGATGTGCATGGCGCTGCCCGGCTCACCGGCAATCGGCTTGGCCATGAACGTGGCGAACATCCCGTGGCGCAGCGCGGCCTCGCGCACCGTGCGCTTGAACAGGAAGACCTCGTCGGCCAGCCCCAGCGGGTGGGCATGGAAGAAGTTGATCTCCATCTGCCCGGCGCCGACCTCGTGGATGAGCGTGTCGACGTTGAGCTCCATGCGCTCGCAGTAGGCGTAGACATCCTCGAACAGCGGGTCGAACTCGTTCACCGCGTCGATGGAGTAGGCCTGGCGTGAGGTCTCGCTGCGGCCGCTTCGGCCCACCGGCGGCTTCAGCGGCACGTCGGGGTCGGTGTTGCGGGCAACCAGGTAGAACTCGAGTTCGGGCGCGACAACAGGGTCCCAGCCGGCGGCGTCGAAGCGCTCGCAGACCCGGCGCAGCACCGAGCGCGGCGCGAACGGGACGAGCTTGCCGTCGCGGTCATAGCAGTCGTGGATCACCTGTGCGGTGGGGTCGACCGCCCAGGGCACGATGCGCACCGTGCTGGGGTCGGGCCGCAGATGCATGTCGCGGTCGGTGGGGGTGATGACGTCGTAGTACGGGCCTTCTTCCGGGAACTCGCCCGTGACGCCCATCGCGACCACGGCTTCCGGCAGCCGCATGCCGCGGTCTTCGGTGAACTTCTGGCGCGGCAGGATCTTGCCGCGGGCCACGCCGGTGAGGTCGGGCACGAGGCACTCGATCTCGGTGACGCGGTTCTGGTCGAGCCATTGCTCGAGCTGGTTGAAGGACATCGGTTCGCGGGGGGGACTCATGGGGGCACCTGTCAGGATTCGGTTGTGGAAGCGGCGAGTGCTTCCACGGGTAAGGGGCCCCGCACCCGGTCACGGAACTGGCGGCGGTACTCGCGCGTCGCGTGCCCGAAGGCCCGCAGGATCTGCATCGAGACCGGGTTGTCGGCGGCACGCCATTCAGGGTGCCACTGCACGCAGAGGTTGAAGCCCGGGGCTTGCGGCCTCGTGAAGGCCTCCACCAGGCCATCCGGCGCATGGGCCTCGGCCCGCAGGCCCGGCGCCAGCACCTTGATGCCCTGGCCGTGCACCGAGTTGACCTCGAATTCGGTGCGGCCCACGATGCCGGCCAGCAGGCCGGAAGGCACCGCGTGCAGGGCATGGGCCGGGCCGTACTGCACGGCCGCGGGCTGCTCGTCGTCGGCGCGGTGGTCGGCGTAGGGGCCGGCCTCCTGCACCGCCTGATAAAGGGTGCCGCCGAGCGCGACGTTGACTTCCTGCGCACCGCGGCAGATGGCCAGCAGCGGCAGGCCGCGAGCGAGGATCAGCGGGATCAGCGGGAGCGTCCAGTCGTCGCGCAGCGGGTCCAGGGGCAGGCTGCTGTCGTGCACCTCTTCGCCGAAGTGCCGGGGGTGGACGTTCGAGGGCGAGCCCGTGAGCAGAACGCCGTCCGCGAGGTCGAGCAGGGCCTCGAACTCCTCGGGCTCGACGCGCGGCACGATCAGCGGCATGGCGCCCGCCAGTCGCACGGCCTCAAGGTACTTGCGGCCGGCGATGTGGAAAGGGTGCTCGCCCAGCATGCGGTTGCAGGCGGGAACGAGGACGATGGGCGGAGAGTTGGCAGCCATGTTGCGAGTCATCCCAGCATATCGCGTAGCCGGTACCACGCCATGCCCAGAACCAATGCCGGCGTGCGCAGCAGCGCGCCGCCCGGGAAAGGCCGGTGTTTCAGGCGGGCGAAGACGTCGAAGCGCGAGGCATTGCCGCCGATGGCCTCGGCCACCAGCCGCCCCGCCAGGCCCGTGAGCGCCAGGCCGTGGCCCGAGAAGCCCTGCAGGTAGTAGACGTTGGCGCTACCCGCCAGGCGACCGAAATCGGGTGCGCGGTTCATCGAGATGTCCACGAAGCCGCCCCAGGCGTACCGGATCTTCACGTCGGACAGCTGCGGGAAGGTCTTCACCATGCGCTGGCGCATGCTCTCGGCCAGGTCGCCCGGCGTGACCGTGCTGTAGCTGACGCGGCCACCGTAGAGCATGCGGTGGTCGGGGGTGGGGCGGAAGTAGTCGAGCACGAAGTCGGTGTCGCAGACGGCCGAGCGGCTGGGGATCAGCGCATCGGCGCGGGCCGGGTCCAGGGTTTCGCTGCACGCAATGTACGTGCCGACCGGCATGATGCGCGGCGCGAGCGCCGGCGCCAGGCCCTGCAGGTAGACGTTGCCTGCCAGCAGCACATGCCGCGCCCGCACATCGCCGACCGGGGTGCGCAACAGCGGCTCCGGCCCCGGCTGCAGGGCACTGACCGGCGTGCCCTCGTACAGGCGCACGCCCGCTGCGGCCGCGGCCCGGGCCAGGCCCAGCGTGTACTTCAGCGGGTGCAGATGCCCCGAGCGCGGGTCATGGATGCCGCTGTGAAAGCGCGGGCTGGCGATCCACCGGCCCACATCGGCCGGGGCCACGCGGGTGAGCGGGTAGCCGTAGACCGTGTCGATGCGATCGGCCCATTCGGCCAGCGCACGGCCCTTGCCGGCGCTGGTGGCCAGACCGAGGTAGCCGTCCTGCCAGTCGCAATCGATGGCGAACTCCGCGATCCTGGACCGGATCAGGTCCAGGGCCTCGATGCTCATCTGCCAGACGCGGCGGGCGTCCTCCAGACCGAGCTGCGCCTCGATGACGTCCTGATCGCACGCGAGGCCGTGGATGGCCTGCCCGCCGTTGCGCCCGCTGGCGCCGAAGCCGATCTCCCGGGCCTCGAGCAGGACGACATCCAGCCCCTGCCGGCGAAGTTCGATCGCGGCCGAGAGCCCGGCCAGGCCGCCGCCGACGATGGCGACATCGCACCGGGTGGACCCCGACAGCGGCGCGAAGGCGGCTCCGCGCGCCGCAGTGGCGGCGTAGTAGGAGTCCTTCGTCAGTTCGCGGTCGGTGTCCAGCAACGGCATACGATAGGCAGTGCCTTTCCGGTTCAGGCGGCGCGGCGCAGCGCCGCGCGGATGGTGCCGACGATCCGGTCGATGTGCTCGCGCTCGATGATGAGCGGCGGCGACAGCGCGATGGTGTCGCCGGTGGTGCGCAGCAGCACGCCCTCGGCATAACAGTCGAGGAAGACGCCGAACGCGCGCTTGGCAGGCTCGCCCGGCAGCGGCGCCAGTTCGATGCCACCCACAAGGCCGATGTTGCGCACGTCGATGACGTTGGGCTCGCCCTTCAACGCATGGATGGCCTCCGCGAAGTAGCCCTGAACCTGTTGCGCACGGGTGAGCAGGCCTTCCTCGGCGTAGGTGTCCAGCGTCGCGAGGCCGGCGGCGCAGGCCAGCGGGTGCGCCGAGTACGTGTAGCCGTGGAAGAACTCGATCAGGTGCTCGGGGCCGCTCATGAAGGCCTCGTAAAGGTGGTTCTTCGCGATCACGGCGCCCATCGGCACGGCGCCGTTGGTCAGGCCCTTGGCCACGACCATCATGTCGGGCGTGACGCCGAAGGTCTGCGCGGCGAACGGGTGGCCGGTGCGGCCGAAGCCGGTGATGACCTCGTCGAAGATCAGCAGGATGCCGTGCTTGTCGCAGATGTCGCGCAGGCGCTGCAGGTAGCCCACCGGCGGCACCAGCACGCCCGTGGAGCCGGCCACGGGCTCGACGATCACCGCCGCGATGGTGGAGGCGTCGTGCAGCGCGCACAGGCGCTCCAGGTCGTCGGCGAGTTCGGCGCCGTGCGCCGGCTGGCCCACGGAGTAGGCGTTGCGCGCGGGGTCGTGTGTGTGCCGGATGTGGTCCACGCCGCCCAGCATGGTGCCGAACATCTTGCGGTTGGCGACCATGCCCCCGACCGAGATGCCGCCGAAGTTCACGCCGTGGTAGCCGCGCTCGCGCCCGATCAGGCGGGTGCGGTGCCCCTCGCCGCGCACGCGGTGGTAGGCCAGCGCCATCTTCAGCGCCGTCTCCACCGATTCCGAGCCCGAGTTGGTGAAGAACACCTTGCCCATGCCCTCGGGAGCCAGCGCCGCCACGCGCCCAGCCAGTTCGAACGCCTTCGGATGCGCCATCTGGAAGGGCGGCGCGAAATCCATCTCCGCGGCCTGGGCCTGGATGGCCGCCGTGATCTTCGGCCGGCCGTGGCCGGCGTTCACGCACCACAGCCCGGCGACGCCGTCGAGGATCTCGCGACCCTGGTCGTCCCAGTAGTGCATGCCGGAAGCGCGCGCCAGCAGGCGCGGGTTCTTCTTGAACTGCCGGTTCGCCGTGAACGGCATCCAGTAGGCGTCAGAGAGCTTGTCCATGAGGCGGTCTCCAGGGTGACAACGGGCCAGCCCGCAGTCTAGACGCCCGGCGACGCAATGTGCGTGCGCGATAGGGGTGGGCGGACCCTAGGCCACGAACTATCATGCCGCCAGAGCACGGCGAAACGGCAGAACATGCGAAACACAGACGATCTGGTGCAACTGGATGCGATCGACGAAGCCATCCTGACGGAGTTGCAGGCCTCCGGGCGGCTGTCGAACCAGGATCTCGCGCTGCGCGTGCACCTGTCGCCCTCCGCGTGCCTTCGACGCGTGAAGGCGCTCGAGGACGCGGGCGTGATCGACGGCTACGTCGCGCTGCTCAATCCGCGCGCGCTGGGCCGGTTCGGCACCAGCTACACCATCATCAACCTGGAAAGCACGCAGCCCCGCCGCCTGGAGGCTTTCGAGCAGGCTGTCAGGGACCGCCCCGAGATCCTGGACTGCTTCTATGTGGCCGGCACCAACGACTACCTGGTGCGCTTCATGTACCGCGACGCGACCGACCTCGAGCGGTTCCATGCCGAAGTGCTGCCCCGGCTGCCCGGCGTCGTGCGCTCCAACTCGATGCTCGTGCTGCGCACGGTCAAGAAGACGACGGCGCTCCCGCTGTAACGGCCGCGCCAGCGGCGACCCGGCCGCACAGATAGGTCCAGACGAAGTGCGCCGCCGCCTGGCTGCTCAGTTCGGCGTGGTCGTAGGGGGGAGCCACCTCGACGCAGTCCATCCCGACCCAGGGCAGATCCGCACCGTCTTCGAGCAGGGTCAGCACCTGATTGGTGCTCATGCCGCCCGGCTCGGGCGTTCCGGTGCCAGGCGCGAAGGCCGGGTCCAGGCAATCGATGTCCAGGCTCAGGTAGAGCGGTGGGTTGCCATGCGAGGCCAGCCGCAGGCGCAGGCCGTCCAGCACGGGCTTCAGCGCCGCCGAGCCCTCCAGGCCACGCAACTCGCGGGCAGTGTGGATGGCGCCGCCCTGATCGCGCACGTAGTCCCGCGCGGCGCGTTCGCCCGAGGAGCGGATGCCAACCTGGACAAAGCACTCCGGCACCACCAGCCCTTCCTGTATCGCCTCGTAGACCCAGGTGCCGTGCCCGCTGGGTTCGCCGAAGTGGTCGGTCCAGGTGTCGCAGTGGGCGTCGAAGTGAAGCACCGCCAGGGGCCGGCCCAGCCATTCGCTATAGGCGCGCAGCAGGGGCAGGGTGATGGAGTGGTCGCCGCCGATCCAGGCCATGTGGTGGCGCCGGATCAGCGCCGCCACCGGCGCCGTCATGGCGGCCCGCATGCCTTCGAGCGAGGTGTTGGGCAAGGGCAGGTCTCCCGCATCGCCGAGCAGGCCGTCGGGCGTGACATCGAACAGCGGGTGCGTGCCGTCGCACAGCATGTGGCTCGCGGTGCGGATGGCGCGTGGGGCCATGCGGGCCCCCGGACGATTGGTGGTCGAGCCGTCCCAGGCGATGCCCGCCACCGCGTAGGGCTGGTCGGTGGCGGCCGGAGCCTTCAGGAAACCGGTGTCGGAGAGAAATGCGAAGCTGCTCATCGGAGGGGCGGGCCTTGAGGACAATCGAGGCCATGATTAGAGCGCAGCAGCCGGTCCTGATCCTCCAGCACCTGACCCGCGACGACCCGGCCTACCTCGGCACGTGGCTCGAGCGTGCCGGCGTGGCCCACGACATCAGGAACACCGAGGCCGGTGATTCTTTCCCGGCCACGCTGGAAGGCTACCGGGCGCTGGCCATCCTGGGCGGCTCGATGGGCGCCAACGACGATCTGCCCTCGCTGCGCCAGGCCGAAGCCCTGGTCCGGCAGGGCGTGGCCTGCGGCATCCCCGTCATCGGGCACTGCCTGGGTGGGCAACTCATGGCACGCGCGCTGGGCGCGGAGGTCTGCGGCTCGCCCGAGGCCGAGATCGGGTGGCAGCCGCTGCTCTGGCGCGAGAGTGCCGCCGAATGGTTCGGTCCGCGTCCGCCGGACGTGGTGATGCAGTGGCATGTGGACGCCTTTTCCCTGCCGGCAGGGGCGGTGGCGCTGGCCACCAGCGATGCCTGCCCGGTCCAGGCATTCGCGCTCGGGCCTCATCTGGCGATGCAGTTCCACCTGGAGATCGACGCCGTCAAGGCGGAGCGCTGGCTGCACGACCCGCGTGAAGCCGAAGGGCGCACGGTGCAGGACGTGGCGGCACTGCGGGCCGGCACCGGCCGGCACCTCGCGGCGCAACAGGCCCTGGCGGACCATGTGTACTCGCGCTGGTTGTCGGGGTGCCCGGCCTGAATTTCACGGACTCGCACAGAGTTTCGCATTGTGGAATTTGAGAATGGTGCAGTGCCGCATGAGATTGCGGACTGATGAATGGCATTCCGTATCGCGGAATATGAGCCATAGGTCGTTGATTTATAACACTACTATCTTTTGTCTTATATAAGACATAAGTCTTGGCACAGCGGCTTCGCTTCGCTAACCTGAGGGTGTGAATTCAAGCTTTTCCCGCAACCTCCCAGGAGCCGTTTCATGACTGCACTCACCCGTGACCAACAAGCCGCCGCCCTCTCGAAGGAATGGGCCGAGAACCCCCGCTGGAAGGGCATCCAGCGCGGCTACAGCGCTGAAGACGTGGTGCGCCTGCGCGGGTCGATGCCGATCGAGCACACGCTGGCCAAGCGCGGCGCCGAGAAGCTCTGGAACCTGCTGAACACCGAGCCCTTCGTGAACTCGCTGGGCGCCCTGACGGGCAACCAGGCCATGCAGCAGGTCAAGGCCGGTCTGAAGGCCATCTACCTGTCGGGCTGGCAGGTCGCCGGTGACGCCAACAGCAACGGCGAGATGTACCCCGACCAGTCGCTCTACGCCGTCGACTCCGTGCCGAAGGTCGTCAAGCGCATCAACGCCACCTTCAAGCGTGCCGACGAGATCCAGTGGAGCGAAGGCAAGGACGACATCGACTTCTTCGCCCCGATCGTGGCCGACGCGGAAGCGGGCTTCGGCGGCGTCCTGAACGCCTTCGAGCTCATGAAGTCGATGATCGACGCCGGCGCCGCCGGTGTGCACTTCGAGGACCAGCTTGCCAGCGTCAAGAAGTGCGGCCACATGGGTGGCAAGGTGCTGGTGCCGACCCGCGAAGCCGTGGCCAAGCTCGTCGCGGCGCGCCTCGCGGCCGACGTGATGGGCACGCCGACCATCCTGCTGGCCCGCACCGACGCGGAAGCCGCCGATCTGGTCACGAGCGACGTCGACGAGAACGACAAGCCCTTCCTGACCGGCGAGCGCACCGTCGAAGGTTTCTTCAAGACCCGCAACGGCCTGGACCAGTCCATCAGCCGCGGCCTCGCCTACGCGCCCTACGCGGACCTGATCTGGTGCGAGACGGGCAAGCCCGACCTGGCCTTCGCCAAGGCCTTCGCCGACGCGATTCACGCCAAGTTCCCGGGCAAGCTGCTGGCCTACAACTGCTCGCCGTCCTTCAACTGGAAGAAGAACCTGGACGACGCCACCATCGCCAAGTTCCAGCGTGAACTCGGCGCCATGGGCTACAAGTTCCAGTTCATCACGCTGGCCGGCTTCCACTCGCTGAACTACGGCATGTTCGACCTGGCCTACGGCTATGCCCGCAACAACATGACCGCCTTCGTGGAACTGCAGCAGAAGGAATTCGCGGCAGCCGAGCGCGGCTTCACCGCGGTGAAGCACCAGCGCGAGGTCGGCACCGGCTACTTCGACGCCGTGACGACGACGATCGAGGCGCAGGCCTCCACGGCCGCTCTGAAGGGCTCCACCGAAGACGAGCAGTTC
>CAJAES010000010.1 GCA_903938815.1 uncultured beta proteobacterium
GACGGCGTCGACCGCCCACAGGATGCTGTTCGATAGTGTCCACGTGTCCACCAAGAGTTGAAGTGGACACGAGCATCCTTTGCGCCTACGCCGGGTTCAAGATGACTTTGCCGGACGCTTACAGCGCGGTGCCGTGACGGTCGGCGTTACATGGCCCGAGAAGGCGCTTGGTGACCTGGCTGTCTTCGTGCGCGAGTTGCTGAAGTGATCCGGGTCGACGCGTGGTGGTTGGCCGTTCAACCCCTGGACATGCGCGTGGGCACCGAGGCCGCGCTGGCGCGCGTGGTCCATGTCTTCGGCCAGGCCCACCCGCACCACGCCTACCTGTTCGCCAACCGGCGGGCCAACCGCATGAAGGTGCTGGTGCATGACGGCATCGGCGTGTGGCTGGCCGCACGCCGCCTGAACATCGGCAAGTTCACCTGGTCGAGCGATGGGGCGGCCACGCTGCCGCTGACGCGCACGCAGTTCGAAGCCCTGGTGCTGGGCCTGCCGTGGCAGCGCCTGGGCGACGCCGGCATCATCCGCGTGATCTGAGCTGATCCGAGATCACCAGTCAAGCAGGCTGCAATTGCCGGATCTGCCGATGCGCCCGGCACGCTGGTTCGGCACCATGGCTGTCCATGATCAGCGCGCAGCAACTGGACGCCCTGGAGCCGCAGATGCGGCAGGTCGTGCAGTCGCTGCTGGCACAGGTCCAGCAGCGGGACGCCGAGATCGCCTTCAAGCAGGCGCTGATCGACAAGCTCACGCACGAGATGGCGGTGCTCAAGCGGCTGAAGTTCGCCGCCACCAGCGAGCGCTTCGCCAGCACCCTGGCGCTAGAACAAAGGAGCCTGCTGGAAGAGACGCTGGACGCCGACCTGGCCGAACTCGACCGTGAGATCGAGCGCGAGCGCGGCAAGGCGGGCGACAAGGACAAGACCGAGAAGAAGACCGAGAACAAGACGCCCAGGCGCACCCAGATGCCGCCGCACCTGCCGCGCCGCGATATCCCGCACGAGCCGACCGACATCCACTGCGGCTGTGGCCAGCCGATGCAGCGCTTCGGCGAGGACGTCGCCGAGAGACTGGACTACGAGCCAGGCACGTTCAGCGTGGAGCGCCATGTCCGCGGCAAGTGGACGTGCCGCTGCTGCGACAAGATTGTTCAGGCGCCGGTGCCGGCCCACGTCATCGACAAGGGCATCCCCACGGCCGGCCTGCTGGCCCACTTGCTGGTGGCGAAGTTCCTCGACCACTTGCCGCTGTACCGGCAGGAAGCCATCTTCGAGCGTGCCGGCCACCTGATCGCCCGCTCGACGCTGGCGCAGTGGGTGGGCGAGTGCGGCGCGCAACTGCAGCCACTGGTGCAGGCGCTGGCGGACGAACTGCGCCGCCATGTCGTGCTGCACGCCGACGAGACGCCGGTGGCCATGCTCAAGCCCAAGCAGCTGCGCGACGGCAAGACGCACAAGGCCTACATCTGGTCGTACTGCACCACGAGTGCGAACCCGACGAAGGCGGTGGTGTTCGAGTTCAGCGAGACCCGTGCCGGCGAGAACGTGCGCGAGTTCCTCATGCTCGACACACCCCAGGCCTGGCAGGGCACGCTGGTGACAGACGGCTTCAGCGGCTACACCGCCACGACGACCAAGGGCGTGACCTCGGCGCAGTGCATGGCCCACGCCAGACGTAAGTTCAACGACCTGTGGGCCAACCACCGCAGCGAGGTAGGCCGCAAGGCCCTGCGCTACCACCAGTGCCTGTTCAGGATCGAGCGTGAGATCGAAGACCTGCCCAGCGAGGAGCGACGACGAATAAGGCAGCGCAAGTCACGGCGGGTGCTGGCCGTCTTCTACCGCTGGCTACTCGCGCAGCGGCAACTGGTGCCGCCCGGCTCGGCCACGATCAAGGCCATCGACTACAGCCTTAAGCGCTGGAAGGAACTCACGCGCTTCGTCGACGATGGTGACGTGCCGATCTCGAACAACTGGGTGGAGAACCAGATCCGGCCGATTGCCATCGGAAGGTCGAACTGGCTGTTCGCTGGCAGCCTGCGTGCGGGCAAGCGGGCTGCGGCCATCATGAGCTTGCTGCACTCAGCGCGCATCAACGGGCACGACCCCTACGCCTACTTCAAGGACGTGCTCGAGCGGCTGCCGACTCATCCGGCCAGCCGCGTCGACGAGTTGCTGCCGCACCGTTGGTCTCCCGCTTCCTGAGAGCCGTCACCCCGGTTGCGCGGGGCGTCAAGGTGACATGCCCGGACGCATACCTTGGTGCCGCACGGGCTGCATCCAGTCGTCCAGAGGGGGAAGGCCCGGCAGCACGCAAGCCGGGCGGGGCCGTTCAAGGACTTGAGTCCTCCTCTCTTGAGTCCTCCTCTCTTGAGTCCTGCTCGGCCGGCTCCGCATCGAACCACTCGGACCCAGCCGGCGCCACCCGGGCCAGCTCGCGCGCAACCCAGTCCACATGCGCCTGGCGCTCCGTCTCCCCCAGCCTCTCGGGGTACACCTCCACGACGACCAGGTTCCAGCGGCCGTGCTCTGGCACCTCGCGACTGACGATGACCTTCACCCGCACTTTGCCTCGACCCAAGAACTGGGCCAGGCGGAGGCCGACCTCGTCGCTTTCGACGTGTAGTTCCAGCGGCTGTCCGGCCTTGGCCTTGAAGTACTGGCGGACCTTCAAGTTGGCGGGGAGCTTCGCCCGGCGTACGCGAAGCCTGATCGTCGAGCCTGCCAGGGAGTTTGAGCGAGACGCCATCTCGCGCAACTCGCCCACGACCATCACAGGGCTCTCAAACGGCAGGTAGCCGCTGATGCCCACTACGTCGTCCCAGCACACTTCGCCTTTCCGTGTCGTTGTGGGCGGTGTGTGAGGCTCGATATCGGTGACCATCCGACGGACCCGGATCTCGTCGTTGGCGCCTTCGAGCCAGCGGTCCAGTACCTCGTGCGTGCGGACGTCACCTCGTTTCCTGGCCTGAAGTATCTTGAGGATGCGTCGCGTGTCCTTGTCCTCTGCCAATTGCGCCTGGAGGGGCGACACGCCTGTAGGCAGCTTGAACTGCTCTGTGGGCATGACCTGAGTTGTGGTGCTTGATGCCGTATCGGCTCGAGCCAGGGCCTGTGCGCCGGGGGACTGAACAGGCGGCGCCGCCGGCCCAGGCTGGGCAGTTGGCGCCGGAATGCCAGCCGGGTTTGAAAGTGGCGGAATTTGCCGCGTGGTCACATCAAGCGGGACCACCGCAAGACGCCTGAGTTCAAGACCTTTGTCCGCGCTGAGCTTGCCGGTGAGAACCTGTGAACTGGCAGTCGGCGCGTTGAGCACGTGCTTCTGCTGTTGGACAAGGAGTTCCCGTTGCAGGTGAGCGATCAAGAAGCGCCCGTCAGGCGATTGCGGCAGCGCAGACCAGAGCAAGGTCTCCGGCTGACTCACAGGCTGAACCGGATCGAATCGACCTTCGAGGAAGGCTTGGTGGAGACGTTCTTCATTCATGACATGTACTCGGTGAGAAGAGGGCAGATAGCGAGCGTCAAAGTCGACAGGCGGGTCAACATCGCGGCGGCTTGGTCATTGACCTCTCCGACTGCATTCAGGGCATCAGGCATCACTCGGACGCGAGGTCGCCAACGCTCGACATTTGAGGAGACCTCGACATGCACGCGGTCGAGGTCCTTGATGCTTTCCGCCAGCGCGTCGTCGAAGTACTCCGTGGATAGCGTCACGTCGACGGCCAGGCTCGAGGGCAACAGGTCTCGCAGCCGCACGAGCAGGCCCTTGGTCACTGGCGGTGCGTTGGCACTGTCCTTCAGCAGTGTGGCCAGCGGCCACCACCAGGGGGACGCCGTGGCGAGAGCAGCAATCAGGGCCTGGACATCCGGGCTCTTGAGCTGGTTCAGGCCAAAGGTCAACGCATTCGTCGGCTTCTTCGCGGAGACGAACTTCCCTTCGTTGCCTTCGACCGCGGGCTGCTCGATGACCTCGCCCGGGGTTTTCGTCGGTGGGGCCCCTTCGCACAGGTCCAACCAAACTGCCACATCCATGCCGATCTCAACGTCCTTCGCCGCTGCCACGGAAGTCAGGCCCAGGTGACGCCTGAGCAGGTAGTTGAGCAGCGAGTTGAACGAAGGCAGTTCAGCGGGCCGCACCGCTGGCGGCGCGCCGTTGCCCACGGGCGCAATGAGGCTGCGCGTTGGCGCTGCCTGCGCAGGCTTGGGCTTGCGGCCTGGCGTTCGCTTCGGGAAGTGGTGACTGAACGGCCAGTCCCAATCGTCGGAGGGGATGCCATCAGGACTGTTGCGCTGGGCCTGCCGCCGACGCCAAAGCGCTTGTCTGCGCTGCGTGTCATCCGAAAGGTGTGGCATCTTTCGAATGAGACCCGCATCCAACTCGATGTCCGCCAGGAGCGCGCGCATGCTCGCCGCGTACCACAGGGGCCAGCAGGTGCCATACCGTCTCGTAAACGTCTTGTGGGACGCGTGTGCCAGCGAGCAGAGCACCTGGGCCATGTGGTCGGGGCCTTCGCCTTCCAGCGCAGTCACGATCTCCAGCGCATCGGCCAGCGGGAAAGATGCTTGCGCGAGTTTCTCGATGTGCCCTTCCCAGCCGGGCGCGAGCAATTCCATGGCCGCGCTTCCGCGAGCGCCGTGGATGACCACCCATTCGGACCCGATCTTGTTGCGGGCAATGTCCTGGATCGCGTCGAGCAGCGTTTGCGCATAGGTCAGGCTGTCGTCGCGGGCATCGGGCACGAAGAAGTACTCTGGCTTCGGATGCAGGCTCTGCATCAGCGTGCGCAATGCCAGCATGTCCGCCGCCGTGGCGGGCTTCAGCAACGAGCGGCCGATCGACAGATCCGTCTTCTTGCGGTTGTGCCCGCTCGGAAACCGTTCAAACCACCTTCCGTCCTGCGCCAGGTCAACGAGCTGAATGCCGCACGCCTGTGAACGCCGAGGTCCGGCGTCCAGCAGCAGCGACAACAACACTTGAGCCTGAGGCTCCGCCAGGGGCTCGTTGCCGAGCAGCTTATCGATGCCGTCCTGAATCGCCGGCACACAGCGCCGCGGCCAGAGCGCCGATGCGGCGGAAGCGATGTACTTAGACGGCGCTGACGGAGTGCCTGAATCCTTCAGCGCATCCGCTGCGGCTGCGTAAGCGGGGTGAGATGACAACACAGCGAGCATGCGCCGCCAGGCCTTGCCGCGCGCGTGATGCGTCGTGTCCGTATCTGCGGGCAGGCGAGCCAAGATCTTGCGGGAGATCTTGCTCCAGCGTCTCCCTTTGATCTGCGTCGGGTCTGCGCTGATGGGCCACTTGTTCTCCAACTGGTCCCTCACCGCAGACAGGTAGTCATACCAGGTGCCTGGCGCGATCGCGTCCTTGTGCCGCGCGCGCGTGAGAACTGCCTCCAGGTCGAGGTAGACCAGGACCATCTGGGCCTTGGCCGACATCAGCGATCGGGGTGCCGCCTTGAGCAAGCCTTTGTCGATTTCATCCGCTCCGCGTGCCCAGCGTTCGGCACGCTGCTCGGCCGTCTCGTCGACGCGCTCCGGTGGAGTGCCGGGAGCCGCGGCGGACACGCTATTGGACAAAGCCTGCTGCACCTTTTTCGCGCGTTTTTGGCGTTCGCCGAGCCGGCGTTCGGACTTGGCCACCAGGCCAACTTCGGTTTGGATCCACAGCAGGGACTCCTTGCCCAGGGCCTCGGGATGCGCCCTGGCCAGACGCGAGCCCAAGCTTCGGAGCTTCAGCGCCCTGCCCGGGGCCTCGCGGTGCTGCAGCAGATCCAGCGAACGGCGGTCCAGCGTGGCCGCCATCAGGTCAGGGTTGTAGGCCAGCGACATGAAGGCAGCGACATGAACCCGCACCCAGTGCGCCATCAACCAGCAAAGAGCCGTGATCGTCGAGTTCTCCTTGTTCGGCCAGAACACAGGTCGCAGAGGATCCTTGGCATTGCGGGCGACCAGCCAGCAGCGGAGTTCCGCCTCGGCCTCGGCGAGTGATGGCCAGTTCTTCGTATCATTCACCTCATCGGCAGCAAGGCGCACGGGCGCGAGCAGCGGCATCTCGATCGGCTGACCGCTATCGCGTATCCAGTCGATCCACACCGATCCTTGCTTGCGCCACTGCTCCCGCAGACTGCGCCAGGCCTCGCGCACATCGGCCGAGTGGTGCAGGCCTTGCGCCACGATGAGGGCCAACAGCGCGCGTGCAGCGCCCGACAGCCCGCAGTCCTTTCCGACGAAGGGGCGCAGTCGATCGATGACGGTGATGAAGCCCGGCGTGCGCCACTCTGCGCAGTGTTGTGGCGTGTCGGTAGTTCGCGTCCCGCGGTCATGGCGACGGTCGACGCTGCGCATGTCGATGGGCACGATGATGGGTTCCGGCGTGCCCGCGATGCCTTCACCAAAGGCTGGCAGCGCCAATCGCTGGAGCGTGACCGTCACGAGGTGCTTGGCGCTGTCCAGCAACCGCGCGTTGGACACGCTGAGGCAGTGCGAGCCCATATGCGTCAGGCCTCGGGCGTGGCCGGTCAGTGCCTGTTCGTCGAGCCACTTGCCGAATTCGGCAGCCTGACCGACCCAGTACCGACGGCCCATGTTGAGGGGTCCGGTCCAGCACTGCCGGAGGTCCTTCATGTGCGTGTCTTTGAGCACGCCGACCACGAGCCGCACGCCGTTCTTGGTCGGCAGGGCTCTCAGCTGACAAAACAGCGGAGTGTGAGGCGTCAGAGTCACCAGGGCGGCCGGCATGGCGCCGTCGGCAATGCCGAGGGCACGCAGCCGGTCGCGAGCCTTTTGACGCAGCAGCAGCGCGACACGAATGAGCTCCTGCAACTCAGCCGTGATGGCCAAAAGCCGATCACTGTTGATTTCGGTGTCCTTGTCGGAATCGAAATGCCAGTCGTCCGATGACTTCACGTCGACCACGCGAGGGTGCTGACGCACCTGGTCGCGCGCTGCGGAGAGCAACTCATAGGCCTTGCGGCAGGCCGCCATCGCTACGGTGGTCAGGGTAGCCACCCCGGTGATGTCCGCCGAATCGAGCGCTTCGAACCTGGTTCGGACCCACTCGCGCAACATCCCCCACTCAGTGCGGAAGTCGTCGTCGTCGGGCACGTCGCGGGGAGCCAGCAGAGGGCTACGGGCGATGGGTGGCGGACACTCTCGGCCCAGCAAGTCGAAGGCGGCGCAGGCCAGTTGGTGGTGGCGATGTGGGGCCGGCGCGTAGTAGTTGCCGCTGGAGCTGGAGGCAGCGGCAGGGGCTCTGGCGATGGCAGCGGTCTCGGTATCCGTTGCGCCTGCCTGGCGGTAGGCCAGGCAGGCGGAGTGCACGGCCCTTCCAGGTGTGGCCGGGTGGGCAGGGTCCGTGAGTGATTTGACCCAGGCTGCCGTGGTCTGAACGAGTTCGTCCTGTCCACGATGCGGCATCACCTGCCGCAAGCGCTTTG
Source organism: uncultured beta proteobacterium (assembly GCA_903938815.1). Taxonomy (GTDB): domain Bacteria; phylum Pseudomonadota; class Gammaproteobacteria; order Burkholderiales; family Burkholderiaceae_C; genus Rubrivivax. Next base: position 7,439 of record CAJAES010000010.1, read on the forward strand.
CGTCGGGCCAGCGCTTGAGCAAAAGTTCGATGCGGTCCACAACCTCCGGGTACACGTACACCGGCTCCCACTCGCGGCGGCTGGGATCGGAGGACAGGCCTCGGCGGGTTCGGCGGTCCTGCAGGATGCAGTGCAGTTCCGCGCAATACCAGGTGTCGTCGCCAAGTTCTTGCGTGAGCGCCAGTTCCAGGCTGTTGTCGTGGTCGCAGTTGAGCACTTCGGCGAACGACTGCAGCAGCGCGGAGTCGATCAATGCGCCGTCGTCGGGACCTCTCAAGGCTTGGCGGCAGGCAGCGCCGATCAAGGACTGTTCGCTGACATCGATGCGTGCGTGATCCAGCTCGAGGTTGAAGGTCTCGGCCATGCCTGCATAGGAAGCGGCGGTGTGCAGTGCCGCCCAGCTGGGCCCCGTGAGGACCACAGTCTTTTTGGCGGGTTCCCCTCGGGCTGTCCCCGGTGCGAAGGGCAGGGGAGTTGTGCCGCCATTGACGGAGCCTGCCTTGTCCGCGGTCCCCAACGGCAGGGGAGGTGGCTCCACATTGCCCAGTGCCTTGTGCAGGGTACGCGCCAGGGTCACCGGCTCGCCCTCGCCGTGGAGATTGATGAATTGCTCCAGCGACCTCAGGTCCAAAGGCTGCAGTTGGGCCAGCGCCCGCCAGCGCTCGCGATCGGCGGGCTTGCCATCCGGCAGACAGGCGCCGGCCATGGAGGCCATGCGCTGCACGGTCGCGCGGCCGATGTGGTGTTCGCCGCGGATGGCGTTGCGCAAGAGGATGCTGAAGACTGCGGTTGCTCCAGGAAACTTGGCATCGCAATTGCGCAGCCGGGTGTTCAGCCGCTCAAGGACGAGGGTTGTTGAGTCAGGGGGCAAGTCACCCGGCTTGCCCAGCAGTGGGTATGTGATGGATGCGCGTGCTGCCGCCGCCATGGCAGCGGGCACCAGTGCAGCGTCGATCAGTTCTTTGATCCCCAGTGCCGCGCCATGCCGGCCCAGCGCAAACGACGCGAGTTCGAACCCGGTGCTGGCGCCTTGGCCGTCGACTTCCAGGTCGAGCGCTACCGCCAGTTGATGCGCCCAGTACTGATGGGCGGCGTTGGGGACGATGTCAATGAGCCAGGCTGGGGCCGGCTTGCGCATCGACAAGTGCTCACGCTTGGCCATGCAAGCCCCCCGGCATGGCAGCGGGCACCTGCGCGCTTCTCGGCGCGACCGAATGACGCATCTTCGGGGGACACCGGCAACTGCGGTGTGCCCACTGAGTGAACTGCACGGGGAAGCGGTAAGGCTGCTGATGTCGCAGCCAGGCGCCGTATTGGCGCCAGCAGGCAAAGTCATGATTGCTCCGGCCAAACCAAAACCGCTGGAGCCCCATGGGGCCTCAGCTTCGACTTGAGCGTCGTGGCGACCCAACATCGCCACAAATGCCCATGCGACACCTGCCCGGCGGGCCGAAGCCCACCTGTCAGGTGGTTGGTCTCCCAGACGCGGTGTCAGCGCGTCCTGGACCGGAGGCGGGGGCCATGGGCCAATGCCTCCTTGGGTTGGCCAGCGCGGGGGACGCACCCCCGGCCGGTTGGCAAACAGTTCGAAAGCAGCTGCAAAAGCAGCCTTGTCCCGACAGCTTCTGGCGCGCCGTGAGGCGCCAGTTGCCTGCCGCCCTGACGGGGCGGACACCCATTTGCCGTGTTGAGAGGAACGGCCCAGACCGTTCGATCCCGAAGCGATCCAGGCGCCCGAAGTTGCCCAAATCACGGCTCACGATCAGCCGAACACGATGCGTCGCTTGGTACGGCGCGCGTGAGCCGGCTGCATGACTCACGAAACTATGTTAGCAGCGTGGTCTTAAGAACTGCGGCGTGCCGGGTGGCGGGCGTCATCGCCACTGTTGGTTTTTTGCACCACTGGAGAGGTCGGTCACCCAGGCGTTTGGTCAGGCGAACTGCCTCTTGACCCCCGTCATCGCCATTCGGTAGGCCAGCATCCTCATGCTGACCCCGAATTCCGTCGCTGCCGCCGCATCTTCGAGGCCGCGCCGCTTGATGGCAGTCAGTGCCTCACGGGGCAGTAGAAGGCAACCGGAGAGCCAATCGGCCTCTTCCTCCTGTGCCTTGTCGTAGCTCGACAGCATCATCAGGCCTGCCTCGGTCACCTCGACTTCCTGGGCCTCATGGCCGCGGATGCGATGGGCGAGTTCATGGGTGAGGTCGCTGGCCTGCCGAGCCGCGCTGTGCGACGAGTTCAAGATAACCAGGACCTTCCCGGCGGCCAGCACGGTCACGGCCGACCAACAACTTGGGGTCACGCCATCGTTTCGCAGTAGCACGCCCAGCGTCGACGGGTCGAGCCCAGGCACTTCGGCCGGGGTCCAAACCCTCACGCCAAGGTGCCTGGCCAACGCGCGTGTATCCAGCGGGGCGTCAGGGCCGAGGCCGAGGGCCTTCCGTTTTTCCGCCGAGTACTTCTCGCACCAGGTTTTGAACCCTCGCTCGAACAACGTCAGTCCTCGAGCTCTTCTTCCAGCAGGGCCTGCTGCGCCAGCAGAATCATCTCGCTGAGCGCCTTGGCGCTTTCCGGCTTTATGGCGGCGCCCTTCTTGAAGTGCACTCGCACCTTGGGCGCTTCAACTGCGCCGTCGCTGCTACGAGTGCCGAGGTAGACCGAAGCGTCTTCCCCAAGCCAGCGGCAAATCTTCCCGAAGGTGTCGAGGTCAGGGACTTTGCCGTTCTCAACCCTGGACAGCGTGGCTGGGCTGACGCCCACCTCCTTCGCTGCTTCTCGTATGCCTTTGCCAGCTCGCTTGTCTTGGATGCGCTGGGCGAAGCGCGCCATCCTGTCTGGTTCCATGGGTCGCCGTTTCTCCTGTAGGACGGTCTGTTCCACGCGCAAGACAGATCAGGCACACTGTCTCACGCGTAAGACGGCAGTGTCTCTTCCCCAACGGTTGAGGTCAATGCTCACTTACATCTTTCTGGCCTAGGCAAAACCTTGATTGGAACGTGAACATGAGCATCGACATTCAGCAACCGGGCCACGAGGACATCGTGGACCTTGAGGCCTACTCCGCCGCCCGTCGTGCGGTGCCCCAAGGCAAGAAGTACCGCATCCGCATCGACAAGCAGCACTACACGGTGCACGTTCACAAGATGACAGGGCGCCAAATCCTGGCGCTCGCGGACAAGACCCCCGAGAAGTTCCTGCTTCGTCAAAAGCTGCACCACGGCGTGGAACCCGTCGGGCCCGACCAAGAGGTCGACTTCACCGCTCCCGGGGTCGAGCGCTTCATGACCATCCCCAACGAGGTCACGGAGGGCGAGCCGGCGCAACAACGCCTCCAGTTCAACGTGCTTCCGGCCGACCTGGCCTACCTGAACAGCCTGGGTCTGCGGTGGGAGGCAGTAGTTGAGAACGGCATCTCGACCATCGTCATCTACGAGTGGCCCGTTCCTCCGGGCTACAACGTCACCCATGCTGATGTGCATGTCCGCCTGACGGCGCTGTTTCCCGACGCCCAAATCGACATGGCCTACTTCGCGCCTGCCCTGGCGCGAGCAGACGGGCGCCAAGTCGGCGGACTGTCCCTGTGCCAGTTCGACGGGCGGCAATGGCAGCAGTGGTCTCGCCACCGCACCGCTGCCAGCGTCTGGCGCCCCGGAGAGGATGACCTGAGCACGCACATGCTGTTCGTGCATGAATAGCTCGTGGGGGAACTGCGGAAGTGACGAACGCTGCCCCTCCCGTGCGCCTTGCCTTGTCGGGGCGGCAGCACCGTGTCTTGCTTGACCACCTCTTCCCTGGAGATGGAAACGAGGCGGTTGCATTCGCGCTCTGCGGCCGGGCCCGTCGCCGCGACCTTGACCTGCTCGTGATTCGCGAAGTGGTGCCCATCCCGCACGAGGCCTGTCGTGTTCGGACACCACACCGCGTCTCCTGGCCGGGGACTGCGCTGGAGTCCATCCTGCAGAAGGCGACCGGCGATGGGCTGGCTGTTGTCAAGATTCACGGCCACCCAGGCGGCTATCCGTGGTTTTCGGATACCGATGACATCGCCGAGGCAGAGATGTTCCCTTCGGTGTTCGGTTGGCTTGACACCGATGCGCCCATGGCCAGCCTCATCATGCTGCCCGACGGCAAGCTCGTGGGCCGCTCGGTCCGGGAAGATGGCAGCGGCGAGCCCCTGTCATGTATCCGTGTCGCCGGTAACGACTTCCTTTTTTGGCGCGGCCAGCCTGCGTCCACCGTCGTCCCGGAGCACGCCCGGCGCATCGCGCAGTCCTTCGGCGACGGGACTTTTCAGCTTCTGCGGCAACTGCGCATCGGCGTCGTCGGTTGCTCTGGCACCGGCTCCATCGTCGTCGAACAATTGGCCCGCAACTGCATCGGCGAGTTGGTGCTGGTGGACTCCGACCACGTTGAGCACAAGAACCTGAACCGCATCGTCAACAGCACCGCCGATGACGCCGGCGCCGAACGCCCGAAGACCGAAGTTCTGCAGCGTGCCATCACCGCAATGGGCCTCGGGACCAAGGTGACGTCCTTCAACAAGGACCTCATGAGCACCGAGGTACTACAGGAACTGTCAACCTGCGACGTACTGTTTGGCTGCATGGACTCGATTGACGGGCGGCACGTCCTCAACAAGCTGGCTAGCGCCTACTTGATTCCGCTTATTGATGTTGGCGTCAGGCTCGATGCGGATGGCGTCGGTGGAATCGACAGCATCTGGACGGTTGTGCACACCGTGTTGCCAGGCGGCTCCAGCTTGCTGAGCCGGGGCGTCTACGACATGGCGGCCCTCGAGGCGGCCTCGCTACGACGCACCAGCCCGACCGCCTACGACGCGCAACTGAAAGCCGGGTACATCAAGGGCATCAAGGTCGACAGGCCCGCCGTCATCAGCGTGAACATGCAGGCCGCAGCTGCGGCAGTGAACGAGTTCCTCGCCCGAATTCACCCCTATCGAGTGATGCCAAACAAGACCTTTGCCATCAGGCGGTTCTGCCTGACGGACCCGGCGGCAAGTGAAGACAAAGAAGAAGGGGGAGCATGCCAAGTGATGTCGCGCAATTCGGGCGCCGGTGACCAAACGCCGTTCCTCGGCATGCCTAACCTGGGGGCTTGAAGAGTGTGGAGCGCCCTGCGAGGACTTTGGCAACGCTCGTGTCAGTGGCTTCAAACGAAGCTGCGGCGCGGTCCTCCCAGCTATACGGCTGCAGTATCAGATGACCAGCCGGATGTCATCGCGACCAAGACCCTGTATCTTGTCGGCGACGACGGCGACTACTGGCTGGCAGTGATGAAGTGCCCATGCGGATGCGGAGCGGATATTCAGCTCGCAATGTCGCCAAATTCACGGCCGCGCTGTAAGCGTCCGGCAAAGTCATCTTGAACCCGGCGTAGGCGCAAAGGATGCTCGTGTCCACTTCAACTCTTGGTGGACACGTGGACACTATCGAACAGCATCCTGTGGGCGGTCGACGCCGTCGGCGACTGCACAGTGATGA
>CAJAES010000011.1 GCA_903938815.1 uncultured beta proteobacterium
CAGCCTCGAGGGGGGCGCGCGCAGCGCGCTTCGTCATCTGACTCGCCGCAGCTGTCCGAGCGCAGCGGGCGCAGCCCGCGTAGCGAGTTTTGCGGCGCCCCCTCGAGGCGAGCAGCGCAGGGTAGTCAGCCCGCAGGGCTGACCGCCACAGCTGGCGCCTGCACCGCGCGCCGCCTGCCGCGACGCACAACGCAACGCAAGGCAGCGCAACGGACAGCGCTCCGACAAGCTCATCCCGGACGCACCTGGGTTGAACGTTCGCAACGGGCCGGAGGCGGCCATGAGCAGGGCCGGTTGACTGGACGAAATCCGGTCGCCGCCCGCACACAGTGGATTCACCTGCAAGACAGAGGCACCCAGGCGCGTCGCCATCGGACATCCGTCAGGCGACACCGCTGAATCTGGCGGGCGAAATGCCCGCTTCTCCACTCATCGCCGGCGCACGAATTTCTTAGGATGGGCCGAACACTTCATTCGTCCGTGTGCGGACGAGCTGCGCCATGCTCATAGACCCCAAGGAAAGCGCCAACGTTGCTGCGGCAACGGGCACCGCGCTGCCCAGACGGGACAAGCTGCGGCTGGGGGATGTGCTCGTCCAGCAGGGCCTTCTGAGTTCGGAACAGCTGGAACTGGTGCTGGCTGAGCAGCGCGGCACCGGCAAGAAACTGGGCCGCCTGCTGATCGACGGCGGCGCCATCACCGAAGAGTCGCTGGCCCATGCGCTCGCGCGCCAGCTGCGCGTGCCGGTGGTCAACCTGAAGAGCTTCCCGGTCAAGACCGAGAACGTCCGCCTGCTGCCGGAGAGCCCGGCGCGCCGCCACCGGGCCATGGTGCTCGACGACAAGGGCGAGCATCTGCTGGTGGGCTTCGTCGATCCGCTGGACCTGGTGGCCTACGACGAGGTGACCCGCCTCGTGAAACGCCCGGTCCGCATCGCCGTGGTGCCGGAAAGCCAGCTCGCCCCGGCGCTGGACCGCCACTATCGCCGCACGGACGAGATATCCGGGCTTGCCAAGGCACTCGAGAAGGATATCGGCGACGCGGTGGACTTCGGCACGCTCGAAGCCAGTGTCGGCCAGGAAGGCGCGCCCGTGGTGCGCCTGCTGCAGAGCGTGTTCGAGGACGCGCTGCAGGTCCGCGCCAGCGACGTCCACCTGGAACCCCAGGAGGCCGGGCTCGTCATCCGCAGCCGGATCGACGGCGTGCTGCAGGTGCAGACCCAGGCCGACAAGCGGATCGCGGCCGCGCTCGCGCAGCGGCTGAAGCTGATGGCGGGCCTGGACATCGCCGAGAAGCGCCTGCCTCAGGACGGCCGCTTCACGCTGCGCGTACGCGACCGCAACATCGATGTCCGCCTCTCGACACTGCCGACCTACTATGGCGAATCGGTGGTGCTGCGGCTGCTGGGCCAGGACGATGCGCTGCGCCGCCTGGGTGACATCGGCATGCCTGCCGACATGCTCGTCCGCTTCCGCGAGATCCTCGGCCGGCACTCCGGCATGGTGCTCGTCACCGGCCCCACCGGCTCGGGCAAGACCACCACGCTGTTCGCGGCGCTGGCCGAGATCGACGCCGATGAACAGAAGATCGTCACAGTCGAGGACCCGGTGGAGTACCGCCTGCCCGGCCTCACGCAGGTACAGGTGAACGACAAGATCGACCTCAGCTTCGCCCGCGTGCTGCGGGCCACGCTGCGCCAGGACCCCGACGTCATCCTCATCGGCGAGATGCGGGACCCCGAGACGGCCGAGATCGGCATGCGCGCCGCCATCACGGGGCACATGGTCCTGTCGACGTTGCACACGCGCGACGCCATGGGAACTCCCTTCCGCCTGCTCGACATGGGCGTGGCGCCGTTCATGGTCGCGAGCTCGCTGCAGGCCGTGGTGGCGCAGCGCCTGGTGCGCGCCAACTGCGAGAACTGCGCCGACACGCACGAAGCCAGCCCGCAGGAGCGCGCCTGGCTGGAAGCCCTGGGCGGCACCGGCGACGAGCGCACGCTGCGCGGCCGCGGCTGCACCCAATGCAACGGCACCGGCCTGGCGGGCCGGGCGGGCGTCTACGAGATGCTGGAGATGGACGCCGCCCTGGCCCACGCGACGACCCAGGCCGACCCCACGACATTCACCGCGCTGGCGCGCGAACGCCTGAAGGACCGCACGATGGCACACCACGCGCTGCAACTCGTGCGCATCGGCCGGGTACCCGTGTCCGAAGCCATGCGCCTGGCCAGCGACCTCGACTGATGGCCAGCTACGCATGGCGCGGCCGCAACACGCGCGGCGAACTGATCAGCGGCACGGTCGAAGCCGCCGACGACAACGCCGTGGCCGACCAGCTGCTGGCCGGCGGCGTGACGCCCGTTCATATCCAGCAGTCCGGCAAGACGGCAGGCGCGCCGGGCACCGTCACCACCTGGCAGGCGCTGCGCCAGCCCCCGGTGAACGACGAGGACCTGCTGCTGCTGTCGCGCCAGATGGCCACGCTGCACAAGGCCGGGGTGCCGCTTCTGCGCTCGCTGGCCGGCCTGCAGGCCTCCGCGCCGAAGGTGGCGCTCGTAGCCCTGCTGTCCGACCTGCGCAACAGCCTCGACCAGGGGCGTGAACTGGCTGCGGCGATGGCGCGCCACCCGGCGGTCTTCTCGCCCTTCTACATCGCGATGATCCGCGTCGGCGAGATGACCGGGCGCCTGACGGAAGCCTTCCAGCGCCTGGGCGACCACCTCGAGTTCGAACTCGACGTGCGGGCCCGGGTGAAGCAGGCCCTGCGGTACCCGACGCTCGTGATCGGCGCCATCGTGATCGCGATGATCGTCATCAACATCTTCGTGATCCCTACCTTCGCGACCGTGTTCGCCGGCTTCAAGGCCGAGCTGCCGCTGATGACACGGGTGCTGCTGGGCGTATCCAGCTTCACGCTCAAGTGGTGGCCCGTGCTGCTCGCCGGGGCCGTGGCCGGTGCCTGGGGCATCAAGGTCTGGCTCGCCCTGCCCGCAGGGCGGTACGCCTGGGACAAGGCCAAGCTGCGCCTGCCCATCGCGGGCCCGATCGTGTTGAAGGCCACGCTGGCCCGCTTCGCGCGCAGCTTCGCGATGGCCAGCAAGAGCGGCGTGCCGATCTCACGCACCATGACGGTGGTGGCGCAGACGGTGGACAACGCCTTCATCGGCCAGCGCATCGAGCAGATGCGCGACGGCGTGGAGCGCGGGGAGAGCCTGTCGCGCTGCGCGGCCGCCGCCGGCGTCTTCACGCCGGTGGTGCTGCAGATGATCGCCGTCGGCGAGGAGACCGGCGCGCTGGACACGCTGCTGGTCGAGATCGCCGAGATGTACGAACGCGAGACCGACTACGCCATCAAGGGCCTGTCGGCCTCGATCGAACCCGTTCTGCTGACCGTCATCGGCGCCATGGTCCTGGTGCTGGCGCTGGGGGTCTTCCTCCCGCTCTGGAACCTCGGCCAGGCCGCCGGCACGGGTCGCTGACCGTGACTTTTTCCCGTTCAACGCGGACTGTGAGAGTCAAGCCGCGATGAAATCATCCGATACCTCTCATATCTAATCGCCCAGGAGTTGCCCGTGAAAGTACGTCAATCAGGTTTCACGCTCATCGAGCTCGTCATGGTCATCGTGCTGATCGGCGTCCTCGCCGCCATCGCGATCCCGAAATTCGTCGATCTCTCCAGCGACGCCAACCGCGCCGCCACCGAAGGCGTCGCAGGCGCGCTGTCTTCGGCCGCCGCCATCAACTTCGCCGCGCGCAAGGCCAATGTGGCCAACGGCGTGGCGGTGGACGACTGCGCCGACATCGGCGCGCTGATGCAAGGCGGCGCACTGCCGGCCAACTACAGCATCACGTCGGCCGCCATCGCCGCCGAAGCCACGAAGACGGACTGCGTCGTGAACGCGCCGGCCAACGCAGCCAGCGCCGTGTTCACCGCCACTGGCATCAACTGATCGACCATGGGCGCCCGCGCCCGCGGCGCCAGCGCCGGCTTCACGCTCGTGGAGCTGGTGATGGTGCTGGTGTTGATCGGCGTGCTGGCGGTGTTCGCCGTGCCCCGCATGCTGGACCTGACAGCCTGGCGGCTGCGTGCCTACGCCGACGCGCTGCAGGCTGAAACCGCCGCGATGCACCGGCGCGCGCTGGCGCAGCGGCGCCCCATCACGGCCACCATCACCGCCGCCGGCGTGCGCTACAGCGACGCCAGCGGCACGCTGGCCACGCTGGACTGCCCGCCTGCGGCCAGTGCCTGCATCGCCGAGGCCGGGCCTCGCACGGTGGTCTTCAACGCGGCCAACACCGGCCGTGTCAGCACCTCCACCGGCAGCGCCCTGCTGCTCACGGTGGGCAGCGGCAGCGCACAGCGCCGCCTGCAGATCGAAGCCGAAACAGGCCTGATTCGCCCCGTTCCTTGAGGTTTCCCTCGACCGGGATAAACCTAGCATCTGCTCATTTGTGGCACCTGAGGCCCGATGAGTCATTCCCTGCCCCACCGCGCGCGCCGCGGCCTGTCGCTGATCGAGTTGCTGATGTTCATCGGCATCGTCTCGATCGCGCTGGCCGCGCTGCTGCGTGTGTTCGTGCAGAGCACCTCGGCGAGCGCCGACCCCGTGCTGCGCCGGCAGGCGCTCGCGATCGCCGAGTCCTTGATGGAAGAGGTGCAGCTGATGCCGCTGACCTGGTGCGACAGCGAGGACGCAACGGTCGACACGGCCACCAGCGCTGCCGGCTGCACCGGCGCCGCGGACGCCATCGGCCCTGAAGCCGGCGAGAGCCGCACGACGCTGCCGTCCTTCGACCACGTGAACGACTATCACGGCTTCACGATGAACGGCATCACCGACCTGACCGGCGCCGCCATCCCGGGCCTGGCTGTCTACAACGCCAGCGTCGCCGTCGCTGCGGACACGCTCCACAGCATCACCGCCGCCAGCGGCGACGCGCTGCGCATCACCGTCACCGTCACGGGGCCGGGGGGAACCAGCGTCGTCCTGCAAGGCTACCGGAGCCGCCATGCGCCGAATGCATCGCTCTGAACGCGGCTTCACGCTGATCGAAGCGATCATCGTCATCGCGCTGACGGGCATCGTCAGCGCCGTGGTGGCCCGCTTCATCGTGGCGCCGGTGCAGGCGTACCTGGACACCACGGCGCGCGCGCAGATCGCCGATCAGGCCGATGGCGCCCTGCGGATGATCGCCCGCGATCTCCGGGCGGCCCTGCCGAACAGCGCGCGCATCAGTGCCTCGGGGCAGTCGCTCGAAATGATTCCCAGCACCGGCGGCGCGCGCTACGCCACGCAAGGCAGCGGCGCACTGCTGTTCGGCAGCACGGACACCAGCTTCGACCTCGTCGGGCCCGCGCTCACCCTGGCCGCATCCCAGCAGTTGGTGTTCTACAACCTGGGGCCGGGCATCACCGGCGCCGACGCCTACGCTGCCAACGGCACCGCGCTCGCGCAGGCCAGTTCCAACCGACGTTCGGCCACCAATGTCGCAGGGGCCGCGACCACCATCACGCTGGACAGCAGCGCCGCGCTGCCTGTGGGCGCTTTCGCGCCGCCGTATCGCGTGATCGCGGTGGAGCCGCCCGTCAGCTACCGCTGCGATCTCGCCGCCGGCACGCTCACGCGTCACCAGGGGTACGGATTCGTGGCCACCCAGCCCGACCCACCCACCGGCGGCAGCGCCAGCCTGCTGGCCACCGGCGTCACCGCCTGCCGCTTCGGCGTCGAGGGCACCCTGATCGCAGCGCATGCAGCCCTCGTGCAACTGCACCTGGCGCTGACATCGGCCACGTCGGCCGGCACCGAAACCGTTTCGCTCCACCATGCCGTCCATGTCGCGAACCTGCCGTGAAGGGGGGTTCACCCTCGTGTCGGTGGTCTTCATCCTCGTGGTGCTGGCCGCGCTCGGGGCCGGGCTCGCCACCGTGAGCCAGCGCCAGCACATGGGCTCGGCGGCCGAGCTGGACTCCGCACGCGCGCTCCAGGCCGCGCGCGCCGGCCTGGAGTGGGCCGTGTTCCAGGTGCTGCGCAATCCGGCGCCGCCGGCAGCGGCCCCGGGCTGCCCCGCCAGCACCAGCTTCGCGCCGGCCGGGTTGGGCGGCTTCACGGTCACCGTGCAGTGCACGCTCACGGCGGGCAGCGACGGCGCGGACAGCATGTCGTTCTATACCCTGGTGGCCAACGCGTGCAACGCGCCGTCCGCGGGCGCCTGTCCGGCTTCGGGCAGCGTGCAGCCGAGCTATGTCGAACGCCAGCTCCGGTGGACGGTCGCGCGATGAAGGCCCTGCTCCCGGACACGCGCGCCCTGCGCTGGCTGCTGGTTCTGCTGCAGCTGGCCGCGCTCTGGATGCTGCCCGACCGCAGCGCCGCCGTCACGGTCGTGCGGACGCCCGTGGCGGCCGACTGCACCAGCGCAGCCAGCGGCGGCACCAAGGTCTGGAACAACCCGTCACGCGCCTCGGCGAACGACAACTCGGTCACGACCGCCAGTGTGGACGGCACCACCACGCGCTACCTGCAATGCCTGAACTACGGCTTCACGATCCCGGCGACCGCTGTCATCAACGGGATCACAGTGACGGTCTCCCGGAGATCCAGCCGGACGTCGGACGGCGGCAGCCGCGATGCCCTGATGCGCGTCGTCAAAGGCGGCGTGATCGGCACTGTCGACCGCGCCACGGCAACGGTCTACACGACGAGCGAAGTCGCCGAGGCCCATGGCGGCAGCACCGACCTCTGGGGTGAGGGCTGGACCGCCGCCGACATCAACAGCGCCAGCTTCGGCGCCGCGTTCGCCGCCACCAAGCCCAGCAGCAAGGGCAAGTCGCACTCGATCTCGGTGGACCTGATCTCCATCACCGTGGATTACACCCCGGACACCACGCCCCCCACGGCCAGCACCATCACGCGCGCCAGCCTGAACCCGGCGGCCGGTGCCACAGTGAGCTGGACCGTGACCTTCAGCGAGAGCGTGACAGGCGTGGACACCGGCGACTTCCAGCTGGCGGCCACGGGCGTGACCGGGGCCGCGATCAGTTCCGTGACGGGCAGCGGCACGACCTGGACCGTGACCGCCAGCACCGGCACCGGCAGCGGCACGCTCGGCCTGAACCTGAACGACAACGACAGCATCGTCGACCTGGCCGCCAACAGGCTCGGCGGCACCGGCAGCGGCAACGGCAACCGGGTGGGCGAGGTCTACACGATCGACAAGCTCAACCCCAACGCGGTGAGCATCGCGCGTGCCGCCGCGAGCCCCACCAATGCCGCCAGCCTCGCCTGGACCGTCACCTTCAACAAGAGCGTGACAGGCGTGGACAGCACTGACTTCGCGCTGGCGGCCACGGGCACGGCGGCCGGCGCCATCACCTCGGTCACGGGCTCGGGCCTGAGCCGCACCGTGACCGCAACCGGCGTCACCGGCAGCGGCACGCTGGGCCTGAACCTGGTGGACAACGACAGCATCATCGACGGCACGTCCATCCCGCTGGGCGGCGCGGGCGCGGGCAACGGCAACCGCACGGGCGAGGTCTATGCCGTGGACCGCACGGGGCCGGCAGTGCTGTCGATCACGCGCGACCAAGCCGACCCGACCGCGCTGGACACGCTGTCCTGGACCGTGACGCTCTCCGAGAGCGTCAGCGGGCTCACGGCCGCCGATTTCGCGCTGGCGACCTCGGGCCCCGCGGGCGCGTCGATCTCCAGCATCACCGGCAGCGGCAGCACCTGGACCGTGACCGCCGACCCCGGCTACGGCGCCGGCACCATCGGCCTGAACATCGTGGACGACGACTCGGTGATCGATGCACTCGGCAACCCGCTCGGCGGCACGGGGGCCGGCAACGGCAACTTCACCGGCCAGGTGTACACGGTGACGACGCCGCCGTTCGCGGCCTGGCTGTTCGAGGAGTCGTCCTGGAACGGCAGCGCCGACCAGGTGCTGGATGCCGAAGGCGGCAACGACGGCACCGCCCTCAACGCGGCCACCACGGCCGGCCTGACACCGGCCCTCGCCGGCGCCAGCGGCACCTGCCGCTACGGCACCTTCACCAGCGCCTCGTCGCCCGTCATCAGCAAGGGCTATGTGGACCTCTCGGATGCCTACCCCTACCTCGCCGAGAGCTTCACGTTCACTGGGTGGGTCCGCACCACGGCCAACAGCACCGGCAGCCAGTGGATCTTCAGCCACAACACCACCGGCACGGGCTATGCGCTGAGCCTGGGCACGGCGGGCGCGGGGCGGCTGCGGTTCCAGTCGGGCGGCGCGGCCACGCCCAACCTCGATTCGCCCAGCGGCGCGACCAGCCTGCTGGCCAACGACACCTGGTACTTCGTCGCCGCGGTGGCCGACTTCTCGGGCGCGCCGAACATCGTCCGGCGCCTGTACGTGTTCAACGCCGCCGGCAGCCTGCTGCCCGGTTACCCGGTGAGCGTGGCGAGCACGGGCTGGGGCGACACCGAGGACGGCGCGGCAACCATCGGCGGCGACGGCACCAACAGCTTCCGCGGCAATCTGGACGACATCCGGGTCTTCGGCCGGCCGCTGAACCAGGCGGCCATCACCGCGGTGGCGCAGGCCCGGCACGCCTGCAGCACGGCCATGCCGGACCACTACGAGGTGTCCGTCGCCGCCGCGAGCCTCAGCTGCCTGCCCACGACCGTGACCGTGACCGCCTGCGCCGATGCCAGCAGCCCCTGCACCAACCCCTACACCGCCGCGGTCTCCGCCACGGCGGCGCTGGCCGCCAGCGCAGGCGCGCTCGGGTCGACGACACTGGTCTTCGATGCCGCAGGCGTGGCCACCACGACGCTGAGCCACCCGGGCGCCGCCGACGGCGCGGCCGTCAGCCTGACACTGTCGAACGAGTCGATCGCCGCCACCAACGCACGCCAGTGCTGCCCGGGCGGCGCCAGCTGCACGGCCGCGAACAGCTGCGGCACCACCTTCAGCACCGCCGGCCTGATCTACTCCACCAGCCCCAACGGCGCCCAGACGGCGACCTTCCCCGCGCAGGTGGCGGGTGTGTCCTCGGGCACCTACTACCTGCGGGCCGTCAGGACCGGCACCACGACCCAGGCCTGCGAAGCCGCGCTCACCGGCCCGGCCACCGTGCAGTGGGGCAACGTCTGCGTGAATCCGGCCCTGTGCTCGAGCGGCAACCTGATGTCCGTCACCGGCAGCGGCAGCGCCACGGCCATCGCCAACAACCCGAGCGGCGCCGCGACCAGCTTCACCAATGTCGCGATGACCTTCGACGGCAACGGCGCCGCGCCCTTCAGCTTCACCTACCAGGACGCCGGGCGCATCCGTCTCGACTCGAAGCTGAACGCCGCGAACGGCGCCACGCTGTCCGGCATCCTCAACACCTCGAGCCACGTGACCCGGCCGGCGCGCTTCGCGCTGAGCGGCATCCGGCAGACCGCCAGCCCGGCACTGGTCAACCCCGGAGCCGTCGACGCCAACGGCGCGCGGTTCGTGAAGGCCGGCGAGAGCTTCAGCGTCACCGTGACCGCGCAGACGCAGGCCGGCGCCGCCACACCCAACTTCGGCAAGGAATCCACGCCGGAAGACGTGGTGCTGACACCCGTGCCCGCGGCCAACGGCGGCGCTAGCACCGGCAGCCTTGCCAACGGCACCATCGCGGGCGGCAGCTTCGTCAACGGCGTGGCCACGGCCACCAACCTGGCGTACAGCGAGGTCGGCATCGTCACGCTGTCGGCGGCGTTGTCGGACGGCAGCTACATCAACACCGGCGGCAGCGTCACCGGCACCAGCGGCAACGTGGGGCGTTTCGTGCCGGCACGGTTCGCCGTCGCGGGCGGCAGCGTGACGCACCGGGTGGCGCTCGGCTGCGCCCCGGCCTCGGCCTTCAGCCACCTGGGCGAGAACTTCCGGCTCGGCCTGACGCTCACGGCGCAGAACCTGTCCGGCGGGACCACCCAGAACTACACGGGCAGCTTCGCCAAGTTCGATCCGGCGCAGGCCGGGGGGTGGAACCTGACCGGCATCGATGGCGCCACGGCGTTCTCCACGGCAGTCGGACGCCTGTCCCTCGGCACGGCCAGCGGCAGCTGGAGCAACGGCGTTGCCGCGGGCGTGGCGCTCACCGCGCAGGCGGGCCGGGCCGCGTCGCCGGACGGGCCGTTCAATGCCGCGTTCGGCGTGGCGCCGGTGGACAGCGACGGCGTGGCGGTGGGGGCGTTCGACATGGCCAGCGCCAGCGGCGGCGCGAACGACCGCGCGCGCATCGCCAGCGTGCCGCTGTACTTCGGGCGCCTGCGCATCGACAGCGCCATCGGCGCCGCCGACCGCGGGCTGGCCCTGCCTGTCACGGTGCAATCCTGGAACGGCAGCGCCTTCGCCACCCAGACGCTGGACAGCTGCACCACGGTGCCGGCGGTGGCGGTGAACTTCGGCAACCTGCGCCGCACGCTGACGACCGCCGACACCGCCGTCACGGCGCCGGTGGCCATCAGCGCGGGCCGCGGAACGCTGCGGCTGGCGGCGCCCGGCGGCGGGCGCAGCGGCACGGTCGACGTGACGCTCAGTCTCGGCAGCGGCGCGGTCGATGCCTCTTGCCTGCAGCCCTGGACACCCGGCACCGGCGACGCCGCCACCGCCGGCGCGAACCTGACTTATCTGCGCACCGCCTGGTGCGGCAGCAACCACGACAAGGATCCTGCCGCCCGCGCCAGCTTCGGCATGCCGCGCGGCGCGGACACCTGGGTCTATCGACGGGAGAACCACTGATCATGAGATGGCCCTGGCAGAAGACCGCCCATGGCGGCGACCGGCTCGCGATCCGCGACGGCGAGAACAGCCTCGCGTGGGTGCAGACCGACGCCCGGGGCCGCCCGCAGCGCGCGGGCATCGAGATGCGGGGCAGCGACAACGCCGCCGAATTCGCCCGCCGCATCCGTTCGCTGGCCCTGCCGGCCACGGACGTCACGGCCCTGCTGGCGCTCGACGAAGCGCAGCTTCTTCAGGTCGAGGCGCCGGCGGTGAAGCCCGAGGAACTGAAGAGCGCCGCCCGCTGGCGCATCAAGGATCTGGTGGACGCACGGCTGGACGAACTGACGATCGACGTCCTGAACGTCGGCGACGGCCGGGGTCACGCCGCGTCGCGCCAGCTCTTCGTGGCGGCCACCCGGAATGCCCAGATCCAGGGCCTGACCCGCCGCGCACAGGCCGCCGGCCTGGCGGTGTCGGTCATCGACATCGCCGAACTCGCGCAGCGCAACCTGTTCAGCTTCGCCGCCCAGACCGACGGCCTGGGCGAACGCGCCACGGCCGCGCTGGTGCGCCACGGCGCGCAGGCGCTGCTGACCATCTGCGTCGATGGCGAGCTGTACTACGCCCGGCGTCTCGAGTGGGACGACGCCGGCCTGATGCCGTCGATGCCTTCCGCGCAGGCCATGCCCGCGCCCATGGGAGACCTCGACTTCGTGGACTACGGCGCCGCCGACAACACACCCGATCTGGCCGGCGCGCCGCGCATCGTCGTCGAGGTGCAGCGTTCGATGGACCTGTGGGAGCGCTCCTGGCCCGATCTTCCGGTGGCGGCGATGTGGGTCGATGCTGCCGAGGCGGGTGAGGCCCTCGTCGGCCAGCTCGGGCCGGCGCTGGGCTTCCCGGTGCAGCTGCTGAACCCCGAGCGACTGTTCCCCGGCTTCGAAACCGTGGCGTCCACCCCCGCGCTGCGCGCCGCCGTGCTGCCGCTGCTCGGCGCCCTGCGGCGCGACGCAGCCAGCGCCTGAACGGATACCGACATGCCCCAACAGATCAACCTCTTCCACCCGGTGCTGCTGGCGCCGAAGCACCACTTCCCGGCCCTGGCGATGGCTCAGGCCCTGGGCCTGTGGTCCCTGGCGCTGATGGCGCTGGCCGGCTTCAGCCTGTGGCGCAGCAGTGCCCTGCAGGCCGAGATGGCCGGCGCCGAAACCCGCTTCAACGTCGAACGGACCCAACTCGGGCAGGCGCTGGCTGCACAGCAGGCCACGACCGGCGACCCGGCCGCGCTGAAGCAGGAGCTCGCGCAGCTCCAGGCACGCCTGGCTGAGCGCCAGCGGCTGCTGGACGACCTCGGCGGCAGCGGGAGCGGAACGCCCACGAAGCTGCTGCAGGAGCTGGCGCATTCGCTGCCGCAGCCGGTCTGGCTGACGAGCATCGGCTGGGCGCCCGGCCAGCTGGCGCTGAGCGGCCAGACCGTCGACATCGAGGCGCTGCGCCAATGGCTCGAAAGGCTGGGGCCCACCGCCACCCTGCGCGTGGAGCGCCGTGAAGGCTCGACCGCGGTCTGGGCCTTCCGCCTGGGCCAGGGCCAGGGCGCAGCCGCCGACGGAGCCACGCGATGAAGGCCCGCTGGATTCGCCTGGCACGCCGGCTCAATTCCCTCTCCGTGCGGGAGCGGGTGATCATGGCGGTGTCTCTTGCCGCGGCGCTGGCAGCGGTGGTCGACGCCCTGGTGCTGAGCCCGCAGTTCGCGGCCCAGCGCGCCCTGGTGGACCGCATGCGCTCACAGGGCACCGAGCTGACCCGCCTGCGCTCGCAGCTCCCGGTGCCGGGAGCCGGCACGCCGCAGTCCTCGGTGCAGCGCGAGCTGGCCGGGCACCGCGCCGAACTGGCCAGCGTGGACGCCGCCATCGCCGAGCGCCTGGGCGCCGGGCAGGCGGCCAGCCTGCCCGAACTGCTGCAGCGCGTGCTGCGCCGGCACGAGCGGCTTGCGCTGCTCAAGCTGGACACCGTGCCGCCCAAGGCGGACGACGCCGCGGCACGGCGCAGTGTCGAGATCCAGCTCGCGGGACGCTACGCCGACCTGGCGGACTACGCCGCCGCCATCGAACGCCAGTTGCCGGGCCTGCGCTGGGCGCGCCTGGACATCGACGCCGGGCCGCAGCCGCCGGTGATGACGGCCCGCGTCTGGCTGCCCGGGGGTGCGCCATGAAGCGCCTCGAGAAGATCCTGTCGGCGCCATTGCCGATGTCCGGGCCGGTGTCTTTGCTGGTGCTCGTGCTGATGCTCGTGCTGATGCTCATGCTGGCGCCCACGCAGGTGCTGGCGGCCCGCGACCCGCTGGAGCCGCCGGCCGCCGCACGCGCGCTGGTGCCGGCCCCGGCAGGCGGCGAACCCGCTGCCGCCGACCCGGTCGTTCGCCACATCGTCACGGTCGATGGCAGGCGCTGGGTGCTGGACGGCGCACGCCGCTACGGCGTCGGCGACCGGATGGGCGCCCTGCGCATCGAGTGCATCCACGACGCGGCCGTGACCGTGCGCGACGACGCCGGTGCGCGCCGCCGCCTGCCGCTTTTCGGCGGCGTCGTCATCAAGCCGTCCGAGGGCGCTGCGCCCCGGCCTGCCGACGACTGCCCTGCTTCCGCTTCGAAGAATTCCAAGAGGTCATCGCGATGAACCGTTCCACGACACCCCTGGCCGTTGCCATTGCCAGCCTGCTGCTCGGCGCCTGCGCCCTGCCGCCCCAGTTCGGCGGCCCGACGCCCACCGAGCGCCTGCGGTCGGAACTCACCGCGCCACCGGCATCGGCCGCCCCGAAGGCGGCGGCGCCCGTGACCGCTGCAGCACCCGCCGCGCCGCCGAAACCGGCGGAGCCGCCTGAACCGCGCTTCGACGTCGTCGTCAGCGGGGCCAACGTGCGCGACGTGTTCCTGGCCATGGTGAGCGACACCCGCTACAGCATGCTGATGCACCCCGAGGTGACGGGGCAACTGTCGGTCACGCTGCGCGGCGTGACGGTGCGCGAGGCGCTGGAGTCCATCCGCGACGTCTACGGGTACGACTTCCGCATCGAGGGCCGCCGCATCACGGTGTACCCGCCCACGATGCAGACGCGGATGTTCACCGTGAACTACCTGCACACGAAGCGCCAGGGACGCAGCGAGGTGCGCGTCAGCGGCAGCGGCGCGCCGGTGAACTCCGGCAACGGCGGTAACGGCGCCAGCAGCGGCACATCCGCCGCCGGCAGCAGTTCCAGCATGCCCGACAGCAGCCAGATCACAACCAGCTCCAGCAGCGACATCTGGGGCGAGACCACCGACGCCCTGCGCGCCCTGGTGGGCAGCGCCGGCGGCCGCGCCGTGATTGCCAGCCCGCAGGCCGGGACCATCGCGGTGCGGGCGATGCCCGACGAACTGCGGCAGGTGGAAGCCTTCCTGAAGGCCTCGCGCATGACGGTCGAGCGACAGGTGATGCTGGAAGCCAAGATCATCGAGGTCGAGCTGCGCGAGGGCTTCAGCAGCGGCATCGACTGGAGCTACCTGGGCAGCAAGGGCGCCATCGGGCAGACCAGCGGCAACGCCGGCAACCCGCTGCTGGGCAATGCGAACGGCCTGCCGACGCTGCCCCTGCCGCTGAACGGCCTGATCGACAGCATCAGCCTGCCGGCCGGCAGCGGCGGCACGCTCGGGCTGTCGCTCGCGACCAAGGGCTTCCAGGCCGTGCTCGGCTTCCTGGAGACCCAGGGCGACCTGCAGGTGCTGTCGAGCCCGCGCGTGGCGACCCTGAACAACCAGAAGGCCGTGCTGAAGGTCGGCACCGACGAGTACTTCGTCACCAACGTGTCGGGCGGCTCCACCACCGCCGGCACCGGCACCACCGCACCGCAGACCACGCTGCCGACGCTGACGCTGACACCCTTCTTCAGCGGCATCGCGCTGGACGTGACGCCCCAGATCGACGAGCACGACATGATCACGCTGCACCTGCGGCCCTCGGTCACCACCGTCACCGAGAAGACCAAGCAGATCGACCTCGGCACCATCGGCAACTACCGGCTGCCACTGGCGAGTTCCAGCGTGAACGAGACTGACACCGTGGTGCGGGTCTCCGACGGCAACATCGTCGCCATCGGCGGGCTGATGCAGAGCGAATCCACACGTCGCCAGTCCGGTTTGCCGGGCAGCAGCGGCAATGCCGTGTCGCGGGCCCTGCTGGGCAACCAGGCCGACAGCGGACGCAAGAAGGAACTGGTGGTGCTGATCAGGCCGACCATCCTGCGCAATGCCGACGACTGGGAGCGCAGCACGCAGGCAGCACTGGCGGGTCTGGACAGCGCGCCGCGCAGAACCATCCGGATCGACGGGCCGGGCGCGAAAACGGCGCCCTGAGCGCTCAAGTTCCGGGCCGGATCGGCCGAAATGACGTAACGAATTACGAGTGTGGCGCCAGACATGCGCCGAAGGAAAGAACATGCGCGACAACCAGCCCGTCACCCAGCGTGAATATGCGTTCCCCCCCGGCGCGACGCTGGTTTCGGTGACCGATCTGAAGGGGCGCATCACGTACTGCAACCCGGCCTTCGTCGAGGTCAGCGGCTTCCCCCGTGACGAACTCATGGGCCAGCCGCACAACCTGGTGCGCCACCCGGACATGCCGGAAGAAGCCTTCCGCGACATGTGGGCCACCATCGAGGCCGGCCTGCCCTGGTCGGGCTATGTGAAGAATCGCCGCAAGAACGGCGATCACTACTGGGTGCAGGCCCACGCCACGCCGATGAAGGATGGCGATCGCATCACCGGGTATCTGTCGGTGCGCACGCAGCCCACCACCGAAGGCGTGCAGGGCGCCGAGGCGCTCTACGCCCGCATGCGTGACGAGGCCGCGAGCGGCAACCTGGTGCACCGCCTGCAGCAGGGCAAGGTGCTGCGCACCGACCTCGCCGGACGCATGGGCCGCCTGCTGAAGCCGGGCCAGCGCGGCCTGCTGACGCTGCTGACGCTGGGCGCAGCGGCTGCGCCAGCCGCTGCCGTGGCGCTGCTCGGCCCCTGGGGCTTCGCAGTCGTGCCGGTTGCGGCCGCGATGGCCGCCTTTGGCGTCTGGCAGCTGGCCTTCTCGGCAGTGCATGCCGTTCTCGCCGATGCCAACCAGCTCGCCTCAGGCAACCTGGCGCACCGCATCACCACCGGTGCGCCCGGGCTCGCGGGCGAACTGCAGCAGGCGCTGATGCAGCTCTCCGTGAACCTGCGCACCGTCATCAGCGACACGCGGGTGGAGATCGAGAGCATGCGCAACGCCGCGCGCGAGATCGCCGCCGGCAACCAGGACCTCTCCGAGCGCACCGAATCCCAGGCCAGCAGCCTGGAAGAGACGGCCGCCTCGATGGAGCAGATCAACACCACCGTCCGGCACAGCACCGACGCCGCGCGCCAGGGCGCCGAGCAGGCCGGCGCCACGGCCCAGGTCACGCACCAGGGCCACGCCGCCGTGCAGGCGGTCGCCGCGACGATGAGCTCGATCACGGAGTCCTCGCGCCGCATCGAGGACATCATCAAGACCGTCGAGGGCGTGGCCTTCCAGACCAACATCCTGGCGCTGAACGCAGCCGTCGAGGCTGCGCGCGCCGGCGAGGCCGGCCGCGGCTTCGCGGTGGTGGCCGCTGAAGTCCGGTCGCTCGCGCAGCGGGCCTCCGGCGCCGCCAAGGAGATCAAGGTGCTCATCGGCGAATCCGCCGAACGCGTGGCGGTGGGCAATCAGCTCGTGGAGGATGCGCGCGAACGCATGGGCGGCGTGCTCACGCAGGTGACCCAGGTCAGCCAGACGCTGGAAGGCATCCGCCAGTCGTCGCAGGAGCAGCAGCAGGGCATCGCCCAGGTCAACGAGGCCGTCAACCACATGGACTCGATCACCCAGCAGAACGCCGCGATGGTGGAGCAGCTGGCAGCGGCAGCCAAGTCGCTGAACAGCCAGGTCGAGGCCGTCGACAGCTCGCTGCGGCTGTTCCGGCTGAGCTCCGGAGACCGCACCGCCACCGACGGCGATGCCGTCGCGATGCGGCGCGCTGCCAAGACCGAAGTGCGGCCCACAGCCGGCAAGGCCGCCCGGCCGATGGCACGGCCTGCCGCCCCCCCGCCCCGGGCACCCGCCGCCGTCACCGCCAGTGACGACGACGGCTGGACCTCGTTGTGAGCACCTGAGCCATGTCCGATCTCTCGCAACCGTCGCTGTCCCTCGTGCCCCGGCCTGAGGACGCAACGCCGGTGCAGCCGGCGCCTGCGGCACGCCACGAACCGTTCGCCTGGCCCACGCCACAGCTGGGCAGCTACCCGAGCCCGGCCTGCTCGCTGGAGCCAGAACCCTGCGAGCTCGAGGGGCTGAACGGCAAGGTCATGCCGGGCCAGCTGGCGCGCTTCGCGCCCCTGGAAGGCCTGATGCAGCTGCAGGTGCCCAAGATGCGCGCGCCGCTGACGGTTCGCCTGTCCCAGTTCCGGCGGCTCACGCTGCTGAACACGCTGTCTCCCGTCAGCGCGGCACTCGTCCCGGGCAGCGGCGACCCGCTGTCGGAACGGCCGGCCCTGCCGTACGAACTCAGGCTGCTCGACGGTGAATGCCTCAAGGGCCTGACGGTGGGCGCCCTGGAGGAGCCCTGGGGCGTCTTCCTGTTCGAGCCGGTCGATGCGCTGGGCGGCGTGCGCCGCGTGTTCGTGCCGCGCGAGGCCTACGCGGGCTTCTCGCTCGGCGCGCGCATCGGCGAACTGCTGGTGGAGCAGCGGGCAGCCACGGCGGCACAGATCGAGCAGGCGGCCCAGGAACAGGCAGAGCTGCGCTCGCAGAAGCTGGGCGACGTGCTGCTGGTCCGCAAGGTCGTGACGACCGAGCAACTCGAGAAGGCCATCGACGAACAGGTCCGCATGCCGATGGTGCGCATCGGCGAGGCGCTGATCGCCCTGGGCTACATCGATCAGGCCCAGCTCGCGGCGGCGCTCGAGCAGCAGCGCACCGAGCGCGGCCTGCCGCTGGGCGAACTGCTGGTGCGCAAGGGCGTGGTGTCGCGCCACGACCTGCAGGTCGCACTGTCGCGCAAGATGGGCTACCCGATGGTGGACCTGAAGCTGTTCGCCGTGGAGGCCGACGCCGTGGCGCGCGTGCCCTACGCGGTGGCGCAGCGACGCGAGGTTCTGCCGCTGATGCTGCGCGGCGGCCGGCTCGTGGTGGCGATCGACGATCCCGGGCGCCGGGAGGCGCTGGACGAAGTCGAGTTCGTCGCGGGCCTGAAGGTGGTGCCGGTGCTGGCCGACACCCAGGAGCTCACCCAGGCGATCGAGCGTGCCTACGACAAGCTGGGCGTCGCCGCCTGGCTGCCGGGCGACCTGAGCATGCTCGAATCCGCGCCGGCCAAGGACGCGCAGG
This sequence comes from uncultured beta proteobacterium, assembly GCA_903938815.1. GTDB lineage: Bacteria > Pseudomonadota > Gammaproteobacteria > Burkholderiales > Burkholderiaceae_C > Rubrivivax. Next base: position 18,144 of record CAJAES010000011.1, read on the forward strand.
ACGCGCGCGGACTGCTCGCCACGCTGGAGCTGCAGCACAACGCCGACCAGCGCGACGACGGCGACGAACTGCAGATCGAGCAGAGCGACAACTCGCTCGTGCGCCTGATCAACAAGATGATCCTCGAGGCGCAGGCGCAGGGCGTCTCGGACATCCACGTCGAGTGCCCGCCCGGGCGCGAGAAGGTGCGCATCCGGTTCCGCAAGGATGGCCGGCTCTCGGCCTACCTGGAACTGCCGCACACCTACCGCGCCGCGCTGCTTGCACGGCTGAAGATCATGTGCGATCTCGACATCTCCGAGCGCCGCAAGCCGCAGGACGGCAAGATCACGTTCAGCAAGTTCCAGCCCGGCGCGAAGCTGGAGCTTCGGCTGGCCACGATTCCGACGCAGGCCAACCTCGAGGATGCGGTGCTGCGGCTGCTGACTTCCGCGCGGCCGCTGCCGATCGACCAGCTGGGCATGAGCCCCGTGAACCTGCAGCGCCTGCAGGTCGCGATGAAGCGCCCCTACGGCATGGTGCTGTGCGTCGGGCCCACGGGCTCGGGCAAGACCACGACGCTGCACTCCTCCCTGGCGCACATCAACACCCCGGACCGCAAGATCTGGACGGCCGAGGACCCCGTCGAGATCACGCAGCCTGGCCTGCGGCAGGTTCAGGTCAACCCGAAGATCGACTGGACCTTCGCGAAGGCGCTGCGCTCGTTCCTGCGCGCCGACCCGGACGTCATCATGGTCGGCGAGATCCGCGACCGCGAGACGGCCCAGATGGCCATCGAGGCCTCGCTGACGGGCCACCTGGTGCTGTCCACGCTGCACACGAACAGCGCCGCCGAGACGGTGACCCGGCTGCTCGACATGGGCATGGACCCGTTCAACTTCGCCGATTCCCTGCTGGCCGTGCTGGCGCAGCGCCTGGTGCGCCGCCTGTGCACCCAGTGCGTCACCTCGCGGCCGGCGACCGCCGACGAGGTGAACGAGCTCGCCGACGACTGGCTGCACGCCTGGGGCGAATCCGACGGCCGGCCGGCGCGCGAGGAACTGCTGGACAGCTGGACCGAGCGCCACGGCAAGGACGGACGCCTGAGGTTCCACCATGCGTCCGGCTGCAAGGCTTGCGACAACAGCGGGTTCAGGGGCCGTGTGGCGATCCACGAGCTGATGGAGATCTCGCGCGAGCTGCGTCGCCTCGTGCAGACCGGAACGCGCGCGGAGCTGATCCAGCGCACCGCCATCACCGAGGGCCTGCGCACGCTGCGCCAGGACGGCATCGAGAAGGTGCTGGCGGGCCACACGAGCATCGAGGAAGTGCGCGCCAGCAGCAACAGCTGAGCGCCCGTGAAAAAGGCCGGCCGGGCACTCGCGTGCCCGACCGGCCTTTTGCCTGACGCTGATCAGTCGATCAGAGCGCGGCGTCCTTGAGCTTCTTCAGCGCGCGGGTCTTGATCTTCACGGTGGCGGGCTTCGCGGCGAAGACGCGTTCCTGCTTCGTGAAGGGGTCGATGCCGGTGCGCTTCTTCTTGGCCGGCACGTTGACGACGTTGACCTTCAGCAGGCCGGGAAGCGTGAAGGCGCCGAGGCCCTTCTTGTTCAGCGAGGCCATCATCGTGGCTTCGAGCGAGGCGAACACGGCCTTGACGGCCTTGACCTCGACGGCAGCCATCTCGGCCAGGTGGGCAATCAGGCCGGTCTTGTTGAACTCGGTCTTGATCGGCTTCTGGACGGCGGGGGCTGCGGCCTTCTTGGCCGGCGCTGCAGGAGCGGCAGCCTTCTTGGCGGGAGCAGCGGCCTTCTTCGCGGGTGCCGCGGCCTTCTTGGCCGGGGCTGCGGCCTTCTTCGCCGGTGCGGGAGTCGTCGCCTTCTTTGCAGTTGCCATGGGTTCTCGTGTCCTGAATGAGGTGTAGTCCGCACATGCGGGCACCCGTATTCTAGGCGGGACGCGTTCCTGTGCAGCGAAAACGAGGCTCCGGCGCCAAGATCTTGTCGCGGCTTGTAAAGCGCTTGGCAGAAGCGTGCCGCCCCGAGTGCCTAGACTGCGCCGGCAGGGCCGACAGCGCGCCTGCGGAGGTTGGCAATGTCCCGGATCACCCACAGGCCCTGCACGCGCAGGACGAGGCCGTCTTGCTGAAACTGCTTCAGCACGATGGACGCCATCACGCGGCTGATGCCCGTGATGTTGGCCATCTCCTGGTGCGTGAACGCGATGCCGATCGCCGTGCCCTGGGCATGCGCGCGCCCGTAGGTCTGGGCCAGCTGTGCCAGGTGATGCGCCACGCGCTGCGCCGCCGTGGCATGGCTCAGCAGCAGGTTCTGCATCGCGTAGATGCGCATCTTGCTGCCGGCAAGCCACAGCACCTGGCCAAGGGTGGCCGGGTCCTGCGCGACGGCAGCCTGGAACTCGGCGCGCGCGAACTCGTGCACCACCAGCGCCGACGAGGCGATGGCGGTCACCGAGTGGCGGCCGTCCAGGAATGCGCTGCATTCGCCCACCATGCCCTGGGGGCCGACGACGGCCAAGTGCTTCTCCTGGCCCGCCGCCGACAGCAGCACCAGCCGCACGCGGCCCTCTGCCACCAGATAGACGTGGCGCACAGCGTCGCCCTGCGTGAAGATCGCCCGGCCCTTGCCCACGCGCAACACGCGGTGCGGCCGAGCCCGCAGGGCTTGCCAGTCGAATGTCTGCGGCTCGATCCACGACGAGGTGAAGACCTCGCCCGCAGCGGCCGCGCCCCCGGTTTCCATGTCGATCGTGTCGTGGTGGTTCACTGCGCACGATTCTCGCCGCCATCGCGGCTTTCCCGTCCCCGTTCCGCCACAGGAGCCCTTCGATGACCCAGACCTACGCTTTCACCCGCCGCGCCCTCTCCGCCCTGGCCCTGGGGCTGGCACTCGCTGCCCCGGCGCAGGCCGAGACCGTCTTGAAGATCGGCCTGTCGCTGCCCCAGGGCGCGGCGGGCTTCGACTTCGTCAACGGCATGTACGAGCGCTTCAAGGCCGAAGTCGAAGCCGGAACGCAGGGCAGCGTCAAGGTCGACCTGGTCTACGGCGGCGCCCTCGGCAACCCCAACGACCGCCTGAGCCAGGTGCGCCGCGGCACGATCCAGATGAGCGACGCCGCCGACGGCAACTACGCCACCGTCTTCCCGGACATCCAGGTTCTGAGCCTGCCCTACCTGTTCGACAGCGAAGCCACCGCATGGAAGGTGCTCGACGGCCCGTTCGGCAGGAAGCTCGGCGAGGACCTGCGCGCCAAGACCGGCATCCGCGTACTGGGCTTCTGGGAGAGCGGCGGCTTCAAGCACTTCAGCTCCAACAAGCCGATCCGCACCGTGGCCGACTTTCCCGGGCAGAAGCTGCGCGCCATCGGCCCGCTGGCCGTGAAGACCGCCGAAGCCCTGGGCGCCTCGGCCAGCCCGATCGCCTTCAACGAGCTCTACACCTCGCTCAAGACCGGCGTGGTCGACGGGCAGGACAACTCGGTCAGCGTCTTCCGGCTGGTCAAGCTGCAGGAGGTGCAGAAGCACATGCTGCTGAGCGGCCACACCTATGGCGTCGGCGTGCTGGGCATCAACGACGCGTTCTATGCGCGCCTCAGCCCTGCCGAGCGCGCCGCGGTGGATGCCGCAGGCGCCAAGGCCCTGGCCTACAACCGCCAGGCCTCGCGGCAGGCCGAGCGCGAGGCGCTGGACGCACTGCGCAGCCAGGGCATGACGGTGACGGTGGCCGATGCCGCCACGCGCGCGGCCATCGCGCAGAAGATCCAGGGGCCTGTCGCCGAGTGGCTGAAGTCGCAGCTGAGCCGCCCGACGCTCATCGACGAAGCCATCGCGGCCACGCGCTGAACCCGGCATGCAGCACTTCGTGAACGGAATCGAGCGCGTCCTGCGCGGCGTGGCCGGCGTGTGCCTGGCCTGTCTGACGGCCCTGGTGCTGCTGCAGGTGGCGGGCCGCTACATCGGGGGCGGCGTGCCGGTCTTCGCCGAGGAGGTGGCGCGCTACGCGATGGTGTGGATGGCCCTGATCGCCGCCGCGGTGGGCGTGCGCGAGGCCAGCCACATCCGCATCGACTTCATTCCCGACGTGCTGCAGGCGTTCGCCCCAGCGGCCCGGCGCTGGCTCGATGCGCTGCTCGACCTGATCTCGCTCACGCTGTTCGGCGTGCTGTGCGGCTATGGGGTCGACCTGGTGCAGTTTTCCGCCGGGCAGACGAGTTCGGGCCTGCAGTGGCCGCTCTCCTACCCGTACGCCGTGCTGCCGGCCGCCTTTGCATTCGCAGCGCTGTTCGCTGCGGCGCGCCTGTTCACCCGCCACAAGCAGGAGGCCCGGTGAGCACCTCCCTGATCGTTCTGCTCTCGGCCTTCCTCGGCCTGATGCTGATCGGGCTGCCCGTGGCCTGGTCGATGCTGGCCTCGGTGCTGGCCTGGGTGGCCTTCACCGGCCAATGGCATTTCCTGCCGGTCCTGCCCGAGCGGCTGATCCAGGGCATGGACAGCTTCGTGCTGATGGCCGTGCCACTGTTCATCCTGGCCGGCGAACTGGTGAACGAAGGGCGCATCGCCGACCGCCTGGTGCACTTCGCCAACGTGCTCTTCGGCTGGATGCGCGGCGGCCTGGCGCAGGTGAACATCGGCGCGTCCATCCTGTTCTCGGGCATCACCGGCGTGGCACTGGGCGACATCGCAGCGCTCGGCAGGGTCTTCATCCCTGCCATGGAGAAGCAGGGCTACACACGCGCCTACGCGGCGGCGGTGACGGCGGCCTCGTCGATCATCGGCCCCATGGTGCCGCCGTCGCTCATCGCAGTGATCTACGGCTCCATGACCAACCTGTCCATCGGCGCGGTGATGCTGTCCACGCTGGTGCCGGGCCTGCTGATCGGCGCGGTGCAGATGGCACTGGTGGCCGTGCAGGCGCGCCGGCACGACTACCCGCGCGTCGAGATGGACCGCTCGCCGCCCGCGCTGGCCCGCGCCACCGGGCAGGCGGCGGTGCCGCTGATGATCCCGGTGATCATTCTCTCGGGCATGCTGGGCGGGCTGATGACGCCCACCGAGGCGGGCGCCGTGGCCGCGCTGTATGCCCTGGTGGCCTCGTGGTCGGTGCTGCGCGGCCTGCGGCCCGGGGCGCTGGGCGCGGTGTTCAACCGCTCCGCCATGTTCTCGGGGCAACTGCTGGTGATCGTGGGCTGCGGCGCGGCGTTCTCCTGGGTGATGGGCATGGAGAACGTGCCCGCGACGATGGCGCAGCTCATCGCAGGGCTCGAACTGGGCACCTTCGGCACGCTGATGCTGTTCAACGCGATCCTGCTCGTGCTGGGCATGTTCATCGACCCCACCACGGCCATCATCCTGTTCGGGCCGCTGCTGTCGCTGGCTGCGGTGAAGGTGGGCATCGACCCGCTGCATTTCGCGGCCGTGGCCATCCTGAACCTGAACATCGGTCTGCTGACACCGCCGCTCGGGGTGTGCCTGTTCGCGGCCGAGCGCATCGCCGGCTGCGGCTTCGTTCCGCTTCTGCGCGCGATCGCTCCCTTCATCGGCGTGAACCTGCTCGCGCTGGCCATCGTCTGCGCCGTGCCGGGCTTCAGCCTCTGGCTGCCCCGCGCCTTCGGCTTCTAGGAACACGCTCCCATGCCCCACACCCCGAGGCCCGAGGCCGGCGCCGCCTACTTCCTGTACCACTCCATCGGCATGTATCCGGGCAAGGGCCCGGCGATGGCGGCGGCCGTCGCCGAATTCGCCGAAGGCTGGGCCGCCGACGACGACGCGCAGTGGATGCGCGCACTGACGCTGCGCCAGGGCTTCATCGACCACTGGCAGGCGCTCATCGGCGCCGAGCCCGGCACGCTGACGACCGCCGAGAACGTCACGGTGGCGCTGTACAGCCTGCTAGGCGGCCTGCCGCCCGGGGTGCTGTCAGGCCGGCGCGTGCTGGTGGCGGGCGACTGTTTCCCGAGCCTGCACTTCCTGCTGGCGGGCCTGGCGCCGCGCATGGGCTTCACGCTCGAAACCGTGCCGCTGCGCCCCGGCGAGAGCTGGGTGCGCGACGAGGACATGATCGCCCGCTGGGGGGCGGACGTCGGGCTGGCGCTGCTGACGCTCGTGACGTCCACCGCGTCCCATCGGCCCGACCTGACCGCGCTGGCGGCGCACGGCCGGCAGCACGACACGCTGATAGGCGTCGACGCGACACAGGGCGTGGGCATCGTGCCCTACCGCTGCGACGCACCCCGGATGGACTTCACCGTCTCGACCAGCCTGAAGTGGCTCTGCGGCACGCCGGGCGCGGGCATCCTGCAGGTGGCCGAACCGCTGCTGCGGCAGTGCCGGCCCGAACTGCGCGGCTGGTTCAGCCAGCCCGACATCTTCTCCTGGGATCTCGACCGATTCGACTACGCGCCCGACGCGCGGCGCTTCGACCACGGCACGCCCTCGGTGGTGGCGTGCGTGGCGAGCCTGCCCGCGCTGCAATGGCACGCCGCCCAGGACCCGGCCGCACTGCGCGCCCACAACCTCGAACTGACGCGGCAACTCATCGAGGGCGCGGCGGGCCTCGGGCTCGTGCTGGCGAGCCCGCCCGACGAGGCCCGGCGAGGCGGCAGCGTGATGCTGCGCCTGCCGCCGGCGGCCGAACCCGCGACCGTGGTGAACGCGCTGCGCAGCCGGGGCGTACTGACCGATTGCCGCGGTGCGACACTGCGGCTGTCGCCGGGCGCCGTCACCACCGGGCCTGGCGTCGATCGCCTGCTGCAAGGCCTGCACGACACCCTGCGAACCGCATGACGAGCCCCAACTCACTGTCCCACAGCATCACGGTCGAGCTGGCCGTGCCGGCCGCACAGGCCTTCGCCTTCATGTGCGACCTGACCGCCCTGGGCCGCTGGGCGCTGGGCAGCCTCGACACCCAGGCCAGCGACATTCCCGGCGTCGTGACCGGACGCTCGATGTTCGACGGCGGCACCGCCTGGATCCACCTCGATGCCGATGCCGCGCGCGGGCTGGTGGATTACCACGTGGGCAGTCGCGAGCGGCGCGAGCCTCGCATCTCGGCGCGCATCGTGGCCGGCCCGGTGACGGACCGGCCCACCGGCCACTGCCTGCTCACGCTCACCGCCTGGCGCACCGCCGGCATGGATGACGCCCGCTGGCACCGCCTGTGCGCCTGCCACGAGGTGGAGGCGCTGCTGATCCAGTCCCATGTCCAGACCCCTCCCCGAACCCCTTAGCATGGAGCCCACATGAGCACCAACCTCGCCCAGTTCGCGCAAGACATCGCCAGCGGCTCGCTGCGCGTGGTCGACCTCACGCAGACCCTGTCGCCGGAGTTTCCGGCGCTGCAGCTGCCGCCGCAGTTCGGCCAGGTCTGGGCCTTCAAGCAGGAGCGGATCTGCCAGTACGACGAAGCCGGGCCGGGCTGGTACTGGAACAACTTCTCGTGCGGCGAGCACACCGGCACCCACTTCGATGCCCCGGTGCACTGGATCACCGGCAAGGACCACCCCAACAACACGGTGGACACCATCGACGCGCGCCAGTTCATCGGCCCGGCGTGCGTGGTGGACGCCAGCGCCGAAGTCGCGGCCGACCCCGACTGGCTGCTGACCCCGGCGTTCCTGCAGGCCTGGGAGTCGAAGCACGGCCGCATCCCGGCCGGCGCCTGGCTGCTGTTTCGCACCGACTGGAGCCAGCGCATCGCGGACCCGGCCTCCTTCGTCAACATGCGCGATGACGGCGCCCACACGCCCGGCCCCACTCAGGCCGCCGTGGAGTGGCTCATCCAGGAACGCGACGTTCGCGGCTTCGGCGTCGAGACCATCAACACCGATGCCGGGCAGTCCTATGCCTGGCCGATGGCCTACCCCTGCCACACGCTGATGCACGGCGCCAACAAGTACGGCCTGCAGTGCCTGAAGAACCTCGATCAGCTGCCACCCCAGGGCGCGGTGATCGTCGGTGCGCCGCTGAAGATCCAGGGCGGCTCGGGCTCGCCGCTGCGCGTGCTGGCGCTGGTGCAGGGCTGATCCGGCGATGGCTGAACGTTCCTTCGCGCGCGAAGTCCGCCAGCTGACGGTGCCGGCGGGCACCGAGTTCCACGGCGAGGGCATCCTGGCCGTCACCAAGGCGCTGCTGGAAGCGGGTGTCGGCTACGTCACCGGCTACCAGGGCGCGCCGATCTCGCACCTGATGGACGTGCTGGCCGACGCGCAGCCCATCCTCAACGAACTGGGCGTGTACTTCGAGCCCGCCGCCAGCGAGGCGGCAGCCGCCGCGGCACTGTCAGCGTCGGTGAACTACCCGGTGCGCGGCGCGGTCACGTGGAAATCCACGGTCGGTACCAACGTGGCCTCGGACGCGCTGGCCAACCTGGCCTCGGGCGGGGTCAGGGGTGGCGCACTCATCATCGTCGGCGAGGATTACGGCGAAGGCTCCAGCATCATGCAGGAGCGCACCCACGCCTTCGCGATGAAGTCGCAGATGTGGCTGCTCGACCCCAAGCCGCACCTGCCGTCCATCGTGAAGGCGGTGCACGACGGCTTCGCGCTGTCGGAGGCCACGAACACGCCGGTGATGCTGGAGCTGCGCATCCGCTCGTGCCACCTGCACGGCAAGTTCATCACGCGCGAGAACCGGCGCCCGGCGTTCTCGCTGAAGGACGCTCTCGAGAACCCGCAGCGCGACGGCAGCCGAATCGTGCTGCCGCCGGCCGCCTTCATGCACGAACGCGAGAAGGCCGAACACCGCTGGCCCGCGGCCGTGAAGTACATCGTCGACCACCAGCTCAACGAGTTCGTCGACGGCGAGCTCGACCACATCGGCATCGTGATGCTGGGCGGCCTGACGAACAACGTGCAGCGCGCGCTGAAGCTGCTCGACATGTCCGACCTGTTCGGCACCAGCCGCGTGCCGCAGTACATCCTGAACGTGGCCTACCCGCTGGTGGAGGATGAAGTCGTCCGCTTCTGCGAGGGCAAGAAGGCGGTGCTGGTCATCGAGGAAGGCCAGCCCGACTATCACGAGCAGCACATCAACACGATCCTGCGCCGCCGCGGCGTGGGCACGGCGGTGCACGGCAAGGATCTCCTGCCGATGGGCGGCGACTACACCGTGGCGGTGCTGCGCAAGGGCATCCGCGGCTTCCTGGAGCGCCACCACCCGGCGGCCTTCGCCAAGCCAGTGACGGTGGCCATGCCCAAGCCGCCCGCCGTCTCGGCATTGCTGCCGCCGCGCCCCCCGGGGCTGTGCACGGGCTGCCCTGAGCGGCCCATCTTCTCGGCCTTCAAGCTCGCGGAGCGCGAGCTCGGCACGCACCACGTGTCGTCCGACATCGGCTGCCATCTGTTCTCGAGCATGCCGCCCTTTCACATCGGCTCCACGACCATGGGCTACGGGCTCGGCGCGTCCAGCGCCTCGGCCTTCAATGCCGGCGGGCAGCTCGGTGCGGGCAAGCGCGCGGTGGCCTTCATGGGCGACGGCGGCTTCTGGCACAACGGCCTGACCTCGGGCATCGCCAACGCGGTGTTCAACCGGCACGACAACGTCTTCGTGATCGTCGACAACAACTACTCCGCCGCCACAGGCGGGCAGGACATTCCGTCGTCGCGCGTGGACAACCCCAACCGCAGCACCTCCCACGCCATCGAGAGCGCGGTGCGCGGCGTGGGCGTCGAGTGGGTGCGCACGATCACGCGCACCTACGACGTCGCCGCCATGCGGGCAGCGCTGCAGGAAGCGATGTCCACGCCCTTCAAGGGCCCGAAAGTCGTCATCGCGCAGAGCGAGTGCATGCTCAACCGCCAGCGGCGCGAGAAGCCGCTGGCCGCCAAGGCCGTTGCGGCCGGCGAGCGCGTGCTGAAGGAGCGCTTCGGCGTCGATGCGGCCGTGTGCTCGGGCGACCACGCCTGCATGCGGCTGTCCGGCTGCCCCAGCCTGACGCTGGCCCCGAGCGGCGATGCGCTCAAGCCCGACCCGGTGGCGCAGGTGGACGACTCCTGCGTGGCCTGCGGCCATTGCGGCGAGGTGGCCGATGCCGCCGTCCTGTGCCCGTCGTTCTACAAGACGCACAAGGTGCAGAACCCCGGCTCGGGCGAACGCTGGCGCGCGCGCTGGCGACAGAAGCTGGTGGGCTGGCTGCAGGCACGCCAGCAGCGCGAGCGCGCCACTCGGGCGCTCTACCCATCATGAACACGCCGGGCAGCCCGAAGGGCGAATACCGCACTGCGCAGCACGAAGGCAATCCAGTGACCAGGCCGCGCAGTCTCAACATCGCCGTCATGGCCCTCGGTGGCCAGGGCGGTGGCGTGCTCGTCGACTGGCTCGTTGCCCTGGCCGAACGCGCCGGCTGGACGGCGCAGGCCACATCGGTGGCCGGTGTCGCGCAGCGCACCGGCGCCACCGTGTACTACCTCGAGATTGTCGAGCCCACGCCGGGCCGCGAGCCGGTGATGGCCCTGATGGCCGTGCCGGGCGACGTGGACGTGCTCATCGCCGCCGAGCTGATGGAGGCCGGGCGCGCGCTGGAGCGCGGGCTCATCACGCCCGACCGCACAACGGTCATCGCCAGCAGCCACCGCACCTACGCCACCCAGGAAAAGGTGGTGCCGGGCAACGGCCTGGCCGACAGCGCAGCCGTGCTCGGCCTGGTGCGCGAGGCCTCGCGCCACCTGATCATCCACGACATGCAGGCGCTGGCGCTCAGCCACGGCAGCGTCATTTCGGCCAGCCTGTTCGGTGCCCTGGCCGGCAGCGGCGCCCTGCCCTTCCCGCTGGCCGACTTCGAGGCCGTGGTGGAGGCGAGCGGCGTGGGCGTGAAGGCGAGCCTGAAGGCGCTTCGCGCAGCGGCCCTGCTGGCGGTGGACGCGCCCGGCGCGGCGCCGCTGTCGCTGCCCGCCGACCCCATGCTCACCGCGCCGCGGCCGCTGCCCGAGCGCGCCGCTGCCCCCGCCTTGCAGCCCCTGCTCGACCGCATCCGAGCCCGGTTTCCTCGTGCAGCCTGGCCCTGGCTCGGTGAGGGCCTGGCGCGCGTGGTGGACTGGCAGGACGCCGCCTACGGCGCCGAATACCTCGACAGGGTGGCTCCGTTCGCCGCCCGCAGCGAGGCGGTGGTGATCGAGGCCGCGCGCTGGGTGGCCGTGGCGATGAGCTACGACGATGTCATCCGCGTGGCCGACCTCAAGACCCGCGCCGAACGCGCCGCCCGAGTCCGCGCCGAAGTGAACGCCGGGGCGGACGACGTGGTCGGCACCGAGGAGTACTTCCACCCACGGCTGGAAGAGGCCCTGGGGGTTCTGCCGCGCCGCTGGGCCGACAGGCTCGACGAATCCCCCCACCTCAAGGCCTGGCTGGCGCCCCGCCTGGACCGCGGTCGACGCATCCACACGCATACGCTGCGGGGCCACCTGCAACTGCGGCTGGTGGCCGGCCTGCGGCGCTTTCGGCGCGGCAACCGCCGCCACGCCGAGGAAACGGCGCACCTGCAGGCCTGGCTGACCGACGCCGCGCAGACCCCGGACGACGCGCTGGCCGCCGAGATGCTGCGCTGCCGCCGCCTCGTGAAGGGCTACAGCGACACCCACGCGCGCGGCAGCAGCCGCTTCGACCGCCTGATGCAGGCAGCGCTGGAAATGCGCGGCCAGCCCGATGCCGCGCAGCGCCTGGCCGCCCTGCGCGATGGCCTGCTGCGCGACGCGAATGCCTGAGCGGAAGTGACCCTGCCTCTTGACAGGTAATGCTTTAGGTCTAAAGTATCTCCTGTCCTGTCAGGAGAGCTCTGGATGAAGATCGTCTGCATCGGCGGCGGCCCCGCCGGCCTGTACTTCGCGCTGCTGATGAAGCAGCTCGACCCGGCCCACGACATCACCGTCGTCGAACGCAACCGGCCGTACGACACCTTCGGCTGGGGCGTGGTGTTCTCCGACGCGACCATGGACAACATGCGCGTCTGGGACCCGGTCACTGCCGCGCAGATCCAGGAGGCCTTCAACCACTGGGACGACATCGAGCTCAAGTTCAAGGGCCGCACCATCCGCTCGGGCGGGCACGGTTTCGTCGGCATCGGGCGCAAGAAGCTGCTCAACATCCTGCAGGAACGCTGCGAGCAGCTCGACGTGAGGCTGGTCTTCGAGACCGAGGCCGACTCCGACGCCGACTACCCGGATGCCGACCTCGTCATCGCGAGCGACGGCATCAACTCGCGCATCCGCGGCAAGTACGCAGACATCTTCAAGCCCGACATCGTGACGCGGCCCAACCGCTTCATCTGGCTCGGCACCACCAAGCTGTACGACGCCTTCACCTTCCTGTTCGAGAAGACCGAGCACGGCTGGTTCCAGGCCCATGTCTACAAGTTCGACGACAAGACCACCACCTTCATCGTCGAGTGCCCCGAGCACGTGTGGCTGGCCCACGGCCTGGACACCGCCGACCAGGACCGCTCCATCGCCTTCTGCGAGCAGCTGTTCGCGAGCGACCTGCAGGGTGCCAAGCTGATGACGAACGCGCGCCACCTGCGCGGCTCGGCCTGGCTGAACTTCCAGCGCGTGACCTGCGAGCAGTGGTCGCTGCACAACGGCAACAGCCATGTCGTGCTGATGGGCGACGCAGTCCACACGGCCCACTTCGCCATCGGCTCCGGCACCAAGCTGGCCATCGAGGACGCGATCGAGCTGACGCGGCAGTTCAAGGAACAGGGCGACACCGCCGAGCGCATCCCCGAGGTGCTCTCCACCTACCAGGCGCTGCGCCGCGTGGACGTGCTGCGCCTGCAGAACGCCGCCTGGAACGCGATGGAGTGGTTCGAGGTCTGCGGCCAGCGCTACTGCGACCAGCTGGAACCCGAGCAATTCATGTACTCGATGCTCACGCGCAGCCAGCGCATCAGCCACGAGAACCTGCGCATGCGCGACAGCGGCTGGCTGGAAGGCTACGAGCGCTGGTTCGCCGAACGGGCCGGCACCGCGCCCGCCGCGCTGAAGGGGCCGACTCCGCCCCCGCCGATGTTCACGCCCTACGCGCTGCGCAGCACCGCGCTGAAGAACCGAGTGGTGGTGTCGCCGATGGCGCAGTACCGCTGCGTGGACGGCCTGCCCGCCGATTACCACCTGGTGCACCTGGGCGCGCGCGCCATGGGCGGCGCCGGCCTCGTGATGGCCGAGATGACCTGCCCCACGCCCGACGCCCGCATCACGCCCGGATGCCCGGGCCTGTGGAGCACGGCGCAGCGCGACGGCTGGAAGCGCATCGTCGACCACGTGCACCACGAGACCGACGCGAAGATCGGCCTGCAGATCGGCCACGCCGGCCCCAAGGGCTCGACCAACGCGCCCTGGGACGCCACCGGCGTCGACCGCTCGCTGCCCGAAGGCAACTGGCCACTCTTCGCCGCCTCGGCGCTGCCCTACCTGGAAGACGGCGCCGTGCCGAAGGCGATGGACCGCGCCGACATGGACCGCATCCGCGACGACTTCGTCCGCAGCACGAAGCTCGCGGCCGAGGCCGGCTTCGACTGGCTGGAGCTGCACTGCGCGCACGGCTACCTGCTCAGCAGCTTCATCTCGCCGCTGACCAACCGGCGCACGGACGACCACGGCGGCTCGCTGGCCAACCGCCTGCGCTGGCCGCTGGAGGTCTTCCGCGCGGTGCGCGCGGCCTGGCCTCAGCACCTGCCGATGTCGGTTCGCATCTCGGCGCACGACTGGGTCGAAGGCGGCATCACGCCTTCGGACGCGGTGGAGATCGCGCGTGCCTTCAAGGAAGCCGGCGCCGACATGATCGACTGCTCCTCGGGCCAGGTCAGCGCGGCGCAGAAGCCCACCTACGGCCGCATGTACCAGACACCCTTCGCCGACCGCATCCGCCAGGAGGCCGGCATCCCGACGATGGCCGTGGGCGCCATCAGCGAGGCCGACCACGTCAACAGCATCATCGCCTCGGGCCGCGCCGACCTCTGCGCCGTGGCACGCCCGCACCTGGCCAACCCGGCCTGGACGCTGACCGAAGCCGCGCGCATCGGCTTCACGGCGCTGTCCTGGCCCGCGCCCTACCGCGCGGGCAAGTCGCAGATGGAATCGCTGTTCCAGCGCAGCCAGGCGGCGAAGGCCTGAGCATGCAGGGCCGGCATGCCGTCATCACGGGCGCGGGCCGCGGCATCGGCGCCGCCATCGCGCAGCGCCTCGCGGCCGAGGGCGCGGTGCTCACGCTGCTGGGCCGGGGGCTCGACGCCCTGCAGGCCCTGGCAGCCACGCTGCCGCCAGGCTGCCGCGCGCTGGCACTCTCCTGCGATGTGTCCGACGCCGAACAGGTGGCTGCCGCCTTCGAGGCCGCGCGCGCAACGCACGGCCCGGTGGCCCTGCTGGTCAACAACGCCGGGCAGGCCGCCACCGCGCCGCTGCACCGCACCGACGACGCACTGTGGGCGCAGATGCTGGCCGTCAACCTGACCGGCACCTTCCTGTGCACCCGCGCCGCGCTGCCCGACATGCTGGCCGCGCGCGCCGGACGCATCGTCAACGTGGCCAGCACGGCCGGGCAGCGCGGCTACGCCTACTGCAGCGCCTACGCAGCCGCCAAGCACGGCGTGATCGGGCTCACGCGCTCGCTGGCGCTCGAAGTGGCCGCCACGGGCATCACGGTCAACGCGGTTTGCCCCGGCTTCACCGACACCGACATCGTGGCCGAGAGCGTTCAGCGCATCGTCGGCAAGACCGGCCGCAGCGAGGCCGAGGCCATGGCCGAGTTCACGCGCCACAACCCGCAGGGCCGCCTGGTGCAGCCTGCGGAAGTGGCCGCGACGGTGGCCTGGCTGTGCGGCGACGCCGCGGGCTCGGTGCACGGGCAGTCGATCTCGGTCAGCGGCGGCGAGGTGATGTGAGATGAAGCCCGAACGACCGCTGCGCCTGATCCACGGCCTGGGCAAGCAGCTCGACGCCGGCCACGAGGCCCGCGCCGGCGAGACAGACCACGCCTCGCTGAAGCTCTGGCTGCGCCTGCTGGCCTGCAGCACCCAGATCGAGACCGAGATCCGGCGCCGCCTGCGCACGCAGTTCGGCACCACGCTGCCGCGCTTCGACTACCTGGCGCAGTTGCACCGCCACCCGGAAGGCATGCGCATGAACGAGCTGTCCAGGCACCTGATGGTGACCGGCGGCAGCATCACCGGCCTGACCGACCAGCTCGAGAAGGAAGGCTTCGTGCAGCGCGAGAACGCGCCCGAGGACCGCCGCGCCTTCGTGCTGCGGCTCACGCCGGCCGGCCGCCAGGCCTTCGAGCACATGGCCGCGCAGCACGAGAGCTGGGTGGTCGAGCTTCTGGGCGGCCTGAACGCCAACGAACGCCACACGCTGCACGGCCTGCTGGGCCGCCTGCGCGTGACCACCGCCGAACGCACCGACCCCACGGAGACCCCATGACGATCGACCCCACGCTGATGCAGTCGCTCGAGGCCGGCAACCGCCGCCCGATGGCAGGCTATGCCGCACGGCACTTCCAGTGGGACTGCGCCGCCGGCGTGGCCACCATCACGCTGAACCGGCCCGAGCGCAAGAACCCCCTCACCTTCGACAGCTACGCCGAACTGCGCGACCTGTTCGCCGCGCTGAAGCACGCGACGGACGTGCATGCCGTGGTGCTCACGGGTTCGGGCGGCAACTTCTGCTCCGGCGGCGACGTGCACGAGATCATCGGCCCGCTGGTGCAGTTGCCCGCGCCCGAGCTGCTGATGTTCACGCGCATGACCGGCGACCTGGTCAAGACCATGCGCGGCTGCCCGCAGCCCATCGTGGCCGCGGTGGACGGCGTGTGCGCCGGCGCCGGCGCCATCATGGCCATGGCCTCCGACCTGCGCCTGGGCACGGCCCGCAGCAAGACGGCCTTCCTGTTCAACCGCGTCGGTCTGGCGGGCTGCGACATGGGCGCCTGCGCGATCCTGCCGCGCATCATCGGGCAGGGTCGCGCGAGCGAGCTGCTCTACACCGGCCGCTCGATGGGCGGCGAGGAAGGCGAGCGCTGGGGCTTCTTCAACCGGCTGGCCGCACCCGAGGCCGTGCTGGCCGAGGCGCAGGCGCTGGCCGCCGAGCTGGTGGCCGGCCCCACCTTCGCCAACGGCATCACCAAGACCATGCTGCACCACGAGTGGGCCATGACGCTGGAGCAGGCCATCGAGGCCGAGGCGCAGGCGCAGGCCCTGTGCATGCTGACGCAGGACTTCCGCCGCGCCTACGAGGCCTTCGCCGCCAAACGCCGACCCGTCTTCGAGGGCAATTGAGCCCCGGCACAATCCGAACATCGCCTGAAGGAACCGCCATGAGCAACGCCCGCTTCACCTGGAACGACCCGCTGCACCTCGAGGAGCAGCTCACCGCCGACGAACGCGCCATCCGCGAGGCCGCATTCGACTACTGCCAGGGCCGCCTGGCCCCGCGCGTGCAGCTGGCCTTCCGCAACGAGACGACCGACGTCGCCATCTTCCGCGAGATGGGCGAGATCGGCCTGCTCGGCCCGACCATCCCCGAGACCTACGGCGGCGCGGGCCTGAACTACGTCAGCTACGGCCTGATCGCGCGCGAGGTGGAGCGCGTGGATTCCGGCTACCGCTCGATGATGAGCGTGCAGTCCTCGCTCGTGATGGTGCCCATCAACGACTTCGGCACCGAGGCGCAGAAGCAGAAGTACCTGCCCCGCCTGGCCACGGGCGAGTGGATCGGCTGCTTCGGCCTGACCGAGCCCGACCACGGCTCCGACCCCGGCAGCATGGTCACGCGCGCGCGCAAGGTGCCGGGCGGCTACAGCCTGAACGGCGCCAAGATGTGGATCACCAACAGCCCCATCGCGGACGTGTTCGTGGTCTGGGCCAAGGACGACGAAGGCGCGATCCGCGGTTTCGTGCTCGAGAAGGGCTGGAAGGGCCTGAGCGCGCCCGCCGTGCACGGCAAGGTGGGGCTGCGCGCCAGCATCACCGGCGAGATCGTGATGGACAACGTGTTCTGCCCGGAAGAGAACGCCTTCCCCGACGTGCGCGGCCTGAAGGGCCCGTTCACCTGCCTCAACAGCGCGCGCTACGGCATCGCCTGGGGCACGCTGGGCGCCGCCGAGGACTGCTTCACGCGCGCCCGCCAGTACGTGATGGACCGCAAGCAGTTCGGCCGCCCGCTGGCCGCCAACCAGCTCATCCAGAAGAAGCTGGCCGACATGCTGACCGACATCACGCTCGGCCTGCAGGGCGTGCTGCGCCTGGGCCGCATGAAGGACGAAGGCACCGCTGCCGTGGACATCACCAGCATCATGAAGCGCAACTCCTGCGGCAAGGCGCTGGACATCGCACGCACCGCGCGCGACATGATGGGCGGCAACGGCATCAGCGACGAATACGGCGTGGCGCGCCACCTGGTGAACCTGGAAGTCGTGAACACCTACGAGGGCACGCACGACATCCATGCGCTGATCCTGGGCCGGGCGATCACCGGCATCCAGGCCTTCAGCGCGTGAGTCCCGGCCGGCGCGAGGCGTCCAGCCACTTCAGCAGGACGGCGTAGAGCGTCTCGGCGGTCATCGGCTTCGAGATGAAGTCGTCCATGCCCGCCTGCTCGCAGGCCTGACGGTTCTCGTCGAAGGCGTTGGCCGTGAGCGCCAGGATGGGGCGGGATTCCCACCCCGGCAGCGCGCGGATGGCGCGAGTCGCTTCCAGACCGTCCATCCCGGGCATCTGCATGTCCATCAGGATCAGGTCGTAGGGGTGGGTCATGGCCTTCACCAGGGCCTCGCTGCCGTCGGCCGCCGTGTCCACGACCAGGCCCACGCCGTGCAGCATCGCCATCGCGACCTCGCGGTTGACCTCGTTGTCCTCGGCCAGCAGGATCGACGCGCCCCGGTGCCCCTGGCGCAACATGGACTCCGCGTAAAGCAGATCGGCCGCGGGGGCCACCGGCGCGGCGCCCTGACCTCGCTGCAGAACGGCCGTGAACCAGAAGGTGCTGCCTTCGCCGGGGCGGCTGTCGACGCCGGTCTCGCCGCCCATCAGCTGCGCGAGGCGCTGCGTGATGGTGAGGCCGAGCCCGGTGCCGCCGTACTTCCTGGCCGTCGAAGGGTCGAACTGCTCGAAGGGCTCGAACAGCCGGTCGATGTGCTGCGCCTCGATGCCGACGCCGCTGTCGGTGACGGAGAAGCGCACCAGCAGTTCGTCGCCCCGGTCCTCGAGCAGCTTGGCGCGCAGGGAGATCCGCCCTTGCTCCGTGAACTTGACGGCATTGCCCGCGAAGTTCAGCAGCGCCTGGCGAAGACGGGTGGAGTCGCCGCGCAACCACACCGGAACCGCATCACGGTCGATCTCCACCTCGAGGCCCTTGGCACGAGCCGATTCGGCGATGATGGCAGCGACGTTGTCGAGCACCGCCGACAGGTGGAAGTTGTCCCACACCATCTGGACGCGTCCGGCTTCGATCTTGGACAGGTCGAGCACGTCGTTCAGGATCGACAGCAGATGCTGTCCAGCACTCTCGATCTTCTCGAGCCGGGAGACCTGCTCGGGCGTGCCGCCGTCGCGCCGCAGCAGGTAGTTCAAGCCGATGATGGCATTCATCGGCGTACGGATCTCGTGGCTCATGTTGGCCACGAAGCTGCTCTTCGCCTCGTTGGCCTGCTCGGCCAGGCGCCGCGCCGCGGACAGCTGCTGCGTGCGGCTGGCGACCAGTTCCTCGAGGTGCAGCCGGTAGTTGTCGAGTTCGAGCTCGGCGGCCTTGCGTTCGGTGATGTCCTGGATCAGCCCGCCCAGCGTGACGGCCTTGCCGTTGGCGTCACGTGTGAACTCGCCGAGCGCATGCACCCAACGGCGTTGACCATCGCTCGGGCGGATGATCTCGTACATCATGTCGAACCGGCGGTCGGCCCGGGACACGACCTCCTGGTAATAGACCGCCATCCTGTCCGCGTAGCCGGGCGCCATCAGGCCGACCCAGTTGGGGATGTCGCGCACGAAGCTCGCATCGATGCCGAAGATCGCGTCCAGCGTCGCGGTGGAGGTCCAGGTGCCGGTGGCGATGTCCGTGACGTAGGATCCCGCGTTGGCGATGCGCTGGGCGTCGTGCAGGTTCTGTTGGCTGACACGCAGGGCCTCGACGGCCTGCTTGCCTTCGGTGATGTCCCGCAGGGTGCCGATGCAGTGCGTCAGGGTGCCGGCGGAGTCATAGATGGGCGCGATGTTCAGGTCGCACCAGAATGCCTCGCCGTTGCGGCGGTAGTAGAGAACTTCTCCCGCGAACGGCCGGCCGTGCGCGGTCACGGCGAGGATGCCGTCCATGATGGAATGGTCGGTGCGTTCACCGTGCAGGAAGCCGCAGGTCTGGCCGCGGACCTCCGATTCGTCGTAGCCGGTGATGCTGCGGAAGGCGTCGTTGACCTCGGTGATGTTCTGGTGCGCGTCGGTGATGACGACGCCCTGCGAGATGGCCTTGAGGGCCTGGTGACTCACGGCCAGCCTGTCCTCGTCACGCTTTCTGTCGGTGATGTCGGTGGCGCTGCCGATGTATCGCAGGGCGTGGTCGGGGTCGCTGGCCACGGCAGAGATCGACAGCCACTCCGGGAACTCGCTGCCGTCCTTGCGGCGGCTCCGGACCTCGCCGCTCCAGCGCCCGGCCATCTGCAGGGCCTGCAGCATCTCGTCGTGCAGGGCGTCCGCATCGCGACCGGCCCGAAGCATCCGCGCGTCGAGGCCGATGACCTCTGCCGGCGCGTAGCCCGTCAGCCGCGTGAAGGCCGGGTTGGCTTCGATGATGCGGCACTGCGCGTCGAGCAGCACGATGGATTCGCCGGTGCGCTCGAAGACCTGCGCGAGCATCGTGACCCTCTCCTGCGCCAGGCGGCTCCTGGCCAGCGCGCGGAACAGGAACAGCATGCCGACGCCATACAGGACGAGAAAACCCGCGAAGGAACTGGCCACCCACCAGACTTCGCGCCACCAGTGGGCCAGGTACTCGTCCGTGTCCAGGCCGACCGTCACGAGCCCTGGAAAGGCGGTGACGCGCTGCGTGGCGATGGTGGCGCCGGACGGGCTCGGCGGTGCCGCATCGAGCCCGGCGCCCGGGCCGGGTTCAGAGCCGAATCCAGTGCGCAGTCCGGCGCGAAGCTCGGCAGGAAATCCGACATGAAAGGCATCGTGCCGTTCTGGCGGATGCACGGCGATCACCCCGAGCCTCGCATCTCGCAGCACCACGAAGCCGCCGGTGCCGACGTCCACGGACTGCAGGTCCTTCTGCAGGCTCTCCAGGGCCACCGTCGCCGACACCACGCCGGCGAACTCACCGCCCGGCCGGTCGAAGCGCCGGCTGAACGTCACGACCCGCTGGCCGGTCCGGTGGTCGCGCAGAGCCTCACTCACACGCAGGCCGTCGAGGCGGTCGTCCTGCGACGCGGCGTAGCCCTCTCGGTCCGGCGCGCCGGCGAGGGGACGGCCTGAGGCCTCCCCGCCAACGAGCGTGGCGCCGCCCGGATCCGTGACGCGAATGTCGGCCAGTTCAGGGCGCAGCCGCAGCTGCGTGTTGATGTAGCCCGTGGCGGCACGCGTGTCGAGGGAGCCCGCCGCAAGCTGGCCTTCCAGGAGATCGGCCACCGACCGCAGTGTGCCGTCGATCTGGCCGACATGCAGAGAGAGGGTGCGTTCGAGCGCACCGCTCAGGTTCTGCGCCAGCAACTCGACGCTGCGTTCGTGATGCTCGCGGCTGCTGGTCAGCATGTGCGCGGCCAGCGCGCAGAACAGCGTCATCGGCAGGAACGCGCACAGCAGCATGGCCACGCGAAGGCGTACCAGGGATGGCGCATGGGGCAGTGCCTGCCCTGCGGATGGCCGGTCAGGCGTCACTGTCGGGACTCGGGTGTCGCCGGCGCATCGGCCGCAGCGTCGTCAGCGGCGCCGGGCTCCGGCAACTGCTCGGCGACGGGCAGCCACAGGCTGACGTTCGTGCCGCGGCCCAGGACGCTCGTGACCTCGACGGAACCGCCATGGATCTCGATGATTTCCTTGACGATGCTCATGCCCAGCCCCGAGCCGGGCCGCTGCCCGGACTTGTCGGCACGGTAGAAGCGCTCGCAGATGCGCGCCGTCTGGTCGGGGCTCAGGCCGATGCCCTGGTCGATCACCTGGACGCCGACCTGCCTCGAACCGTGGACATCGCGCTCGGCGAGCACGATGCGGACGGGCCCGCCGTCGGGCGAGAACTTGTAGGCGTTGGACAGCACGTTGAGCAGGGCCTGGCGCAGCTTGTCGGCGTCGGCGAAGAGGTGCGAGGGCCCGTCCGGGCCCTCGAGTGCCGGCGCGGTACGCCCGAGCGGCGGCTTGTAGGCGCGGATGACGTCCTGCGCGAGCGCGCGCACATCGAGATCCACGCGCTTGAAGTCCTTGCCGCGCCGGGATTCGATGCGCGCGAGGTCCAGCAGTTCGTCGAGGATGCGGGCGATGTTGCCGGCCTGCGCGAAGATGATGGACTGGAACTCGAAGCGTTCGGCATCGGTCACTTCACCGGACAACAGGACTTCGGCAAAGCCGTAGATGCTGGCCATGGGCGTGCGCAGTTCGTGCGCCGCCGTGGACAGGAACTCGCTCTTGATCTGCTCGACCTCGGTCTCGTGGGTGACGTCGCGGAAGTAGAGGATCCGGGAGAGGGAGCCCGAGTCGCCCGTGCTGACCCCGACCTGCAGCACCCGCTGGCCTTGCAGGATGCGGATCTTGCCGCGCGCCGGGGGGTCGCTGCGGTCCCGCTCATGCAGCGGCGCGAACGGGGGCGGATACGGCATGGACGGGTCGCAGCGCACTGCCAGCCAGGCATTGAAGCCCTGCTCGTCGAGCCCGTCGAGGCGCACGCCTTCAGCGCCCGCCAAGCGGGTGAACGCTGGGTTCACGACCTTGACCCGGCCTTCGGCGTCGAAGCCGACGAAACCATCCGGACTGAGCTCGAAGATCGCGTTGAGCTGATCGGTGCGTTCCTGCACCTGACGCTGCGCGCGGTGGCTCACCTCGAGCTCACGGCGAAGCCGGACCACGTAACGCGATACGGACGCGGCCAGCAGGATCATGAGCAGGCTGGCGATGGCGCTCTGGGAGACCAGGGCGTCGCGGGCGCGGCGGTGATTGGCGAGCAGCTCGTTCGTCCCCTGCCCGACCACGACCGCCAGAGGAAACCGTTCAAGGCGGCGAAAGTGCATCGTGCGTTCGACCCCGTCGACCACGGAAGGCGCGGCATGGGTGCCCGAAGACTCACCCGCCGCGATGCGCCGGAACAGCGGCGAGGCCGTGGCATCGGTCCCGAACTCTTCCTTGACGCCTGCGCGCCGCGCACGGGCGAAACCGTCGAGGCCGTAGAGCGCGGCCATGCCGAAATTGCCCAGGTTCAGGTCGTTGTAGAAGCGGGTGAAGTAGCCTGGGTCGATGGACAGCACGACCACGCCCGCAAACGAACCGTCCGGCTTCGAGATCCGGCGCGTGAGCTGGATCGACCATCGCCCCGTGGCGCGGCCGAGCACGGGACGTGACACGAAGAGCTGGTCCTGGCCGGACTGGACATGGACGCGGAAGTGCTCACGATCAGAGAGGTCGATCCGGCCGGTGATCGGCCGGTTGGCGAGCGCATAGATGCCCTGCGCATCGATGATGCCGACCTGCGGAAGATGCACCGCATCGATGACGCCCTGTTCGGTCAGCGCCGTCAGATCCAGGCGATTGCCGAGCTCCAGGTAACGGGCCCGCACGAACCGGATGACCTGGTCGGCACTCTGGAACGTACGCTCGGCGTGCTCCTGGCTCACCCGCGTCAGGTTGGCCAGGTCACGGGCCGCCGTGGCCAGCTCGCGCGCCTCGGATTCCCGCAGCTGGGATCCGACCTGCCACCAGCCAAGAGCCAGCACCGACACGGCGACAGCCCAGACGATGGCGAGGATGCCGAACAGCCGCCGGCGCTCGGGCTGATCCGGAGGTGATGTCAAGGCCGGGGGCATGTCGTAGCCGCACGGGCCCATTCGGGAACGGCTGCAGCTTCCAGCGGGCGACTGATGTGGTAGCCCTGCAGCAGGTCGCAACCGTGTTGCGCCAGGATCTCGATCTGGTGCACCTGCTCGATGCCTTCGGCAATGACCACCATGCCCATGGCGTGGCCGATGCCCAGCACGCACTGGCACAACGCCAGGGCCTCGCGGCTGGTGGCAATGTCGCGGGTGAACTCGCGGTCGATCTTCAGGGTGTCGGCCTTCAGGGTCGACAGGCGCTTGAGGCTGGAGTAGCCGATGCCGAAATCGTCGATGGCGATCTTCACGCCCATCCCACGCAGGGATTGCAGCTGCTCGAAGTGCTCGTCCTCGAGCATGCCAGTGGCCGTCTCGGTGATCTCCAGCTCGAGCTGTCCCGGCGGCAGGCCCGTCTGCGCCAGGATGCTGCAGACCTGGCTGGAGAACTCCGGATCCTGGATCTGTCGGTACGAAACGTTCACCGACATCACGATGCCGCCCATTCCCTCGTCCTGCCAGACGCGAGCCTGGCGACAGGCGGTCTTCAGGACCCACAGGCCGAGTGGCAGCATGGCGCCGTTGTTTTCGGCGGCTGCGATGAAGACAACGGGCTCGATATTGCCGTGTACGGGATGCTGCCAGCGCAGCAGCGCCTCGAACCCCCGCAGGCCGCGGGACAGGTCGGCTCCGACCTGCGGCTGATACACCACCCGCATCTCGCCACGCTCGGCAGCGCCCCAGACATCCAGCCCGATGGTCGGCCGCGCCTGGATGGCCGTGTCGACGTCGAGATAGCCGATCTGGTTGCCTCCTCGCTGCTTGGCCACGTACATCGCAGCGTCCGCATTGCGGATGAGCGTGTCGCCATCGACGCCGTCGACCGGGTAGCGCGCGCAGCCGAAACTGGCGCCGACGAAGAGCCGGAACTCGCCCGCCGTGATCGGCGCGCTCAGCGTGGTCAGCAGCTTTCTGACAACCTCTTCGACGTCGCCGATGCGATTGATGCCGGGCAGCAGGATGACGAATTCGTCGCCCCCGATCCGGGCCACGGTGTCACCGCCGCGCACCGTCTGCTCGAGCCGGGCAGCAACCTGCTGCAGCACCTGGTCCCCAACGGCGTGGCCATGCACATCGTTGATGGGCTTCAGGCGATCGAGGTCCATGAACAGCAGGCTCAGTCCGTCGTCGCCACGGCGGGCGACCTTGATGGCCTGAGCCAGCCTGTCGTCGAGCAGGCGCCGGTTGGGCAGTGTGGTCAGGGCGTCGTGGTAGGCGAGCCGCGACAACTTCTCGATGCTGTTGTTCCGGTCGGAGACATCATGACTGGCGGACACATAGAAGAGCGTGCGGCCGTTCAGATCCTGTACTGACTTGATCGTGCGCAGTTCAGGGTAGATGTTGCCGCTGCGCCGCCGGTTCAGGAACTCGCCCGTCCAGCTCCCGAAGGTCTTCAGACGTTCCCAGAAAGCCTGGTAGAACTCGGCGGTGTGGCGACCGGAACTCAGCACGCTGATCGGCCGCTGAAGGAGTTCCTCGGCGGTGAAATCGGTCATGACGCACAGGCCTGCGTTGACGGCGAGGATGCGCGCCTGCGGATCGGTCACCAGCACCGCAAAGCGCGCGGTCTCCATGTCGAGCAGGCGCTGCGGCGCGAGCGATTCCAGGGGTTGCCCGGCATCCGGCTCCAGGAACTGCCAGTGGATCTGGGCGATATCCATGTCCCGCGCCCGCATCACCAGCAACGTGTAGGTGATCACGGCGCCCGGGAGGTCGGAATGGAGCAGGCCCAGCCGGCACAGCACCATGGCCTCATTGGTCGTCTCTGCGGCGAAGTGCTGCAGCAGCGCATCCAGTTCGGCTGCGCCCGCCGCGTCGACGCGGTCGCGAAGATTGCCGATCAGCGGATGCAGGCCGTTGCCCTGCAGCACATGCCGGGCGCCCCGGTTGGCACGAATGACGTTGCCGCGGGCGTCTGTCACCAGCAGCGGGCGGCGCGACGCGCCGATCAGGTCGTGCAGCAGGTCGCTGCTGTTGGTTTCACGCCCCTGAAGCTGCAGCAGGGACTGGTGGCGATGCTGCAGCTTGGCATGCTGCCGCAGGAGATCGTTGAAGTCCTTCGCGTAGGCGAACAACTGGGAGCGGTAGTCCTCCGTCATGTCGGTCGGTGGTGCTCAGAGAGGCAGGAAGTCGGACGCGGGGTTGACCTTGTTCAAAGCATCCCGGATCCAGGAGCGAACGGCCAGAGGGCTGAAGGGCTTGGTGAAGTAGGCATCGGCGCCGCGAGTCAGGGCTGCGTGCTGGTCGATCACCTGCCCGCGAGCGGTGACCATCGCCACCACGATGTGCTGGTGAGCCGGATGCGCGCGGATGCGGTCCAGGACCTGCAATCCGTCGAGTTCGCCCGGCAGCATCACGTCCAGCAGGATCAGGCTGGGTTGATGCAGTTGCACCATCTCGAGGGCCGTCAGGCCGTCAGCCGCCTGCAGCACTTCGTAGTCGTTACCGAGCGAAATGGTCAGTAGCCGCCGGATGTCGAGTTGATCGTCGACGATGAGGACCCTGGGCACCACCGCCTGCGGCGGCGGCTGGCCCCAGCGCGCGTCGGCGTCAGACACGGCCATGGGAGACGCCCTCATCCAGGGCACGGACCTCGTGCAGAGAATTCCAGACCTTCAGCAGGCCGTCGAACGGCACGGGCTTGGGAAACACCGCGACATCGCTCGGAAGACCGCCGCGCTCCTCGATGCGGGCCGGGTCCATGCCCGTCACGACGGCGATGGTGGCGGCGCCGAATTCCGGCGCGTGCCGCAGGCAGTGCAGCAGGTTGAAACCGTCCATGCCCGGCATGTTGAGGTCGACGATCAGCAGGTCCGGCCGGTGGACACCCATGCGCAGCAAGGCCAGCACGGCGTTGTCGAAGCACATCACCTCGGGAGCCCGAGGCCAGCGGGAGATCCTGGCCTCGTACAGACGGAGCAGGTTGAGATCGTCTTCGACCACCATCACCAGCGGGCGCCTGTGCACGGCTGCGACCGGGGCAGGCGCAGTGGGGGCCGCAGCAGGCGGCGCCGCCCGCGCAGGTGACTTGCGCAGCAGTTGATCCACGGAATCGCGCAGCACGCGCCGGTGGCCACCCGCCGTCTTCCAGGCCTGCAGCACGCCGGACTCCGACCACAACTGGACCGTACCGACGGAAACGCCCAACAGGCTCGCAGCCTGGCGGGTAGTGCAGAAAGCGCGCTCGATCAGATCGTCAGACATGACGAATCCTCCTGGGCGCGATTGGACAGACTTCTGACGAAGCTGTCAAATATTGTCAAATCAGATCATTTATTGTCGATTCAACATAAATGATAAAGCTCAATAGTCCGTCAAGTCAATTTTTCATTTGTATCATTTAAGCTGGTGAATGACAAACGGCTGCTTGCCTTGCCGCAGCCGGCCGCCACAGCGGCTCAAGTCAAGCAGCCGGCCTCGACCAGAACCTGCGGGCGCAAGGGCACCGGCGCATCGATGCGGTAGC
>CAJAES010000012.1 GCA_903938815.1 uncultured beta proteobacterium
TCCGGGCTGCGCAAGGACAACACCGGCTACGACCTGCGCCACCTGATGATCGGCAGCGAAGGCACGCTCGGCATCATCACCGCCGCGACGCTGAAGCTGCACCCGCGCCCAGCGGCGTCCATGACGGCCATGGCCGCCTGCACATCGCTCGAACAGTGCGTGGCGCTGCTGCGCATGGCACGCAACCGGCTCGACGCCGGGCTGACCGGGTTCGAGGTCATGGGGCGCTTCTCGCTCGATCTCGTGGCACGGCACTTCCCTGCCCTGCCGCAACCCCTGCCCTCGGCGCCCTGGACGGCCCTGCTGGAACTGTCAGATGCCGAAGGCGAAGCCCAGGCCCGGGCTCGCCTCGAGTCGTTGCTCGGCGCGGCCCTGGAGGACGGCGTGATCGACGATGCCGTGGTGGCCGGGAGCCTGGCGCAGGCCAAGGCGCTGTGGCACGTGCGCGAGTCGATCCCGCTCGCGCAGTCCGAGGAAGGGCTGAACATCAAGCACGACATCTCGCTGCCGGTATCGGCCATACCCGGCTACTGCGCGCGCACCGATGCCGCGCTGGAGGCCGCGATCCCCGGCGTTCGCCTGGTCAACTTCGGCCACCTGGGCGACGGCAACCTGCACTACAACGTGCAGGCCCCGGCGGGCACGGATGGCGTGGCTTTCCTGCGCGAGCGCGAAGCCGAGGTCAACCGAATCGTCTATGACGAGGTCGCTGCCTGCGGCGGCAGCTTCTCGGCCGAGCACGGCGTGGGCGCCCTGAAGCTGCACGAGATGGAAACGCGCAAGTCGCCGGTGGCGCTGGCGCTGATGCGCCGCATCAAGCAGGCACTGGACCCGCAGGGCGTTCTGAACCCCGGCCGGGTGGTCTGACGCGGACGCTGCCGTCGAGCGATCACAGCGCTGCGTTACCGCCCTACTGCAAGGGTTCCTTCAGAACGTCCGGCAGAGCGACCGACATCACTTCGATGCCCTCGTCGCGCAGCTCCTCGCGCTGCTCGGGCGTGGCCTGCCCACGGATGCCGCGGTGCGGAACCTCTCCGTAGTGGATACGGCGCGCTTCGTCCGGGAAGCGCTCGCCAACATCCTCGGTCTGCGCGATCAGCTGACGCGCGGCGGCCAGCCAGGCGGCCTGCATGTCGGCCGCCTGCGGGGCCGCCGATGGCGGCGGCTGCTCCCGGGCGCCGGACAGGTTGAGGCGTGGTGCGCTGGGCATGCGCGCGATCACGCGGTCGGCGCAGAGCGGGCATTCGATGGCGCCGCGCCCGTTCTGCTCCAGGAATTCATCGTCCGAGCCAAACCAGCCTTCGAACCCGTGGCCGTTCCCGCAACGCAGATTGAGCACCTTCATGGGCTCAGATGCTAGCCGGGTCCTGCCATTCGAGCGGCCAGGCGCCGGAACGCCAACGTTGCAACCACAACAATCCCACGAGCGTCTTCGCGTCGGTGAGTTCGCCGCGGCCCGCAAGCGCATCCAGTTCGGCCTCGCCGACCAGCACGGTCTCGACGAACTCGCCTGCGTCCAGCCGTGCGGGGCCAGCCGTCAGGCCGCGCGCGAACCAGACATCGATGCCCTCGTCGGAATAGGCGCAGGCGTTGTGCATCCAGCCGGCATGCGCCCACTGGCGGGCCGTGTACCCGGTCTCCTCCAGCAGTTCGCGCTGACCACACACCTGCGGCGGCTCGCCGGCATCCAGCTTGCCCGCCGGAAACTCCAGCAGAACGCGCTGCAACGGGTGGCGCCACTGGCGCTCCATCACGAGCCGGCCGTCGTCCAACAGCGGCACGACCATGACGGCACCCGGATGGCGGATGTACTCGCGGGTAGCCTGCCCGCCATCGGGCAGCGCCACCGTGTCGCGCTGCACGCGAAGGAAGCTGCCGCGCAGGACTTCCTGGCTTGCGACCGTACGTTCGATCAGGTGGCTGTCGTCGGCCATCGCCGGCTTCAGCTCGCCAGGGCCTTCACGATGGCGTCACGGCACACCGCGAGCAGGCCGCCGGAGAACGGGCCCAGCAGCAGCACCGCAGCGCCATTGAGCGCCAGCAGCGCGGACACGCCGGAACTGCGGACGATGGGCTCCTGCCCCACCGGCGCGTCGAAGTACATGACCTTGACGACCTTCAGGTAGTAGTACGCGCCCACCAGGGACATCATCACCGCCACCACGGCCAGCACCAGGTAGGCCGGCACGGCGGTGGACACGAGCGCCTGCAGCACCGCCAGCTTGGCGAAGAAGCCGACCATGGGCGGCAGACCCGCCAGCGAGAACATGAAGACCGCCATCACCCCGGCCAGCCAGGGCGAGCGGCGGTTCAGGCCGGCCAGGTCGGAGATCTCCTCGGATTCGAAGCCCGAGCGCGACAGGTAGAGGATCAGGCCGAAGGTGCCCAGCGTCGTCAGCACGTAGGTGACGATGTAGAACATCGACGAACTGTAGGCATTGCCCGCCGACAGCGTGTTGCCGCTCACCACGCCGGCCGACAGGCCGAGCAGGATGAAGCCCATCTGCGAGATGGTGGAGTAGGCCAGCATGCGCTTGAGGTTGGTCTGCGCGATGGCGGCCACGTTGCCGACCACGAGCGAGGCCACGGCCAGCACGATGAGCATCTGCTGCCAGTCCACCGCCAGGCCGAGCATGCCCTCGACCAGCAGCCGGATGGTGATGGCGAACGCGGCCAGCTTGGGCGCGGCGCCGATCAGCAGCGTCACGGGCGTGGGGGCGCCCTGGTAGACGTCCGGCACCCACATGTGGAAAGGCACGGCGCCGAGCTTGAACGCCAGACCGGCGACGACGAAGACGACGCCGAAGACGAGCACATCCTTGTTGATCGCGCCGGTGGCGATCTTCTCGAACACGGTGGGGATCTCGAGCGAACCCGTCGCGCCGTACATCATCGACAAGCCGTACAGCAGGAAGCCGCTGGCCAGCGCGCCCAGCACGAAGTACTTCATCGCCGCCTCGGTGCTGACGGCGTGGTCGCGCCGCAGCGCCACCAGCGCATACAGCGACAGGCTCATCAGCTCCAGGCCCAGGTACACCACCAGGAAGTGGTTGGCCGAGGTCATGACCGACACACCCAGCAGGCTCAGCATCGACAGGCTGTAGAACTCGCCCTTCAGCATCTCGCGGCTGGCCAGCGTGGGCTGCGAGTAGGCGATGGTGATCATCGTCGCAATGCCGGCGAAGAAGGCCAGCAGGTGCCCCATCGGGTCCGAGACGACCATGCCGCCCATGCCGTAGAGGCTGCTGGCGTCGGTCACGAACTGCAGGTGCATGACGACGAATACGCCGATACCGAACTGGGTCAGCCAGAAGGTCGGGCGGCGTTCGGAATCGGTGACGAAGAGATCGACCAGCGCGACGGCACAGGCCAGCACCAGCAGCCAGATCTCGGGGTAGACAACGAACCAGTTCATCGTGTTCATCAGTGGCCCCGGGTCAGTTGAGCTTCGGGGCGGCAACGTGGCGCAGCAACTCGGTAACCGAGACCTGCATCACGTCGGTGAAGGGCTTGGGATACAGCCCCATCCAGAGCACGGCCACCGCCAGGATGGCCAGCATCAGGAACTCTCGCGCGTTGATGTCCTGGAGGTCGCGGACATCGTCGTTCGCGACATCGCCGAAATACACGCGCTTGACCATCCAGAGCGTGTAGGCGGCGCCGAAGATCAGCGTCGTGGCGGCCAGCAGGCCGATCCAGAAGTTGTACTGCACCGCCCCGAGGATCACCATCCACTCGCCGACGAAACCGGCAGTGCCCGGCAGGCCGCTGTTGGCCATCGCGAACAGCACGGCGTAGGCGGCGAACTCCGGCACCGTGTTGGCCACGCCGCCGTAGGAAGCGATCTCACGCGAGTGCACGCGGTCGTACAGCACGCCGATGCACAGGAACATCGCGCCCGAGACGAAGCCGTGGCTGATCATCTGCACGATGGCGCCCGACACCCCGAGTTCGTTGAACAGGAAGAAACCGAGCGTGACGAAGCCCATGTGGGCGATGGAGCTGTAGGCCACCAGCTTCTTCATGTCCTGCTGCACCAGCGCCACCATGCCGATGTAGAGCACGGCCACCAGGCTCAGCGTGATGATGAGCCAGTCCCATTCGCGGCTGGCGTCGGGGGCGATGGGCAGCGAGAAGCGCAGGAAGCCGTAGGCGCCGAGCTTCAGCATGATGGCCGCCAGCACCACGGAGCCGCCCGTCGGCGCCTCGACGTGCGCGTCCGGCAGCCAGGTGTGCACCGGCCACATCGGCACCTTGACCGAGAAGGCCGCGAAGAAGGCGAAGAACAGCAGCGTCTGCGCGTTCAGCGGCAGCGGCAGCTTGTGCCAGGCCAGGATGTCGAAGCTGCCACCCGACTTGAAGTACAGGTAGACCAGCGCCACCAGCATCAGCAGGGAGCCGAGCAGCGTGTAGAGGAAGAACTTGAACGCCGCGTAGACCCGGTTCGGGCCGCCCCAGATGCCGATGATGATGTACATCGGGATCAGCGTGGCCTCGAAGAACACGTAGAACAGCAGGCCGTCGAGGGAGCTGAACACGCCGACCATCAGGCCCGACAGGATCAGGAAGGCGCCCATGTACTGGGCGACGCGCTCGGTGATGACTTCCCAGGCGGCGATCACCACCACGACGGTGATGAAGGCGGTCAGCAGCACGAACCACACCGACAGGCCGTCGACGCCCAGGTGGTAGTACACGTTGAAGCGCTCGATCCAGGACGTCTTCTCGACGAACTGCATCGCCGCCGTTCCGGTGTCGAAGCCCGTGATCAGGGGGATCGTGACCAGGAAGGAGACGATGGCGCCGACCAGCGCGATGCCGCGCACGACGCCCGCGTTCTGGTCGCGGCCCACCGCCAGCAGCAGCGTGCCGAACGCGATCGGCAGCCAGATCGATGCACTCAGGAGACCCATGTCGTTTTTCTCTTCAGATTCTTCTGTCGGTCGGGCGTGGGGCGTTCAGCGGGTCAGCATCGGCCACAGGCGCCAGGTCAGGAATCCGAAGACCCCGACCACCATCACGAGCGCATACCAGTACAGCTGGCCGGTCTGCGCGCGGCGCACGAGGCCGGCGAGCAGGCCCACGCCGCGGGCGGATCCGTTCACCATCACGCCGTCGATGAGCGCCTGGTCGCCGCCCTTCCAGAGCGCGGTGCCCAGCAACCGTGCACCGGCGGCCAGGACGCGTTCGTTGAAGGCGTCGAAGTAGTACTTGTTCTCGAGCACGGTACGCACCGGGCCCAGCACACGGTCGAACGCTGCGGGAATGGCGGGCGCCTTCAGGTAGAACAGCCAGGCCGTGAACACACCCCCCAGCGCCAGCCAGAACGGCAGCGTCTGGAAGCCGTGCACGGCCATCGCCACCGCGTGCCCCGCATGCTCCGCCACGGCGGCCATGCCCGGGTGGCGTGCGGCGTCCACGAAGATCGAATCCTTGAAGAAATCGCCCACCAGCATCGGAGCCATCGTCATGCCGCCGATCACCACGGACGGGATGGCCAGCAGCACCAGCGGCACCCACACCACGGCGGGGCTCTCGTGCGGCACGTGCACGTGCGCATGGCCGTGCTCGTCCGGGTGGTCGTGTTCGCCCGGATACGGCTTGTGGCGGAAGCGCTCCTCGCCATGGAACACGAGGAAGTACATGCGGAAGGAATAGAAGGCCGTCACGAAGACGCCGGCCACCACCGCGAAGTACGCAAAGCCCGCCGCTGGCAGCGTGCTGGCGTGCACCGCCAGGATGATGCTGTCCTTCGAGTAGAAGCCAGAGAAGAACGGCGTGCCGATGAGCGCCAGCGAGCCCAGCAGCGAGGTCAGCCACGTGATGGGCATGTACTTGCGCAGGCCGCCCATGTTGCGGATGTCCTGGTCGTGGTGCATGCCGATGATCACCGAGCCTGCGCCCAGGAACAGCAGCGCCTTGAAAAAGGCGTGCGTCATCAGGTGGAAGACAGCCACCGGGTAGGCCGACACGCCCAGCGCCACGGTCATGTAGCCGAGCTGCGACAGCGTGGAGTAGGCCACCACGCGCTTGATGTCGTTCTGGATGATGCCCAGGAAGCCCATGAACAGGGCCGTGATCGAACCGATGATGAGCACGAAGTTCAGCGCGGTATCCGACAGCTCGAACAGCGGCGACATGCGCGCGACCATGAAGATGCCCGCGGTCACCATCGTGGCGGCGTGGATCAGCGCCGAGATGGGGGTCGGGCCTTCCATCGAATCGGGCAGCCAGACGTGCAGCGGCACCTGCGCGCTCTTGCCCATGGCGCCGATGAACAGGCAGATGCAGGCCACCGTCAGCAGGTTCCAGTCGGTGCCCGGGAAGCCGAGCTTCGACAGTTCACCCGCCTTGGCGAAGGTTTCGCCGTAGTTCAGGCTGCCACCGTAGGCCAGCAGCAGGCCGATGCCGAGGATGAAGCCGAAGTCGCCGACCCGGTTCACCAGGAAGGCCTTCATGTTGGCGAACACGGCGCTGGGTTTCTTGAACCAGAAGCCGATCAGCAGGTATGACACCAGGCCCACCGCTTCCCAGCCGAAGAACAACTGCAGGAAGTTGTTGCTCATCACGAGCATCAGCATCGAGAACGTGAACAGCGAGATGTACGAGAAGAAGCGCTGGTAGCCAGGGTCCTCTTCCATATAGCCGATGGTGTAGATGTGCACCATCAGCGACACGAAGGTCACGACGCACATCATCATCGCGGTCAGGCCGTCGACCAGGAAGCCGATCTCCATCTTCAGGCCGCCGATGACGAGCCATTCGTAGACGGTGGCGTTGAAGCGCTCGCCGTCCATGGCCACGGCCTTCAGCACGAACATCGAGCCGACGAACGAGATCAGCACGCCGAGGATGGTGACGGTGTGGGCGCCACGGCGGCCGACCGTCTTGCCGAAGAGGCCGGCGACGATGGCGCCGAACAGGGGCGCCAGCGCGATGGTGAGAAGCAGGTTCTGGGAGATCATCGTGTCCTCAGCCCTTCA
>CAJAES010000013.1 GCA_903938815.1 uncultured beta proteobacterium
ATCAACACCCTGCGCATCTACTCGCCGCGCAAGCAGGCCGAGGACCACGACCCCGAGGGCGTCTACGAGCGCCGCTGGGTGCCCGAGCTCGGCACGCCCGCCTACCCCGCGCCCATCGTCGACGAGCGCAGCGCGTTGGCAGTGGCCAAGGAACGGCTGTACGGCCTGCGCGGCGAACGCGAGGTGCGCCAGGAGGCGGATGCCATCCAGCAGCGCCATGGCTCGCGTCGCAGCGGCCTGCCGCCGTCCGGCATGAAGCGGGCCGCCAGGCCGCGCGCGGCTGCAGCCGCCGACGACCGCCAGCAGGAGCTTTTCTGATGGCCTTCAAGGGCAACAAGGCCGCGCTGCCCAGCAAGCCCTGCGTGGCCTGCGGCCGGCCCATGAGCTGGCGCCGCGCGTGGGCGAAGAACTGGGCCGAGGTGAAGTACTGCTCCGACGCCTGCCGCAAGAAGAAGCCCTGAAGGACACCCGCGTGCGACACCTGATCATCGTCCTGGGCGACCAGCTCAACCGCGACGCGAGCGCCTTCGACGGCTTCGACCCGGCGCAGGACTGCGTCTGGATGGCCGAAGTGGCTGAGGAATCCACACACGTGCGCTCGGGCCTGCCGCGCACCGCGCTCTTCCTGTCGGCCATGCGCCACTACGCCGCGCAGTGCCGGGCCGATGGCCTGTCGCTGGACTACGCCACGCTCGAGGACGGCCACGCCACGCTGGCCGACGCGCTGCGCGACGCCATCGGCCGGCACCGCCCCCGCGGCCTGGTGCTGACCGCGCCCGGCGACTGGCGCGTGCTGCAGGCGCTGCGCGCCGTGGCTGCCGCCGAAGGCCTGCCGCTGGACCTGCGCGACGACCGCCACTTCTACGCCACCGTGCGCGATTTCGCCGCCCATGCGAAGGGCCGCAAGCAGCTTCGCATGGAGTACTTCTATCGCGAGATGCGCCGCCGCCATCGCGTGCTGATGGACGGCGACGAACCCGCCGGCGGCGAGTGGAACTTCGACGCCGAGAACCGCGAGTCCTTCGGCAAGACCGGCCCGCAAGGCGTGCCTGCCCCGCTGCGCTTCGAGCCCGACGCCATCACGCGGGAGGTGATCGCGCTGGTGCAGAAGCGGTTCGCGGGGCACCCGGGCCGCCTGGAGAGCTTCGCCTGGCCGGTCACGCGGGCACAGGCGCTGCAGGCGCTTCAGGCCTTCATCACCCGTCGGCTGCCCCACTTCGGGCGCTTCCAGGACGCGATGTGGACCGACGAGCCCTGGCTGTGGCATGCCCTGCTGGCGTCGTCGCTGAACCTCAAGCTGCTCGACCCGCGCGAGGTGGTGAACGCCGCCGAAGCCGCCTGGCGCGAAGGCCGCGCGCCCCTGCCCGCAGTGGAGGGGTTCATCCGCCAGATCCTGGGCTGGCGCGAGTACGTGCGCGGCATCTACTGGACGCAGATGCCCGGTTACGCCGAGCGCAATGCGCTGGCCGCGCACGAGCCGCTGCCCGGGTTCTACTGGACGGGCGACACCTCCATGCATTGCCTGCGGCAGGCGATCGGGCAGACGCTGGAGCACGGCTATGCGCACCACATCCAGCGCCTGATGGTCACTGGCCTGTACGCGCTGCTGCACGGCGTCGACCCGAAGGAGGTGCACGCCTGGTACCTGGCCGTCTACGTGGACGCGGTGGAGTGGGTGGAGTTGCCCAACACCCTGGGCATGAGCCAGTACGCCGACGGCGGCGTGATGGCCAGCAAGCCCTACGTGGCCACGGGCCAGTACATCGGCCGCATGAGCAACTACTGCAAGGGTTGCCGCTTCAAGCCCGAGCGCCGGACCGGCGATGACGCCTGCCCAATCACCACGCTCTACTGGGATTTCCTGGCGCGCCACGAGGCCGTGCTCGCGAAGAACCCGCGCATGGCGCTGCAGGTGAAGAACCTGGTTCGACTGCCCCCCGAGGAGCGCGCGGCCATCGCGGCGCGGGCTGCGCAGGTGCGTGCCGGCTCGGTCGGGTAGGCGCTTCGGTGCCCCTCAGGCCCGCCGCCGGGCGCGCCAGCCCAGCAGCCCCAGGCCGCAGGCCATCAGCGCCCAGGTGCCCGGCTCGGGCACCGGCGTCAGCACGAAGAGCTGCGACTGCGCGCCGGGCAGGGCGCCCAGGCCCTGAGCCTGTTCGGCCACCAGGTAGATCACGCCGCGTGCATCGATCGTCACGCCTTCGATGTTCTCGATGTTGGTGAGGCCGCTCAGGTCCATGCTGCTCAGCACCTGGCCGCTGCGCGTCACCTCCACCAGCCGCTTCGAGTCCAGGCTCAGGATCAGCAGGTTGTTCGCCGCCGCGCTGCCAGCCAGGGAGTCGACCCCCGACAGCACCTGCACGTCGGACAGGCTGGCCAGGCCCAGCAAGGAAGCGTCGAACAGCACGGGCAGGCCGACGCTGCCGCCGCCGGCGGCAAAGCTCATGGACCCGGCGCGCACTTCCTGCGGCCCGCGGCCGACGTTGCCGTCCACGTCCTGCTTGACGGTGACGAAGCTGCCGTCGCGCGCGTCGTAGCTGATGCCTTCGATGCCGATGTTGCTGGGGGTGTAGCTGCTGATCGTCGCGAACGGCGCCGTGCCCAGGGCGACCGTTCCGCCTGCGACGTAGCTGAACTGGTAGGCGCGCTGCTGGCGCTCCTCCACCACGGCGAAGTTGCCGTTGCCGATGTAGGCGAGCCCTTCGGAATCGTTGTTGGTGCTGCCGGTGCCCGACCAGTTGAACGCCATGCTGCCGATGGTCTGGCCCGTCAGGCTGATCTCGACCACGCCCAGGCCTTCGTCGCCGACGAAGAACAGCGTGCCGCGATCGCTGGCGAATGTCACGGCCGAGGCTTCGAGCCCGAGCCCGCCGAGGGTGCCCAGGGCGTGCTGCCCCGTCAGCTGGTAGCGCGAGAGATCGATGAAGTTCGCGGCCTGGCTGCAGGTGCAGGCCAGGACGGCGGCGGCGGCGACGAGAAGTCTTTGCATGGCGTGCTCGGGGGTGGTCGGGTGATCGTGTGGGGATCAGGCGCGGCGGCGACGTGCGGCAGCGCCGACCAGTCCCAGGCCGGCCAGCATGAGCGCGGTGGTGGCGGGCTCGGGCACGGGGGCGAAGATGAACGCGCCCGGATTGCCGACGTCGAACGAGGTCGACATCCCGCTGCCGTAGGAATCGCCCTGCACGGACAGCACCCAGCTGGCGCCGGTGACGCTGAAGCCGTCCAGTGCTGCCGCGCTGGTGGCTGTACCGCTCGAGCCCTGGGTGCGGATGGTGCCGGGGAGAACGCTGTCGCCATACGTCAGCCGGTCCACCAGCGTGCCGCTGCCGTCATAGAGATTGATCTCGTCGGCGCGGCCGAGGTTGTTGGTGTAGCCGCCCAGCACCTTGACCGAGGACGCCAGGCCCCAGCTGGCGCGGAAGGCGTCGGCGTCGCCTTCGGTGATGAGCACCGACTCGCCGCTGCCCACCGAGCCAAGGCCCGAGAGGCTGAAGATGCCCGGCAGGCGGCTGTCGTCGTCGTAGCTCCAGCCGGTGAAGTCCACCGGCGCGGCACCCATGTTCGTGAACTCGATGAACTCCGGGCCGCCTGCCGAGCCCGAGTACATCCACTCGGTGATCTGGACATCGGCCAGGGCGGGCGTCGCAGCGGCCAGCGCGGCGATCAGGGTCAGGGTGCGTTGCATCGTGTTGCTTCCGGCTGGTGAAGCGTTCGAGGCTAGGCAGCGTCGATGACCGTTCCGCGACATTGCGTCGGGCAGCAGCCCCTGGAACGAGGGGGTCGACCGGGCAGCGCGCCGGTCGGTCGGCCGCAGGCGCAGGGCGCCGAAGTCGGTGCCTTGGCGCGCCAGCGCTGACAAGCACCCGACTACGCCTGCGCCACCCTGTCCTTGCAGGGCCTGCGCGAATTGCGGTGCCTGGCCTGCGTCCGCGCCAATGTTGCGTCCCTTGAAGCGCAAGTTCGACTGAGATCAGATTGCCAGAAAGCCGCCGCTCCTCTGTGCCGGCATCCGGCCATGAGCCGTCATTCGGTTCGTTCGCACAAAGCCGTCATTGAAGCTCAATATCTCATCCAAAACCCGTACAGCCAACTTGAATTGCTGTGAGTCGGTCAGCCGCGGCAACGCGGTCGTCGAATGACAGCAGCCGGGTTCAATCCAGGCTACTGCATGGGCTTCCAAACGGCGCGTGCCAGCCGCATCAAGTTGCCACCCAGTACGGCTTGAAGATCCGCATCGCCGTAGCCCCAGTTCTGCAGTGTCTCAACGATGCCTGGCAACTGTTCCGGTGCCACCATGCGCACGCCCTTCTGATAGCCCAGTTCAGCAGGGAAGGTGTGGCCCATCTTGGCCAGGTAGTCATCCAGCTCCTGGGTGTCGAACACGTAGTCAAGGCCCAGCGCCACATGCTGTGGCCCGACCAGCTGCGCCACGTGGTCGATATGTCGGGCAAAGGTCGCGCTGCTGTTGTCGTTCTGGCCCAGGAAGCTGCCGATGCCATTGATTCCCACCACGCCGCCGGTAGCAGCGCAGGCTCGGATCAGGTCATCGGGAATGTTGCGCGGGTGTGGGTGCAACGCGCTTGGGTTGCTGTGCGAGAAAATGACAGGACGGGTTGCTACTTCAAAGACATCTCGAACCGTCCGGTGCCCGGTGTGGCTACAGCAGACCTGCATGCCAACCCGCTCCATCTCTGCCACGACCTCACGGCCGAACGCCGTCAGGCCGGTGTCGTCGTCTTGGCAGCCCCCGCCGACCCGGTTGCTGTTGTTGTAGGCCAGCAGCATCCAGCGCACGCCCAGGTCGTAGTACAGCGAGACAAGGCTTGGCTGGTCGGCCACGGCGTTGGCTCCCTCGATGTCGAATCCGACCGCCAGCCGGCCCGATGCATGCGCCCGCTCGATGTCCTCGACGGTGCGCAGCAGGATGTAATCCTCAGGCCGTGACCGGATCCAGTGCCGCAGGCTGGCCAAGGTGCGCACGTGCTCTTCGATGCCCATGTCGCCAAAACCCACGTTGAGCATCACCGCAGTCACGCCGGTTTCACGGTAGCGCTGCAGTTGCGGGAGAAAGGATGTGTCGTGTGGGCGTGCTACCGGCATGCAGCCGTGGTTATCCCAGACGACATTCTGGCGCAGCAAGGCAGCCGCCTTCTCTAGCGTTGACTGGGGTGTCGGATTCATGCAGGGCGAACCATAGGCCAGTCCAGGTCCGGATGGGTTAGGCTCAATGCACGGAAATTTAGGAGCACCGAACGCATGCTGAGCCGTGCTGAAAGATCCACCGAAGACGCTTGGTCGCCGCTGGACTTCGACCAGGAAGCCTTCCGTGCCGGCGCCAGTGAACACAGCTTCAAGCGCTTTGCACGCCAAGGCGTGCGCACCTTGCATGCTTACGAAGGCGGCAGCGGCACAACGGACACCGTTCGCCTTGACCAGGACCTGCTGCTGACGGTGATCAACTGCGTGTTGCCCCGCACCACACGCTGGCGCTACGACACCGATGAGGCCCTGATCATGCTGCGCGCACATTTATGTTGCGATGTGGCCTTCGAGGTGGGCAGTTCCGCCCGGTTGGTCTTCAACCGCCCGGAAGTGACGCTGGTGTGCCTGCCCAAGGGACGACCTCAAACCGTCGACATTGCGGGCGACGCCCGCCAGCAGGGCGTTGTGGCCATCTTTCGTGCTTCTGCTTTCGCTGCGCGGTACGGGCTTGAATTGGCTGATCTACCACCCTTGGTGCGAGATGCGGTGACCGGCTCGGCCGATGTCGGTCGCATTGCGTCTTTTCCGCTCGACCATCGCCTCGGCGCGCTGCTGGCCGACACCATCGACACACGTTTGGAAGGAGAGATGCGCGTATTGCAATACACCGGCCGCCTAGCCGAACTGGTGGCCTACACCCTCGACGCCATGCGGCACTTGCCACCGCTGCGCGGCACTGCGCTGAATCGGCAGCGCGACGTGGATCTGGCCCATGCAGCATTGGCCCGGCTGGAGCGCAGTTTTCGAAAGCCGCCGCTGTTCGCCGAACTGGCGCGTGAGATCGGAACCAACCAGAACAAGCTCAAGGCCGTTTTCAAGGAAGCCTTTGGGGTGACGATGGCCGAGTACTGCCTGGAGCGCCGGATGCGCGAGGCGCAGCAACTGTTGCTGGCGGCAACGCTCACGATTGCGCAAGTGGCTGAACGCGTCGGCTACGAGCACCAAAGCAGCTTTGCAGCGGCATTTAGTGGCCACGTGGGCATGTCGCCGCGCGAGTACCGGCAGCACCGCGCGCCCTTCAACCTGTCGCTGAACGCGGGCGATGAGGGCGATCCTGCTTGAGTGCGAGCAGCCAATTTGATGATCTGCTGATCACGCTTGGTGATGGGCGACTCGCGTCACCGGGTACACCCTGGGGCTTTGCCCCAAACCCCACCCTCTCCTGGGAGGCACCTTGGGCATGAAGAACCTATGCCCAAGCTGTCACAAGTGTCCAGGAAGCTCCAATACATCAAGGGGTTGGCTTCGCCCCAGTCCTCGCCCGTTCGGTGCTCGCCCGGCGGTGCCGGGATGCGCTCCGCTGCGGTCTCGCCCTTGACTTCTTTCGGCTTCAAGAAAACGCGATCACGCAGTTCATTCATAACTGAAGTCAGCCACGTGGCCGGTATGCGTCCGAAATAATCAACTTATTCGATGGATTCAGGTTCAAGTACCACGATGGACTCACGCAACCCTATGATTTCAAAGGACCATCACCGCTCTTGACCAGAATTTGATCACTTTCCTTGATGGCAATCATCGAACCATCGTTGAACGTGATCGGGTGGTGAAGTCAACGGTTTGGCGCTCGGTCCATCAAGCTGCTTGATCATCCCAGCAACTATCACCATCAAGTTCTGTGCTCATGCTCGTGACTAGGGTTCACCCTGGCAGGCGGGCAGATAGGCCGTGAGTCTGGGCCACAGGACCGTGCCGATCGCCTAAATCTTCGGTGCAACTTCAAATGCGGCCGCTATGGCGGGCACCTATCGTGGCGCTGAGTCTTTAGTCTGACCGTCGAATGAGAGTCCCTCACCATGATGATGCCGAAACGCTCCCCCTACCGCATGACTCGCGTGGCGCTCGCGCTCGGCGCAGCTGGCATGTTGGCTGCAGTGCCCATAGCTGCGCAGCAGGCGCCATCTACCGCTCCTGAAGAGGAGGGGACGCAGAAGGTCGTGATCACGGCCAACAAGCGGCCTCAGAAGCAACGTGAAGTGGCTGGCACCATTTCGGTGCTGCAAGGTAGCGACCTCGAGCAGCGTGGTGCAACCAGTCAGGAAGATGCCCTCAGGCTGACCCCGGGCGTTCAGTTGACCAAAGGAGAAACCTCGTTCAACGACATCACCATCCGTGGCCTGGGGACGGGCGGCTGCTCAGTTTGCGGAAACCTGTTGCAGGGCACGACTGGCGTCTATTTGCAGGACGTTCCTCTGACAGACCCGATTGGCAAATTGGCGGTGCCGGACATTCAGCTTTTCGATGTCGAGCGACTGGAAATACTTCGTGGGCCGCAGGGTGCGCTGTATGGGTCCTCCTCACTGGGCGGTGCTCTGCGGTACGTACTGGCGCAGCCAAACCTCAAAGGCTTTGACGCTAGCGTGCTGGGTGGCGTTAGCACAGTAGCTCACGGCAGTGCTGGACACTCGCTGTATGGGATGGTCAATGTCCCTTTGTCAGAAAATGTTGCGGCCATTCGAGCAGTAGCATTCGACCGTAAGGATGGCGGCTATCTAGACAATCCGGGTACGGGCAGGAAAGACGCCAATCAGGCGCGTCAGCGAGGCGGCCGCGTTCTCGGCACTGTACAGCCGAACAAGGCCTTTAAAGCCACCCTCACTGTGATGACCCAGACATCTGAACAGGATGACGGCTTCAGCATTGTTCCCGACCCCACAACGCTGGAGCACAACACACCGTCAGCGTCGCCTCGTTCGCAGAATTTTGACTTTGCAAACCTGGAGATGAACTACGACCTTGGCCAGCACGTTCTGACGTCGATGACCGGATGGTGGAAGAAGACTCGCGACCAGACGTGGGACAACACGCCGCTGTTCCGGTCTTTCGGGATTCCCTTTCCTTTTACTCGCGTCTACGCTGTCCAGTTCGGGCAAGCCACCGCGAAATCGCAAGAGTTCAGGATCGCCAATAAGCCGGGTGGTGCACTGAGTTACTTGTTCGGGTTCATTGAGCAGCATGTCGACTCAAGCAGCACCTTGCGTGCGAGAGGCGAGGGTACGCCCGGACCGTTCTTGGACAGCGACCAAGCCAGCCACGAGACGGCGAAGGAACGCGCGCTGTTTTTCGATGGCGAGTATGACCTGGGCAGCGGCTGGAGCGTTGGATTGGGCGGCCGGTTTTTCCGCACGAACAGCCACCTAGGCGGTGAGTCAGGCGGTGTGGCGGTAGCTGCCCTCGACTCGGCGGAGCGTGGCAGCACGCCGAAGGCTTCTGTCAAGTACCGCTTTGGCGACAACCTGTGGTACGCGAGTGCTGCCAAAGGTTACAGATTCGGCGGCCGCAATGCCCCACCCACAAACCTTCCTTACAGCTCCGATTCGGTTTGGAACTACGAGACCGGTCTTCGCCTAGCCCCTGCCAGGGGGCTCTTGCTCGATGTAAGCCTTTTCTATCTTGATTGGGATAAGGCTCAGTTTTCGTATCTCGACACTAGCGGTTCGCTGCCGACCAGTGTGACTGGCAACGTCGGCAAGGCTCGCAGCGTAGGTTTCGAAGGCTCATTGCAGTACCGCATCAATTCAAGCTTTGACCTTGCGGCTGCGTTGGCTTACACCGACGCGAAAACCACCCGGGACGTAAACGGTCCCTCTGGACTTATCGCTACGGGTTCGCGTCTTCCAAATACACCCAAGCTGCAGACCTCTGTACAGGCTAACGCTCGCTTCGAGGGTCCCTTAGGTAGTGCTGGGAAGCTCTCTGTCACGCACTCTCACGTAGGGGA
Organism: uncultured beta proteobacterium; assembly: GCA_903938815.1. Lineage (GTDB taxonomy): Bacteria > Pseudomonadota > Gammaproteobacteria > Burkholderiales > Burkholderiaceae_C > Rubrivivax. The sequence goes on from CAJAES010000013.1 coordinate 8,981, forward strand.
CCGCGTACTGAATATCGACGGTACGGCGAAATTTGGCGGCTACGACACCGTCGACCTGGGTTTGAGTCTGGCGCGCGACAATTACACCGTACTGGTGAACCTGGCCAATGCGACGGACAGCCGCGGCGTGATGAGCCACATTCCAAGTGTGCCTGGCGCAGTCTACTCGGAAGTATTCATCCAGAAACCACGGACACTTAGCGTTTCGCTGCGCTACGACTTCTGACCAATGAATGACTCCTTCATGCGGTGTGAACGGTGAGCACTGCGCCGCGCCAAACCTCTGATCGTTCAGCCTTGTCCGTGCCCCACTTGCAGGAGGCCCCGCGTCTGGATTCCCGAGTGAGCTGGCGGGTACTCATCGGTTGTTGTGTGCTCGCCTTTGTCAGCATGTCGTCGCTGTTCGGATCGTCCTTCGGCTTGTTCATGAGGCCGCTGGAGGAAGAAATGCGGTGGACACGGTCCGAGATAGCGTTCTCCCTGACGATCTTGATGCTGATGTCGCCTTTCGCCGCTCCAGCGACGGGATGGGTGATCGACCATTTGCGTTTGCGCCCACTTGTGCTGTGGGGTGTAGTACTGCAATCCGCGAACCTCGTGGCACTGTCCCTGATGCAAGGAGCGGTGTGGGTCTTCTATCTGACAAGCGGTGCGATGTTGATCACTGGAGCGGGCGCTTCATTGCTAGCACTGTCGAAGGTAGTTCAGAGCTGGTTCGACAGGTCATTGGGCCGGGCGTTAGGCGTTCTTTTCGCGTGCGCAGCTGCTGGTGCCATCGTGCATCCGATGCTGGTTCAGGGTAAGCGTCCGGCGAAGTCATCTTGACTTCGCCGTAGATGCTCAGTGAGCGGTCGCCAGCGGCATCCAGCGGTGCGGCAGGAGTTCTTCGACCTTGCTGGCCGGTTGGGTCGGCAGCCGCTCAAGGACGTCCTTGAGGTA
>CAJAES010000014.1 GCA_903938815.1 uncultured beta proteobacterium
GGGTTCGTCGATCGGCATCACCAAGGTGGCCGGCTACTCGCAGATGCAGGACGCCGTGGCGCTGGCGGCGCAGTACGACAGCGACGTGCTCTGCGAGGAATTCATCGAGGGCACCGAACTCACCTGCCCGGTGCTGGGCACGGGCGATCAGGCCGTGGCGCTGCCGGTGATCCGCATCGCCGCACCCGACGGCAACTACGACTACGAGCACAAGTATTTCTCCGACGACACCGGCTACCACTGCCCGAGCGGCCTGCCGGCGGCAGAAGAAGCCGAAGTGCAGCGCCTGACGCTGGCCGCGTACCGTTCGCTAGGCTGCCGCGGCTGGGGCCGCGCCGACCTGATGCTGCGTGCCAGCGACCGCCGGATCTTCCTGCTGGAGATGAACACCAGCCCGGGCATGACCGGGCATTCGCTGGTGCCGATGTCCGCGCGCGCCGCCGGCATCGACTACCCGCAACTCTGCGTGCGCCTGCTCGAAGCCGCCACGCTGGACGCCACGGCATGAACACTGCCGTGCCGCTGCCCCTGGATGTGCGCCTGATGAACGGCGTCGCCGCTGGCATCTTCGCGCTCGCCGCGGCGGCGCTGCTCGCGTCGGCCGTGCTGTGGCTGACGCGCGCGCCGCTGTTCTCCATCCGCGCGGTGCAGATCGACGGCGACCTCGCGCGCAACAGCGTGCCGACGATTCGCGCCAACGCGATGCCGCGCCTGCAGGGCAACTTCTTCAGCATCGATCTCAAGCGTGCCCGCGATGCCTTCGAGTCGGTGCCCTGGGTGCGCCAGGCCGTGGTCAAGCGCGTCTGGCCCGACCGCCTGGCGGTGCGCCTGGAAGAACACCGCCCTGTCGCGCTGTGGCAGAGCGACGAGGAGAACCCTCTGCTCGTCAACAGCTTCGGCGAACTCTTCGAAGCCAACGTGGGCGACGTCGAGGACGACCGGCTGCCGGTCTTCGACGGCCCGCCCGACAGTTCCGCCGCGATGTGGACGATGCTGCAGCGCCTGCAGCCGCTGCTGGCCGACCAGGAACTGGTGCTCAAGCGCCTGGCGCTGTCGGCGCGCGGCTCGTGGCGCGGCGAGACCGAGGACGGGCAGGTCATCGAGTTCGGCCGCGGCACCGAGGACGAAGTGGTGGCGCGCACCGAGCGCTTCGCCCGCACGCTCACGCAGGTGACGGGCCGCTATCGCAAGCCTCTGCTGAGCGCCGATCTTCGCCACGCCGACGGCTACGCGCTGCGGCTCGAGGGTGTGAGCACCGTGGCCGCGGCCGCTTCTGGGGTCAACTGAGAAACAAATGGCCAAGGAATTCAAGGATCTGATCGTCGGCCTGGACATCGGCACCGCCAAGGTGATGGTGGTCGTGGCCGAGGTGCTGCCCAGCGGCGAACTGCGGGTGGCCGGGCTGGGCGTTGCGCCGACGCACGGGCTCAAGCGGGGCGTGGTCGTCAACATCGACGCCACCGTGCAGAGCATCCAGCAGGCGCTGAAGGAGGCCGAGATGATGGCCGCCTGCAAGATCACGGGCGTCTGGACCGGCATCACCGGCAGCCACATCCGGGGCCAGAACAGCACCGGCATGGTGATCGTGCGCGACAACCGCGAGGTCACGCCCACGGACGTGGCCCGCGTGGTGGAGACGGCCAAGGCCATCAACATCCCGAACGACCAGCGGCTGCTGCTGGTGGAGCCGCAGGAATTCATCATCGACGGCCACGAGGTCAAGGAGCCGATCGGGATGAGCGGCTCACGGCTCGAGGTGAAGGTGCACATCGTCACCGGCGCCCAGAGCGCGGCCGAGAACATCCTGAAGTGCGTGCGCCGCTGCGGCCTCGAGGTGCAGGGCCTGGTGCTCAACCCGAGCGCCAGCGCGGCCGCCGTGCTGAGCGACGACGAGAAGGACCTGGGCGTGGCCGTGGTCGACATCGGCGCCGGCACCACCGACGTTCAGATCTACACCGACGGCTCGGTGCGCCACACCGCCGTGATCCCGATCGCGGGGGACCTGATCACGAGCGACATCGCGATGGCGCTGCGCACGCCCACGAAGGACGCGGAGGAGATCAAGGTCGAGCATGGCGTCGCCAAGCAGCTGCTGGCCGACCCGTCCGAGCAGCTCGAGGTGCCCGGGCTCGGCGACCGCGCGCCGCGATTCCTGTCGCGCCAGGCGCTCGCAGGCGTGATCGAGCCGCGCGTGGAGGAGATCTTCTCGCTCGTGCACCAGGTCATCCGCGAGAGCGGCTACGAGGAACTGCTCTCGAGCGGCATCGTCATCACGGGCGGTTCGGCGGTGATGCCGGGCATGGTCGAGCTGGGCGAGGACATCTTCCTCAAGCCCGTGCGCAAGGGCCTGCCGACCTATCGCGGACCGTTGTACGACATGGTGGCCAGCCCGCGCTCGGCCACCGTGATGGGCCTGCTCGAAGAGGCCCGCATGGCCCGCACCCGCGGGCACAAGGCGGCGGCGCAGGCGGGGTCCGTCAAGACCCTGGTCGGCCGCGCACGAGACTGGTTCCTGGGCAATTTCTAGACATACGAGGAGTCACACCATCAGCACCCACCGAAGACTCCCGACATTCGCGCCGTCAGCCGGCATCCATTCACAAGGCAACTGCAAGTTCTGACTTAGGAGGTCCACATGGCCATCGAAATGATCGAAGCATTCGACGAAGGTACCAAGATCAAGGTGATCGGCGTGGGCGGCGGCGGCGGCAACGCGGTCGAGCACATGATCGCCCAGGGCGTTCAGGGCGTCGAGTTCCTGTGTGCCAACACCGACGCGCAGGCACTCAACCGCAGCAAGGCCCACCAGTTGATCCAGCTCGGCGGCAACGGCCTGGGCGCCGGCGGCAAGCCCGACAAGGGCAAGGCTGCGGCCGAGGAAGCCGAAGCGCGCGTGCGCGAGGCCCTGGAGGGTGCGCACATGGTGTTCATCACCGCCGGCATGGGCGGCGGCACCGGCACCGGCGCCGCACCCGTGGTGGCCCGGGTGGCCAAGGAGATGGGCATCCTGACCGTGGGCGTGGTCACCAAGCCCTTCGAGTTCGAGGGCAACCGCCGCATGAAGCAGGCCGACGCCGGCACGACCGAGCTCGAGGCCAACGTCGACAGCCTGATCGTGGTGCTCAACGAGAAGCTGCTCGAGGTGCTGGGCGACGACATCACGCAGGACCAGGCCTTCGCGCACGCCAACGACGTGCTGAAGAACGCCGTCGGCGGCATCAGCGACATCATCCACATGGATGCGCAGGTCAACGTCGACTTCGAGGACGTGAAGACCGTGATGAGCGAGCCCGGCAAGGCCATGATGGGCACCGCCACGGCCACCGGCCCGGACCGCGCCACCAAGGCCGCCGAGGCCGCCGTGGCCTGCCCGCTGCTGGAAGGCATCGACCTCAGCGGCGCGCGCGGCGTGCTGGTGCTCATCGCGGCCAGCCGCAGCAACTTCAAGCTGCGTGAGAGCCAGACGGCGATGAACTGCATCCGGCGCTACGCCTCGGATGAAGCGCACATCATCTTCGGCGCGGCGTACGACGAATCCCTGGGCGACCAGATCCGCGTGACCGTCATCGCCACGGGCCTGAGCCCGGCCTCGCGCCGCCAGACGGCGCCCCTGACGGTGGTGCAGACCCCCGTGCAGCGCACCGGCACCGACAACCTGCCCGTCCTGAGCCAGCCCCTGGCCCAGCCCACGATGGTCAACCCCGGCACGATGGCCACCGCGCCGATCACGCACGACTACGGCGGCCTGAACACCCCCAGCGTCTGGCGCAGCGGCCGCACGGCAGCGGCCAAGGTGGACGCGCTGGCCAGCAACGGCATGGACGAGATCGAGATCCCGGCCTTCCTGCGCAAGCAGGCGGACTGAGCGGAACTTCCGCTCACGAAGGGAAGGGGCGGCACTTGCCGCCCCTTTTTGCCGGAAGCGTCTGAGCGTCAGCGCCGTCGCGTCTGCCGTTGCCGATGGTGAACTTGTCACTTGTCGGCCTGCACCCTGCTGTCGGTGCACGTCGACTTCGCCGGCATGACGTGATGTGCGGGCGATGGTTTGCCGGACCAGCTATCAGCGTCAGGGTCTGCTGACGGAAGCGGTGCAGGGAATCACCGGGTTCGCGGCATCGGCGCTTGGCTTGCGCAGGAGCATGAGCCGTCCAGACGTCGACAACTGGCCCAGCCGTCAGGTGGCCGAGCGCGCAGGCTATGCGCTCGAGGGAGTCATGCGCCATGAACGGAAAGCGCCAGATGGCACTTTGAGAAACACCTGCCTGTACGCGTTGGTGCGCTGAGGCTGTTCCGGTTCGAACCCGGTGAAGCCGATCCCAGGTCAGCAGGTGGAACGGCGTCCACGGGGCCGCTGCCGGCGGGCCGGCATTGGAATCAGCTTCAACGTCGCCGCGCCGCAGCCTCGCGCAGCTTGTCCTTCTTGCTCTTGCGCCGCCCCTTGATGCCGCCGTTGGCATCTGCCGGCATCGGCGGCACGGGTGCGGCGGCGGGCTCGAAGCCTGCGATCTGCTCACGTGCCACGCGCTGGTTCTGACGGTTCTCGATGAGCCGGAAATGCGCCTCGCTGCCTGGTGCGTCGGCGCAGACGAAGCTCACCGCCACGCCGGGCTCACCCGCGCGGCCGGTGCGGCCGATGCGGTGCGTGTAGTCGACCACCGAGCGCGGCAGGTCGTGGTTGACGACTGCGGGCAGGCCGGCGACGTCGAGCCCGCGCGCGGCCAGGTCGGTGGCCACCAGGGCCGTCAGGTGCCCGTCGCGGAAGTCGTCCAGCACCTGGTTGCGGCGGCCGGCGCTGAGCGCGCCGTGCAACGCGGCCGCGGCCACGCCGGCCTGGCGCAGCTTGTCGGCCACGTGCTCGGTCGCGTACTGCGTTGCCACGAACACCAGCACGCGGCTCCAGCCCTCGCTGGCGATCAGGTGGCGCAGCAGTGGCGTGCGCCTGGGCGTGTCCACCTCGATCGCGCGTTGCGTGATCAGCGGGGCCACGGTGTCGTCGACCGCGGGCGCCTCGATGCGCAGGGGCTCATGCAGCGCCTGCGCGGCCAGCGCCGCCACGCCTTCGGGCATGGTGGCCGAGAACATCAGGGTCTGCCGGCGCCGGGGCAGCAGGGCCAGCACACGGCCCAGTTCCTCGGCGAAGCCCAGGTCCAGCAGGCGGTCGGCCTCGTCCAGCACCAGCGCGTTCACGTCGGCCAGGCGCAACGCGTTCTGGCCGATCAGGTCGAGCAGGCGGCCGGGCGTGGCCACGGCCAGGTGCGCGCCGCCGCGCAGCGCCATCATCTGCGGGTTGATGGACACGCCGCCCACCAGCACGGCGGTCTTGACCTGCGGCGCCAGCGCGCGCGCGATCTGCCCGATCTGCTGCGCCAGTTCCCGCGTGGGCACCAGCACCAGCACGCGCAGACGCTTCGGCCGCTCGGCCTGCAGGCCGGGTTCGGCCAGCAGGCCCTGCATCAGCGGCAGGAGGAAGGCCGCCGTCTTGCCGGAACCGGTGGGCGCCAGCGCCAGCACGTCCTGACCGCGCCGCACGGCGGGCCAGGCTGCGGCCTGCACGGCCGTGGGTGTGGTCCAGCCGAGGTCGGCGGCGCTTTGGGCGAGCACCGGCGCCAGGCCCAGGTGCGCCAGGGCCACCGGCGCGGCGCCGGGGCTGCCGGCGGGGTGGGCTTGGGTACTGTCGTGCAAGGTGCTCAACGGATCTTCGCCGCCTCGGTCTCCATGCGCGTGACCAGCGTCTCGAGCTGGTCCACGACGGCCTGCACGGTGGCGCGCTGCGTCAGGTCGACGCCGGCTTTCTTCAGCTGGTTCATCGGATGGTCGTCGCCGCCCGCGGACAGCAGCGTCAGGTAGCGCTCGGTGGCGGCCTTCTTCGATGCGGCGTCGCCGGTGGTGATGCTGTTGAAGAGCTGGGCCGACGACGCGAAGCAGGTGGCGTACTGGTAGACGTAATAGGGCGAGTTGTAGAAGTGCGGGATGCGCGCCCACGTCCACTGGTAGAACTCGTCCACCGTCACGGCGTCGCCGTAGTAGTCCTTCAGCAGGCCCTTGTAGATGCCGTTCAGCACCTCGGTGGTCACGGGCTGGCCGGCTTCAACCAGCTTGTGCGCCTGCAGTTCGTAGTCGGCGAACATCACCTGCGTGTAGAAGGTGCCGATGATCTGGTCCACCGCGTGCTGCAGCAGCAGGAAGCGCTCCTTCGGGTCGGTGGTCTGCGACAGCAGGTGCTCCATCAGCAGCCGCTCGTTCATCGTCGACGCCACCTCGGCCACGAAGATCGTGTAGCTGGAGGTCACGAAGGGCTGCTTCTCGTTGGACAGCACGCTGTGCATCGCGTGCCCGGCCTCGTGCGCGAACGTGAACATCGAGTCCATCGTGTCGTTGTAGTTCAGCAGCAGGTACGGGCCGACGCCGTAGACGTTTGCGCTGTAGGCGCCGCTGCGCTTGCCTTCGCTCTCGTAGACGTCGATGCGGCCGCCGGCCACGAAGCGCTGGTAGCGCTCCAGGTAGTCCTTGCCCAGCGGCGCCACCGAGGCCATGGCCAGGTCCTTCGCCTTCTGGTACGGGTACTTCTGCTCGCTGCGGAAGATGGGCACGAAGCCGTCGTACAGGTGGTAAGTGTCCAGACCCAGCAGCTTCTTGCGCAGCTTCGCGTAGCGCTGCAGCGGCGCGGTGCCGGCCCGGGTGGTCTGCACCAGGGTCTCGACGACCGAACGCGGCACGTCGTTGTCGTCCAGCGCGGCGTCCAGGGTGGTCGGGAAGTTGCGCGCCTGCGCCAGGAACCAGTTGCGCTGCATCACGCCGTTGTAGATGGCGGCGTAGGTGTTGGCGTTGGCGCCGTAGGTGCCCACGTGCGCGGCCGCTGCCTTCGCACGGTCGGCCTGGTTCGGGGCGCTTTCCAGCAGCGCGGCATAGCTGCCGGGCGTGAGCGTCACTTCCTTGCCGTCGGAGGTGGTGATCTTCGGGAACTTGATGTCCGAGGTGGACAGCTCCTGGTAAACGTTGCCCGGGGTCTGGTTCGGACGGCCGGACAGCGACAGCAGGCGCTCGCCCTTCTCGTCGAGCACGTGCTTCTGGCGGCGGTAGTTGTCGAGGATCGTGAAGCGGTAGGGCTTCAGCGCCGGGGACTTGTCGATCCAGCCGCGCATCTTCGCTTCGGGGATCAGCAGCAACTCGGGCGTCATCCAGGAGGTGGCGGTGTCGAACTTCGCGAACACCGCGCCGATGCGCTGGAATCGCCCGGCCACGGACTGGTCGCGCGTGTCGACGTCACGCTGCAGCTGCGGGTAGCGGTAGGTCAGGTACTGCAGCTTGCCGATCTCGTCCAGATCGCGATAGGCCTTCGCCACCGCGTCCGGCCCCTTGGCCAGCGTGCCCTTGAGCTTCACGAAGGCGTCCATCCTGGCCTCCATGGTCTTCAGGCCCTCTTCCCAGGCCTGCCAGCTGGCGTAGATGGGGGTGAAGTCCCAGCGGTACTCGGCGGGGATCTCGGCGCGGTTGCGGGTGTCGGGGCGTTGTGCCATGGCGGGGGCGCTCAGGACGGACGCTGCCAGCAGCAGCGTCACGAGAGGGGAGGCGGTTTTCATGCGGCAGTTTAGAGGGGGCAATCGAAGGCAGGAGTATCCGGGCCCGGGCAGGGCCGGGTCCAGCGCCATGCGACGAACCGCTGCCTTTGCGGGACAATCGGCGCAATGCTGCGCCAACGCACCCTGAAATCGATCACCCGCGCCGTCGGCGTGGGCGTGCACAGCGGCCACAAGGTCGAGCTCACGCTGCGCCCGGCGCCGCCCGACACCGGCGTGGTCTTCCGCCGCACCGATCTTCCCAGCGCGGTCGACATCCCCGTGGACGCCTACGCCGTGAGCGACACGCGCATGGCCAGCACCATCAGCGCCGGCGGCGACCCCGGCGGCCCCAAGGTGCAGACCATCGAGCACCTGATGTCCGCCTGCGCCGGCCTGGGCCTGGACAACCTGGTCGTCGACATCACCGGCGAGGAAGTCCCCATCCTCGACGGCTCGGCCGCGAGCTTCGTCTTCCTGCTGCAGAGCGCGGGCATCGAGCTCCAGAACGCGCCCAAGCGCTTCCTGCGTGTGCGCAAGACCGTCGAAGTGCGCGAAGGCGATGGCGCCGCGCTGAAATGGGCGCGCCTCGAGCCCTTCCACGGCTACCAGCTCAGCTTCGAGATCGAGTTCGACCACCCCGCGGTCAACGCCACCGGGCAGCGCGTGGAGTTCGACATGGGATCGGGCCAGTACAAGCAGCAGATCGCACGCGCGCGCACTTTCGGTTTCACCAAGGACGTGGAAATGATGCGCGCCCGGGGCCTGGGCCGCGGCGGCAGCCTCGACAACGTCATCGTCATCGACGACTACCGCGTGCTGAACGCCGAGGGCCTGCGTTATGGCGACGAGTTCGTGAAGCACAAGATCCTCGACGCCATCGGCGACCTTCACATCGCGGGCAAGCCGCTGCTGGCGCGCTACGTGGCCTACAAGAGCGGCCACGCGCTCAACAACAAGCTGCTGCGCGCGCTGCTGGCCGACGAGACGGCTTTCGACGTGGTGACCTTCGAGGACGAGCGCCAGGCCCCCAAGGGCATGGCCGAACTCGCCCCGGCCTGGTGATGACGGTCTTTCGCCTCGTCGTCGGTCTCCTGCTCGCCGCCGGCGTGCTGTGCTTTGCCATGTACATCGGCACCGGGCAGGTGGCATGGCGGCAGCGCGGCCTGGTCATCGTCAAGTGGACGGTGCTGGCCGCGCTGGCCTTCTTCGCGGTCGTGATCCTGGAGCGGCTGGCGCTGATGCTGTAGGGCCGTGGGGCCGTGGGGCTTTAGGGCTTTAGGGCTGTAGGGCTGTAGGGCTGTAGGGCTGTAGGGCTGTAGAGCCGTTGGCGCGGCCCGGCGTCGTGCGATGCCTGCGCCCCGCGCTGTGGGTATGGGCTTGGCGCCCCCGGAGCGGACAAGTTCGCTGCCAGCCCGCACACTAGCCACCCGCAAACGCAGCCGCCGCCATGCCGCACCTCGCCTTCGACATCGCCTTTGACAACACCTACGTGCGTGAACTGGTCGGGCTCTACACGGCGGCCAGGCCCGCCGCTGCGCCCGCGCCCGGCCTGCTGTTCCTGAACCGCGGGCTCGCCGACGAGCTGGGCCTGGATGCGGACATGCTCGCGGCGCCGGAGGGCGTTGCCTTCCTGGCCGGCAACACCTTGCCCGAAGGCGCGCAGCCCATCGCCCAGGTCTATGCGGGCCACCAGTTCGGCGGCTTCTCGCCGCAACTGGGCGACGGCCGCGCGCTGCTGCTCGGCGAGGTGATCGACCGCCAGGGCCACCGGCGCGACATCGCCTTCAAGGGCTCGGGGCGCACGCCGTACTCGCGCGGGGGCGACGGCAAGGCGGCCGTGGGGCCGATGCTGCGCGAGGTGCTGATCGGCGAAGCCATGCACGCGCTGGGCATTCCCAGCACGCGCGCGCTGGCCGTGGCGGCCACCGGCGAAATGGTCCGGCGCGACACCCCGCTGCCCGGCGCCATCCTCACGCGCGTGGCGGCCAGCCATCTGCGCGTGGGCACCTTCCAGTTCTTCGCGGCCCGGGGCGAGATCGACAAGCTACGCACGCTCGCCGAGTACGCCATCGCACGGCACGACCCGGCACTGGCGGGCACTCCCGGCCGCCACCTGGCGCTGCTGGGCGCCGTCGCCCGGCGCCAGGCCGTGCTTGTCGCTCAGTGGATGAACGTGGGCTTCATCCACGGCGTGATGAACACCGACAACATGACGATCTCGGGCGAGACCATCGACTACGGCCCCTGCGCCTTCATGGAAGCCTACGACGCTGCCACCGTCTTCAGCAGCATCGACCACGGCGGCCGTTACGCCTACGGCAACCAGCCGCACATCGCGCGCTGGAATCTGGCCCGCCTGGCCGAAGCCCTGCTGCCGCTGATGGTCGAAGGCGACGACGAAGCCGCTGTGCGCCAGGCTGTGGCCGAGGTCACGGCCGTCATTGATGCCTTCCCCCAGTGGTATGCCGAGGCATTGCTGCGGGGGCAGCGCGCCAAGCTCGGATTGCAGCTGACGCAAGCCAGCCTGGATGCCGACGACACCGCGCTGGCCGACGACTGGCTGGCCCTTCTGCAGCAAGGCGGCGTGGATTTCACGCTGGCGTGGCGCCGCCTGTCAGACGCTGCCGCCGGCGACGCCAACCCCCTGCGCGCACTGTTCCCGGACCCGTCCCCGCTGAACGCGTGGCTCGGGCGCTGGCAAGCCCGTTGCGACCGCGAGGACGCTGGGCAAGGCGGTAGCCGCGACGGCGACCGAGACGGCGAACCCGAAGGCGTGCAGGGCACGGGCCCCGATCGCGCCGCCCGCATGCGCCGCGTCAACCCGTGGATCATCCCGCGCAACCACCGTGTCGAGGAGGCGCTGGCCTCGGCCTCAGCGCAGGGCGACATCCGGGCCTTCGACGACCTGCTGGCCGCCCTCCGGCGACCCTACGACGAAGACCCGGCGCTCGCCCGGTATGCCGAGCCCGCACCCGCGCAGCTCGCTGCGGGCTATCAGACGTTCTGCGGAACCTGACGGGGCGCAAGCCATGGCTTGAACAGGCCCCGTGCAGCTGCGCACGGCCCCCGGGCCCGTGTCTGCGTTCTTCCGGGCGAGCGTCGACGCAGCCAGGAGATGGGGCGGCAAGGCGCCCCGCCTTCCCTGCACTTCCAGCGCGTCGACGACCCGGCTGCAGTGCTCAGGGCGCCTTGGCGCGCTCCAGGGCCTTTTTCGGATGCATCAGGTGGCGTCGGCCGTCGGCACTGCGCTCGCCGGTGTCGACGATGAGCCGGATCAGGTCCTGTGGCTTGAGCTTCGGGTTCACTGCCAGCAGCTTGGCGGCCAGGTTGGTGACCTGCGGCGAGGCCATCGACGTGCCGGACAGAGCCACCCGCGTGCCGCCGGGCAGGAAGCTCTCGACCTGGTAACCGTTGGCGTGCACCTTGACCGTGGGGCCGTAGCTCGTGAAGCCAGCCTCGTCGCCGGCCTGGTCGACGGCGCCGACGGTCAGCAGGTTGGGCAGCACGATGCTCGATGGAATCGATTCGTTGAAGGTCGGGTCGTCGTTGCTGTTGCCGGCTGCGGTGACGAACAGGATCTCGGGCGCCTTGGCCATGGCCGCCGTGAGCGCCTTGCGGTCGATGTCGAACAGCTGCCGCGCCAGCTTCTTGCGTTCCTCGGGCGTCTTGCCGGTGCCGCACTGCTCGAGCTGCGCCTCGACGCCGCTGACATCGCCACCCCAGCTCATGTTGACGACGCGCACCTTCTGCGCGCGCAGGTAGCCGACGGTGACGGCGTAGGAGGCGGCGCTGCGGCGGGTCAGCGCCAGGCTCGGGCAGGGGTCGGGCTTGAGGTGATGGTCGAACTCGATGCGCGCAACCACCAGCCGCGCGAACGGCGCACCTTCGAGCGCGATGCCGGCGACATGCGTGCCATGCTCGTAGTTCCCGGCCAGGCCGATCTCCTCGATCGCCTCCTTGTACTGCTCGGGTGGCAGCGCCGAGAGGAACTGCTTGACCTCTGCCGCCTCCTTGCTGTCGATGTTCGACTGCAGGTCCGAGAAGCCCTTGGTGCGCGCCACCATCTGCGGCAGCTTGCCCTGCAGCGCCTTCGGGATCGTCATCAGCTCACCGGTGGTGCGCTGGCTGTAGCGGTCGAAGGCGACCACCAGGGGCTTGCCCTTGGCATCGCGCAGCACCTGGCTGCCGAAGAGCGCGGTGTCCACACCGCTGTCCCAGACGGCGATGCGAACCTCGCCGCGCACGTCCGCAGGCGCCACGACGGCATTCCTCGCCGTCCAGATCTCTGGCTTGACCACGGTGTTGGCGGCCAGGTAGCTGCTGAAGACCTCGACGAAGGTCTGCTTCAGCGGCAGCGTCAGCAGCAGCGTGTAGCGGGTGCCGACCAGTTGCGGCGCGAAGTCCGAGCTCAGCACGCCGCTGCGGTCGACGATGGGCTGAAGCACCTCGCGCAGGCCGCCGATCAGCCGGCCCTCGCCGAGCAGCTCGGCGCCGGCCTTGAGCTCGCGCACGTTGTTGGCAATCACATCGAACGGCAAAGAAGCCAGCTCCTTGGCTAACAGCTCGCCGACGGCGCGGCGGTAGGCCTCGGTGCCCATCCCGTGCGCCTTCGCGGCCTGCGCCATCACGCGGGGGCGCAGGCCGGCCAGGAGCTTGTCGGCCGGCTTCTCCTCGAGCGCGCGCAGCGCCTCGGCGCGCGCCAGCACCGCGTCGTAGCGGCCGTCGATCATGTCGAGCAGCAGCAGTTGCGTGATCAGGCCACGCTGCGTCGCCTTGTCGGAGATCTCGTGGTTGACCACCACGGATTCGACGTCGCGCCGTATCGCTGCCGCCAGCGGCGCGAAGCGTTCGGCGGAACGCACGATTTCGTCGACCTTGCCATCGATCTTGTAGCTGAAGCGCGGCAGGTCGGCCGCCTTCTCGATGCGCGGCCGGGCCTGCGCCTGAGCAGGCGGTGTGGCCACAGCCAGGGTCAGCACGGCAAGCAAGACGGCAAGGGCAAGCGGCCGCGCGCGAACGGTAGTCGTCATGGTCGGTCGGGCCGGCCCGCAGGGCGTCGGCTTCGCAGTCGAGAAGCAGTGATCGTACGGCGCTGCGTTCAGGCGTTGCGGTGCGAGCGCCGGAGGCGGCGCAGGTGCGCCCAGGCGTGGCCTTGCCGGTCACCCTGGTGAAATGAGCTTCCACGATGCCGGCGCCGGATGCCCGTCACTCCGGCAGGGTAGCCGCCGGGAGAAGGCCGCAGGCCAGTTCCTGCAGCCGCAGATGCGCCGCGTCGTCCCATTCGACCGGCAACTGCCTCTTCGCCTGCAGATAGTGGTGCGTGAAGACATCCAGGTAAGCCTCGAGCGTCTGCTCCGCGCGGTGTTCGCCGGCCAGTCCCAGGCACAGCGCGGCCACCTCGCTGGTGCAGAGGTGTTCGTCCCGGCGTGAGCGGCGCAGCTTGTACTGCGAAATCTGGTCCGGTTGCAGGCTGAGCACCGGCAGGTGGTCCAGGCAGGGGCTCTTGCGGAACATCTTGCGCGCCTCGGGCCAGGTGGCGTCCAGCAGGACGAACAGCGGGCGCCTGCCGCAGCCGTCGGGCCCGGGTTCGGGCGGCGGAAGCGCGTGCACCACGCGCCCTGGAGCAACATACTCTCCGGGAAATACCACGAAGGGCTGCCACTGCGGGTCGCGCAGCAGGTCCAGCAGTGCGGGGTCGGTCTCGGTGCGGGCCCAGCCGAATGCGAAGGTGTCTGGCACCACGTCGGCGATCAGCCAGCCCGTGTTGCTGGGCTTGAGCGGTTCGACGTCGGCCATCAGCAGGCACACGCCGGCGTGCGTCGGCACCGTCGGGCGCAGGGCGCACATGCAGTGTGTTGTCGCCAGGCGGCAGCCCGGGCAGCGTTCGCGCCTGAAGCCGCCTCGGGCGAGAAAGGGTTTGGTGCTGCGCGCCACGCGGGCGGTGCGCAGCCGGGAGACGGCGTGGGGCATGCCGGAATTTTCAGGGACTCGCGCTGCGGGCGCGCACTGAATTGACCGCGCGTCAGCTCGAGCCGGTTCAGGGCCAGCGCAAGTCAGGCCCAGACCCCGGTCGAGCCGACCGGGTTTGCCCCGGGGGCCGATCAGGCGATGCCGCTCGCGAAGCTGTCGTTCAGCTCGTCCATCCAGTCGTCGAGGCCGCTGTCGCTGAGCACGAGGGCGCCCATCGCGAGGTCGCCGCCCTTGGCCCACTCGTGGCTTTGGTTCATGCCGGCAAAGCGCTGGATGGCCGCTTCGGCGACCAGCCCCATGGCGACGATCCGGATCACGACCGGGGGCGCGTCCGCTTCCTGGAAGATGCTGTAGTCGTGATGGCGGCGGATTGCCATGACCACGACATCCGACAGCCCCCAGGTGCGCGCCATCAGGCCGCCGATGAAGGCATGGTCCGTGCCGTGGATCTCGCGCTCGACATCGGTGAAGGGCCGAGTCGGATCCTCGTTGCAGGCCTTGAGCGTCCGCCCGTAGTCGGGGAAGCGCTGCATCAGCAGCGGGATGCCGACGTCACACATCAGGCCGAAGGTCTGGGCCACGCCGACCTCCACCCCTTGCATGCCGCGCGCCAGGCGCGACATCGCGTAGGCCCGCTTCGAGGACGCATCCCAGAACCGTGTCAGCTGGGGGCCGTCGGCCCGAAGGACGTTGCGAACCACCAGGCCCGTGACCAGCGCCGCCACCTGGCGCATGCCCAGCAGCGAGACCGCCTGGTCGACCGTCTCGATGCGGCGGGAACTGGCGTAGGCCGGCGAGTTGACCACCCGGATCACGGACGCCGTCATTGCGACGTCTGCCGACACCAGGCTGGCGATGCGCCGCAGGTCGGGCTCCGGGCGAGCCATCTCCGCCTGCAGTTGCGCCAGGAGCGCCGGCTGCGGAGGGATGCCGATACTGCGCACCAGGCCGTCCAGTTCCATCGTGGTCATTCAATCTCTCCTGCCCGAGGTGATGAGTGATAGAAATATGACATTGAGTAATATTTCTATTGTTGGAAGCCATGTTACTGGCCTCACTTCCATCGGATATGGCAAAAATGCGATCCCTGCGGTCGGATCTGTGAAGTTCCGCACGGGTGTCGTTCCGATGTGGGCGTGCGTGGCAGCACGCCGGCGCCCGGGCGCCTTCAGCTGCGAATGCGCGCGTGGATGCGCCGCGTCAGGTAGGCCACAGCCAGGAGCACCAGCGGGATGGAGGCCCCTGCGGCGAGTTCGGGGTTGATGGGCAGCCCCGCAGCCTTGGCCGCCTTGCCGCCATACAGCACCAGGCTCACCACGTAGTAGGAGATGGCCGCGATCGACAGGCCTTCCACCGTGCTCTGCAGGCGCAGCTGGAGTTCCTGCCCTCGCGTCAGCTTGGCGAGCAACTGCCGGTTCTGCGTCTCGGTGGCGATGTCCACGCGCGTGCGCAGCAGGGCGCCCGCGCGCTCGATGCGCTGCGACAGGGAGGCCAGGCGCTGCGCGGTGGCCGCCACCGTGGCGATGGCCGGCGACAGCCGGCGCTGCATGAACTCGCCGAGCGTCTGCGTTCCGGGAATGGGCGTCTCGCGCAATTCGGAGATGCGCTGCTCCACGATGCCGGCATAGGCCTGCGTGGCGGCGAAACGGTACTGCGTCTCGGCGGTGGCGCGCTCCACGCGCGCCGCCAGCGAGACCAGCGTGTCCAGCAGGGCTTCGTCGTCGGCCTGCTTCGATTCCAGCCGGGCGGTGATGTCGGCCAGCGCCGCCTCCGCCTGGGCCAGCGTCGGGCCCAGGGCCTTGGCCACCGGCAGGCCGCGCAGGGCCATGAGGCGGTAGGTCTCGAACTCGAGCAGGCGCTGCGAGATGCGCCCGGCGCGCGTTTCGCTGGTGCCCTGCGGCGCGACCACGAGCATGCGCTCGAAGCCGGATTCGCGCAGGCGGAAATCGGTCACGGCCAGTGAATGGCCCCGGCCCATCAGCGAGGCCACCACCATGCGTTCGCCGAACCAGTGCTTCGCCGCCTGCAGTGCCGCCGCGGGGTCGTCGAGGTCGCCGTGCAGCATCACGAGCTTGATGGCCGCCACGGTGCGGCCGGGGATGGCCTTCAGCCAGCCCGGGTCGAGCTGCACCGTGCCCAGGAGGTCGGGGTCGCTGGCGGGGGGCAGGGCGGAATCCGTCAGGGGCTGAACGAGCGAATAGCGCGTGAACTCGCTGTGGCGCTCCCATTTCAGGGTGCGCCCGGGCAGGCGCAGACGCAGGAAGTTGCCGTTCAGCTGCGCGGGCTGCAGCCCTTCCTGGCCGGGCAGCAGGCGCAGGTGCGCGCACTCATCGTCGCGCGAGACGCCTTCGTTGAGCACCGCGATGTAGAGCACCAGCGCCGGCAGCCGGATGCGCGCTGGCGGGCGCGCATGCACCTCGTCATGCAGTTCGGTGCGTTGAGGATCGTCGGGCGGCAGGGCGTTGGCGGTCTTCATCGGCCCTGATTCTGGGCCCGGGCGCGCGCATTTCGCGCGTCAGAACAGGTGTTCGGCCAGGAATTCGATGCTGCGGCCCAGCGCCAGCGCCGCCGCTGCCGGCTGGTAGGAGCCGCGCTCCCAGCAGTTGAAGCCGTGCATGGTGCCGGGGTACACGTGCACCGAGTTGCCTGGCCGCGCCGTGGCGGCGCGCACGCTTTCCACGGCCTGCGGCGGAATGTGGCCGTCGCTCTCGGCGTAATGGAACATCGTCGCGCCGCGGATCCCGGCTGCCAGCGCCAGGTGGTCGTGGATGCCGCCGCCGTAGTAGGCCACCGAAGCATCCGCGTCGGCGTGCGCTGCCGTGAAGTACGCGAGCCGCCCGCCCAGGCAGTACCCGACCGCGCCCAGGCGCGAACCCGTGGCCTCGGGCCGGGCGCGCAGCGCTGCCGCTGCGGCCTGGATGTCGGCGCGCAGTTCCTCGGGCTGCAGCGCACCCATCAGGCTGCGGCCACGCTCGATGTCGGCGGGCGCGTAGCCCAGTTCGACACGCCGTTCCGAGCGCCAGAAGACGTCGGGCGCCAGAACCGTGAAGCCCGCCAGTGCGTACTGCTCGGCCACCGCGCGGATGTGCGCGTTGACGCCGAAGATCTCCTGCCACAGCAGCAGGCCGGGGCCGCTTCCGGCCGGGGGCAGCGCGAGGTAGCCCTCCTGACCTTCAGGCCCGAGGGGAATCCATGCAGTGCGGGTGGGTGTGCTCATCCGAGAATGCTAGACGATGCGGGCCCGGGCCCTGCGTCGGGGCACCCTACCGCAGCGGCGGGGCCTCGACCCTCCCGCGCCATCGATTTCCAGGATATCCCGACCCGATGCAGACCCTCAGCGCACCCCCCCGATACTTCCAGGAACTTCTCCTTTCGCAACTCCGCGGCTTTCTCGGCGATGCCGAACCCGGCACCCTTGAACTGCTGCTGCCGCACCTGCAGTGGCTGGAGCTTGCGGGTGGCGAGACGCTGATGTCCCAGGGCGACCCTGGCGATGCGATGTACGTGCTCGTGAGCGGCCGCCTGCGAGCCCTGATGGCCGGCGAAGACGGCCAGCCGCGCGTGGTGCGCGAGATCCCTCGCGGCCAGGTGGTCGGCGAGATGAGCCTCTTCACCGACGCGCCGCGCTCGGCCACGGTGATGGCGGTGCGCGATTCGGTGCTGGTGCGGCTGGAGCGCGCCGCCTTCCGTCATCTGCTGTCCACCAACGGCCTGGTCTCCATCTCGCTCACGCGGCAGATCATCGAGCGGCTGAGCACGCAGGATGCGCCTGCGCCGCCGGACCGACCGGTGACCATCGGCCTGCTGCCCATCACCGACGGCCTGGACGTGCGCGCCTTTGCCGAACGCCTGGCCGAACCGCTGCGGCGCACCTGGCGCGTGGCGCTGGTGGATTCGTCCCGGCTGGCCGCTGCGCTGGCCGAGACCGATACCGCGCCGCTGAACCGGCGCGTGGCTGCCGAGGTCGACGAGATCGCCGCCGCGCATGACGTGGTGCTGCTGCTGGCGGACGCCACGGCCACACCCTGGACGGCCCAGTGCGCCCGCCATGCCGACGAACTGCTGCTGCTCGCCGATGCCGACGCGCCGCCGAAGCTGCACCCCATCGAGACCGCCTGCCTGATGCCCCCGGGCGGCTCGACCGGCGCGGCTGAAGTCCTGGTGCTGCTGCACCCTGGGGATCGCCGGATGCCGCGCAAAACGGCCGCCTGGCTGGACCGCCGGCCCCTGGCGGACCACGTCAACATCCGCCCCACGCTCGACCGCGACATGGCGCGTCTCGCGCGGCTGCAGACCCGCACCGCCACGGGTCTCGTGCTGGCCGGCGGCGGCGCGCGCGGGCTGGCGCACCTGGGCATCTACCAGGCGATGCTGGAGCGCGGCGTCGAGGTCGACGTGGTGGGCGGCACCAGCATCGGCGCCGTGATGGCCAGCGCCGTCGCTTCCGACCAGCCGTGGGACAGCACTCTCGCGAGCCTGCGCAAGGGCTTCCTGCGCAATCCCACCGGCGACTTCAACTGGCTGCCGCTGCTGTCGCTCATCAAGGGTCAGCGCATGAAGAGCGTTGTCGAGACCTGCATCCAGGAGGTCATGGGCCACGCCATCGATACGGAAGACCTCTGGAAGAACTTCTTCTGCATCGCCACCAACTACTCGCAGGCGCGCCAGTCGGTGCTGCGCCGGGGCCTGCTTCTGAAGGCGCTGCAGGCCAGCGTGGCGATTCCGGGTGCGCTGCCCCCCGTGGTGCGCGACGGTGACCTGCTCTGCGACGGCGGCACCTTCAACAACTTTCCGGTCGACGTGATGCGCCAGATGCGCGGCGTGGGCCGGGTGCTGGGGGTCGACCTCGTCACGAACAAGCCGCGGCGCATCGACAACGAGCATGTGCCGGGTTCATGGGAACTGCTGCTGGACCGCCTGCGCCCGCGCAGTGCACGGCGCTTCCGGCTGCCGTCTCTCGCGGCCTATCTTGTCAACGCGACCATCCTGTACGGCATGTCGCGCCAGGAGCGCACGCGCCGCATGACCGATCAGCTCTTCAACCCGCCGCTGACGCGTCTGGGCCTGCTCGACTGGCGCAAGTTCGACTCCGCCGTGCGCCAGGGCTACGAGCACGCCTGCGAGGTGCTGGACGGCAAGCCCCCGGCCTGAGCCCGGGTGGGCGGGCGCCAGGGCCTGGGGTCGACGCCGGCCATGGCCGGAATTCCTGCGGGTTGACGCCTCATTTGTGAGGATTCCCGAGCGGTGTGGGCTTCTATCGTTGGCGCCATGGCGGCCCTGTGCGCGCCGATCGTCGTTCCACTCGTGCCAGGCCCATGACCTACCTTTCGATTGCCGTGTCCGTGCTCGTGGCCGTTCTGGCCGTGTGGGTGATCCGCACGATCCTGTCGCGGCCGTCCACCGAGCACTGGGCCCAGCCTTCCGCGACTGACGTCGAGGCGCACGAGCCCCCTGCCGCGCCGCGCCTGGCGGCGCAGCCGGCGTTCAAGGGCACCATCGCCGCGTCGGTCGCGGTGGTCGGCGGCGAGCCTTGTCCGCCTGAACTGGCGGCCTTCGTCATGAGCAAGGCCGCCCAGCTGCCACGCGAGCGGCGCGACGCCATCACTGCCGTCTTCCGGAACGTGCCGCGGCCGCCCAGGCTGCTGCAGCACCTGCTGTCCCCCGACTTCGTGGGCGCCGCCAGTTCCGCCGAACTCGTCGACCTGATCGCCAGCGAGCCGCTGATCGCAGCCAAGGTCCTGGCCACCGTCAACTCGCCGTTCTATGCGCTGCGCACGCCGGTGCAGAGCATCGGCCAGGCCGTGAGCTACCTGGGTCTGAATGCCGTGCGCAGCGTCTGCCTGCAGTACATCCTGATCGACAGCTTCAAGGCCGACAGCCGCGAAAGGCAGCAGGTTCTCGACGCCACGTGGCGTGCCAGCGCGCTGGCCAGCGAGCTGATGCAGAACCTCTCGAACAAGCTCGAC
This sequence comes from uncultured beta proteobacterium, assembly GCA_903938815.1. Classification (GTDB taxonomy): domain Bacteria; phylum Pseudomonadota; class Gammaproteobacteria; order Burkholderiales; family Burkholderiaceae_C; genus Rubrivivax. Next base: position 19,496 of record CAJAES010000014.1, read on the forward strand.
CTGCATGACCCCGGCTCGCTGTCCAGCGCCGTCGTGCTGTCCTTCCTGGGGCGTCTGGCCACTGCCGGGACCATGCCGCGCGGCCTGCTGGCGAAGATCCCGTCACGCGGCTTCCTGCCCCGCGTCGCGGCTGAGCAGGCCATGCTCGGCCTGTGCTCGGCCGAGATCGGGCGCCTGCTGATGACGGCCTGGGCGCTGCCCGAGGCGATCGTCGACGACGCGACGGGCATCGACCGCATCCTCGTGACGCCGGCAGACAGCGCCAGCACGGCGCGTGCACTGCGCCACGCGCTGTGCTATCTCTGTGCGCGCCTGGGCGAACGCCTGGCCGATGGCGAACTGGAGTCGCTGGACGACTTCGATCTCGCCACCGACGCCGGCCCCGACCTGTTCCATCTGCGCAGTCACTTCAATGAAGCCCTCGCGGCGCGCGTGGCCGAGAAGCTCCGGTCGCCCGACCTCGGTGCCAGCGTCCGGCGCATCCTGCGGGCCACTGAAAAGGAAGCCGTCGCGGCCTGAACGCCGGGCAGGAGCCCGGCAGTTCCCGGGCGCGGTGTCAGTACACACGCCCCTTGCGGAATTGCCCGTGCTGGCGGCGCGTGACTTCGGTTGCACCCGCCAGCGCCGCGATCGAGGCGCCCGCATGCGCATGCGTGATGGCCAGGCCCAGCGCATCGGCTGCGTCCTTGCCGGGCAGCCCCGGCAGCGCCAGCAGCCGCTTGACCATCTCCTGCACCTGCTCCTTGTTCGCCAGCCCGTGGCCGACGATGGACTTCTTCATCTGCAGCGCGGTGTACTCGGCCACCGGCATGTCGCCCGACACCAGCGCCGCCAGCGCCGCGCCGCGCGCCTGCCCGAGCAGCAGCGTGCTCTGCGGGTTGACGTTGACGAACACGATCTCCACCGAGGCCTGCTGCGGCGAGTACGTCTGCACCACCTCGCGCACGCCCTCGAAGATGATCTTCAGTCGCCCGGGCAGGTCGCCGCGCGGCGCTTCCAGCGTGCTGATGGTGCCGCTGGCCACGTAGCACAGGCGCGGCCCGTCGGCTTCGATGACGCCGAAGCCGGTGCGCTGCAGGCCGGGGTCGATGCCCAGGATTCGGATCATCGGATGTGGAAGTACCAGCGTACGGCGTGGAAGAAGACGGGTGCTGCGAAGCACAGCGGCGCCAGCCGGTCGAGCAGGCCCACCGCGCCGGTGACGGAACTGCGGTTGCCCCAGTAGCGCACGCCCGCGTCCTTCTTGAGCGCCTTCATCACCAGTTCACCGAGCGTGCCGGCCCCGCCCGCGATGAAGCCCAGCGCCAGGGCCTGAGGCGCCTGGAAGGGCGTGCTCCAGTAGAGCAGCGCGCCGCACACGCCGCCCGCCAGCGCACCCAGCGCCCAGGCGCGGTAGGAGAACGACCGGTCGATCCGGCGCGCCACCGGCCTGCGGCGCAGCCAGCGGCTGGCGGCCTCCTGCACGAGCTGCGCGGCCGATGCCACCACCACCAGGAAGAACACCAGGAACGCGCCGCGCCCCGCGTGGCGGCCTGGAAAATCCAGCAGCAGCAGGGCCGGCGCGTGGCTGAGCCCGTAGACGCACACCATGATGCCCCACTGGATCTTCGCGTTGCGCTCCAGGAATCGATGCGGGTCGCCGGCCAGCGCCGAGGCCACCGGGATCGCGAGAAAGGCGTAGACCGGAATGAAGACCGTGAACAGGTCGAAGGCCCGCAGACCCACCAGCAGGTACTGCAGCGGCAGGATCGCGAAGAACGCCAGGATCAGGCTGCGATGGTCGCCCCGGCGGGTGTGCACCAGCGTGATCATCTCGCGCAGCGTCAGGAACGACAGCACGCCGAACAGCAGCGTCGCCCCCAGTGCGCCCGAGGCCCAGGCCAGCCAGAAGACGACCGCCGCGACCCAGAGCGCGCCCAGGTCGCGCTTGAGCGGCCCGAGGCGAGGGTCTTCCTCGCGCCGGATCGTCCAGGCCAGCAGGCCCACGGTGGCCAGCGCCAGGCTGCCGAACAGCGTGAGGAACAGCAGGGCCACCTGCTGGTCGACGTGAAGATCTCGCAGGAAGCCCATGTCAGCTGCCCGGGGGCCGTTGGGCGATCACGGCGGCGCGGGCGCGTTCCAGGAACGCGCGCTTGTCCTCGCCGGGGGTCAGGTGCAGCGGTTCGCCGAAAGTCACGGTGCACAGCACCGGCACCGGCACCACTTCGCCCTTGGGCATCACGCGCTGCACGTTGTCGATCCAGGCCGGCACCAGCGGCACGCCCGGAAACTGCTCGGCCAGGTGGTACAGGCCGCTCTTGAAAGGCTGCGGGTCGCCCTTGTTGCTGCGCGTGCCCTCCGGAAAGATCACCAGCGAGTCGCCGTTCGACAAGGCATCCACCAGGGGCTCCAGAGGGTCCTGGTCGTCGGTGCGCTGGCGTGCCACGTAGACGGCGTTGAAGACCTCGCGCGTGATCCAGTGCTTGAAGCGGCTGGAAGTCCAGTAGTCCTTTGCCGCGATGGGGCGCGTGGTGGCGCGCAGTTCCAGTGGCAGCGCCGCCCAGATCAGCACCCAGTCGAGGTGGCTCTGGTGGTTGGCGAAGTAGATGCGTTGCTCCGCCTTGGGTGCGCAGCCCTTCCAATGGCCCTGCGCGCCCGTGATCAACCGGGCGATGGAGGCCAGCAGCAGGCCCATCAGCTCGGGGCGCGTCATGCGCCGATGGTACCCAGTGGCGGCACTGGCTTGGCCGGGCCCCGGTTCAGTGCCGGAAGTGGCGCGTGCCGGTGAAGACCATGGCCACGCCGCGCTCGTCGGCGGCCGCGATCACTTCCGGGTCGCGCATCGAGCCGCCCGGCTGGATCACGCAGGCCGCGCCGGCGTCCACCACCACGTCCAGGCCGTCGCGGAACGGGAAGAAGGCGTCGCTGGCGACCGCCGAGCCCAGCATCGACAGGCCTGCGTTCTGCGCCTTGATGCTGGCGATGCGCGCGCTGTCGATGCGGCTCATCTGGCCGGCGCCGACACCGATGGTCATGCCGCCGCCGCAGAACACGATGGCGTTGCTCTTGACGAACTTGGCCACTTTCCAGGCGAACATCAGGTCCTGCATCTGCTGCTCCGTGGGCGCGAGCCGGGTCACGACCCGCAGTTCGCCCGCGCCGACGTTCTTGCTGTCCTGCGTCTGCAGCAGCACGCCGCCGCCGACGCGCTTGCAGTCCCAGGTGTTCATCTCGCTCGACAGCGGCACCTCGAGCAGCCGCACGTTCTGCTTGGAGGCAAAGACGGCGCGCGCCTCGGCGCTGATGCGCGGCGCGATCAGCACCTCGACGAACTGCTTGGCCACCTGCTCGGCCGCCGCAGCGTCGAGTTCGCGGTTGAAGGCGATGATGCCGCCGAAGGCCGATGTGGGGTCGGTCTGGAAGGCCTTGGTGTAGCACTCGAGCGGGGTCGCGCCCAGGGCCACGCCGCAGGGGTTGGCGTGCTTGACGATCACGCAGGCCGGCGTGTCGAAGGTCTTCACGCACTCCCAGGCCGCGTCGGCGTCCGCGATGTTGTTGTAGCTCAGGGCCTTGCCTTGCAGCTGCACCCACTGCGCCAGCGTGCCGGGCGCGGGCTTGGCGTCCCGGTAGAAGGCGGCGCCCTGGTGCGGGTTCTCGCCGTAGCGCATGTCCTGCGTCTTGTTGAGCTGCAGGTTCCACACGTCGGGGAATGCGTCACGCGCGGGCACGGCGCCGGCAGCGTCCTCCGCGCCGGGTTGCAGCGCGGTCAGGTAGTTGGTGATCATGCCGTCGTAGGCGGCGGTGTGCGCGAAGACCTTCTTGGCCAGCGCGAAGTGCGTGGCCCGCGTGATGCCGCCGGCCTTCAGCTCCGCGAGCGCGGTGGCGTAGTCCGACGGGTCGATCAGCACCGCCACGTCGGCCCAGTTCTTGGCCGCGGCGCGCAGCATGGCGGGCCCGCCGATGTCGATGTTCTCGATCGCGTCCTCGAGCGTGCAGTCCGGGCGGGCGGTGGCGTTGGCGAAGGGGTAGAGGTTCACCACCAGGAGATCGATCGTGCCGATGCCGTGCTCAGCCAGCGCAGCCATGTGCGCGGGCAGGTCGCGCCGGGCCAGCAGGCCGCCGTGGATGCGGGGGTGCAGCGTCTTCACGCGGCCGTCCAGCATTTCAGGGAAGCCGGTGATCTCGGCCACCTCGGTCACTGGCAGGCCGGCCTCGGCCAGCAGGCGCGCGGTGCCGCCGGTGGACAGCAGGGCCACGCCCAGCGCGTGCAGTTCGCGTGCGAATTCGAGAACGCCGGTCTTGTCGGAAACGGAAATCAGTGCGGTGGTCATGCGGTGTCCGGTCATTCGGTCAGTCCGTGCTGCAGCAGCTTGCGGCGCAGAGTGTTGCGGTTGATGCCCAGCCACTCGGCGGCCTTGCTCTGGTTGCCTTCGGCCTGCTGCATCACCACGGTGAGCAGCGGCTTTTCCACCGCGTCGAGCACCATCTGGTGCACGCCGTGCGGCTGTTCGCCGCCGAGGTCGCGGAAGTAGGTCTCCAGGGCGTCCCGGATGCAGATGTCGATGGGCGAATGGCTCATGCCGAGAGCCGCGCGCGGGCGTCGTTGGCAGCCGGCAGCAGCGGGTGAGCCTCGGCCAGGGTGTCGAAGAACGTGGCGACGGCGCGCACCTGCGCGTCGGCGCTTTCCAGGGTGTTCATCGCGGCCCGGAAGGCCTCGCCGCCGGGCAGCGCGCGCACGGCCCAGCCGATGTGCTTGCGCGCGGTGCGCACGCCCACGCCTTCGCCGTACAGGCCGTAATGGTCGTGCAGATGGGCCAGCAGCCAGCCGCGCACCTCGCGCGTGGCAGGGGGCGGCAGGTGCTCGCCGGTGGCCAGGAAGTGCGCGATCTCGCGGAAGATCCAGGGACGACCCTGCGCCGCGCGGCCGATCATCAGCGCGTCGGCACCCGTGGCCTTCAGCACGTCGCGTGCCTTCTCCGGGGTGTCGATGTCGCCGTTGGCCACCACGGGAATCCGCAGCACCGACTTGATGTCGGCGATGGTGTCGTATTCGGCCTGCCCGCCGTAGCCCTGCTCACGCGTGCGCCCGTGCACGGTCAGCATCGCGATGCCGGCGGATTCCGCGGCGCGCGCCAGCACCGGGGCGTTGCGCTGCGCGGCGCACCAGCCGGTGCGCATCTTCAGCGTGACGGGGACGTTGCGCGGTGCGCAGGCGGCCACCACGGCCTCGACGATGTCGATCGCGAGGCCTTCGTTCTGCATCAGCGCCGAGCCGGCCCAGGTGTTGCACACCTTCTTGGCCGGGCAGCCCATGTTGATGTCGATGATCTGCGCGCCGCGATCGATGTTGTACTGCGCGGCTTCGGCCATCTCGACCGGGTCCACGCCTGCGATCTGCACCGCGATGGGCCCGGGCTCGCCGGTGTGGTCGGCGCGGCGCGAGGTCTTCAGCGAGGCCCACAGGTGGCGCTGGCTGGTCACCATCTCGCTCACTGCGTGGCCTGCGCCCAGTTGCCGGCATAGCACCCGGAACGGCCTGTCCGTCACGCCCGCCATGGGGGCGACGAAAAGACGGTTCGGCAGCGTGTACGTGCCGATTTTCATGGTGTGACCGGGGTGTGGGCAGGGCGGGCAGGGGGAGGCGAAGTATAGCGGCGGCCCCTGCGTGAATAATGGGTGTTCCATGGAAGAAATCCTGCGCTCTCTGCTCGCCACGCTGGCCCTGCCGGAGTTCGGGCTGAGTACCGTCTTCATCGTCTCGGCGGTCTCGGCCACGCTGGTGCCGGCCGGCAGCGAGTGGGTGGTGCTCGGCTTCCTGAAGCTCAATCCCGACCTCTTCTGGACCACCATCGCAGTGGCGACCGCCGGCAACACCGTCGGCGGCGCGGCCACCTGGTGGATGGGCTACGGCGCCGAGCGGGCCTACGAGAAGGTGGCGCACCGGCGGCCGACGGAACTGCGCGCGCTCAAGTGGCTGGAACGCTTCGGCCCGAAGGCCTGCCTGCTGTCGTGGCTGCCGGTGGTGGGCGACCCGCTGTGCGCCGTGGCGGGCTGGCTGCGGCTGCCGTTCTGGCCGTGCCTGGTGTACATGGCCATCGGCAAGTTCGGCCGCTATGTCACCATGACAGGCGCCTTGTTGTGGTTGTTCCCGGGCACCTGGACGCCCTGATCTGGCGACAATCCCGGGCATGAAGACACCTGCCTACGACTCCCTCGCGTCCACCTACACCCGGCTGTACCGGCTGGGGCACCTGCAGTCCATCGCAGGCTGGGACCAGGCCTCGAACATGCCGCCCAAGGGCAACGAGGCCCGTTCGGCCGCGATGGCGGAGATGGCGGCCCTGCTGCACCGCATGCGCACGGACCCGACGCTGGGCGAATTCCTGGCGCGCGCCGGGCAGGAGCCCCTGGACGAGGCGCAACGCGCCAACCTGCGCGAGATCGGCCGCGACTGGCGGCGAGCCACGGCCCTGCCCGAGGACCTGGTGCAACGGCGCGAACTGGCCACCTCGCGCTGCGAGCACGCCTGGCGCACGCAGCGCCCGGCCAACGACTGGCCGGGGTTCCTGCAGAACTTCAAGCCAGTCCTGGCGATCGCCCGCGAGCAGGCAGCGCTGCTGGCCGGGCGATCGGGGCTGTCCAGGTACGACGCCCTGATGGACCATTTCGAGCCCGGCATGACGAGCGCCCGCGTCGACCAGATCTTCGGCGACGTTCGCGGCTGGCTGCCGGGGTTGATCCGCCAGGTGCGCGAGCGGCAGGCGCTGAACCCGGCCATCGACCCGGTCGGCCCCTTCCCGGTGGAGCGCCAGCGCTGGCTGTGCGAGCAGGTGATGCGCGTGCTGGGCTTCGATTTCGAGGCAGGCCGCCTGGATGTGAGCGCCCACCCCTTCTGCGGCGGCGTGCCCGAGGATGTGCGCATGACCACGCGCTTCGCGGCCGACGGCTTCCTGGGCAGCCTGATGGGCACCGTGCACGAGACCGGCCATGGCCGCTACGAGCAGAACCTGCCGCGCGAACTGCTGGGGCAGCCGGTGGCCGAGCCGCGTTCGATGGCGCTGCACGAGAGCCAGAGCCTGAGCTTCGAGATGCAGCTCGGCGGCCACCCCGGCTTCGCCGCGCTGCTGTCGCCGCTGCTGGACCAGGCCTTCGGCGCACAGCCGGCCTTCGCGCCGGACAACCTGCACCGTCTCATTATCCGTGTGAAGCCGGGACTGATCCGTGTCGATGCCGACGAGGTCACCTACCCCGCGCACATCATCCTGCGCTACGAGATCGAGCGGCCCCTGATCGAAGGCGAGATCGAGCCCGAGGACATCCCGGCGCTGTGGGATGCCGGGATGATGGAACTCCTGGGCCTGGACACGCGCGGCAACTTCACCGACGGCCCCCTGCAGGATGTGCACTGGCCCGCCGGGCTGCTGGGCTACTTTCCCTGCTACTCGCTCGGCGCCATGTACGCCGCGCAGTGGTTCGCCGCCATCCGGCGCCAGACGCCCGACCTGGACGCCCGCATTGGCGCCGGCGACCTGGCCCCGGCGTTCGCCTGGCTGAAGGACAACATCTGGACGCAGGCCAGCCGCTGGACGACCGACGAGCTGGCCGTACGCGCCAGCGGCGAGACGCTGAACCCGGCGTTCTTCCGCGCACACCTGGAGCGCCGCTATCTTGGCTGAACGGCCGTGACGGCCTCGCCTGGCCTTTCTCCTGGCGTTTCGCCTGGCAATTCGCCCGGCCTCTCGCGTGACCAGCTCGAGGCGGTTCTCTCCGTCACGCATCGCCTGGCCGACGCCTTCGATCTTCCCGTTCTGCTGGCCGAGATCACCCATGCCGCCATGCGTGTGCTGCGCGCCGAGCGCTGCTCGGTGTGGCTGCTGTCGCCCGAGGCCGACGAACTGGTCATGCACGTGTCGGACGATGCGCCGGCAGTGCGGGTGCCGATTTCACAGGGGCTGGTCGGCGCCTGCGCGCGCGAGCGGCGCGCCATCCACGTGGCGGACTGCTATGCCGATCCCCGGTTCGACCCGGGTGTCGACCGCCTGACCGGTTTCCACACGCGCTGCAGCCTGACCCTGCCTCTGATCGACCACCTGGACGTGCTGATCGGCGTCGTCCAGGTGCTGAACCCGGCCCGGGCGGACTTCGACGAATCCGATGCGCTGCTGGCCCGGGCGCTCTCGGCCCAGTGCGCCATCGCCCTGACGCGGTCTCGCCTCACCACGCAGGCGCTGGAGGCAGAACGCATGCGGGAGGGCCTGGCCCTGGCCCGCACCATGCAGGCCAGCACACTCCCCAAGGTGCTTCCCACGGTGGCGGGGTACGAACTGCACACCCACTTCCAGCCCGCAGACCAGACCGGTGGCGACACCTTCGAGCTGGCACCGGTCGGCAGCCAAGTGCTGGTGATGCTGGCCGACGCCGCCGGCCACGGCATCGGCCCGGCGCTCTCGGTGATGCAGTTGCATGCCATGGTGCGGGTCGCGTTCCGCATGAGCGACGATCTGTCGACCGTGTTCCGCCAGGTGAACGACCAGCTCCACGACATGCTGCCCGACGGCCACTTCATCACGGCATTCATCGGGCTGCTGGACCCTGCGACGCACCGGCTGCGCTTCCTGAGCGGCGGGCAGGCGCCCATCCTGCATGTTCGCGCGGCGCAGGGCGACGTGATCAGCCTGGGCGCCACCAGCTTTCCGATGGGCGCCATGCCGATCGAGCGTCTGCGGCCCCCGGTCGAGCTGACGCTCCTGCCGGGCGATCTCCTGGTCCTGCTGTCCGACGGCATCTACGAGGCCGAGTCGTCCACCGGAGAGCTCTTCGGCCGCAAACGGGTGCAGGGCATCGTGCAGGCCGGCGGGTCGAAGCCTCTGCATGACATCGCGGTTCAGCTGCTGGAGGCCGTGAACGCGCATACCGAGGGTGCGGCGCAGGGCGACGACATCACGATGGTCCTGCTGCGTCATGAATCTGTCACGTTCCTTGAATAGTCTCTGGCGGTTTGGCCGGGCCCCTCCGGCCACTGCAGGAGCGCTTCAAGTTGGACATCCACATCACCGAGCTGGCAGGCCCCCTGACCTGCGTGCGTCTCGAAGGACGGCTGGACGCACCGGGCGCGGACCTCATCGGAACGCGCTTCACGGCATCGGTGGTAGCCGCCGGGCGGCACGCCGTGGTCGACATGTCCGGCGTCGGCTTTCTGGCGTCCATGGGCATCCGGCTGCTGATTTCCAGCGCGCGCGGCCTGAAGGCCAAGGGCTCCCGCATGGTGCTGTTCGGTGCCCAGGAGATGGTGGCGGAGATCCTGTCGCAGGCCGGTGTCGACCAGATCATCGATGTCGCAGGCACCGAGGCCGAGGCGATCGAGCTCCTGGCTTCCTGACGGCTCCGGGCTCGTGCCGGCCATGAAACCCCATGGCGCCGACGAGCGCGAGCTGCATCCGAACCCGCACCCGGACCTGCACCTGCGCCTGAACGGTGTGCGGGAGGCGGTCGAGCCCGCACGGCTGGCGGTGCTGAAGTTCCTGGAACCGGCTGCGCTGCCGGCGCGGGTTGTCTACCGCATCGAGCTGGTGCTCGAGGAACTGCTGCTGAACGTGGCGCTCCACGGAGGCCCGGCCCCTGCGGAAGGCCACATCGTGGACCTGACCGTCTCGCTCGAAGACGAGCGGGTGCTGGTGTGCCTGTCCGCCGAGGGGCTGCCCTTCGACCCTCGCCCGGCCGCCGCGGGCGTGCCCGCCCCGTCACTCGAGAACGCCACGCCGGGCGGGCTCGGCCTGATGCTGGTCAGGCGCGCCACGGTCGCCCTGGACTACGAGCGCCGCGACGACCGGAACGTCCTGCGCCTGGCCTTCGACCGCGAACGGAATGCGCACCAGGATTGAGCGCACGGGTCGCGGTGCGGTTCATCGGGGGGCGTTCCCGGGCGATTTGCCATCGAGTGATGCCTGAAATGGTGCCGAATCGCGGCTGAGCCACGCTCTTGCCCCTGCATTTGGTGCGCATGGAAGTTGCTGGCCTGAGGGCCATGCCCGAAACAGGTTCCTTCGCACCTTCGCCCATCCAGGCCTACCTGCAGCAGTTGCACGCGCGCTTCGCCGGGCTCACGGCGGGCCAGGTGGCGACCTACATCCCTGAACTCGCCAAGGCCGACCCCGGCCAGTTCGGCATCGTCATCGCCACGGTCGACGGGCAGGTGTACGAGGTCGGCGCGGCGCGGGCGAGCTTCACCATCCAGTCGATCTCCAAGCCGCTGGTCTACGGCGTCGCGCTCGAGGACAGCGGCACCGAACGCGTGCGCGCCGCGATCGGGGTCGAGCCCTCCGGCGACGCCTTCAACTCGATCAGCCTCGAGCCCGGCACCGGGCGGCCGCTGAACCCGATGATCAATGCGGGCGCCATCGCCACCAGTTCGCTGGTGAAGGGCGCCACGCCCGGCATCCGCCGCGAGCGCGTGCTGGACGCGATATCGGCCTACGCCGGCCGCCAGCTGCGCATCGACCCGGATGTCTTCGAGTCCGAACGCAGCACCGGCCATCGCAACCGCGCGATCGGCCACATGCTGCGCAACTACGGCATCCTCACGGAAGACCCGGAAGCCGCTTTGGCGCTGTACTTCCAGCAGTGTTCCATCGTCGTCGACTGCCGGGACCTGGCGCTGATCGCCGCGACGCTGGCCAACGGCGGCGTGAACCCTGTCAGCGGGCAGCGCGCCGTGGCCGCCGGGCACGTGGGCGCCATCCTCAGCGTGATGACCACCTGCGGCATGTACGACTTCGCAGGGGAATGGACCACGCGCGTGGGCATGCCCGCCAAGAGCGGCGTCGGCGGCGGCATCGTCGCAGTGCTGCCGGGGCAGCTGGGCATCGGCGTGTTCTCGCCCGCGCTGGACGAACGCGGCAACAGCGTGCGCGGCGTCAAGGTCTGCGAGTCCATCTCGGCTGACCTGGGCCTGCACTTCCTGCAGCCCCCGCGCGCGGCAGCCGCCACCGTTCGAGCCCGCTACACGCTGGAGCGCGTGCGCTCAAAGCGCCGGCGCCAGGAAACCGAGGTGCAGTGCCTCGATCGCGTCGGCCACGGCGCGCTGGTGTTCGAGCTGCAGGGCGACCTGCGTTTCGCCACCGTGGAGCCCGTGATCCGGGCCGTGGCCGATGCCGGCGACGCACTCTCCCTGGTCGTGCTGGACTTCAAGCGCGTCAACCACGCTGATGGCGCCGCCACCACCATGCTGGCCCGGCTGGTGGAACGCTGCGCGGCCCTGGGCCAGCACCTGGTCTTCAGCCGGGTGCGGCGCGGCGGCATGCTCGACACGCTGGGCAACGAGGTGGACCCGCACCACGTGGGCGCCATGAGCTTCCAGCCCCAGCTCGACCTGGCTCTGGAGTGGTGCGAGCGCCGCCTGTTGCAGGCGAACGGCGCACTGCTGGCCCCGGCGGCGGCGGCCGAAGACCTGGCCGCCCACCAGCTCTGCCGCGGCCTGACGCCCGGTGAGGTGGCCGAGCTTCAGTCTCGCCTGCAGCGCAGCCACTTCGAGCCCGGCACGCTGCTCTTTCACCGGGGCGACCCGGCCGATGCGCTCTACCTGCTGAGGCGCGGCGAGGTCAGTGTCGTCGTGATGCTCGACGGCGTGGGCGTGAAGCGGCTGTCCACGCTGACCGCGGGCATGTGCTTCGGCGAGACGGCGCTGGTGGACGCCAGGCGGCGCTCGGCCGACGTGCGTGCCGATTCCGCGGTCGAGTGCGATCTGCTCAGCAGGGATGCATTTGCCCGGCTCGAGGCCGAGCAGCCTCAACTCGCCATCCGGCTGCTGCGCAACCTGCTCCAGGGGTCCAACGACATCGCCGCACGCCTGACCGCCGAGATCTCGGCGACGGAAGTCTGACCCTCAGCGCAGCCCGGCAGGCCCTTGCGGGCCCGTCACCGCTTCGCTCGCGGCGTCGAACTGGCTGGCGCCGACCTCCATCACCTCGAGGCGGCCGGTGCCGACAAAGGTGGAGTGGCCGGCCCAATGGTCCTGCCGGTCCTGCCGGTCCTGATATTCCTGCGGTTCCTGCCGTTCCCGCCGACCGGGCTGCGGCGTGGCCCGGCGCTCCAGCGCAGCCAGCAGCTGAACCTGCAGGGCGCGCAGTGGCAGGTCCCCCGGCTTGACCGGCAGGCTGGCCAGCTGCGCGCCCATCTTGTGCAGGCTGTGCAGCGGAATCGTGTCGAGCACGCCCGACCCCTCCGCCGAGAGGCCGCGCTCCAGCGATGCCAGATAGGGAAGCACCTCGCGCGCGCCGCGCACGCGGTCGAGCAGGCACTTCAGTGAATAGGCCATCGCACGGCCTGCCTTGCGGGCCGGGTCCGGGGAACCGATCGCTTGCGGATCGGGCTGTTCGGGCGCGTCGGGTTGGGGCATGGCGGGCTGCGGCTGCGGCACCCCGGCGGGGCGCTGATCTACGGGCTATCGGCGGCGCCGCGCCCGGCTTGAGCCCGGGTTTTCGGCAATCGACGTTCCAGTTCGTCCAGCGTGCCTGCCAGGCGGGCCAGCGCGCGCGCGCCCCGGGTGCTGCGCACCCGTGCCGCCAGCAGGCGGCGGGCCGGATCGTCGAGCACGGCGTCGTCCAGTGCCAGGCCGTGGCGCGCCAGCTGGCGCCCGATGGCGCTGCGGCGCGCGCGCAGGTCGGCGCGCATGCGCTCGTAGGCGTGCTCGGCCAGGGCCCGCCGTTGGCGGTAGCCGAAGGTGTTGGCCAGGAACAGCGTGGGGTCGCGGTGATCCGGCTCGAAGAGCACCACGTCGGTTCCGGGGTGGCTGTGCTCGTAGCCCTTCAGGCCGAGTTCCAGCCGCGAGTGGATCAGCGAGCGGAAGGTCTGCGACAGCACCACGGGCAGCCCGCCCTCCACCAGCCGCGGGATCGCCGGTTCGGCGCTGCCCAGCACCTGGTGCCCTGCCGGGTGACTGGCATCGAAGGGCACCAGCGGGTTCAGGCAGAAGATGAGGTCCAGGCCCAGGTCGAGCAGGACACTGGCATGCAGCGTCTTCTTCAGGGCGCCGTCGGCATACCAGCGGCCGTTCACCGGCACGGGCGGGAAGAGCCCGGGCAGTGCGGCGCTGGCCGCCACGGCCACGGAGATGGGTACTTCGTCCCAGCCCGGCATGCCGAACGGCGCGGCGGTTCCGCTGTCGATGTCGGTCGCCACCAGGACGAGCCGGCGGGTGAGCTGGCGAAAGTCGTTGGTCCGGCCGGGCTGGCTGAGCACGTGCCGAAGCTGCGCCTCGATGGGCGCGTGGCTGAACAGCCCGGTGGGCAGCGCGCGGCCCAGCCGCTCGGCGGCCGACAGCAGCGATTGCCCGCCCAGCGTGGCCTGCCAGGCCACCTGCACGGCCAGGCCGGGCAGGGCGGCGGCGCGGTGCGCGAATTCCGTCCAGGCCGGGCGCATGAATGCGGCGGGGTGGACGCGGTCGCCACTGGGCGCGTCGTCCTCGATGAAGGCCGAGCACAGGTGGCGCGGTGTCATGCCGTTGGCAAGCCCCGCTGCCAGGAACCCGCCGGCGGAAACGCCCACGTAGCCGTCCAGCGCGACGAAATCGACCCCCGGGAGGGCTTCGGCCAGCGCATTCAGCGCGCCGATCTCCCAGATGGCGCCCAGCGGGCCTCCGCCCGCCAGGGCCAGACCGATGCGCGGCCTCGCCCCCTTGGCGGGGCGCCGGCCGCCAAGGGCCTCAGGCAGCGGCTTGCTTGCGTGCCGCACGCTTGGCCGGAGCCTTCTTTGCAACAACAGCCTTCACCGGGGCCGCAGCAGCCTTGCGGGCGACCGGTGCCTTCCTGGCGGCGGCCGGGGCGGCGCCGTTGGCCTTGTTCAGCTTGGCGACCTGGGCGGTCAGTGCATCGACACGCTTGACCAGCGCATCGACGTCGGCTGCCGTGGGCACGCCCAGCTTGGCCATCGCCTTGGCGGTGCGGGCTTCGAAGATCGACTCCAGCTTGTCCCAGTTCTGGCCAGCCTTGGCGGTGACGGTGCCCGCCATCGCGCTCATCTTGCCCGTGACTTCCGAGATCTTGTCCTCGGCCAGGCCCTGCGTCTTCTTCTGCAGGCTCATGCCTTCCTTGACCAGCGCGTCGAAGACCTTGCCGCCTTCTTCCTGCGCCTTGCTGAAGGCGCCCATGCCGGCCAGCCAGATCTGCTGCGCGGAGTCCTTGACGGAGCTGGCCAGCTGGCCGTCCATCAGGCCGGCGGCGGACGTCGTCTTCTTCTCGGAAATGCTCTTGAGCTTCTTGACCATGGTGGGGTTCCTTCTTGTGGCTTGTGGCTTGTGGCTTGTTGCGTGGCTCGCCATGCGGCACAGGTGCCGTGACGGCGACCGTCAGGGTTCCCAATATAGGCAGGAGTGCTGGAGAACGCTGCCTAGATCGCTAGTGAGACAGCTCTAGGGGCGTTCGGGAAAGCGACAGCGAGGGATCGTGGCGTCGTGGACAAGAATCCGCGTTGCACGTCCAGGAGGATTCATATGCGGTATTTCGTCACCGGCGCCACCGGCTTCATCGGCAGGCGTCTCGTCAAGGCGCTGCTCGCGCGTCGCGGTTCCACCGTGTACTTCCTGGTCCGGCCGGGCAGCGAGGGCAAGATCGCCGATCTGCTCAAGACCTGGGGCACCACCAAGGCCCGCGCCATCTCCATCAGCGGCGATCTCACCGCGAAGAAGCTCGGCGTCGGCGCCGACGACATCAAGCTGCTCAAGAGCCAGAAGATCGACGCCGTCTATCACTTGGCGGCGGTGTATGACCTGAGCGCCGACGAGGAGAGCCAGATCCGCGTGAACGTCGAGGGCACGCGCAACATGGTCGAGTTCGCGAAGGCCATCGAGGCGGGGCATGTGCACCACGTCAGCAGCATCGCCGCCGCGGGCCTGTACGAAGGCGTGTTCCGCGAGGACATGTTCGACGAGGCCGAGGGCCTGGACCACCCCTACTTCATGACCAAGCACGAGAGCGAGAAGATCGTTCGCAAGGAGTGCAAGCTGCCCTGGACGGTCTACCGCCCGGCCGCCGTGGTGGGTGACTCGCGCACCGGCGAGATGGACAAGATCGACGGCCCCTACTATTTCTTCAAGCTGATCCAGCGCATGCGGCAGATCCTGCCGCCGTGGTTCCCCTCGGTGGGACTGGAGGGCGGGCGCATCAACATCGTGCCGGTGGATTTCGTCGTCGCGGCGCTCGACCACATCAGCCACGCCAAGATCGACACCCGGGGCAAGTGCTACCACCTGGTCGACCCGATGGGCTACCGCGTGGGCGACGTGCTCGACATCATC
Organism: uncultured beta proteobacterium; assembly: GCA_903938815.1. Classification (GTDB taxonomy): domain Bacteria; phylum Pseudomonadota; class Gammaproteobacteria; order Burkholderiales; family Burkholderiaceae_C; genus Rubrivivax. The sequence goes on from CAJAES010000014.1 coordinate 34,764, forward strand.
GGCCGTGCCGCGCATGCGCCGAAGATGAATGTCTTCGTGAACGCGGCGCTGCTCGGTTTCATCCCGAAGAGCGTGAAGAAGGGCCTGATGGCCCTGGCGCCGGTGCGCCGCATCCGCAGCGCCGTCATGAAGGACCTGGGGCTGCCGGAAGACATCCTGCAGATGGTCAACTACCCCACCCGCTTCGACCGCCGCGAGACCGACGCCGCGCTGAAGGGCAGCGGCATCGAGTGCCCGAACCTGCACGACTACGCCTGGCGCCTGTGGGACTACTGGGAACGCCACCTCGACCCCGACCTCTTCATCGACCGCAGCCTCAAGGGCACGGTGGGTGGCAAGGTGGTTCTGGTGACGGGCGGCTCCTCGGGCATCGGCCTGGCTGCCGCGATCAAGTTCGCCGAAGCCGGCGCCGTGACCGTCATCTGCGCGCGCGGCGAGGACAAGCTCGCGGATGCGGTGAAGGAAATCAGGGCCGCCGCCGGCAAGGACGCGAAGGTGTTTGCGTACAGCGTCGACATCGCCGACGAAGCCGGCTGCAAGGTGTTCCTCGACATGCTGGAGGCCGAGCACGGCGGCGTCGATTTCCTGATCAACAACGCCGGCCGCTCCATCCGCCGCGCCATCGAGAACAGCTACGACCGCTTCCACGACTTCCAGCGGACGATGGACCTGAACTACTTCGGCTGCCTGCGCGTGACCATGGGCCTGCTGCCCGGCATGGTGAAGAAGCGCAAGGGCCATGTGGTGAACATCAGCTCGATCGGCGTGCTGACCAACGCGCCGCGCTTCAGCGCCTACGTGGCCAGCAAGGCCGCGCTCGACGCGTGGACGCGCTGCGCCTCCAGCGAGTACGCCGACACCGGGATCACCTTCACCACGATCAACATGCCGCTGGTGCGCACGCCCATGATCGCGCCGACCAAGATCTACCAGAACGTGCCGACGCTGTCGCCGGAAGAGGCCGCCGAGATGATTGCGCAGGCCTGCATCGCCAAGCCCGTGCGCATCGCCACGCGCCTGGGCATCACGGGTGAGCTGCTGCACGCCGCGGCCCCGCGCATCGCGCAGATCGTCATGAACACGAGCTTCCGCATGTTCCCTGACAGCGATGCCGCCAAGGGCGAGAAGGGCGGCCGGCCGCAGCTGTCGCCCGAGGCGATGGCGATGCAGCAGATGATGCGCGGCATCCACTTCTGAGCCTGGCTCGCACCCGCTCCGACACTGCCCGCCGACGCGGGCGGTGTCGCCAGTGAATCGGCGGCGCGAGCCCCACAGGCCTCGCGCCGCCGGTGCCGGAAAGCCCGTCTAAACCCCGTACTTGGGCTGCTCGTCCTTGTCCCACAGGCCCCACTGCGTGCCCACTTCCCCTTCCTGCCCAAGCTTCCAGGGCTCGTCGAACGAGGAGAAGTAGAAGAGCTCGACGCCTGCGCGCCGCGCCCATTCCTGGGTCTCGATGAAGTACCTCATCGCGTTCTCGCGCGACGGCACCGCGGCCGACACCGCCTGCCCCTTGCCGGGCCAGCCCGTCTCGGTGACGATGACCTTCTTGCCGCGCGCGGCTTCCTGCACCAGTGCATGCATGTGCTGCAGATGCTGCGATGCGTGGGCGATGTCGGCGCCTTCCCAGAACGGGTAGCAGTTCGGCAGCAGCACGTCGCAGGCTTCCGTCAGCGCCGGCCGATCAAGGAACTGGGAGTAGGCGTCGACGCATCCCACCGGCACGTGGGCGGGCAGCAGCGCCCTGACGCGGCGCAGGTAGCCCAGCAGTTCCTGCTCGGACAATTCGTCGCGCAACAGAACCTCGTTGCCCACCGTCGCAATGTCGACCAGTCCTGCCGCAGCCAGCTCGGCCAGCGCCTGGATCTCACGCTCGTTGCGGTCCCGGTCGTGGCCGATCCAGGCGCCGACCATCGTCTTCAGCCCCTTGGCGCGAGCCAGGCGTGGGATCAGCTCGTGCCCTTCGGTGGACGAAAAGGTCCGGATCCACTGCGTGCTGGGTGCCACCACATCCAGGCGGTGGCGGATCTGCTGTTCCGACAGCGCATCGCCGGTGACCTGCCCCTTGGCATAGGGGCTGAAGCACAGGCCGTGCAGCCGGCCGGCCAGCACCTGCGAGAACCGGTCGGCAATCTGCTGCGACGTCAGGCCTTCCAGCGGCGACGGCTCCGCCGAAGACAGGTCCAGCCCGCGCTGCAGCAAGGTCGGCCGGGCGCCCGAGCCCTGGGAAGAAGGCATGGCGGCCAGCTGCTTTCGCCGCTCGATCGCGGCGTGCACCTCGGTGGCCCGGGCCTCGTCCAGGTCGTAGTTGCGCATGACGAACAGCGCCAGCAGCGTGCCGAAGATGGGCACGCCGGAGTAGAAGAGCCGCAGGCCCTCCACGGCGCCCTCGGGCTGCACGGCGGCACCCGGCGAGAACCCGACCAGCGTCATGATCGCGCCGCTCAGCAGGCCGGCGATGGCGAAGCCGAACTTCACCATCCACCAGTAGATCGCGCCGAAGATGCCCTCGCGCCGCTTGCCCGTGGCCAGTTCGTCGAGGTCGCAGACGTCCGCCGTCATCGACATCATCAGCGTGAACAGGCTGCCGATGCCGAACGAGAAGAACGGCAGCGCGAACATGAACATGAAGGGCTTGCCCGGGATCATCAGGAACCACAGGAGCACGTAGCCGATGATGGAAATGCCCTGCGAGAGCAGGAAGGCATTCTTCTTGCCCATCCTCTTGGACATCCACGCCACGGTGGGAATCACCGCGAACGTCGTGATCAGCGCGCCGACGCTGCCGAACAGCGTGGGCCATATGCCGGCCGAGGCGGCATCGCCCTTGAACAGGTGATAGACGACGATGAAGAACGAGAACGCGGCGACCGTGTTGAAGGCGTTGAAGATCAGGAATGTCGCAAAGCACAGCTTGCGGAACGGCGCGTAGCCGAACGACTCCTTGAAGCCGTTGATGATCTCCCTGACGCTGCTGCCCATGTGGCTCAGCGTCAGCGGGATGAGGTGGTCGTCGTCCTTGCTGGACCGGCTGGGAATGAAGATGGCGGGCACCATCGCCAGCAGCATGCAGGCCACGCCGACCCAGATCGACAGCGTGCGCGTGGCCGCGTCGGCGTTCTCGAACCAGGTGGGGTCGTACATCACCACCCAGAACCACGGCGCGATCACCCAGGCCCACTGGCCGATCCACTGCGCCACGGCCATGATGCTGGTGCGCTCGTGGAAGTCGTCGCTCATCTCGTAGCCCATGGCCACGTACGGGATGCTGAAGAGCGTCAGCCCCGTGTAGAACACGAAGGACCAGCACAGGAAGTAGACGAAGTTGTAGTTCACCCCGTCGGCGCGGTAGAGCTGCCACATCGCAACGAAGGAGATGCCCATCACGATGGCGCCGATGAACACGTACTGCTTGCGCCGGCCCCAGGTGGACCGCGTGTTGTCGGAAATGAAGCCCATGATCGGGTCGGTGACCGAATCGAAGACCCGCGGCAGGAAGAACAGCACGCCCCACATCCAGCCGGGGAACCCCATGTCCTGGACCAGCACCACCATGAAGATGCCCAGCGCCGCCGGGAACATCTGGTTGGCCAGCATGCCCAGCCCGAAGGCGACCTTCTGCCCGAACGGGACCTTGTGGGGTGCGGCGGCTGACTGGGACATGGGCAGCTTTCTTCTTGTGCGAAACGCAAACTGCTCCAGGCGCGGGACGGTGTCGGGAACATCCCGACGATGGGCTGGAGACGCGTTTCGGTGGGTGGCGGGGACGACACGAACCCGGGCCACGACGCCCGCCGGCGTGGTGTTCGAGGACAGGACTCAGCGGCGGCGGGTGGCTTCCGGTGACCTGACCACGCTATCGTCGCCTTGACAAGGCATCGTGTCGATCAGGGTTTTGTCTCGTGTGAAAGCGGTTTCAAGTGTGGATAAGGCACTTGGATCGTCCCCGGCTGCATCCGCGTCCAGGGGCCGCAGACAGGCCGCGGCAACGGTCGGCCGGGCTCGGCCCGCAGGGCGTCCGGCGCCGGATCAGGGCAGTTCGGAACCCGGTCGGTCGCGCGGCACCAGTTCAAGGTACTGCGCGATCGCGCCGCCCGTGAGCGGTTTGGCGAAGACTCTCAGGTCGTTGCGCCTGGCGCCGGTATCGATGCCCTGCCGTTGGCGCACCTCGATGTAACCGGCCTTGGGCCAGAAACGTTCGGCCCGCGTGTTGCCGACGACGGCGCCCAGGCGCACCCACTGCGCGCCTCCGGCCCGCATCCAGCCTTCCAGGGCGTCGTAGAGCGCCATGGCCTGCCCGGTGCCGTGGCGCGCGGTGGCCAGGATGAACAGGCCGATGTGCCAGACGCCCGGCTGAATGAAGTCGGACAGCACCACGGCCGAACCGGCCAGGGCGCCGGCTTCGTCCTCGAAGCCGATCGTCCACTGCTGGCCATAGGGCAGGTGTGGCGGAGGCCGCTCGTCGAAATCCCGCGCGGCCGCGTCGGCGGCCGGCGGTATGCCCTGCACCGCCAGGGAATATTCGGGGTTGGCGTCGAAGAAGCGCTGCAGGGCCGGCAGATCAGCGTGCGTCAGGACGCGCGCCTTCAGGCCGGCCGCACCGAACATGGACGTCAGCCGCCCTTGCTCAGGGCCGTGACGGTGTACTGGCCGTCCACCTTGTCGGCGTCGATCCGGACCTTGTCGCCGACGTTCAGCCCGTCGAGCATCTTCAGGTCGCGCACGCGAAAGACCATGGTCATCGCGGGCATGTCGAGCTTCTTGATCTCGCCGTGCTTGAGCGTGACCTTGCCCTGGGCCTTGTCGACCTTGCGCACTTCGGCATCCACGCTCTGGGCCGAAGCGGCAGAGGCGGCGAGCACGAGGGCGGCAGTGATGAACCAGCGTTGCATGGCAAGACTCCTTTGCAGCCTATAACGTCCGGAGGGACGGTTTGGTGGACCGCCCGGTGCTGCGCTGCAGCAGTGTTCCTACAATGCCAACCATTGCACCATGTCAGGGCCGCCATGACCACCTCCAACGACCAGCCGCTGGACCACATCACCCCGCGTGAGAAGGCGGAGATCCTCGCGCAGGCGCTGCCCTACATCCGGAAGTTCCATGGCAAGACACTTGTGATCAAGTACGGCGGCAACGCGATGACCGATCCCGCGCTGCAGCAGGACTTCGCGGAAGACGTCGTGCTGCTCAAGCTGGTGGGCATGAACCCCATCGTCGTGCACGGCGGCGGGCCGCAGATCGACGAGGCCCTGACCCGCGTCGGCAAGAAGGGTACCTTCATCCAGGGCATGCGCGTCACCGACGACGAGACCATGGAAGTGGTGGAGTGGGTGCTCGCCGGCCAGGTGCAGCAGGACATCGTCGGCCTGATCAACGCTGCGGGCGGCAAGGCCGTGGGCCTGACCGGCCGTGACGGCGGGCTGATCCGCGCGCAGAAGATGAAGCTGATGGACAAGGACGATCCGGCGGTGGAGCACGACGTCGGCTCGGTGGGCGAGATCACCGCCATCGACCCGAGCGTGGTGAAGGCGCTGCAGGACGACCAGTTCATTCCCGTCATCAGCCCCATCGGCTTCGGCGAGCACAACGAGAGCTACAACATCAACGCCGACCTGGTGGCCAGCAAGCTCGCCACGGTGCTCAAGGCCGAGAAGCTGCTGATGCTGTCCAACATTCCGGGCGTGCTGGACAAGCAGGGCAAGCTGCTCACGAACCTGACCGCCCGCGAGGTGGACGAACTCTTCGCCGACGGCACCATCAGCGGCGGCATGCTGCCCAAGATCGCCGGCGCGCTGGATGCCGCCAAGAGCGGCGTGAACGCCGTGCACATCATCGACGGCCGCGTGCCGCACGCGATGCTGCTGGAGATCCTCAGCGATCAGGCCTACGGAACCATGATCCGCTCGCACTGACCGTGGGCCAGCCCCGCGCCTCGCGAGTCCCTCGCGTCTGGTTGTTCGACCTCGACAACACCCTGCACAACGCCTCGGCGTCCGCCTTCCGCGACGTCAACGCGAGCATGACGGACTACATCGTCGAGCACCTGGCGGTGGACGTGCCTCAGGCCGACGCGCTGCGCCGCGACTACTGGCTGCGCTACGGCGCCACGCTGCTCGGCCTGGTGCGCCACCACGGCGTGCAGGGCGCGCACTTCCTGCAGCAGACGCATCGGCTGCCCGGCCTGGAGCAGCGCGTGCACGGCCACGCGCACGACTTCGCCGCCCTGGCGCGTCTGCCGGGCCGGCGCTACATCCTCACCAACGCGCCGGCCGAGTACACGCAGCGCGTGCTGGGCGCGCTGGGCATCGGGCACCTGTTCCACGGCGTGATCACGATCGAGGACATGCGCATGTTCGGGCAGTGGCGGCCCAAGCCCGACACCCGGATGTTCCGTCGCCTCGTGGCCCGCCTGCGCGTGGCGCCGGGCCGCTGCGTGCTGGTGGAAGACACGCTCGAGCACCAGAAGGCCGCGCGCAGCCTGGGCATGGGCACGGTCTGGATGCAGCGCTGGACGCGGCAGGCCGGCTGGGGTGTGGCCGCCACCACCCGGGTCAACCGGCGCCCGGCCTATGTCGACCGGCGGGTATCACGTCTGGGGGAGTTGCTGCGCCGCTGAGGCTCGGTGTTTACATCACGAGGTCTGTGTGAACGCATGTGCCAGAATGTTTTTTCGATCCGAAAGTGAGCGCCGGCACCCATCATGTCCGACCTAGAGAGCGAACCGGCCGTCGACGCCGGCACCGAGGCTGCCGAAGCCACGCCCGCCCGCAAGCGCCCGAAGCCGGGCGAGCGCCGCATCCAGATCCTGCAGACACTGGCCAGCATGCTGGAGCAGCCCGGCGCGGAGCGCATCACCACCGCCGCCCTGGCCGCCCGGCTGGAAGTGAGCGAAGCCGCCCTCTACCGCCACTTCGCCAGCAAGGCGCAGATGTTCGAGGGCCTGATCGAATTCATCGAGAGCAGCGTCTTCACGCTGGTCAACCAGATCGTCGAGCGCGAAGGCAGCGGTTCGGTCCAGGCGCAGCGCGTCGTGACGATGGTTCTGCAGTTCGGCGAAAAGAACCCGGGCATGACCCGCGTGATGGTCGGCGACGCGCTCGTCTTCGAGCACGAGCGGCTCACGGCCCGCATGAACCAGTTCTTCGACCGCGTGGAATCGCAGCTGCGCCAGAGCCTGCGCGCCGCGGCCGATGCCGCCGGCTCGGCCACGCCCACGGTCGACGCCAACGCGCTGGCCTCGGCCCTGACTTCGCTGATCGTCGGCCGCCTGCAGCGCTACGCGCGCTCGGGCTTCCGTCGCCAGCCGACCGAACACCTCGAACTCGCGCTCGCCCGCCTCACCTGAGCTCGGCATGCTGACGCAGGTGGCGGGCGTGCCGCTGCGCCTGCTCAAGCAGCGCGCGGCCTTCCTGCCCGATCCAGGCCTGCTGCTGGTGGCGGACCTCCACCTGGGGAAGGCGCATTCCTTTCGTCGCCTGGGCGTGCCGGTGCCCAGCGGCACCACCGCCGATTCCCTGGCGCGGCTGGACGACTGCCTGGATGCCACCGGCGCACGGGGCATCGTCTTCCTCGGCGACCTGATCCACGCCGCCCGGTCCCGCTCGCCCGCCACCTGGGAGGCCGTGGCCCGGTGGCGTGAGCGCCACGCCGGCCTGGCGCTGACCCTGGTGCGCGGCAACCACGACCGCCACGCCGGCGACCCGCCCGCCGAATGGCGCATCGACTGCGTCGAGGAACCGCTCCGCCTGGGGCCCCTGGCGCTGGCCCATCACCCCGACCCGGTGCCGGGCGCTTATGTGCTGGCCGGCCACGTGCACCCGGCGGCCTGGCTCGGCGGGCGGGCGCACGACCGTCTGCGGCTGCCCTGCTTCCACTTCGGGCCCGAGGTCGGCGTGCTGCCGGCGTTCGGCGCCTTCACGGGCGCCCATGTGCTGCCGCGTGCACCTGGCGACCGGGTCTTCGTGGTCCACGGCGAGGGTGTTGCCGCGCTGCCCTAGACTTCTGGCCCATGTCATCCGTCGAACACCTCATCGCGCGCGCCGAGAGCCTGCTGGCCCGCCTGGAAGCCGTGCTGCCGCACCCGCTCACCGACCCCGACTGGGACGCCTCGGTCGCCTTCCGCTACCGCAAGCGCGGGGGCAGCGGGCTGCTGGAGCCCGTGCGGCACGTGGCGGGCATCCGGCTCGCCGACCTGCAGGAAGTGGAGCCGCAGAAGGAACGCCTGCTGCGCAACACAGAGCAGTTCGTGGCCGGGCGCCCGGCCAACAACGTGCTGCTGACCGGGGCCCGCGGCACCGGCAAGAGCTCGTTGATCAAGGCCTGCCTGAACGAGTTCTCGGCCCGGGGCCTGCGGCTGATCGAGGTCGACAAGGCCGATCTGGTGGACCTGCCCGACCTGGTGGACCGCGTGGCCGGCCGGCCCGAGCGCTTCATCGTCTACTGCGACGACCTCAGCTTCGACGAGGGCGAGCCCGGCTACAAGGCGCTGAAATCCATCCTCGACGGCAGCATCTCGCAGGCCAGCGACAACGTGCTGATCTACGCGACCAGCAACCGCCGCCACCTGCTGCCCGAGTACATGAAGGAAAACCTCAGCTACACGCACACCGAGGACGGCGAGGTGCACCCCGGCGAGGTGGTCGAGGAAAAGATCTCCCTGTCCGAGCGTTTCGGGCTATGGATCAGCTTCTACCCGTTCACCCAGGGCGAGTACCTGGCCATCGTCGCCCAGTGGCTGCGCCATTTCGGCGTGGACGAGGCGGCCATCGTGGCCGCGCGCCAGGAATCGCTGGTCTGGGCACTGGAGCGCGGCTCGCGTTCCGGCCGCGTGGCCTACCAGTTCGCGAGGGACCATGCCGGACGCGCGTGAGCCCGTGGACGTGGCCGTGGGCGTGCTCATCGCCCCGGACGGCAGCTTCCTGCTCACGTCCCGGCCTGAAGGGAAGGTCTACGCCGGCTACTGGGAGTTCCCGGGCGGCAAGCTCGAGGCCGGCGAATCGGTGGACGAAGCCCTGCGCCGCGAACTGATCGAGGAACTCGGCGTCACGATCGGCCCGTCCGAGCCCTGGAAGGTCGAGATCGTGGACTACCCGCACGCCCGCGTGCGCCTGCATTTCTGCAAGGTCCGCGCCTGGGAGGGCGGCTTCGACATGCGCGAGCGCCAGCAGATGGCCTGGCAGACGCTGCCGGTGGCGGTGTCCCCGGTGCTGCCGGGCACGGTGCCGGTGCTGGCCTGGCTGGCCGAGGAACGCGGTTTCGCCGGGGCCACCCACTAAACTGCCGGCATGGAACTGTTGAACGCCATCCGCTGGGACCGCGACGGCCTCGTGCCCGTCATCGCGCAGGAAGCGGGCACCAACGACGTACTCATGTTCGCGTGGATGAACCGCGACGCCCTGACGGAGACGGCCCGCATCGGCGAGGCTGTCTACTGGAGCCGCTCGCGCCAGCGCCTGTGGCACAAGGGCGAGGAATCCGGCCACATCCAGAAGGTGCACGAGATCCGCATCGACTGCGACGCCGACGTGGTTCTGCTCAAGGTGACGCAGCAGGGCCACGAGCCCGGCATCGCCTGCCACACCGGCCGTCACAGTTGTTTCTTCCAGCGCTGGGAGAATGGCGCCTGGCACGCGGTCGAACCAGTGCTGAAAGATCCCGAATCCATCTACCGCTGAGCCCAGAGACCCCTCCCCCGATGTCTTCCAACGACACCCTGGCCCGCCTGGCGGCCGTGATCGAATCGCGCCGCGGCGGCGACCCCGAGCGCAGCTACGTGGCGCGCCTGTTCGCCAAGGGCAACGACGCCATGCTCAAGAAGGTGGGCGAAGAGGCCACCGAGGTCGTCATGGCCGGCAAGGACGGCGTGCCCGACAAGCTGGTGGCCGAGGTGGCCGACCTCTGGTTCCACACCCTGGTGGTCCTGGCGGCCCACGGCCTGAAGCCTGCGCACGTCCTGGCCGAGCTGGAGCGTCGGGAAGGCATGTCGGGCCTGGAGGAATTCGCGCTGCGCAAGGTGCGCGACCGCGAACAGGAAGGGAATTCGAACCCATGAGCTCAGACCCCGACTGCATCTTCTGCAAGATCGTCGCCGGGAAGATCCCCGCGAAGAAGGTCTACGAGGACGCGGAACTCCTGGCCTTCCACGATATCCACCCGTGGGCGCCGGTGCACATCCTGCTGATTCCGAAGCAGCATGTGGCCACGCTCTACGATGCCGGGCCCGAGCACGAGGCGCTCTTCGGCCGCATGCTGGGCCTGGCCCCGCGACTGATGCGCGAACTCGGCGTGCTCGACGGTTTCCGCACCGTCGTGAACACCGGGCGCAACGGCGGGCAGGAAGTCTTTCACGTGCACATGCATGTCATGGGCGGTCCGCGCCCGTGGGCCAAGGGGTGATCCCCGGCTCGCCTAGAATTCTCGGTTCCTCTCCAAGGAGTAAGTCATGGGTTCCTTCAGCATCTGGCACTGGCTCATCGTGCTGCTGGTCGTTGTGTTGATCTTCGGTACGAAGAAGCTGAAGAACATCGGCGCCGACCTCGGCGGCGCGGTCAAGGGCTTCAAGGACGGCGTCAAGGGCGCCAACGACGCCGCCGACGACGCTGCCGCACCGGCGCAGCAGGTCACGGCCACCAAGCGCGAGGCCGACGCGAACACCGTCGACGTCGAAGCGAAGACGAAGAGCTGAGTGGCGCAGGCGCCTCTCCGATGATCGACTTCGGTTTCGACAAGCTCGCCCTGATCGGGGCGGTGGCGCTCATCGTCATCGGCCCCGAGAAGTTGCCCAAGGTGGCCCGCACGGTCGGACACCTGTTCGGCAAGGCGCAGCGCTATGTGTCCGACGTCAAGGCAGAGGTCAACCGCTCGATCGAACTCGACGAGCTGAAGAAGATGAAGACGCAGTTCGAGGACGCCGCGCGCGACGTCCAGGGCAGCGTCGAGAAGGAGATGCGCGACGCCTCGCAGAGCTTCGAGACCGACTGGAGCGGGGCCACGGCCTCGCTGGGCCACACGCCCGCCCCGTCGTACGAGCCGCTGGCCTCGCCCTCGCCTGAAAATCGCCACCCCAAGAAGAACTGGCGCCTCAAGCGCGGTGCCATGCCCCTCTGGTACAAGCAGCGCCACGGCGTGCGCACCAAGGCGCAGTCGGGCGCCGCGCGCGTGGCGCGTTTCCGGCCGCCGCGCTCGCTCTAGATGAACTCCACGCCCCCCAAGGACGAACTCGAAGGCACCGAAGCCCCGTTCGTCTCCCACCTGGTCGAACTTCGCGACCGGCTCATCCGGGCGTCCATCGCCATCGGCATCGCCTTTGCGGCGCTGGCGCTGTGGCCCGGCCCGTCGGGGCTGTACGACCTGCTGGCCGCGCCGCTGGTGGCGCACCTGCCCAAGGGCGCCACGCTGATCGCCACCAACGTCATCTCGCCTATCCTGGTGCCGCTGAAGATCACGCTCATGGCCGCCTTCATGTTGGCGCTGCCTGTGGTGCTGTATCAGGTCTGGGCCTTCGTGGCGCCGGGTCTGTATTCGCACGAGAAGAAGCTGGTGCTGCCGCTGGTGATCTCCAGCACGCTGCTGTTCGTCATCGGGGTGGCGTTCTGCTACTACCTGGTGATTCCGGGCATGTCGCAGTTCATCCAGGCCTTCGCGCCTGCCAGCATCACCGCGGCACCTGACATCGAGCAGTATTTCGGCTTCGTGCTGACACTGTTCCTGGTGTTCGGCATCGCGTTCGAAGTGCCTATCGCGGTGATCGTTCTCGTGCGCATGGGCATCGTCACGGTGGCGCAGTTGCGCCAGTGGCGCGGCTACTTCGTCGTCGGCTCGTTCATCGTCGCTGCGGTGGTGACGCCCCCCGACGTGATCTCCCAGCTGGCCCTGGCCATTCCGATGTGCCTGCTGTACGAGGCCGGCATCATCGCCGCGGGCATCTTCGTCAAGCACACGCAGCCACCGGCTGAATCGGCCGACGCCTGAATCTGCAGAGGCGTGAAGCGGCTGACGCTTCCCGCCAGTCCCGTCAGCGCTGCTCGGGCTTCGGCCGCTGGCCCACCGTGACCGACACCGTCAGGGTCTGGGCACCGCGCTGCACCTGGATGGCGGCGGTGCTCTTCGGTTTCAGGGCGGCCACGGCGGACAGCAGGTCGGTCGTGTTGGCCACCGGCGTGTCGCCGATGCGCAGCACGACATCGCCGGGCTTGAGCCCGCCCGCGCTGGCCGGGCCGCCCTGCAGCACGCCCGTGATCAGCGCGCCCTGGGTCACCGGCAGCTTGAAGCTCTCGACGAATTCGGCGGTCAGGTCGCGCTGCTCCACGCCCAGCCAGCCGCGCGCGACCTCGCCGTCGCGCACCAGCGCTTCCAGCACCTGGCGCGCGGTGTCCACCGGGATCGCGAAGCCGATGCCCAGGCTGCCGCCCGTGCGCGAGAAGATGGCCGTGTTGATGCCCACCAGGTGGCCTTGCGTGTCCACCAGCGCGCCGCCGGAGTTGCCGGGGTTGATGGCGGCATCGGTCTGGATGAAGTTCTCGTAGGTCGACAGGCCCAGCCGCGTGCGGCCCAGCGCGCTCACGATGCCCGCCGTCACGGTCTGCCCGACGTTGAACGGGTTGCCGATGGCCAGCACGATGTCGCCGACCTGCAGCGCCCGCACGTCGCCGAAGCTCACCACGGGCAGGCCCGAGAGGTCGATCTTCAGCACGGCCAGGTCGGTTTCGGGGTCGGTGCCGATGACGCGCGCCACGCTCTGGCGCCCGTCGGTCAGGCGAACCTCGATCTCGTCGGCGCCGGCCACCACGTGGTGGTTCGTCAGCAGGTAGCCCTCGGGCGAGACGATGACGCCGGAACCGAGGCCGGTCTGCGTCGGCGCCTGAGCCTGCGGGCCGCGGTCGCCGAAGAAGAAGCGGAAGGCCGGGTCGTTGGCGTGCGGGTTCTGCGCCACCTGCTTGCTGGCGACGATGCTCACCACCGCGGGTGCCGCGCGCCGGGCCGCCAGGCCGTAGCCGGTACCTGGGCCGGGCAGGGCGCCCGACGCGGCCGGGGCCGGGGCGGGTGCCGAGGTCAGCGTGGGCAGGGGCAGCATCGCGCGCCCGTCGCCACGGCCCCCCAGCCATTCAGGCTTGAGCGTGGCCAGCACGAACAGCATCGCGACGGCGACGGTGACCGCCTGCGAGAATAGAAGCCAGGTTCTGCGCATGGATGAGAGAAAGGGCGGGCGCCAGATGGCCGATCGTGCCGGGATGGAAACGCTGCTGGCCGAGTTGCTGCAGCCGGATGCGTTCAAGGATTATGGGCCGAACGGCCTGCAGGTCGAGGGTCGGCGGGAGGTGCGCTGCATCGTCAGCGGCGTCACTGCGAGTCTGGCTTTCATCGATGCCGCCATCGAGGCTGGCGCCGACACGCTGCTCGTGCACCACGGCCTGTTCTGGCGCGGCCACGACGGCCGCCTCACGGGCTGGCTCCGGCAGCGCGTGGCGCGCCTGATGGCGGCTGACATCAATCTTTTCGCCTACCACCTGCCGCTGGACGCGCACGCCGAGTTCGGCAACAACGCGCAATGGGGCGCGCGCCTGTCGCTCGTGGCCGATGCGCGCTTCGGCGACCAGCGCCTGGGCTTCATCGGCCCGGCCGCCGACACGGCGCTGGCCGCGCTGGCCGGTCGCGTGGAGCAGGCCCTGAGCAGGGCGCCGGTGGTGGTGCCCGGCGACGGCCGCCCACTGCGGCGCGTGGCCTGGTGCTCTGGCGGCGCGCAGGGCTACTTCGAGGCCGCCATCGAGGCCGGCGCCGATGCCTTCCTGACGGGCGAGATCTCCGAGCCGCAGGCCCACCTGGCGCGCGAGACCGGCGTGGCCTTCCTGGCCTGCGGGCACCACGCCAGCGAACGCTACGGTGCGCCCGCGCTGGCTGCCCACGTGGCCGGGCGCCTGGGGGTATCGCACCATTTCATCGACCTCCCGAATCCGGCATGACATCCACCGCATGACCTTCACCGCATGACCTCCACCGCATGACCGCCACCGAATGAAGCCTCTGCTGGTCACGATGGGCGACGCCGCAGGCATCGGCCCCGAAATCATCGCCAGCGCGGCTCGCCTGGGAGAACTGCCCGACGCCGTGGTGCTGGGCGACCTGGCCGTGATGCGCCGTGCCATCGCGGCCACCGGCGGTGGTCTGTCGGTGGCGGTGATCGAATCCCCGCTCGACCACGCACCCCCAGGAACGCTGCGCCTGTGCCCGGTCGCGGGCCTGCCGGACGGCCTGGCCGAGCTGCCCTGGGGGCGCATCGACGCCCGCGCCGGCGCCGGCGCGGCGAGCTGCATCGAGGCCGCGGTTCGTCGCGTCCAGGCCGGCGAGGGGAGCGCCATCGTCACCGCGCCCATCCACAAGGAAGCGCTGTCCGCCGCCGGCCTGCCGTGGCCCGGCCACACCGAGATGCTGCAGTCGCTGGCCAACCCCGCCGCGCCGCCACCGGTGCGCATGATGCTGGCCAACCCCGAACTGCGGGTGGTGCTGGTCACGATCCACATGTCGCTGCGCGCGGCCATCGACGCGCTGGATTTCGACGCCGTGCTGTCCACGCTGCGCATCGCGCACCGTTCGGCCCGCGCCTGGGGCCAGGACCACCCGCGCATCGCGGTGGCGGGCCTGAACCCGCACGCCGGCGAAGGCGGTCTGTTCGGGGACGAGGAGATCCGGTTCATCGCGCCGGCCGTCGAAGCCGCGCGCGCCGAGGGCATCGACGCGCAGGGCCCGTTCCCGCCCGACACCGTATTCATGCGCGCACGTCGCGGCGCCTTCGACCTGGTGGTGGCCATGACTCACGATCACGGCCTGATCCCGGTGAAGTACATGGGCGTGGAGGAGGGCGTCAACGTGACGCTGGGCCTGCCCTTCGTGCGCACCAGCCCCGATCACGGCACGGCCTTCGACATCGCCGGCACCGGCCGTGCCGACCCCGCCAGCCTGGTGGCGGCGCTGCGCATGGCGCGGCGCCTGTCTCACATCTAGCCGGGGCGGCTGGCGTTCAGGCGCGGCTCCAGGCCGGGGCCGATGCGCTGACGGCCGACAGCTGCCGTCGGGCCCGCGCCGTGGCGCGCTCGAGCAGGTAGGCGCTCTCGAACGCGCGGAAGCGCCCCGTCTCGCACAGTCGCGCCAGCATGCGGTGCGTGAGCGAGATGGTCTGCTTGTGCCGCTGCCCGCGCGAAAACACGAAGAATGTCCGGCCCGGGCTCACGTGCGATAGCTTCACCTTCTGCCATTCGCCGTCCACGTGCATCTGGTATGGGTAGCCCAGTTCCACGTGTTCGACCAGCGACCGGCCGCCCGTGGGCTCGACGGGTTCGGGCGAGGGCAGGCCGTTGATGCGGATGTCCTGCTCGCTGACCGGCGCCTCGGCGCTCAGGTCGATGTCGACCGGCGCGTTCCAGTCGATCTGCGCTTCCTGGATCAGGCCGATGCGCGCCGCTTCCTCGGCCGTGAAGCGCGGCTCCGGAACGGCGTCGTCCAGGACCGGGAGGTTGGCTTCGGGCGGCGGCAGGTCGGCCCGCTTGGGCAGCGGCACCTTGAATGCGCCGTCCACCTGCCGCGCCAGCAGGTTCCAGTCGAGCGTGCTCATGCTCTGCGGCGCCTTCAGCGACTCGGCATGCGCCGGCAGCAGCTGGCCGAAGAAGCCCTTGCGCGCCGGCTCGGGCCAGCCGATCAGGTCCATGCCCTGGTTCAGCCCCTGCATGAGGCGCGGCAATCCGGTCAGGAACTCCTTGCGGGCCTGCGGCGTGCCCTTGGGCTGCACGCTCATGTAGAGGTCGCGCGCCACACCGCGCAGCTGCTGGAAGCGTTCGCTGTCGGCGCCATGCCGGATCTCGGCCTGCACCAGCACGCGGCTCCAGACGCCGACGAGGAAATCCCGAACGAAGTCGTGGCCGCTGAGGTCCTTGAGTTCCGACTGCAGTTGCTGCGCATAGCGCTGCCCCAGGCGGATCTCGGCTTCCTTGTCGCCCAGCATCGCGGCCGGGTCGCCGCCCTGGGCCTGCACTTCCTCGCGCGCGATCTCGGCGATGAACTGCTCGAGTTCGCCGAGCTTGCTCTCGTAGATGTCGATCTGGTCGAAGTCGCCTTCGACGATGTCGTTGACGAGCGCTCGCACGCGGGCCAGGAAGCGTTTGCCGTCTTCGTTGCCGAAGTCGTCGATCGCCGCACCCAGCGACGCGATGCGGTTCACGAAGCGCCGCACCGGGTGCCTGCGCGACGAGAAGAAGCTCGGGTCGCCCAGTGCCGCACGCAGCACCGGCAACTGCAGCCGCCCGATCTGGCGCGCCATCTGCGGCGGTACCTTGGGGTCGGAAAGGATCTGGTCGAACAGGCTGCCGATGACGTCGATGACCATGTGGTCGATCGAGCCGTTGGCGGCCTGGCGGAGCTCGTCACGGTGCGCGCGGATCAGGTTCGCGGGCAGGCCGCCGAGGCTGCTGCCCGTGCCGCTGCCCGTGCCGCTGCCTTCGCCCCAGTCGGTGCTGCCGCCGGGGCCGTAGGGCTGGGCGTCGACATGCGCCAGGCGCCGGATCAGCGACATCATGTGCGCATCGACGTGGCCGAAGGTGGCGCCCCCGCCCATGCGGTTGCCCGAGTGCGTCGACGGGCCGAAGCCGCCGTGCGATGACATCCCGCCGCGAGTTTGGCGCTCCGCGCGGCCGCCCGGCGGCATGGGCTGGCCGCGGCCGGTCTCGGGTGCGTCGTGCACCGAATCCTGGGCCGAGGCCGCACCGCCGGAGCGGCGGTGGGCGTCGGGCGTGGCGCGCACGCTCAGGCCGGCGGGCTGCACGCCGGCCTTTCGCATGTCGGCGACGATCGCGGCGTAGGTGCCGCGCATCTCCAGCGCCAGAACGCGGCCGAGTTCGCTGAGCAGCAGCGTGCGGACGTCCTCGCGCTCGCTGACGGCATCGATGCCCTTCAACAGCGCCATGCCGACGACCTCGGGCCGCAGGGGGTTGCTCTGCTGGCTCATGCCCAGCAGCGAGCCCATGTAGCCCTCGAGTTCGCGCAACTCCCACTCGCAGGCGTGCGCGACCTCCATGCCGAACCGGTCGGCCGAGATCTTGCGTTCCATTTCGCGGTCGTCGACCAGGCCCAGGTCGCCCCAGGAGGTGGCGCCGCCGCGGCTGCTGGGGCCGCCGGGGCTGCGCTGCGCAACGTCCCGCTTCAGCAGTTCCTGAAGGGTCTCGTCGAAGGCCAGCGCGAACATCGCAGACTTGCGGTTCAGTTCGAACTGGCCTGCCAGCAGGCCGTCGCGCTGGAAGACGTTGGACGCTGCGAGTGCAGCCAGGGACAGGCTCTCGACCGTGCGCTCGACCGCGGCGCGCGCGGTCAGCTTCAGGCGGTGAGCAGCGGCTTCAATCAGTGCTGGCAGGCGATGGACGGGTGGTGGATTCATGTGGCGGACGTTCGCGAACGCAGTATGCGCCGCCGAAGCGCCCGCAAAAGCCCCGGGCAGAAGGCGTCAAGCCTGCCTTTTCAGCGCATCGCGGATCTCGCGCAGAAGCACCACGTCTTCCGGCGTCGGCGCGGGCGGCGCCGGCGGGGCGGCAGGCGCTTCGCGCTTCAGGCGGTTGATCTGCTTGACCATCATGAAGATGATGAAGGCCAGGATCATGAAGTTCAGCGCAACGGTGATGAAACTCCCGTAAGCGAGTACGGCGCCCGTCTTCTTCGCCTCGACCAGCACGGTGGCCGTCTGACCCGCCAACGGGATGAAGTAGTTGCTGAAGTCCAGCCCACCGAAGATCTTGCTCACGACCGGCATCACGATATCGTCGACCAGCGAACTCACGATTTTTCCGAATGCGCCGCCGATGATCACGCCCACGGCGAGGTCGACGACGTTGCCCTTGCTGGCAAACTCCTTGAATTCCGTCATGAAGCCCATGTTCTCTCCCGGTGGTTGATTTGTGGTGCACGATTGTGCGCTCGAGGAACACGGGGTGGCCTGGGCTAGAATCCCGGGTTGACCCGAATGCCCTTTGAACCCCCCAATCCCGAGGAACTCCATGAGTGACGCTGCAGTCGACCGCGGCCGACGCACCTGGATCGCCATCACCTGCGGCGCTGGCGCCGTTGGCGGCGCGGCCGTAGCGGTGCCTTTCGTCAGCACCTTCACCCCGTCCGAGCGCGCCAAGGCCGCTGGTGCGCCGGTGCGGGTGGATGTCGGAGCATTGCAACCCGGCGAGAAGCTGACCGTCGAATGGCGCGGCAAGCCGGTGTGGATCGTGCGCCGCACGCCAGAACAACTGGCATCCCTGAAGAAGACCGATCCTCAGGTAGCCGACCCGAAGTCGGACCGCACCCAGTACCCGACTCCCGCCTACGCGAAGAACGAGCACCGCTCGATCAAGCCCGAGTACTTCGTGGCCGTGGGCATCTGCTCGCACCTGGGTTGCTCGCCGAGCGACAAGTTCCAGCCCGGCGCGCAGCCTTCGCTGCCCGACGACTGGACGGGCGGCTTCCTGTGCCCCTGCCACGGTTCCACGTTCGACATCGCAGGCCGCGTGTTCAAGAACAAGCCGGCTCCCGACAACCTCGAAGTCCCGCCTCACATGTACGTGTCCGACACCGTACTGGTGATCGGCGACGACAAGCAGGCCTGATCCCGAGCAGTAACCCAGATCAGAGGAAGACATGGCGACATTCAAGGAAGCGCCCGAGGGCGCATCAACGGCACAGCAGGCATCCGTCTGGCTGGAAAACCGTTTCCCCACGGCATTCGAGGCCTACAGGGTCCACCTGTCCGAGTACTACGCACCGAAGAACTTCAACTTCTGGTACTTCTTCGGCTCGCTGGCACTGCTGGTCCTCGTGATCCAGATCGTCACCGGCATCTTCCTGGTGATGCACTACAAGCCTGATGCGGCCCTGGCGTTCGCGTCGGTCGAGTACATCATGCGGGACGTCCCCTGGGGCTGGCTGGTGCGCTACATGCACTCCACCGGCGCCAGCGCGTTCTTCGTCGTCGTCTACCTGCACATGTTCCGCGGGATGTTGTACGGCAGCTACCGCAAGCCGCGCGAGCTGGTCTGGATCTTCGGCTGCATGATCTTCCTGGTGCTGATGGGCGAAGCCTTCTTCGGCTACCTGCTCCCCTGGGGCCAGATGTCCTACTGGGGCGCCCAGGTCATCGTGAACCTGTTCGCCGCCGTGCCGTTCATCGGTGAAGACCTGGCCCTGCTGATCCGCGGCGACTTCGTCGTCAGCGACGCCACGCTGAACCGCTTCTTCGCGTTCCACGTGATCGCGCTGCCGCTGGTGCTGCTGGGCCTGGTCGTGGCCCACCTGCTGGCGCTGCACGACGTCGGCTCGAACAACCCCGACGGCATCGAGATCAAGGCCAAGAAAGACGCCACGGGCAAGCCGCTCGACGGCATTCCCTTCCACCCGTACTACACGGTCCACGACATCATGGGCGTGTCGGTGTTCCTGTTCCTGTTCAGCGCCGTGATCTTCCTGGCGCCTGAAATGGGCGGGTACTTCCTCGAGTACAACAACTTCATCCCTGCCGACCCGCTGAAGACCCCGCTGCACATCGCGCCGGTCTGGTACTTCACGCCCTACTACTCCATGCTCCGCGCCACGACCGACCCCATGGTCAACGTGTTCGCGGCGCTGGTGGCGCTGGGTACCGTGGGCGCGCTGCTCAAGCTGCGGCTGCCTTCCAAGGGCAAGATCGCAGTGGCTGTCGCAGGCCTGGTGGCGGTCGTCCTGCTCAAGACCTTCGACGCCAAGTTCTGGGGCGTGGTGGTGATGGGCGGTGCGGTCGTCATCATGTTCGCGCTGCCGTGGCTCGATCACAGCCCCGCGCGCTCGATCCGGTATCGCCCGGGCTGGCACAAGGTGATGTACGGCATCTTCGTGGTCAACATGTTCGTGCTCGGCTACCTCGGCATCCAGCCGCCGTCCGACATCGGCACGCTGGTGGCCCAGGTCGGTACGGTGTTCTACTTCGGCTTCTTCGTCCTGATGCCGATCTGGAGCCAGATCGGCGAGTTCAAGCCGGTCCCTGACCGCGTGACCTTTCAGCCGCACTGACGAGAGCGGGAGCCCGACCGAATGAACTGCTTCAAGAAACTGATCCTCACGCTCGTCTCGAGTCTGGCGGTGCTGGGCGGTGTCGCCCAGGCTGCCGGTGGTGGCATTGCCTGGGACACCTTCCCCAAGGAACGCGTCACCGACATGGCGGCGCTGCAGAACGGCGCCAAGCTGTTCGCCAACTACTGCCTGAACTGCCATAGCGCCGAGTACATGCGCTACAACCGTTTGCGCGACATCGGCCTGACGGAAGAGCAGATCGCCAGCAACCTGATGTTCGCCGGCACCAAGGTCGGCGACACCATGAAGGCCAACCTCGACCCCAAGCAGGCGAAGGAATGGTTCGGTGCGCTGCCCCCTGACCTGACCGTGATCGCGCGTTCGCGCTCGGCCGCTGGCCAGGGTTCGGGTGCCGACTACATCTACACCTACCTGCGCACCTACTACCGCGACGACACCAAGGCCACCGGCTGGAACAACCTCGCATTCCCGAACGTCGGCATGCCGCACGTGCTGTGGGAACTGCAGGGCCAGCAGCGCGCCGTCTACGCCGACGAGAAGGATCCGCACGACGCCACCAAGACGGTCCACGTCTTCAAGGGCTTCGAGCAGATCACTCCCGGCACGATGACGCCGGCGCAGTACAACGAGTCCGTCGCCGACCTCGTGGCCTTCCTCCAGTGGATGGCCGAACCCAACCAGACCGATCGCGTGCGCCTGGGCGTGTGGGTGCTGCTGTTCCTGGCAGGCTTCACCGTGATCGCGTGGCGCCTGAACGCGTCCTTCTGGAAGGACGTCAAGTAACCCGACTCTTCGGGACAGCGCAGTGGGTACCGCCGGTCCCACTGCGTTTCGTGTTTTCTGGGGTCCGCGGACCCCGCTGCTGAAGGGAGACCACCACCATGATGGTGCTTTACTCCGGGACCACCTGCCCCTACTCGCACCGCTGCCGTTTCGTGCTGTTCGAGAAGGGCATGGATTTCGAGATTCGTGACGTCGACCTGTTCGCCAAGCCCGAAGACATCGCGCTGATGAACCCGTACAACGAGGTACCCATCCTCGTCGAGCGGGATCTCATCCTGTACGAGTCGCACATCATCAACGAGTACATCGACGAGCGTTTCCCGCATCCGCAGCTGATGCCGGGCGATCCCGTCGCACGTGCCCGTGTCCGCCTGTTCCTCTTCAATTTCGAGAAGGAACTCTTCGCGCACGTGAACCTGCTCGAAGGCCGCGGCGTGAAGGCCACGGACAAGCAGCTCGAGAAGGCCCGCACGCAGATCCGCGAGCGGCTGCTGCAGCTCGCGCCGATCTTCCTGAAGAACAAGTACATGCTGGGCGACGACTTCTCGATGCTCGATGTCGCCATCGCGCCGCTGCTGTGGCGCCTGGACTACTACGGCATCGACCTCAGCAAGAACGCAGTGCCGCTGCTGAAGTACGCCGAGCGCATCTTCTCGCGCCCGGCCTACATCGAGGCGCTGACGCCGTCCGAAAAGGTCATGCGCAAGTAAGGTCCAGACGCGATGACGACGCCCCAAGCACCGGATTCGCAGGGCACTTCCACCCGCCCTTACCTGCTGCGTGCCCTGCACGACTGGTGCACCGACAACGGCTTCACGCCGTACATCGCGGTGCACGTGGATGGCCGCGTGCAGGTGCCGATGGAATACGTCAAGAACAACGAGATCGTTCTCAACGTCGGGTTCGAGGCCACCTCGAGCCTGAAGCTGGGCAACGAGTTCGTGGAGTTCAAGGCGCGGTTCGGCGGCAGCTCGCGCGAGATCGTCGTCCCGATCGACCATGTCATCGCCATCTATGCCCGCGAGAACGGGCAGGGCATGGCGTTCCCGGCTCCGGTGGATGCCGAGCCCGTCAGCGCCGGGCCGGTATCGGTCGCGCCATCTGGGCCGCCTGGGCCGTCTGGGGCCTCCACGCCACCTGCCGGCCCACGCGGCCTGCGGCTGGCCAGCGTCGAGGCCGAGCCGCCCGCACCGGCCGACGCGCCCGATTCACCGGCGACACCGCCCACCGAACCCGAAGAGCCGCCTCCTGCGCCAGGCGGGCCCCGGCCTGCCCTCAAGCGCATCAAGTAGGCGCCTCTAGAATCGGTCTCTTGCCTCGCGCCGGCTTAGCTCAGTTGGTAGAGCACCCGCCTTGTAAGCGGAAGGTCTTCGGTTCGATTCCGAAAGCCGGCACCAGCGCTGCAGCGCCAGCGCGTTCAGACCCCGCGGGACACGTGAACCTTCACCCGGATGGGCACATCGGCCCAGCCCCGATCCCGCAGAAGCGTCTGCAGACGAGGCAGGCACTGCTTCAGCTTCGCGGCTGCGGCGCCGTTGCGTGCCAGCAGCGTCCAGCCGGTTTCGTCCAGCGGCCCGGGCGTGATCTGGGTGGCCAGCAGGCCGGGCAGGTCGCTGCGCACGAGGGCGAAGCGGGCCTCCGATTCCTGGATGCGTTGCAGCAGCGAGGCCAGCGGCGAACTCTGGGCCAGGGCTTCTGCCATCGGCAGCGAGCGGGGAATCGGCACAGGGCGGCTCATTCCGGGAGAGTGTAGCGATGCAGATCCTGATCACGCACGGCAGCATGGCGCGCACACGCGTGCTGCACTTCCGCCGCTGGCAGCTTGCGCTGGGCGCGCTGGTCGCGGCCGTCGTTCTGATGCTCACCTCGGGGGGCGTCTACCACTACTTCTTCCTGCGGGCTGCGCGCGAGGGCTGGCCCGTGGTGAGCCAGCTCGTGCGGTGGGTGGTCCGGGAGGATCTCGCCCAGCGCGAGCGCTACATGCGCGAGAACCTCGATGCGATGGCCCAGAAGGTGGGCGAGATGCAGGCGCGGCTGGTCACGCTGCAGGTGATGGGCGAGCGCGTCTCCAGCCTGGCGGGCGTGAAGCCACAGGACCTCAAGCCCGCTGCCGGCTCCGCGAGCGCCGCGGCATCGGCGCCCGGGCGCTCCAGCATGACCAGCGGGCGCGGCGGCCCTTTTCGGCCCGTGCCGGGCTCCACGCTCGACGAACTCTCGAAGTCGCTCGCGCACATCGACGAGGGCGTCGCGCTCAGCACCGACATCTTCACGCTCATCGAGTCCCGCCTGCTCGAGAGCCGCCTGCAGGCCCTGCTGGTGCCCAGCTCCCGCCCCGTGGACGGCCCCGTCGGCTCGAGCTTCGGGTTTCGCTACGACCCCTTCAACGGGCGCCAGGCGCTGCACACCGGCCTCGACTTCCCGGCCGAGCCCGGCACGCCCGTCATGGCGGCGGCAGGCGGGGTGGTGCAGGCGGTGGAGTGGCACCCTGAATACGGGCAGCTGCTCTCGCTGGACCACGGCAACGGGCTCGTGACACGCTACGCGCACGTTTCGCGCGTTTTCGTGGCCGCCGGAGACCTCGTCCGCCGCCAGCAGAAGGTGGCGGAAGTGGGCAACACCGGGCGATCGACAGGCCCGCACCTGCACTTCGAGGTGCTGGTCCAGGGCGTCCCGCAAAATCCTGCCCGGTTCCTGGCCGGACCCGTGGCGACCCGGGTGCTAAACTGAGCGGTTACGTGGCGCGCGTGGCTTGAATTCCGGGCTGGCGCCACCACACTCGATTCCTTAGGCGTGCCGTCCTGCCAGCATTCCAGCAGGCTCTCAGGCGTTGCGCGTTCCAGGCGGAAACCCCAGGCGGCAACGCTCCCGACGAGTCCTCATGTTCCCCAAAATCCTGACCCAGATCTTCGGCAGCCGCAACGAACGCCTGCTGAAGACTTTCCGCAAGAGCGTCCAGCAGATCAACGCGCTGGAGCCGCAGTTCGAGGCCCTGGACGACGCCGCGCTGCGCGCCAAGACCGACGAATTCCGCCAGCGTCTCGCGGCCGGCACCGCGCTCGACGACCTGCTGCCCGAGGCATTCGCCGTCGTGCGCGAAGCCGGCAAGCGGGTGCTGAAGATGCGCCACTTCGACGTCCAGCTCATCGGCGGCATCGCGCTGCACGAGGGCAAGATCGCCGAGATGCGCACCGGCGAGGGCAAGACCCTCATGGCCACGCTCCCGGTCTACCTGAATGCGCTGCCCGCCAAGGGCGTGCACGTGGTGACGGTGAACGACTACCTCGCGCGCCGTGACGCCGAGTGGATGGGCAAGCTCTACGGCTTCCTCGGGCTCACGGTGGGCGTCAACGTGCCCGGCATGAACCGCGCCGAGAAGCAGACGGCCTTCGCGGCCGACGTCACCTACGGCACGAACAACGAATTCGGCTTCGACTACCTGCGCGACAACATGGTCTACGAGACCGCAGACCGGGTGGCGCGCGGCCTGAACTACGCCATCGTCGACGAGGTCGACTCGATCCTGATCGACGAGGCGCGCACGCCGCTCATCATCTCCGGGCAGGCCGAGGACCACACCGAGCTGTACGTGCGCATCAATGCCATCGTGCCGCAGCTGAAGAAGCAGATCGGCGAAGCCGATCCGCGCACCGGCGAAGGCGTCATCGAGGCTGGCGACTTCACCCTCGACGAGAAGACGCATCAGGTCTTCCTGACCGAGTCGGGCCACGAGAAGGCGGAGGCCATCCTCGGCCAGGCCGGCCTGCTGGCCGAGGGCGCGAGCCTGTACGACCCGTCCAACATCGCGCTGATGCACCACGTGTACGCGGCGCTGCGTGCCAGCCACCTGTATCACCGCGACCAGCACTACGTGGTGCAGAACGACGAAGTCGTCATCGTCGACGAATTCACCGGCCGCCTGATGACGGGCCGCCGCTGGAGCGATGGCCTGCACCAGGCCGTGGAAGCCAAGGAAGGCGTGCAGATCCAGAGCGAGAACCAGACGCTCGCGTCGGTCACGTTCCAGAACTACTTCCGCATGTACGGCAAGCTCGGCGGCATGACGGGCACCGCCGACACCGAGGCCTTCGAGTTCCAGGAAATCTACGGCCTGGAGACGGTCGTCATCCCCCCGAACCGCCCCACGGTGCGCAAGGACGACAACGACCTCATCTACAAGACCTCGAAGGAAAAGTACGACGCCGTTGTCA
This sequence comes from uncultured beta proteobacterium, assembly GCA_903938815.1. Lineage (GTDB taxonomy): Bacteria > Pseudomonadota > Gammaproteobacteria > Burkholderiales > Burkholderiaceae_C > Rubrivivax. The sequence goes on from CAJAES010000014.1 coordinate 59,834, forward strand.
CCGACATCCGCGACTGCTACGAGCGCGGCCAGCCGGTCCTGGTGGGCACCACGTCGATCGAGAACTCCGAGCTGTTGTCGGACCTGCTGACCAAGGCCAAGCTCCCGCACCAGGTGCTCAACGCCAAGCAGCACGCCAAGGAAGCCGAGATCGTCGCGCAGGCCGGCCGCCCGAAGATGGTGACCATCGCCACCAACATGGCGGGCCGCGGCACCGACATCGTCCTCGGCGGCAACGTCGAGAAGCAGATCCAGATCCTCGAAGCCGACGAATCGCTGTCCGACGAGGCCAAGCAGGCGGGTGCGCGCAAGCTGCACGACGAGTGGCAGGGCCTGCACGAGCAGGTCAAGGCCGCCGGCGGCCTGCGCATCGTGGCCACCGAGCGCCACGAAAGCCGACGCATCGACAACCAGCTGCGTGGCCGTTCCGGCCGCCAGGGCGACCCCGGCTCCAGCCGCTTCTACCTCTCGCTGGACGATTCGCTGATGCGCATCTTCGCGGGTGACCGCGTGCGGGCCATCATGGACCGCCTGAAGATGCCCGAGGGCGAGGCCATCGAGGCCGGCATCGTCAACCGCAGCATCGAGAGCGCGCAGCGCAAGGTCGAGGCGCGCAACTTCGACGTCCGCAAGCAGCTGCTCGAGTACGACGACGTCAGCAACGACCAGCGCAAGGTCATCTACCAGCAGCGCAACGAGATCCTCGAGGCGCTCAACCTCGACGAACAGATCTCCAACCTGCGCCGCAGTGCCATGACGGACGTGGTTCGCACCTTCGTTCCGGTCGAGAGCCTGGAAGAGCAGTGGGACCTGCCCGCGCTTGAGAAGGTGCTCAAGGAAGAGTGGCAGCTCGAACTCGACCTGCAGGGCATGGTGGCCGCCAGCGATGCCATCACCGACGACGAGATCGTCGAGAAGGTCGCCGAGGCAGCCGACGCACTCTTCGCCGGCAAGGTCGAGGCCGTTGGCGCAACGCAGTTCACGCCCTTCATGCGCATGGTGCTGCTGCAGTCGATGGACGGCCACTGGCGCGAGCACCTCGCGGCACTGGACTACCTCCGTCAGGGCATCCACCTGCGCGGCTACGCGCAGAAGAACCCGAAGCAGGAATACAAGCGCGAGGCCTTCGAGCTCTTCTCGCAGCTGCTCGACGTCGTCAAGCTCGACGTCACCCGCATCCTGATGACGGTGCGCATCCAGAGCCAGGAACAGGTTGCCGCTGCTGCCGAGGCGATCGAGCAGCAGGCCAGCCAGCTCGACAACGTCACCTACACGCACCCGAACGAGGATGGCAGCGTCTCTGTCGAGGCCGACCCCGCAGGCGAGGTGCCCAAGGTCGGGCGCAACGACCCCTGCCCCTGCGGCAGCGGCAAGAAGTACAAGGCCTGCCACGGCAAGCTGGCCTGATCCGGTTTTCCGGGCGGGCCTTTCCAGGCCCGGACGAGACTGCCGCCGTGCGAGCCCGAGGGCCCCGCCAAGGCAAGCATGAAAAAGGGGCCCCGCGGGGCCCCTTCCAGTTTCCGGAGACTCTTTCGATCAGGGAGCTGCAACGCGGGCGACCGTGATAGTCGGCGAGTTCCAGATCTCCCAGTGCGCCGGGTTCGACTCGTCGCCGAGCGCCTTCAGCACCGACACCTTGACGGTGTACTGGCCGTTCGGCACTTCGCGGATGCCAACCGGCTTGCCGGATTGACCACGGAAGGTCACGCCGTCCCACGTGAAGGCGAAGAAGCCTCCCGGGGTGGAGTTGCGCGAGACGTACTCGTCGTCGCTGACCTTCCCCCAGGCGGCACCGGAGACGGCGTCGAACACTTCCAGCTTGATGCGCTGCGACAGGTGGTCGAGGTGCATCAGGAAGTACGGGATGTTCCCGTCGGCCATCGTGAAGGTCGCACCACCCGGCTGGTTCGTATACGAACCTGCCGCCAGCGAGGCCAGCCACGGGAAGCCGTTCGCCGTCGGTGCCAGCACCTGGTACGTCTGGTAGTCACCCTTGAAGCCGGCATAGGGCACCGACATCACGGTTCCGGCGCCCTTCGGCGTCAGCGTGATGTAGCCGCCATACAGGCTGCGATCCGGGAGCGACGAATTCGCCGTGATGGTCACGTCGAACTTCGCGGTGCCCAGGCCCGGGATGTTCAGCGTCGTCTTGCTCAAGGCCACTGTCGCGGGCGCATCGAAGACACCCGAGAGGGCGTAAGCAGAACCCGTGGTCGTGTTCGGACCCGCTGCGACACCCGACACATGCCCGACCGTGTAGCTGGCCGGAGACGTGGACAGGTTGCGCACCGTGATGGTCTGAAGGTACGAACCGCTGGCGCTTTCGCCGGTGGAGATCTGGCTCGGCGACACCGATGCCGTCGTGGTGACGGAACCGACGATGTCCATCATGCCCGCGCCCTGGCGGAACACGTGATCCAGCAGACCCAGTGCGGCATTGCCCGACCAGTTCTTGGGGTCGGCCACGTTCTGCAGGAGGCCGGTCATGGCGCTCGCGCTCGTCGTGGGCTTGGCTTCCAGGATCAGCGCGACGCCGCCCGCAACGTGCGGTGCCGACATCGATGTGCCCGACAGCGTGGCCGTGCCGCCCAGCTCCAGCGGGTAGCTGGAGAAGATGGCGCCGCCCGGTGCGCCGATGTTCGGCTTCAGGGTCAGGTCGGCGGCGAGGCCGAACGAGCTGAAACCGGAGATCAGGCCGCCGGTGCCGAACGGGTAGCTGACATAGGCACTGCCCCAGTTCAGCGTGGTCGTGCCGCCGGCGATGGCAGCGTCCAGCGCCGCGCCCTGGGCCGCGGTGATGCCCACCACCGGGATGGTGATGGCGGGCGAGCCGGTCACGGTGGCACCCAGGGCGCCGGACGTGTTGTTGTACAGCACGACGGCACCGGCGCCGGCGTTCATCGCGTTGCTGGCCTTGATGAAGAAGCTGCAGGTGCCGCGACGGATCAGCACCGCCTGGCCCGTGAAGGTTCCTGCGGCGATGGGTGCGCAGGCGTCGTCAGCCGTTGTCGTGGTGCCGGTCTTGGCCATCGTCAGGCTTCCGGACACGGGCGGCAGAGGCGCGCCCGTGGCGGCGTTGTAGCCGTAGGGCGTGCTGCCGACCGTGAAGGAACGCTGCGCGTTGTCGTACGAGGCGACACCGATGACGTTCTTGCCCGTGCCCGGGGCGCCCGCGGCGAACAGCGCGTCGGGCGAGGAACCGCCCGGGCCGTTGTTGCCGATGGAAGCCACCATGACGACACCCTTGGACACGAGGCGGCTGCTGGCCTGTGCGGTGGGGTATTGCGGCCACTGGCGCGCGGCGCCCAGGCTCTGGTTGATGACCTGCATGCCGTCGGCGTAGGCGCGCTCGAGCGCCTCGACGATGACGTCCGAGGACGAGGAGCCGGCGCAGCCGAACACACGGTAGGCGCCGAAGGAGACCTTGGGTGCGACACCCTTCAGGCCGCCGCCGTTCGCACCGACGATGCCCGCCACGTGGGTGCCGTGGCCGCCGCAGTCGTCCGGGTTCGCGTCGGGAACCGGAATCAGTGCGGCACCCGTGCCGCCAGCGTTGTAGGCATCGCCCACGAGGTCATAGCCTGCGATCACGCGCTCGGACGGGAATGCGGTCGTGCCGGCGGTTCCGGAACCGCCGAAGGCCGGGTGGTCGATGTCGATGCCGGTGTCGATGATGCCGACCTTGACGCCCTTGCCGGACAGGCCCAGGGTGTTCTGCGCCACATCGGCGCCGGTGAGCCCCAGCGCGGAAGCCAGGTCAGGCGCCGACTCCGACGCCGTGGTGACGGGGCGCTGGACGAGCTCGACCGGGTACATGGCCTTCACGCCCTTCAGGCGGGCCAGCTTCAGGCGGTTGACCGCGTCGACCTCGACGGAGAAGCCGTTGAACAGCACGTCGAAGGAGCGGCGCTCCGTGAACTTCACGCCGGCCTGGGCCGCGGCCTTGCGGAAGGCGGCCTTGTCGGACAGCACCGCGTCGCGCGTGCGGCCGTCGGCCACCGGCGCACCGGACAGCTCCACGAACCACAGACGACCACCTTCAGCGGCAGTCGCCGGGACGGACATCGACGGCGTTGCCGCGTGTGCGCCCAGGGACAGCGTTGCCGCGACCGCCAGCATCACGGCTGCACGGGTTCGATTCATGCCAGACCTCCAATTGGTATCGGTGAATGCAGCGCTCCGGTTGGTCGGCGCGCTGCCATTGGATTGACTCTGTAGACACAGGGGATCACCCTTTGCAAGAGCTGAAATGATGTTGCCCGCCGGGGTTCCCCCTCGTTCGAGGAGTAACCCTGAACGGGCCGGTTCCGCCATGCACGGAGCATGCCGAACCCCCCATTCAAGGGGGGTGTGAAGGCGCGGTGCCACAATGCTTCCAACCCCTGTCCAACGCCTGAATCGACAACCATGCCCGTGAATCTCGCGCCCCTCGACGCATCGACCCTGCAGCCCGTCGCGGGCCTGCGCATCGGCACCGCCATGGCTGGCGTGCGCAAGGCCGGGCGGCGCGATCTCGTCGTCTTCGCGCTCGATGAAGGTGCACAGGTCGCCGGGGTGTTCACGCGCAACCGCTTCTGCGCCGCGCCGGTGCAGGTGTGCCAGGCACACCTGGCCGGCACGGGCGGCCAGGGCGGCATCCGGGCCCTGGTGGTCAACACCGGCAATGCGAATGCAGGCACGGGCGCACCGGGCCTGGAGGCAGCGCGCCGCACCTGCGCCGCGATGGCGGCCATCGCCGGTTGCCGCCCCGACCAGGTGCTGCCGTTTTCCACCGGCGTCATCATGGAGCCGCTGCCCGTCGACCGCATCGAGGCCGCGCTGCCGCAGGCCTGGGCAGACCTCCAGGGCGCGCACTGGGCCGACGCCGCCACCGGCATCATGACCACCGACACCCTGCCCAAGGCGACGTCGCGCCAGGTGAGCATCGACGGGCACACGGTCACCGTGACCGGCATCTCCAAGGGCGCCGGCATGATCCGGCCCAACATGGCCACCATGCTGGGCTTCATGGCCACCGACGCGGTCGTCGCGCCCGGCCTGCTCCAGGAACTGGTGCGCACGGCAGCCGACCGCAGCTTCAACCGCATCACGATCGACGGCGACACCTCCACGAACGATTCCTTCGTCCTGATGGCCACCGGCCGCGCCGGCCATGCGCCCATCACCTCGCTCGATTCGCCGGCGGGCCGCTTGCTGTGCGAGGCCGTGTTTTCGGCGGCCGAGCAGCTCGCACAGGCCATCGTGCGCGACGGCGAAGGCGCCACCAAGTTCATCACCGTGCAGATCGACGGCGGCCGCACGTCCGACGAGTGCCGGCAGGTGGCCTACGCGATCGCGCACTCGCCGCTCGTGAAGACGGCGTTCTTCGCGAGCGACCCCAACCTCGGCCGCATCCTCGCCGCCGTGGGCTACGCGGGCATCGAAGACCTCGACCAGGGGCTGATCGATCTCTTCCTGGACGATGTGCACGTGGCCCGCGCGGGCGGCCGCCACCCCGGCTACCAGGAGCAGGACGGGCAGCGCGTGATGAAGCAGGCCGAGATCAAGGTGCGCGTGTGCCTGCATCGCGGGGAGGCCTCGGCCACCGTCTGGACCTGCGATCTGTCGCACGATTACGTCAGCATCAACGCCGACTACCGTAGTTGAGTGGATGACGGGCCCTGCGGGGCTTGCGCGCCTTCGATACCTCCTGATAACATTTCCTTTATCGAAAGATAAAGGTGCTCCGGCCGTGAACCACGCCACCGCGATCCGTTGTCACGCCGATGCCGGCGTCGCTGCGGCATCTCGCGGGCCGTGGGTGGCCGGGGCGGCCCTGCGCAAGACCTGACGTTCTTCCCAGACTGGCCTCCGCCGACCCCCGAGCCTCAGCCGGCTCCCCTGGAGACGAGACAAGAAGAATGAATCCGATCACGCTCTGGCAGGCACTGCGAATACGCTTTTCCCTGCGCCCTGACGATCTCCTGCGCGATGCCGTGTATCGCCGCCTGTGGACGTCCATCCTGATCAGCTCCTTCGGCGGCCAGGTCACGATGCTCGCCCTGCCGCTCACCGCGGCGGTGCTGTTGCACGCGACGCCGACCCAGATGGGGCTGCTGATGGCGATGGAGACGCTGCCGTTCGCGCTGCTGTCGCTGCCGGCGGGCGTGTGGCTGGACCGCGTCCGCAAGCTGCCCGTCTATGTGGTGGGCGAATCCCTGCTGGCGGTGGCCGTGGCCAGCGTGCCGCTGGCCTGGTGGATGGGCTGGCTCACGATGAGCTGGATGTACGTGGTGGGGCTCGTCATCGGCTGTGTCCACACCGTGGCCGGCAGTGCGGCGCAGATCGTGCTGACGCAGGTGGTGGCGCGCGATCGCCTGGTGGAGGCGCACGCCAAGAACGCGCTGGCCAGTTCAGGCTCCGAGGTCGCGGGCCCCGGTGTGGCTGGCGTGCTGATCAAGCTCGTCGGTGCGCCGGTGGCCTTGCTGGTGGATGCCGCCGCACTGCTGTTGTCGGCCGCCATCCTGCGCGGCATTCACGTCCAGGAGCGGCGCGAGACGGCCACGCAGCGGCACTTCTGGCAAGACCTGCGCACGGGCATGCGTTTCGTCTCCAGCCAGCGCCTGCTGGTGGCATTGGCGGTGCTTGTAGGGCTGTGGCAACTGGCGCACCACAGCGCGATGGTGGTGCAGATCCTCTTCGCGACTCGCCGCCTGGGCTTGTCGGAGCAGGGCGTGGGCCTGTGCTATGTGGGGCTGGGCGTGGGCACGGTGCTGGCCAGCGTGCTGGGCCACCGCATCAGCGCGCGCCTGGGGCCTGGGCCTAGCCTGACGGCGGGCATGGCCATCTGCTCGGCGGGCTGGCTGTTGCTGGCGGTGGCGCCGGCCTCGGCATGGGGCGTGGCGGCATTCGCCGTGATGCTCGTGCTCTTCGGCTTCGGCGCGGTGCTGGTTTTCATCAACTTCCTGTCCCTGAGACAGGCCGTCACCCCTGCGCCCTTGCTGGGCCGCATGACGGCGACGATGCGCTGGATGACGGTGCTGCCCGCCGGGCCAGGCGCCCTTCTGGGCGGCTGGCTGGGGGAACACGTTAGCCTGAGGGCTTCACTGGCATTCGCCGGCTTCGCCGCCTTGCTGGCGGTGCTGTTGGCGATGCGGCTGAACATCATCCGCGACCTGAAGCACCTGCCCGAGGCCGAGGACGCCAGCGATTGGGTCGGCGCCGAGGCCGCGGTGCGGCCTGTCCCGGCGCAGACGACCTGACGCGTTCTCGTCAGGCCTTGCGTGCCTGGCGGCGGCGGGCGGCGCCGGCAGCCAGCAGGCCGCCGAGCACCAGGGCGATGCTGCCCGGCTCCGGCACGGCCAGCGACACGTTGTCGAGCGAGCCGCCGTAGGAATCGCTCGTGCCAGCGGCGCGGAACTCCAGCGAGTCATTGCCGCCGGTGCCCAGGACCGAGAAGTTGTAGCGCAGCCAGTTGTGCTTGTTGGCGGAGACGCCGGTGATCAGGCCCAGTTCCACGCCGTTCCAGAAGACCGAGATGTTGTTGGTGTCAGAGGCCATGCCGCCGGTGCCCGGGCGCGCAGCGAAGTAGAAGCTCAGGTCGTACATGGCGCCGGCGATCGTGCTCAGGGACTGCATCGCGACGCTGTTGCGCGTGGTGTCGAGTTCGACGAAGTTGTTGCCGTCCTGGGCGGTGCCCGAAACGTTGTGGCGCACTTCGATGCCGTTGGCGTTGCTGGTCCAGCCCGGCAAGGACAGGAAGTTCTGCCAGGTGCCGCTCGCGATGCCCTGGATGCCAGCTTGCGCGCTGGTGTCTTCGAAGCTGCCGTTGATGAGCAGGTTCACCGGGCCAGCGGAAGCCAGCAGGGGCAGGGAAAGAACAGCGGAGAGGAGGAGTTTGCGCATGACGACTTCGGTTTGATTCCGGTCATGAACGACCGTGACCAAATGTTGCCAGCATCGTCGGCGCTTTGGACCCCCGCAGGTGGATGGTCGGATCGCCCGAAATCCGGTTTCAGTCCAGAACCGTGCTTTCGTGCGCGGAAAAGCGATCGACAGCGTCGGTGATCAGGCCGTCGATGCCCAGGGCCGCCAGGCGCCGGGCCTCGGCCGGGTCGTTCACGGTGTAGCAAAGCGCCCGCAGGCCGGCGCCGTGCAGGCGGCCGATCAGCGTTTCGTCCATCAGCCGGTAGTTCGTGACCACCGCCACGCACCCGAGCGTCTGGGCCATCTCGAACCAGCCCGGCCAGAGCGTGTCGACGAGCAGCGCGCGCGGCAGTGAGGGCGCGGTCTGCTGCGCGCCCAGCAGCGCCTCGGGGCGAAAGGACGTCAGCAGCAGGGGTGAAGACGACTCGTGCCAGAGCGCCAGGCAGGCCTGGGCCACGGCAACCCCGGTGGTGTGCTCGGTGCCGGGCGTGGGCTTGATCTCGAGGTCGAGCGCGAAGCCGTTGCGCTGCACGTAGCGCGCCACCGCCTGCAATGTCGGCATGGCCTCGCCGGCGTAGGCCCGGGAATGCCAAGCGCCCGCGTCCAGCCGGGACAGGTCATGCCAGGCCTGCTGGCCGGCCACACCCTGGCCGTTGGTGGTGCGCTCCAGTTCGGCGTCGTGCAGCAGGAAGGGCACGCCGTCGGCGCTGAGCTTCACGTCGCACTCGAACGCGCGGTAGCCGTGCGCAGCACCCAGCCTGAAGGCCGCGAGCGTGTTCTCGGGCGCCAGCTTGCCGGCGCCGCGATGGGCTATCCACAGCGGCAGCGGCCAGTCTGCCGCATTCATGCCTGCCGCGTTCATTCCACGCGCCGCCCGTCGTCGTCGAACCAGTGCAGTTGTGTGGCGGGCACATGCAGGCCGACCACTTCGCCCAACTTCGGCGGCGGCAGCGTGCCGTCCAGCCGCACCGTGAACAGCACTTCGCCGAGACGGCCATAGACCAGGCGCTCGGCGCCCAGCATCTCGATCATCTCGACCTTCATCGACCACGCGCCGCCCACGCGGATCTCGGCATGCTCGGGGCGCACACCCAGCATCAGCGAGCCTTGGCGCGGCGCGGCCGAGGGCAGCGCCAGCGTCTGCTCGCCGCTGCGAAAGCCTTCCGCCACCACGGTGCCGGGCAGCAGGTTCATCGGCGGGCTGCCGATGAAGCCGGCCACGAAGATGCTGGCGGGCTTCTGGTACACCTGCTCGGGCGTGCCCATCTGCTCGATGCGGCCGCCGTTCATGACGATCATGCGCTGCGCGAGCGTCATGGCCTCGACCTGGTCGTGCGTGACGAACAGCGAGGTCACGCCCAGCTCCTGGTGCAGCTTCTGGATCTCCAGGCGGGTCTGGGCGCGCAGCTTGGCGTCCAGGTTCGACAGCGGCTCGTCGAACAGGAAGACCGCCGGCTGGCGCACGATGGCGCGGCCCATGGCCACGCGCTGGCGCTGGCCGCCGGAAAGCTGGCGCGGCTTGCGGTCGAGCAGCGTCGTCAGTTCGAGGATGCGTGCTGCCTTGTTCACGCGCTCGTCGATCTGCGCCTTCGGCACCTTGGCGATCTTCAGGCCGTAGGCCATGTTGTCGTACACGCTCATGTGCGGGTACAGCGCGTAGTTCTGGAACACCATCGCGATGTCGCGCTCGGCCGGCTCCAGGTTGTTGACCATGCGCCCGCCGATGTGGATCTCGCCGCCGGAGATCTCCTCCAGGCCGGCCACCATGCGCAGCAGAGTGCTCTTGCCGCAGCCGCTGGGGCCGACGATGACGATGAATTCGCCGTCCGGGATCTCGGCATTGACGCCGTGGATCACCTTCACGGCCTTCGGCCCGTGGCCGTAGGTCTTTTCGACCTGTCTCAGAGCGATTGCACCCATGTTCTCTATTTCTCGGTGTCTACCAGGCCCTTGACGAACCAACGCTGCATCAGCAGCACCACCAGCGCGGGCGGCAGCATGGCCAGCATCGCGGTGGCCATCACCGCGTTCCATTCGGTTGCGGCGTCGCCGCCGGAGATCATCCGCTTGATGCCCATCACCACCGGGTACATGTCCTCGCTGGTGGTGATCAGCAGCGGCCACAGGTACTGGTTCCAGCCGTAGATGAACTGGATGACGAAGATCGCGGCGATGGAGGTGCTGGACAGCGGCAGCAGCACGTCCTTGAAGAAGCGCAGTGGCCCGGCGCCATCGATGCGCGCGGCTTCCACGAGTTCGTCGGGCACCGTCAGGAAGAACTGGCGGAACAGGAAGGTGGCCGTGGCGCTGGCGATCAGCGGCACGGTGAGCCCGGCATAGCTGTTGAGCATGCCGAGGTCGGAGATGACCTTGTAGGTGGGCAGGATGCGCACCTCCACCGGCAGCATCAGCGTGATGAAGATCATCCAGAACACGAAGGTGCGGCCCGGGAACCGGAAGTACACCACCGCGAAGGCCGACAGCAGCGAGATCACGATCTTGCCGAACGCGATCACGAGCGCCGTGATCAGGCTCACCAGCATCATCGGCGCCACCGGGGCGATGGTGCTGCCGTACTCCGTCTGCCCGCCGAAGAGCGCCAGCTTGTAGCTCTGCACGATGTTGTCGCCCGGCAGCAGCGACATCGGCACGTTCTGCACGATCTGCTCGGCCGTCTGCGTGGACGCGATGAAGGTGATGTAGACCGGAAAGGCGACGATGAGCACGCCGAGCACCAGCACGAGGTGCGACAGCGTCGTCGCGATGGGGCGGTTCTCGACCATCAGTAGTTCACCCTGCGTTCGACATACCGGAATTGAATGACCGTCAAGGCCACGACGATCACCATCAGCACCACCGACTGCGCCGCCGAGCCGCCCAGGTCCATGGCCTTGAAGCCGTCGAAGTAGACCTTGTAGACCAGGATGGCGGTGTCCTTGCCCGGGCCGCCCGAGGTGGCGGCGTCGACGATGGCGAAGGTGTCGAAGAACGCGTAGACGATGTTGATGACGAGCAGGAAGAAGGTGGTGGGCGTGAGCAGCGGGAACTGCACCGTCCAGAAGCGGCGCCACGGGCCGGCTCCGTCGATGGCCGCAGCCTCGATCAGGCTCTTGGGGATGGACTGCAGGCCCGCCAGGAAGAACAGGAAGTTGTAGGACACCTGCTTCCAGACGGCGGCCATCACGATGAGGATCATCGCGTCGGTGCCGTCGAGCAGATGGTTCCAGTCGATGCCCATCGCGCGCAGCCAGAAGCTGACGACGCCGATCGACGGCGCGAACATGAAGAGCCACAGCACGCCGGCCACCACCGGTGCCACGGCGTAGGGCCAGATCAGCAGGGTGCGATACACGCCCGACGCCTTCACCACGCGGTCGGCCATCACGGCCAGCGCCAGGGACACCGTCAGGCCGATGCCCGCCACGAGCAGCGAGAACACCGCCGTGGTCTTGAACGATTCGAGGTAGGTCTCGTCGGCGAACAGCGCCTTGAAGTTCTCGAGGCCCACGTACTCGCTGCTGGTGCCGAAGGCATCCTCGCGCAGCACGCTCTGGAACAGCGCCTGGCCGGCCGGCCAGAAGAAGAACACGGTGACGATGATCAGCTGCGGGGCGACCAGCACCCACGGCAACCACCAGCTCTTGAAGCGAACGCGTTTTTCGGCAGCCATCGGGAAGTGATTGTGCAAACAAAACGGCAAGGCCCGCAGGCCTTGCCGTTCAGGGGGTGCGGGCGATCAGCCCTTGTTGGCCTTCTCGAACTTTTCGAGCTCGACGTCGCCGCGCTTCTTGGCGTCGGCCAGACCCTGCTTGGCGGTCTTCTTGCCGGCCCAGACCTGCTCGAGCTCCTCGTCGATGATGGTGCGGATCTGGACGAAGTTGCCCAGGCGGATGCCGCGCGACTTGTCGGTCGTCTTGCGGATCATCTGCGTGACGCTCACGTCGGTGCCGGGGTTCTGCTTGTAGAAGCCCGACTTCTCGGTGATGCCGAAGGCCGCCGTGGTGATGGGCAGGTAGCCCGTTTCCTGGTGGCTCTTGGCCTGCACGTCGGCGTTGGACAGGTACTTGAAGAACTCGGCGACGCCCTTGTACTCCTCGGCCTTCTTGCCGTTCATCACCCACAGGCTGGCACCGCCGATGACGGTGTTCTGGGGCGCGCCCTGGACGTCAGGGTAATAGGGCAGGGCGCCGATGCCGCCCTGGAACTTCGACTGGCGCTTCACGGCGCCGTACAGTGCCGACGAGCCCGTCGTCATGGCGCACTCGCCCGACACGAACGTGGCGTCGGCCGAGTTGTTGCGGCCCTTGTAGACGAACAGGCCCTGCTGGGACATGTTGGCCAGGTTCTCGATGTGGCGCTCGTGCAGCGGCGTGGTGATGGCCAGACGCGTGTTCAGGCCGTTGAAGCCGTTGCGCTGGGTGGCGAACTCCACGTTGTGCCAGGCCGAGAAGCTCTCGAGCTGCGTCCAGCTCTGCCAGCTGGTGGTGAACGGGCACTTGTGGCCGCTGGCCTTCAGCTTGGCGGCTGCCAGCACCACGGCCGGCCAGGTGGTGGGCGGGGTGTCGGGGTCCAGGCCGGCGGCCTTGAAGGCGTCCTTGTTGTAGTGCAGGACGGTGGTGGAGCTGTTGAACGGCAGGCTCAGCATCTGGCCGTTCGGGGCGGTGTAGTAGCCCGACACGGCCGGCACGTAGACGGAGGCGTCGAACTTGGCGCCGCCCGACTGCATGATCTCGGTCACGGGCTTGATCGCGCCCTTGCTGGCCATCATGCTGGCCGTGCCCACCTCGAAGACCTGCAGCACGTGCGGCGCGTTGCCGGCCCGGTAGGCCGCGATGGCGGCGGCGAAGGATTCCGGGTAGGTGCCCTTGAAGACCGGTGTCACCTTGTACGCGGTCTGCTTGGAGTTGAAGTCCTTGGCGAGGCCGTTGACCCACTCGCCGAGCTGCCCGCTCATCGAGTGCCACCACTGGATCTCGACCTGCGCGTAGGCGGGGAGTGCGGCGGCGGCGGTGAGGGCCGCGAAGAGGATCGGTTTCAGTTTCATGTGCATTGCTCCGTCAGCGGTAACCCGCAGTGATGCCCGCGAGTGTCATGTAGTTTTGTGACAGTGGCGTTTCTGTCACGACCCCTGCGGAACGGCAAGCGGGATAACCCCCTCGGGCACCAAGCCGATTGCTGCGCTGCGGTAGCATTCGGAGCTCAAATGAATGCGCCGCAACCCCTCCAGCCGCATGCGGCGCCCGTGGTCGACGCGGCCATCCGGCTGCGGGAGATCCCCTACAACTACACCTCGTTCTCCGACCGCGAGATCGTGTTGCGGCTGCTGGGAGCCAGGGCCTGGGAACTGCTCGACCTCCTGCGCCAGGAGCGCGGCACCGGCCGTTCGGCGCGCATGCTCTACGAGGTGCTGGGCGACATCTGGGTCGTGCAGCGCAACCCCTACCTTGAAGACGACCTTCTGGCCAGCGTCAAGCGCCGCGGCCTGCTGATCGACGCCCTGCATCACCGCCTGGGCGAGATCGAGAAGCGCCGCACCCCCGCCGCGGATGCCGAGCGCGACCGCCATGTCGGGCAGTTGCTGGCCTCCGCGCGCAGCGCCGTGGAGCAGTTCGCCGGCCGGTTCGACAACGTGACGCAACTGCGGCAGCGCACCCGCCGCGTGCTGGGCCGCGTGACCGCCAAGGACAACATCAAGTTCGACGGCCTGTCGCGCGTCTCGCACGTCACCGACGCCACCGACTGGCGCGTGGAGTACCCGTTCGTCGTGCTCACGCCCGACAGCGAGGCCGAGATGGCCGCGCTGGTGGCCGGCTGCATCGAGCTCGGCCTGACCATCATCCCGCGCGGGGGCGGCACCGGCTACACCGGCGGCGCGGTGCCGCTGACCTGGAAGAGCGCGGTCATCAACACCGAGAAGCTTGAGGCCATGAGCGAGGTGCAGTGGGTCGAGCTGCCGGGCCTGGCCCAGAAGGTGGCCACGGTCTACAGCGAAGCGGGCGTGGTGACGCAGCGCGTGGCCGATGCCGCCGAGCGCGCGGGCCATGTGTTCGCGGTCGACCCCACCAGTGCCGAGGCCAGCTGCATCGGCGGCAACATCGCCATGAACGCGGGCGGCAAGAAGGCCGTGCTGTGGGGCACGGCGCTGGACAACCTGGCCAGCTGGCGCATGGTCACGCCCGACGCCAAGTGGCTCGAGGTCGCGCGCCTGGACCACAACCTCGGCAAGATCCACGACGTGCCGCTGGCGCGATTCGAGCTCAAGTACTTCGATGCCTCCGGCAAGAAGCTCGAGCGCACCGAGATCCTGGAGATTCCGGGCGGCGTCTTCCGCAAGGAAGGCCTGGGCAAGGACGTCACCGACAAGTTCCTCGCCGGCCTGCCAGGTATCCAGAAGGAAGGCTGCGACGGCCTCATCACCAGCGCGCGCTGGATCGTGCACCGCATGCCCGAGCACGTGCGCACGGTGTGCCTGGAGTTCTTCGGCAATGCCAAGGACGCCGTGCCCAGCATCGTCGAGATCAAGGACTTCATGTTCGCCGAGATGAAGCGCCCCGGCGGCGCCATCCTCGCGGGCCTGGAGCACCTCGACGACCGCTACCTGAAGGCCGTGGGCTACACCACCAAGAGCAAGCGCGGCGGGCTGCCGAAGATGGTGCTCGTGGGCGACATCGTCGGCGACGACGCCGATGCCGTGGCACGCGCCACCAGCGAAGTCGTGCGCCTGGCCAACGGCCGCGCGGGCGAGGGCTTCGTGGCCGTCAGCCCCGACGCGCGCAAGAAGTTCTGGCTCGACCGCAAGCGCACCGCCGCCATCGCACGCCACACCAACGCCTTCAAGATCAACGAAGACGTGGTGATCCCGCTGCCGCGCATGGGCGAGTACACCGAAGGCATCGAGCGCATCAACGTCGAGCTGAGCCTGCGCAACAAGCTGCAGCTCGCCGAGCGCCTGCTGGCCTTCTTCGAGAAGGGCTCGCTGCCGCTGGGCAAGAGCGACGACGCGGGCGAGATCCCGAGCGCCGAGCTGCTGGGCGACCGCGTGCAGCAGGCGCTGGCGCTGCTGCGCGAGGTGCGCACGCTGTGGCAGTTCTGGCTGGGCCACCTGGATGTGGTGCAGCGCGACAGCGAGCGCACGCTCTTCGCGCTTCTGCAGGACCACACGCTGCGCGCCTCCTGGAAGACGCAGATCCTGAAGCCGCTGCAGACGCTGTTCGCCGGTGCCGAATTCACGCCCATCCTGGACGAGTGCCGCCGCATGCACCAGGAAGTGCTGCGCGGGCGCACCTGGGTGGCGTTGCACATGCATGCCGGCGACGGCAACGTGCACACCAACATCCCGGTCAACAGCGACAACTACGAGATGCTGCAGACGGCCCACGAGGCTGTGGCGCGCATCATGGCGCTGGCGCGCCGGCTGGGCGGCGTCATCAGCGGCGAGCACGGCATCGGCATCACCAAGCTCGAGTTCCTGACCGACGACGAACTCGCCAACTTCGCCGACTACAAGAAACGCGTCGATCCCGAGGGCCGCTTCAACAAGGGCAAGCTGCTGCGCGGCACCCAGGCCGACGGCTGGGCCGCCGACCTCTCGGCCGCCTACACGCCGAGCTTCGGCCTGATGGGCCATGAGTCGCTCATCATGCAGCGCAGCGAGATCGGCGCCATCTCCGACAGCATCAAGGACTGCCTGCGCTGCGGCAAGTGCAAGCCGGTGTGCGCCACCCACGTGCCGCGCGCCAACCTGCTGTACAGCCCGCGCAACAAGATCCTGGCCACTTCGCTGCTGATCGAGGCCTTCCTGTACGAGGAGCAGACCCGGCGCGGCATCAGCCTGCAGCACTGGGAGGAGTTCGAGGACGTCGCCGACCACTGCACCGTATGCCACAAGTGCCTGTCGCCGTGCCCGGTCAAGATCGACTTCGGCGACGTGACCATGAACATGCGCAACCTGCTGCGCAAGATGGGCCAGAAGAGCTTCCGCCCCGGCAACGCCGCGGCGATGCTCTTCCTGAACGCCACCAACCCGCAGACCATCAAGCTGATGCGCACGGCGATGGTGGGTGTCGGCTTCAAGGTGCAGCGGTTCATGAACGAACTGCTCAAGCCGCTGGCCCGGCAGCAGACCGCCGCGCCTCGCGCCACGCTGGGCGCCGCGCCGATCAAGGAACAGGTCATCCACTTCATCAACAAGAAGATGCCGGGCGGCCTGCCCAAGAAGACCGCGCGCGCGCTGCTGGACATCGAGGACAAGGACTACGTCCCCATCATCCGCGACCCCGTGGCCACCACGGCCGAGACCGAGGCGGTGTTCTATTTCCCCGGTTGCGGCTCGGAGCGCCTGTTCAGCCAGGTGGGCCTGGCCACGCAGGCCATGCTCTGGCATGCCGGCGTGCAGACCGTGCTGCCGCCGGGCTACCTGTGCTGCGGCTACCCGCAGCGCGGCAGCGGCCAGTTCGACAAGGCCGAGCAGATGATCACCGACAACCGGGTGCTCTTCCACCGGGTGGCCAACACGCTGAACTACCTGGACATCAAGACCGTGGTGGTGAGCTGCGGCACCTGCTACGACCAGCTCCAGGGCTACCAGTTCGAGGACATCTTCCCCGGCTGCCGCATCATCGACATCCACGAGTACCTGCTGGAAAAGGGCATCACCCTGCCGCAGGGCCAGGGCGGCTACCTCTTCCACGACCCCTGCCACAGCCCCATGAAGCTGCAGGAGCCCATGAAGACCGTGAAGGCGCTGGTGGGCCCGAACGTGCTCAAGAACGAGCGCTGCTGCGGCGAGAGCGGCACGCTGGGCGTGACGCGGCCCGACATCAGCACGCAAGTCCGGTTTCGCAAGGAAGAGGAACTGCGCAAGGGTGAAGCCGCCCTGCGCGCCTTGCCGGGCGTGTCGGCCGATGGCGACCTGAAGATCCTCACCAGCTGCCCGAGCTGCCTGCAGGGCCTCAAGCGCTACGAGGGCGACCTGCAGAACGGCCTGCTCGAGGCCGACTACATCGTCGTGGAAATGGCCCGCAAGATCCTCGGCGAGGATTGGCTCGAGGCTTACGTCGGCCGCGCCAATGCCGGGGGTATCGAGCGGGTGCTGGTGTAGCGCTCTGGTGCGCCGATGCCGTTTGTTCGTGCGTTGCGCACAACTTTGCTGCGCCGCAGCAACAACCCGATACCATTGAGCAAGCCCACCCCCCAAGTACAGGGGGTGAGGCTTTGGAAGCCGGTGGGCTAAAACTGATTCACCGGGGCAAGCCCTGCCCTTTCCGCGCCAGGAGTGCCCCCATGCACATGAAGCCCCTCGCCGCCGCCACCTTGCTGGCCCTCAGCGGTTCGGCCTTCGCCGCGGGCGGTTCGCTGGGCGCCATCGACGACAGCACCGTCGTCATCGGCAACCCCGCCGTGGCCGCGCCGTTCTTCTTCGATACCTACACCTTCACGCTGGCCGACGCCTCCACCGTCTTCGGCGGCGCGTTCTCGTTCGGCATCACCAACTTCTCGGCCGTTCTGCAGGACGACAGCTTCGCGACGGTCGGCACCGACTCCAACCTGGGCGACGGCTTCAGCTTCGAAGGCATCGCCGCGGGCAGCTACGCGCTGTCGTTCCTGGGCTTCTCCAGCGCCGGTGGCGCCTACGGCGGTATCGTCAGCGCCGTTTCCACCCCCGTGCCCGAACCCGAAACCTACGCCATGCTGCTGGCCGGCCTGGGCCTGATCGGATTCATGGTCCGTCGGCGTCGCTGAGCAAGACTCTCCGGTCACGATCCCATCGATTGCAAAGCGGGCTTCGGCCCGCTTTTGTCTTTCGGGCCTGCGGCGAACGTAAACTGCCGACGCATCGCTCCAGACGATTGACACCCCATGCCCGGACCCGCCCGCACCATCCCGCAGCCCACGGCCCTGACCGTGCACCAGACTTCCCGGCAACTCGAGATCGCGTTCGATGACGGCGCAGAGTTCCGGATCCCGTTCGAGCTGATGCGCGTGTATTCGCCCTCGGCCGAAGTGCAGGGCCACGGCCCGGGCCAGGAGGTGCTGCAGACCGGCAAGCGCGGCGTCGGCATCGACGCCCTGGAGGCCGTGGGGCACTATGCCGTGCAGCCCCGCTTCAGCGACGGTCACGAAACCGGCATCTTCACGTGGGAATATCTCTACAAGCTCGGCGCCGAGGAAGCGGCCCTGTGGCAGCGCTACGAAGAGCGCCTTGCGGCTGCAGGCGCCAGCCGTGACGACCTGATGCCGCTCAAGTCCGGCAGCGCCTGCGGCAGCCATCATTAAGAGACCATGACACAGACCCACTTCGGCTTCGAGACCGTCGACGACAGCGAAAAGGCCAGCCGCGTGCGCGGCGTCTTCGACTCCGTCGCACAGAAGTACGACGTCATGAACGACCTGCTCTCGGGCGGGATGCACCGCGCCTGGAAGGCCTACACGGTGGCCGTGGCCAACGTGCAGCGCGGCGACCGAGTGCTCGACATCGCCGGCGGCACCGGCGACCTGGCCCGCGCCTTCGCCGAGCGCGTGGGCGAGCAGGGCAGCGTCGTCCTGACCGACATCAACGAGGCCATGCTGCGCGTGGGCCGCGACCGCCTGCTCGACGACGGCCTGGCCCTGCCCACCGTCGTCTGCGACGCCGAGCGCCTGCCCTGGGCCGACGGCCACTTCGACCTCGTCAGCGTGGCCTTCGGCCTGCGCAACATGACCCACAAGGACCGCGCCCTGGCCGAGATGTGCCGCGTGCTGCGCCCGGGCGGCCGGCTGCTGGTGCTGGAGTTCTCCCAGGTGGCTGCGCCGCTGAAGCCCTTCTACGACTGGTATTCCTTCAAGGTGATGCCCCTGATCGGCAAGCTGGTGGCCGGCGATGCCGACAGCTACCGCTACCTGGCTGAATCCATCCGCATGCACCCCGACCAGGCCACGCTGAAGGCCATGATGAAGACCGCCGGGTTCGGCCACGTGGACGTTCACGATCTGGGCGCGGGCGTCGTGGCGCTGCACGTCGGCATCAAATGCTGACCCTGGTTCCCGCCATCAAGGCTGTCTGGTCGCTGCGCGGGCGGCGGCAGCGGCCGCCAGCGCTGCCCGTGCCCCCCGGCCTGGACGTTAGCGAGTTCCTGCGCCTGGCCCGCCTGAGCTTCGTGCGCCTGCAGGCTGCCTGGGACGCCGCCGACCTCGGCACGCTGGAGCGCCTGACCACCGGCCCCATGCTGGCCGACCTGCGCGAGCAGCTGAGCGCGCGCGGCGGCGCCCTGAATCACACCGACGTGCTGGACGTCCAGGCCCGGCTGCTGGCCTTCGAGGAGCTTCGCGAGGCGTTCGTGGCCAGTGTCGAGTTCACCGGCCTCATCCGGGAGCAGGCCGACGGCGACGCCACCGAGTTCCGCGAGCTCTGGCTGCTCACCCGCCTGAAGGCGCAGTCGGGCGAAGCCTGGCAACTGGCCCAGGTGCAGGCACTGGCCTGAGCAGCCCCCCCCAAGCTCGGTGCCCGGATGGCCCGGGTTTGCACGGGGCCGATGGTTAAACTGGTTGGCTATACGCCGCACGAGGAAAGCGCATGACGCCGATGAACCGCTCCAGGCTTGATCGCGTGGGCCTGCTGGCCGTGGCACTGGCCGCCGCGCTGGCGCTCGCCGCCTGCGGCGACAAGAAGGACAAGGCCGCCAGCCAGACTGCCGCCAAGGTCAACAAGGAAGAGGTCACGGTGCACCAGATCAACTTCGTGCTGCAACAGCAGCGCGGGTTGAAGCCCGAGCAGGCCGACGCCGCCAGCAAGCAGATCCTCGAGCGCCTGATCGACCAGGAGCTGGCCGTGCAGAAGGCCGACGAGATGAAGCTCGACCGCGACCCGCGCGTCGTCCAGCAGCTCGAAGCCGTCAAGCGCGAAGTCCTGGCCCGCGCCTACGCGGAGAAGGTCGGCGAAGCCGCCGCCAAGCCCACCCCGGAAGACATCAAGAAGTACTACGACGAGAACCCGGCGCTCTTCAGCCAGCGCCGTGTCTACAGCCTGCAGGAAATCCAGATCGAGGCCGCCGCCGACCAGGTGCCTGCGCTGCGGGCCAAGCTGGGCGAGGTGAAGAACATCACCGAATTCGTCGAGCACCTCAAGACCACCGGCCTGCGGTTTGCCGGCAACCAGGCGGTGCGCACCGCCGAGCAGCTGCCGCTGGCGAGCCTGAAGACCTTCGCGGTCATGAAGGACGGCCAGGCCCTGCTGAACCCCACGCCCAACGGCGCCGTGGTCATCGTGCTGGCCAGTTCGCGTGCGCAACCCGTTTCCGAGGAGCAGGCGCGCCCCGCCATCGAGCAGTTCTTGCTCAATGACCGCAAGCGCAAGCTGCTGGAAGATGACCGCAAGGCGCTGCGTACGGCAGCCACGATCGAATACGTCGGCAAGTTCGCCGGCCCAGCGGCTTCGGCACCTGCCGAGCCCGCCGCCGTCGCACCGGCCATGGCCCCTGTCGCTGCGCCCCCCGCGCCCGCTGAAGCCCCGGCTTCGGCTGGCCTGGATCCTGCAGCCATCAGCAAAGGAATGGGCCTCAAATGACGATTCGGACCACCTCCCGCGTTCTGGCGCTCTGCGCCGCACTGCTCGCCGCACCCGTCGTGGTTCCAGCGAGCGCGCAAACCAACCCCGCCGCCGCGAGCGAATACCGCCTGGGCGCCGGTGACGTGGTTCGCATCAGCGTCTACCAGAACCCCGATCTCCAGCTCGAGGCGCGCGTCAGCGAGGCCGGCGTCATCAGCTACCCGCTGCTGGGCAGCGTCTCCATCGGCGGCCTGGGCGTGACGCAGGCCGAAAAGCTCATCGCCGACGGTCTGCGCAACGGCAACTTCGTCAAGCAGCCCCAGGTCAGCATCCTGGTGGTGCAGGTGCGCGGCAACCAGGCCAGCGTGCTGGGCCAGGTGAACCGCCCCGGCCGCTTCCCCATCGAGAGCGGCGAGATGCGCCTGACCGAGCTGCTGGCCACCGCCGGTGGTGTGGCGGTTTCCGGGGCCGACATCGTCACGCTGGTGGGCAAGCGCAACGGCCAGCCCCTGCGCCGGCAGATCGACCTGCCCACGCTGTTTCGCAGCGGCGCGGCCGGCGACGACCCCATCGTGCAGAACGGCGACACGATCTATGTCGACCGTGCGCCCTTCGTCTACATCTATGGCGAGGTCCAGCGGCCCGGCGCCATGCGCCTGGAGCGCGGCATGACGCTGCTGCAGGCCCTGGCCACCGGCGGCGGCCTGACCCAGCGCGGCACCGAAAAGGGCATCCGCGTGCACCGCAAGGATGCAACGGGCCGGGTGCAGGTGCTGCAGCCGGTCATGGATGACCAGGTGCAGGAAGGCGACGTCGTCTACGTGCGCGAGAGTCTTTTCTGAGCGCGGGGAACCTTCGATGACGCCCCCGAGCGCACTTCGTTCGCTGCCCCCTCGAGGGGGCGCTCATCACCTTCGGAACGGCTGGGCGGTACCGGTATGACCTTCGGACAATTCCTGTCGATTCTTCGCGCCCGCTGGTGGGTGGCGGCCCTGGTGCTGGGCCTGACCGTGGCCACCACCCTGGCCGTCAGCCTGCTGCTGCCCAAGCAGTACGAGGCCACGGCGAGCGTGGTGGTCGACTTCAAGCCCGACCCCATCTCGGCGGCCGTGTACGGGGGCATGCCCTCGCCGGCCGTGATGGCCACCCAGGTGGACATCATCGGCAGCGAGCGCGTGGCCCTGCGCGTGGTGCGCACCCTGCGCCTGAACGAGAACCCGCAGATCCGCCAGCAGTGGCAGGACGAAACCGGCGGCGAAGGCACCGTGGAGCAGTGGCTCATCGGGCTCTTCGCCAAGAGCCTGGACATCCAGCCTTCGCGCGAGAGCAGCGTCATCCGTGTCAGCTACAAGGCGCCCGACCCGCGCTTCGCTGCCGGCATGGCCAACGCCTTCGTGCAGGCCTACATCGACACCGCGCTCGAATTGCGTGTGAACCCCGCGCGCCAGTACAGCGGCTTCTTCGTCAACCAGGTCAAGGAACTGCGCGAGGCGCTGGAGAAGGCGCAGACCCGCATCAGCACCTTCCAGAAGGACAAGGGCATCATCGCCAGCGACGAACGCCTGGACGTGGAGAACGCACGCCTGAACGAGCTGAGCTCGCAGCTGGTGGCGCTGCAGGCCGTGGCCGCCGAATCCCGCAGCCGCCAGGCACAGGCCGGCAGCGCGCAATCCGACCGCACCCAGGAAGTGCTGAGCAACCCGGTGATCAACCAGATCAAGACCGAACTCAGCCGCGCCGAAGCGCGCCTGAAGGAGCTGAACTCCAAGTTCGGCGACAAGCACCCGCAGGTGATCGAGGCGCGCGCCAGCATCGGCGAGCTCACCAGCCGCATCGCCACCGAGACCTCCCGTGTTTCGGGTGGCACGCGCGTCACGGCGACCATCAACAACCAGCGTGAAGGCGAAGTGCGCGCCGCGCTCGACGCCCAGCGCGCCAAGGTGCTGCGCATGAAGGCCGTGCGCGACGACGGCCTGGTGCTGCAGCGCGACCTGGAGAACGCGCAGCGCAGCTACGACGCCGTTCAGGCCCGGCTGGCCCAGACCAACCTGGAGAGCCAGACCACGCAGAGCAACGTGAATGTGCTGGCCCAGGCCGCGCCGCCGCTGGAGCACTCTTCGCCCAAGCTGCTGCTGAACCTGGCGCTGGCCGTCTTCCTGGGTGGCCTGCTGGCCGTGGGAACCGCGCTGCTGCTGGAGATGATGGATCGCCGCGTGCGCAGCCCGGACGACATCGTCACCGCGCTCGAACTGCCCGTCATCGGCCTGATGCCCAAGCCCGGAGCCACGGGTTGGCGCGGTGGCAAGGCGCTGCCGTCCGCCATGCAACAACGGCTGATGGCACCGCTGCCGCCAGCCACGAAGGGGGCCTGACAGCATGGCCAAGTTCAAGGATTCCTCACCCACCGTCGACGTGCTCGAGCCGGAGGCCATGGGCACCCCTGCGGGCACCGAAGGCAACGAGCCCGACCGTTCCATCGGCGACATCATTGCCGAGCTGCGCAACCTCAGCGCCGAGCAGGTGGAGCAGGTGCTGCGCCACCAGCGCGAGAAGGGCGTCCGTTTCGGCGAAGCCGCCGTGGCGCTGGGTCTGGCCAGCCGGGATGACGTTCTCTACGCGCTGGCCCAGCAATTCCACTACCCCTACTCGCCCGACGAGCAGCGCAAGGTCAGCCACGAACTGGTGGTGCTGCGCGAGCCCTTCAGCCCCCGGGCCGAAGCCTTCCGTGCGCTGCGCAGCCAGATCATGATGCGCGTCTACGCCGGCACCGACCGGCCCGCCCTGGCTGTCATCAGCCCCGACAGCGGCGACGGCAAGACCTACGCCGCCGCCAACATCGCCGTCAGCCTGGCGCAGCTGGGCGGTGGCCGCACGCTGCTGGTGGACGCCGACCTGCGCAACCCGCGCCAGCACGAAGTCTTCGGCCTGCCCAACCGTGCGGGCCTGTCCGGCATCCTCAGCGGCCGCAGCGACGCGCAGGTGATACAGCAGGTGCCCGGCGTCACCGGCCTGTTCGTTCTGCCCGTGGGCACCACGCCGCCGAACCCGCTGGAACTGGTGGAGCGCTCCGCCTTCGGCTTGCTGATGCGCGAACTCACCAGCAAGTTCGACCACGTGGTGGTGGACACCCCCGCCGCCGCGCACGGCGCCGACGCATCGGTCATTGCATCGCGCTGTGGCGCCGCCCTGGTGGTTGCACGCCGCCACCAGAGCCGGGTTGCGGCACTGCAGGATCTGATGGGGTCGTTTGCAGGCAGCTCGGTGCGGATGGCCGGGGTGGTGGTGAACGAGTTCTGAAAGTCCGCACCATGGCCTTGATGGGAACGCCGCCGAAGTCCGGGGGCGCTGCATCTGGCAGCGCCGGATGGAGGCCGGCTGGCGTGGATGCCGTCGCGTTGTTGGTAGTGCTGGGCGGCTTCGCCTTGCTCTATCTGCCCACCTACCGGGACCTCTCCCGTACGATCTGGGCGTCAGACGAGCAGGGGCACGGCCCCATCATTCTCGCCGTCAGCCTGTGGCTGCTGTTTCAGCTGCGGCACAGGCTGGCCGCGCTGGAAAGCCGCCCCGCCCCGGTCCTCGGAACGGCGATCTTCGTCTTGGGAATGATCCTTTACGCGCTTGGACGAACCCAGGCCGTGTTGCTGTTCGAAGTCGGCTCACAGATCGCGGTGATTGCGAGCCTGTTGCTGCTCTTCAAGGGCAGGCAAGCCGTTCGGCTGGCCTGGTTTCCGCTGTTCTTCCTGTTCTTCATGATCCCGCTGCCGAGCCCGCTGGTGGTGGCCGTCACGACGCCACTCAAGGCCGTCGTGTCGTATGTGGCTGAATTTCTGATGTACCACGCGGGTTATCCCATTGCCCGGAGCGGCGTGATCCTGCATGTGGGGCAGTACCAGCTGTTGGTGGCCGATGCCTGCGCGGGCCTGAACTCCATGTTCACGCTGGAGGCACTGGGGCTTCTCTACATGAATCTGATGGGGTACACGTCCGTCAGTCGCAACCTGACGCTGGCCGTACTCATCATTCCCATCGCGTTCATCGCCAACGTGATCCGCGTGATGATCCTTATCCTCGTCACGTACCACTTTGGTGACGAGGCCGGACAGGGCTTTGTCCACGACTTCGCCGGCATGGTCCTGTTCATGGCCGGCTTGATGCTCATGCTGGTGACTGACAAGTTGCTGGGCCTCTTTATGCCCAGTGGCCGCCAGGAGGCGGCGGCGTGATCAACCCGGTGCGTCGGACCGCGGTCCTCCTGGGTCTCGGCATGGCCGGGACCGCTGCCCTGTCCTACATCGCCATTCCCCGCGACAAGATCGCGGACCGGTGGCAGACCGATCTGAACCGGATGTTCCCGGTGAGTTTCGACGGCTGGCGCGTCGACAAGTCCATGCCGGTGATCCTGCCGGCGCCAGACGTCCAGGCCAAGCTTGACGCAATCTACAACCAGGTCCTGAGCAGGACCTACGTCAACGCCAGTGGCGACCGCATCATGCTGTCGGTGGCGTACGGCGGCGATCAGTCCGATGGCATGTCCGCGCACCTGCCCGAAGTCTGCTATCCGGCCCAGGGCTTCCAGGTCAGCGGTCAGAAGTCGGTGACCCTCGCTTTGGCCGGCCGAACCGTGCCGGCAACGACACTCCTGACCCGCCTGGGTGGCAGGTATGAGCCGGTCACGTACTGGCTGACGCTCGGCGAGACGGTCGCGGCCACGCGAACGGCGCGCAAGCTGGCCCAGATGCGCTACGGCTTGAAAGGGATGATCCCCGACGGAATGCTCGTGCGGGTCTCCTCCATCGACCGCGATGCTGACCGTGCGTTCCAGCTACAAGCTCGTTTCCTCGACCAACTGATCGCGGCCATCCCCGGCGACCAGCTCAGCCGTGTGGTCGGCGCGGCACCCACAGAGAGGGCGGCCGTCTAGCCGCCCCCTGCCGATGCGATGCGTTGACTTCGAAGTCGTCGACCTGCACTCAGCGTGCCGGACGCGTTGACCCGAACGCCCTTCGATGAGTCAGCCCCTGAATTACGCCAGCACGGCCTTGCGCCGGTCCGAAAAGGGGCCATTTTCGGCCGTGCCCGTCATCGTCACCGCGTGCCTCGCGGCCGTGCTCATGGGGCTGTTCGCGATCACCGCCAGCCCCATCGTCATCGCGCTGGCGGCTGCCGCTATCGTGAGCCCGATGTTGCTCATGCGGCCCTGGATCGCCGTGTGGGTGCTGGTCGCCGGAGGGCTGCTGATCGCGGGCATCCTGCCGATCTGGGCCGAAGGGCAGGCCAATAGAGTCGTGTGGGCCTTGTCGGCTATCGCCTTCCTGCTGGTCTTCGTGCTGTTGGTGCGCGTCATCACGTCGTCCGCGATTCGGCGAGAAACCCCGGCGTTCATCTGGGCAGCGTTGGCGTTCATGGCGTTCTCGTTCATCAACACCCTGCTGCAATGGCAGGATGCCTACCAGGCCCTGAGCGGGTTCAAGCGCTACTTCCAGGCGGTCGGCCTGATGGTTGCCATTGCCTGGCTCGCCGCGTCCGACGCGCAGATGGCCAGGATGCGCCGCTTCATCGTCCTCGTGGCGTTGATGCAGCTGCCCTGGGCCGCCTACGAGCTGTTCCGCCTGGTGCCGATCCGCGAGGCCACGCGTGCCCTCTACCCGGGCATGATTCCGTTCGACGTGGTGGCAGGCACCTTTGGCGCGAATCTGACCAAGGGCGGCGCCAACGGCGAGATGGCAACGTTTCTCATCATCGTCATGGCCTTCCTGCTCAGTCGCGTGCGCCATCGCGTGGGCGGTGCTACTCGTCATTTTTGGATCGCACCTCTAATCGCGTTGCCGCTCTTCATGGGTGAAACCAAGGTGATGGTCGTACTGATCCCACTTCTGTTCATCACTCTATACCGCAGTGAGCTGTTCTCGCGACCTCTGGTTGGCCTAGCCGGCCTAGGCATTGGCGCCGTGCTGACCGTTGGAGTCACGATGACCTACTTGGCGATCGTGGACAAAGACCTGACCACACAGATCAACAGCACCCTCGATTACAACTTTCGCGATCGTGGCTATAGCGGCTTGCTTCTCAACCGCACGACCGTCCTCGGACATTGGATCTCGGAACAAGGCCTTGCGAACCCGGTCTCTGCTGTACTTGGTAATGGTCTTGGTGCAGCGCACGATGCCACGGGTGGTCATATCTCCCGACAGTACATCGGATACGGAGTCGGTCTGACCGGCGCTTCGACCTTGCTGTGGGACTGCGGACTGGTCGGGTTCGCTCTCTTCGTTAGCGTCCTGATACTGGCCTGGCGAACTGCTGGCGCGCTCGTGCAATCCGCAACTGAATCATGGGTCAAGGCGGACGCAGCGGCCATTCAGGCTGCAATGCCGTTGTTTGCGTTTTTCCTCTTCTACCGGGTGACCCTGTTCGAAGGCCTTCCGTTCCAACTCTTCTTCTACGGGCTGCTGGGTTACCTGGCATGGCTTGCGATACGTAAGACCGAAGTGACTACCCGGGAGCGATGAAGCCTGATCCGTATTCGGGCAAGGCCCTCCGCCTTGGAGCGTGGCACTTCCTGTCAGGCAAGGCGATCTCAGCTGTCCTGACGATCGTCGCGCTTCTCTGGGCCGTCAATATTCTGCGCATTGAACAGTACGCTGCCTACGTGACGGTCGTCGCAGCTGCTGAGATCTGCTTGGCAATCGGGGGCTTTGGCTTGCCTTGGCTTGCCTCTCGGTACCTCCCCGAATTCAGGTTGAACGCTTCTGGCGCCACGACCAGACGTTTATGTCTCAGGCTGGTAATGGCTCAGGCCGTCGCGTTATTGATCGTCGTAGCCGTTGTGTATCGGGGCGCTGAAAGTTACCTTCAATGGTCTGGTCTGGCTCTTCTGGCCGAGGCAATCCCACTGATGTTGCTCTATATCGTCTTGGAGGGATTGGGCCGATTTGTCCGTGACGCCGCGATGGCTGCACTGATGCTTCAGCGCGACGCCAGGCGCAGTGTCGTGCTTAGGCAAGGGGTCGTCCTTGCCGGTGTAGGGCTGATCGCTGGACTGGATCTCACGACGGCCATTGCACTGTTGTCGGTGGAAGTTATTGCGTCTTCCGTGGCCACCGTTGCGGCCCTGGCCGCCTTGTTCCGGGGTGCACCCCAAGGATCGACTCGTGATGTCGAGGCGGGAGCTGACTGGCGTGCTCCATTGGTCTCAGAGCAGTACGCCGTGGCGACAAGAATGTATCTGGCCCATCTGTTGACACTGAGCTACAGCCCCTTGGTCCTTGTGCAACTCGTCCAGCGATTCATCGGTCCTGATGCGGCAGCCATCTTCGGCTTTGCGCGCATCCTTCATGACCAGTTGGCGCGCTACCTCCCGGCAATGCTGTTTTTCAGTCTCCTGCGGCCAAGGTTGATGGCCGACTTCGTGCGTGGGGGTGTGCTGGAGTTGAGCCGCAATGTGAACCTGGCCGGGAAATTGAATCTGTTCGTTCTATTTCCCTGTGTCATCGCGGCTGCACTCTCTGGCGCGTCGCTCGTAACGGTTCTGTCTTCTTGGAAGTTTGATGATTCGGGATTTGTGCTTGCTGGATTCTTTCTCGCGCTTGTTCCGTTCAGCCAGCGTCAGCTTCTTGAGTCTGCCGCTGTTGCGACCAACTTGGCTTGGTTGTGTGTAGCCGGCGCGTTGGTGAGTTCCATGGTCTTGCCCCTCGCACTGACATTGGGCCTTCGTGATGCCGACATGTGGGCTTTTATCGCAATCATTGGCCTCGGGCACTTGATATTCGACGCGGTGGTCACTATTGGGCTGAGCCTTTGCGTTGATTGCCGGCTTGATCTTCCCGGGTATGGAAAGCTTGGGCTCTGCTTCGTCGTTTCAGTTGTACTTGGCGGTCTATTACTCCAAGGCCTTGATTGGCTTCCGGTTCAGGCTGTATCGGTATGGTGGGGTGGCCCCTTGGCATCGCTGGCGGCAATCTCGGTATATTTTGCAATGGCTCGGCTTTTGAGGCCTTTCACGGACAACGAACGGGATCGCATCAACGCGATGGCGCGCCGCCGTGTCTTCGTCTGGTAATCATGCGTCGAATTCTCTACTTCATCCCGGAACCTTGGCCCACATTCAGAGTGGATGTGACGGTTCTCTTCGGCCAGAAACTGCCCCATCTTGGTATCTTCAGTGACCTGGTCGCTTCCCCGAATGGCGCTGAGTCTGAATACTCGAACTGGGAAGGAGGAAATGCCCACTTGGCGTCTCGAAAAACGGACCGGTTCGGGCGCCATCTGCAATATCTACTGCATGTGCTTGCCGAGCTGCGGCGGGCCGATCCTGCGGTATATCAAGCCATCCAGGTTCGCGATATGCCTGTCATTGCGGCTATCGTGATGCTTTTCGCCCGCTATCGGCGTATTCCATTCTGCTATTGGATGTCCTATCCAATATCAAGAGGATTGATGGATTTGGCATTGGCACGCCGCCGCGAGGGGCAAATCCTTCGCTGGATTCCAACTTGGCTCCGGGGGCGCGTGGGGCAGTTCGCGTTGAGCCGGTTTGTGCTTCGCGACGCTGACATCGTATTCGTCCAGTCCGAACGCATGCGCGACGAATTGATCGAGGATGGTGTTTCGACGGAACTCGTGGTCCCGGTTCCCATGGGAGTCGACTGTGCTGCATTGCGTACCGTGAGCCTCTCTCCTGAAATTCAAGCTAGATTTTCGGGTCGCAGAGTCATTGCATACTTGGGTACGCTGGACCGGCCGAGGGAGATTCAAACGCTGTTCCAGATGCTTGCCATCATCCGGGCCCAATTGCCCCAAGTGGTGCTTATGCTGGTCGGGGATACACGGGATAACGGACATCGCGACTGGCTCTTGAGTCAAGCCCGTTCTCTGGGTGTCGCCGACTCGATCCACTGGACGGGTTGGTTGCCGATGGCAGACGCCATGCAACACGTCCTGCATGCCGAGGTTGCGTTGTCGCCCGTCCCACGCGGCTCACTTCTGGATTGTTCGTCCCCCACCAAAGTACCGGAGTACCTAGCCTTGGGGATTCCGGTAGTGTGCAATGACAATCCAGACCAAAAGGCCTTGATAGAGGCCTCAGGCGCCGGGACCTGTGTGCCATACACGGCAGGCAGCTTTGCTGCGGCGGTTCTGGCCTGGATGGCTATGCCCGAGGATGAGCGTCATGAGAGGATTCTTCGAGGCAAGGAGCACGTGAAGCGGTTTCGTGACTACGACGCCATCGCTCTGGCGGTGGCTGCGGTCTACAAACGCAATCTCACTGCGTCTGGATCCGCCTCATGACTTGTCGATCCGCGTGAAACAGGTGCATGACCCCATGAGCCAGATCTTCACCCCTGCCATCGGCCAGTACGACAACATCGGCGACATCATCCTTCGGCGCCCGCTGCTGGAGTGGCTTCGTCCCGCAGGTGAGTTGCACGTCTTCGTTGGCCCTGCGCCTCACGGCTTCGAGGCCTCGCTGGGTCTGCAGGCGCATGACCATGTCTATCGCTCGTTTTCGACCTGGTATCTCGCTGGCTTGAAGTCGGCGTTGGCGGGCCGCGCGAGCTATGCGTTCAAGCCAGGCGAGATCCAGCTCACGCTCAAGGGCATGAAGGAGCACGTGTCGATGTTGCCGCTGCTCGCGCTGCTGCGCCTGCGCGGCGGCCGCGTGGTGCGCGTCGGGTCAGGGGCGCGCAACTTTGCGCGCTGGCCTCGCCTGGTACTCTGGCCATCCGTGGCCTTGTCGAATCTGCTGTTCTGGCGAGACCGCCGTACGGCCGAGCACTTGGGCAGTGGCGCCGTGATGCCCGACCTGGCCTTCGGGGACGGCGATTTGTCGCCCGCCGAGGGCCCTCGGCCGTGGATGATCGTGTCGATGCGTGGCGATCGGCATGGCGTGTCCGATGCCTGGGTCGCGGCGGTGCGTGGCTTTGCGCTGCGCGAGGGACTGAAGATCAAGCTCGTCACTCAGGTGGCGCGAGATGCCGAGTTGTCTCTTGATCTTGCGCGCCGCCTGAATGCCGAGCTGCTGCAATGGGACGGCAAGGACCACGACTTTCAGGAGGAACGGCTGCGGCAGGCTTACCGCGAAGCTCGTGTTGCTGTGAGCGACCGGCTGCACGTTCTGATTGCCGCGTTCACGCATGGTGCGGTACCCATCGGGTTGCTCACCGACAAGTCCGACAAGATCGCTCGGCACTTCGAGGCTGCAGGTGTTGCTTCGGTCCACATCTACCCCGATGACCGGCCAGCCGAGCAGTTGATCGAGGCCATGCGTACGGTTCTCCTGCGCAAGAGGGAACTGTTCGACGGGCTCGCCCACGCCCGAGTGGAGTTGCAGGGCGTGAGGCAGCGGGTGCTGCAATGCCTGGCAGAGGCCAACGCGTGACAGCACAGCGGCCGGTGGCCTGGCATGTTGGCCGCCAGGGGGAGGTCGCCGGGGGCATGACGCAGGTGGTGAACGGCTACCTCTCCTGGCCGTTCGAGTTCTTTGAATTGCGGGTGATCCGGTCGCGGGATGGATCGCGCGGCCCCCGCGCCTGGTGGCTCTTTCTCCGGGCGTGCCTGGCGGTTCTCACGCTGTCTGAACCTCGCAGGAACATCGTGATCGTTCACCTTTCGCAGGGGGGCTCTTTCCTGCGGGAAGGGCTGCTGCTGTGGTTGGCGCGGCGCCGCGGCTTCGGCACAGTGGCCCACCTGCACGGAAGTTCGTTCGTTGCCTTCGCTCAGCGGCGGCCCGGTCTGGTGCGATGGGTCTTGTCTGCCGCCACCCGTGTGCTTGTTCTCAGCGAGGCGACACGGGCCGCCGTTTCAAAGCTTGTGCCGGCTTGCCGAGTGCAACTCGTGCCGAATGCCGTCCCTCCGGGTGCCGAGCGGCCCAAGGAAAAACTCGTTGTGTTCGGCGGTGGCGTGACACGCCGCAAGGGCGTCGATGTCCTGGTCGATGCCTGGCGGCAGGTTGGCGGTAACCGCGGCTGGCAACTGGTCGTGGCAGGCCCAGTCGTCGATGCCGACGTCGTGCCTGAAAGCTTGCCGGACGCACTGTTCCCTGGCGCAACACCGCATGCTGAGTTGATGGCGTTGTTGGAGCGCTCATCCATAGCAGTGCTGCCGTCGCGCGATGAGGCGATGCCAATGTTCATCCTCGAGGCGATGGCGCGTTCCAATTGCGTCATCTCCACCGATGTCGGCAGCATCTCGTTTGTGCTTCGTGAGGGCCGGGGCGTCGTTCTGCCTGCGGGGGATTCGGCCGCGTTGGCAGCGGCGCTGCGGCGTGCCATGGACGACGCAGCGTGGCGCGCCGCTGTCGCTCAGACGGGGCGCGTGGCGTTCGACGGGGAGTTTTCAGCCAAGGCGGTTTACCCTCGCGTGGAAGAGATCTGGCGCAAGGTGTTGGCACATCCTGCCCCGCAGGGCGAGCCGTCCAAGCTTCAAAGGGGTACTTGATGACGCGCGTGCTGGCGGTGGCGTCGGGCGGCGGGCACTGGGTACAGTTGCTTCGGTTGCGCCCGGCTTTCGAGGGCGCGCAGGTGACGTGGCTGACGACCGAGGCGGAGTACGCCCGCGAGGTGGAGGGGCCGTTGCACGTCGTGCGCGATGCCAACCTCTGGAACAAGACGGCGCTGCTCCTGATGTTTCTGCAGGTCGCATGGCGAATGGTCCTCTTGCGGCCGGATGTGGTCATCACAACGGGTGCTGCGCCGGGTTTTGCGGCTGTGGTGTTCGGGCGTCTCCTGGGTGCCCGCACCATCTGGGTGGACAGCATCGCCAACTCCGAAACCCTGTCGACTTCGGGCATCAAGGTGGGTCGTTGGGCGCATGTGTGGTTGACACAGTGGGAGCACCTGGCCAAGCCTGATGGCCCGCAGTACTGGGGGGCGGTGCTGTGATTTTCATTACTGTAGGGACTCAACTCCCGTTCGATCGGCTCGTCTCTGCTGTCGATGCCTGGGCACGTGATCACCCTGATCTGAAATTCTTTGCGCAGGTTGGGCCCACCGCCAACCCGCCGACGAACCTGCCCTGGGTGTCCTTCGTGCCACCTTCGCGCGCCGATCACCTCATCCGCCAGGCCACCTTGATCGTCGCGCACGCCGGCATGGGCTCCGTTCTCACAGCGCTCCGGTATCACCGCCCGATCCTCATCATGCCCCGCCTGGCGGCCCTGGGTGAGCATCGCAATGACCATCAACTCGCCACTGCGCGGTGGCTGAGTACCAGGCCAGGTGTTGCCGTGGCATGGGACGAAACCGAGGTCGCCGGGATGCTGGACAAGCGGCAGTTGCTCACCGCCGGGCCTCAATTGCCAGAGACTGCCAGCGGCCCGCTCGTCGATCGCCTGAAACGGGTGGTCCAGGGGCTACCACCGTGATGTGGCGCTTGGCGCTAGTGCTCGCACTTGGCTTTGCCGTTGCGTGCGCCGCTGTCGCAGGTGATCGCCTGAAGATGGACTTCGAGAACGGTGTTGCCGTGGAGGACGAAGCCACCGGGCGCAAGGCGGTGATGCTGCGGGACGGGAAGCCCTTGCCAGCCGGGCGAGCCGCGCTGCCCGGTCCCAGCCTGGCGAATCCAGAGATTCAGTATGAAGGCGGTACGGCCGCGCAACGAAGCGCGCGTGTCGTGGTCGATCCGGTTCGCGCTGGCAACCGGATGATGGAGTTCAGAGTCAACGAGCCGAACGTCAGGTCGTCGGGAACCGACACCGGAAAATCCCGCGTCCAGATGAACCTCTACGGCAACGAGGGCGCGCAGGAGGTCTATCTCTCGGTTCGGATGTTCGTCTTTCCGGAGATGGACGCGCTGCGCCGGTTTCCCCGACCGTTCCAGTGGCTCACGATCTCGGAGTGGTGGAACGATGCCCCCTGGACCGGCGAGGCCCACCCTTTCCGGATCACCGTCAATCTGCAGAAGACCGAACCCGACCCACAGGCCCCGCTTCGCTTTGCAGTCGAAGCTCAGGCGATGCGGCCCGGGCGGTCCGACTTTGCCGGCGCCGATCTTTGGAAAGCTGTGGACAGCCAGGGTTCGGTGCCGATCGGGCAATGGATGCGGCTGGACTACTACTTCCGCGAAGGGGATGCGGTGAGCGGTCGATTTGCATTGGCCATCACGCCAGACGGTGGTGCGCGGCGCGTTGTGTTCGATGAGCGCCGCCAAACCCATCATCCAGATGCGCTGCGTCTGGACGGTCTGAGACACCTGAATCCGATCAAGCTGTACACGAGCGCGCCCTTGACCGAGCACATGCACTCACAGGGGGCCGCGCTGAGGCTGGGGTGGGATGACATGACCGTGCAGGCGTGCAGCAAGCCCGTCCCTGGCCTGCGCTCCGGCTGTGAAGCCGCGTGGGAGTCCGGCTGAACCTCGGTTGACCCATTCGCTGCTATGCGAGGGTGCGTTCTGGCCGTGAGCATGTCCTCACTCTTGGTTGCAAGAACCTTGGGTTTCGGTCTCACGTAGCGGGGCGCATCGTCCGATAGACAAGGAGATCCCTGACTCCATGGGCCTCCATGTCTTTGCTTCCTCGCAACCATCTGCATTGGGTTCCCGCGACCGTGCTTGCCTGCATTGCGCTGTCGGCATGCGGAGGCGGCGGTAGCGACGACACCACGCCCAGTCCGGTTGCGACGAGCGCGAGTGCGCCGTTGGGTGCGGCGGCACCGACCGCTCCGACCGCTCCGACGGTACGTGCAACTGATGGGCCGGCGCCGGTTGAGGTTCCTCTCAGCGAGCCCGCGCCTGTGACAGAGCCAGAGCGGGCTCCTGCACCCGTGCCCGTGCCAGGCCCGGCCCCCGGGCTTCTCACCGCATTCGATGGCACGGAGTCCCTGCAGGGCACTCCAGACGGCCAGTCTGAGCGACTTCTAGGCGTGCAACCGACGCCGCTGCTGTCTGGCCCAGTGCCCGTCTCCGCGCCTGATATCGATCCAGGCGGCATGACGATTCAGTACCAGGGTGGCACCGATGCCGAACGCTGGGCGCGGATCATCGAAGAGCCCGGCGTGCCCGGCAACCGCGTGCTCGCCTTCAAGCTGATGTCCGCGAACGTGCCTAACGCAGCCGG
This sequence comes from uncultured beta proteobacterium, assembly GCA_903938815.1. Lineage (GTDB taxonomy): Bacteria > Pseudomonadota > Gammaproteobacteria > Burkholderiales > Burkholderiaceae_C > Rubrivivax. The sequence continues at coordinate 94,314 of CAJAES010000014.1, forward strand.
CATTGCCGACAAGGGCCGGGTCCAGCTCAACGCCTATGACGTCAATCAGATCCGCGCGAAAGAGGTGCGTTTCAAGACCCGCGTCTTCCTGACCCCCGACTTCGCGCTTCTGAGGCAGATGCCTGCGGCACTGTCCTGGCTCACGATCTCGGAGTGGTGGAACAACCCCACCTGGACGGGGCAGGACCATCCCTTTCGCATCACCGTCAATGTCGTGAAGCCTTCGTCCGCGCCGGGGTCTGCGCTGAACTTCAGCGTCAAGGCGCAGACTGCGGACCCTTCGACGCTGGAGTGGCATGCGGCGCTCTGGACCGAGGTGAACAGCGCCATTCAGGTGCCGGTCGGGCAATGGGTGACTCTGGAGTACGCGTTCCTTGAAGGCGATGCGTCCACGGGCCGGTTCTATCTCGCCATGACGCCGGATGGCGGGGTCAGGCAGGTGATCTTCGACGTTCGCAACTTCACCCACCATCCGCAGGATCCGGCGCCGGACGGCATCACGCACATCAATCCGGCCAAGCTCTACACGGCGAAGTCGACGATCGACTTCGTCACGCAACGGGGCGGTGCGCTGCAGGTGTTCTGGGACGACATGAGTTTTCGTCTGTGCCGGGAGCGAAGCGACGAGAACACATCCGCCTGCGCACCGTTGAGCTTCGACTGATTGGCTGTAGCGTTCGCGGGAGACGCCCCATCGAGTCGAGTGCGGCGAACGTCGGCCATGTGGTGCGCAGCGTGCCGTCGCTGGGTGTTGTCAACCGCTCAGCATCGAGACGGCGTGTCCGGATCAGCCGGCAGTGCCCGGGCGCGTAGCCACTCGATTCACTGCTCCGGTCAGCGACGGAAAGGCCTATCCCACGACCAGCCAGTCGGCCCCCAGGTCAACGTCCGTGTGACCTGGCACGATCAGGTCGCGAAACCCGGCAAGTTCAAGACATGGGGTCTCCGACTTTGTGCCATTGATTTCGCTCGACAGGCGCTGGCTTGATTCGGCCAAGGTCTGCAGATTGCGAATCACCGCGTCCTGCACCAATCGCGCCCCATCGAATCAGGACAAGGCGGCGGAGCAAATGCCCGTGCCATGCCGTTCAGAGGCCTTCATGAGCTCCGTGCCCTGCGCATTGCGCGCTTGCCGGCTCAAAACCGATAGCTGACACCCAGGTTGAGCGATACAGGTTGGTACTTCGGCTCGCCGCTCAGCATGGTGCCAGTTGTAGTGGCCTTGAAGGTGCCACTGCTCATCCGGCTCCAGCGCACATCGCCGCTCAGACTCCAGCGGGATGACAGGCTGTACTCGCCTCCCGCGATGGCTTGCACAGCCACGCCGCCTTTGCGCGAATACTCTTGCTCTGTCCCGTCCCGGTCGACGTCGATGTCCAGCCCGATGACGTAACCCAGGCCCGCGCCGATGAACGGGCGCACCGTGCCCCAGGCAGGGAATCGGTAGTACCCGTTCAAGAAGACCACCTCCGAGAAGACGTTGCCATCCACGGCGACACCGCCTACGCGCTTGAGAAAGTTGCCACGCTCGTCCAGCGCCAACTCGACGGCCCACCCGTTGCCGAAGCGCTGCCCCACGGCGGCACCGAAGCCGATACCCTTGCCAAAGGCGACCTTGCCGCCCACAGCAGGGCCCGTTGCGCGGGACTCCGAAAAACTTGTCGACGCCATGGCGCTGGCGCCTCCGTAGACGCCGGCGTAGAAACCGGGCGCGTCCTGGGCGGCGGCCGATAACGGCGCCAGCAGCACGACGGCTGTGATGCTGGTGATGTAGCGCTGGTTGATAGGCTGGTTCATGGGGGTCCCTGAGCAGAGAAAGTCCAGATCGATACGCGAAGAGACTGTACCGTTTCTTTTTTGAACTTGAGAGTAATATGTCGCTGCTGACACGGCCATCAAGAAGGCGGTGCGCATGCGCAAGGGTGCTGACACACTCGTCCTCACCAGCAGATGCCCCATTGGCCATCCCATCGGGTGGCGAGGATGCTGCCGCCCGTCAATGACGGTTGATGGCCGGATGACCCGACCATCGACAACCTCGGCTTGATGGCCGTCCCTGTCCCCCAGACGGCTCCGGGCTCCGGCCTGGCGTATCGGCCACGAACTGCACATTCAGTGGTGCGGTGTCACCGATGAATGGGCGCGGCCCTCGTTGGCGCAGCTCCGACGAGCCAGTCTTCTGCAGGCAGTTTGCGATTGCTCAAGGGCCAGCGAGCGCCTTGATCCACAGTGAACAAGAGCACTGACATCGGAACTTCGGAGAGATCAGGATGACGCAATTCAATTGGAAACGGCGGCAGTCGGCGGCGTGGGCCTTGGTGCTTGCCCTGGGCACGATGGCGGGCCTTGCGCCCGCCCATGCCGAGGAACTGAGCTGGCGCCAGACCAGCATTCGCACCGAATTGCAAGGCATGAGCTACGTGCGGCGCGGCGTCGCGATGTTCGCCAACGGTGAGCCCGCGACGCTGACCTTCCGGGGCACGGCCAAGCCGCCCGAGGGTGGTCGCCAGGACTTCAGTGGACGCATGCTGATGCGCTTCGAGGACGGCTCGACCTTCACGTTCGACATGCAGGGTGTCACGCAGTTCGGCCCCGCCGGCGCTGCGCCCACCATGTCGGCGACGGGAAGGCTGGTCGAAGGAACGGGCCGGTACGCAGGGATCAGCGGCACGATCGAGTTCAAGGGCCGCGGCATGGATCTCATGGCCGAGGGCAATCTGGGCGACATCTTCGCCACCGGCCGCGCCACCTATGCCCTGAACAAGTAACCCCGCAGCGGGACGGCGCACGCTTGTGCGTGCCAACCGGCTCTGCCTGCATGTCAGCGGCCCGGTTTGCCTGACGACCAACCCCATTGGTCCATCAGCCGCTGGTCGCGTGCACTCTCCGCCTCGATCGAATCCCGCGGCAGTTGCCTCAGGCAGTCTTCCATGGCCTGAGGGTCTGGCTTCTCGATCGGCTTGCCCTGCGGCTGCGGGCGTTCCGACTTGCCATCCCAGACGAACGGATTGCCGAATGCCGGCGGTTCGGGCAGGCAATCGTCCCCGTAGAGCGGGGGGCCATCGGCTGAGTACGGTGTGAACGCGATGGTCTTCTCGAAGACCAGTGGCTTGCCTGTCGGCGTGGGCGGCCATTGCGGCATGCCGTTGATGGCCAGGCGGGCCAGTCGCTCTGCCACAGGTGATGTGGACCACAGCGTGTCGAGCCGGGCCAAGGTGCCATCGGGCGCGATCTCGACCCGGAACCGCACCACGCCCTGGTCGGGGCCTTCGACGGCGGTGCCCATCATGCTGCGGACCTGCTGCCCCCAGGTGTGGCGGTAGCCCTTGCTGTTCTTGAGCGTGTACTTGCCTGCAAAGGCCCACTCTTCTGCCGTCGGCGCAGGAGGTGCCGCCATCGACGCCGGTGGTCGCGGCACGGCTGGCTCCACCGCCGGCCTGATTTCGGGCACCGGTACGGAAGGTGGCGGCACCGCAGCTGCTTGCGCCTTGAGGGCTGGAGGCTCGGGTTCCGGCGTGACTGTCTGCGGCTCGGGCGGCCGCAGGTACAACACAGTGTCCTTGGGCTCGCGTGACGGCCTGTCCGGTTTTCCCGTCAGTGTGAACAGCTGGGTGAACGCCAAGGTCAGGACCAGTGCGTGCAGCCCCAGGGCCATGGCCAGCCCGAGGAAGGGCCTGCCGCCTGGGTAGCGCTTGGCGTGGGTTTGCATGCCGCCCGGCGCCATCAACCCGTTGAATCCGCCGTCTGGCGGACGCAGGTTGTCGCAGGCATCCCGGCGCAGCGTCATGGCCGGCAGGACGGGCGCTTCACCGGCAGTCCCGCCGCCTGCCACTCGCTGATGCCATCGACGGTCTTGCGCGCCCGGAAGCCGCGCTTCTTGAGCAGCGCCACGGCTTCATCGGACATCAGGCAGAACGGCCCGCGGCAGCAGGCGACGATCTCGACATCCTTCGGCAGCTCCGCCAGCCGGTGGGCAAGTTCGGCCAGCGTCATGGAGCGCGCCAAGCGGAGGGGCGGTGCGCCAGCGCTTTGGCTGATGATCCGTTGGCCCTCACGCCGTGAGGGCCAACGTGTCTTCGATGCGCTGCGCCAGGCGCGCAATCTGCGCCCAGTCGTGCGTGATGATGTCCTGCGCATGCGCGAGGTGGTTGCGCAGCGATTCCATGTCCTTGATGACACGCTGCGCAGCGCCCTTGGTCTCGAAGCCATAGGCCGCGAGCTGGGCGGCGTCCTGCATCAGCACGGTGGCCTTGTCGGCCAGTTGCAGGCAGTCCACCAGGTCGGGCTGCTGGCCTCGGCGGCGCCTCTCCTCCAGCAGTTCCTGGGCCTTGTCGAGCCGGCTGCGTGAGAGCAGCCGTGTCCAGTTGCCGTCGGGCCAGTGGCTGCGCAGACGCGACGTGAGGTCCATCTCCACGAGGGTGACGATGCCGAAGAGCCACATGCGCACGATGGGCTTCTGGATGTCGCCGCGCGTGATGACACCCGGCACGTTGCCCATCGCGGTGACGAAGCAGAAGTCGAAGCGGTAGAGCACACCGATGACGTCGGACAGCGGGGCGTCGCCCGGCAGCAGCTGTGCCGGGACGAAGGGCCGCAGAACCGCGCCCGCCGTGCCTGCGCGCAGATCACCCGCGCGCACATAACCCACGCACAGGCCGGCTTGGCGCAGGCCCGCCACGGCCACGCCGCGCCTGTCGAGATGTGAGGCCATGTCGTCCGCGGCATGGCCGGTGTCGAAGGACAGCAGCGGTTCGGACACGTCGCGCGCGGTGAACGCGGCGGTGAACAGGCGCTGAGTGCGGCGCTGCGCATAGCTGGGTTCGGGGGGCAGCGGGGGCAGTTCGCCGGATTCCCAGGTCAGTGCCGGACGCGGCAGCCCCAGGCGCTGTGCGCAGCTGGCCATGGCCTGCTGCGCGCGGCGGTACAGGGTGCTGTCGCCGGCCGTCAGCACGCCCAGCAGCGCCGTTGCCTCGACGAGATAGACGCGGGCAAACGCCGGGTCGTGGCGGCAGATGTCGCGGCAGTTGTCGGTCAGGTCGGCCAGCTTGATGGTCTGCGCCCGGGCGCTGGCCTGGGCCAGGTGGTGCAGATCGATGGCCTTGCGAGCGGCCCGGTTGCCGTCGGCCGGCCGGCTGGCGTCGGTGAGTTCGGCCACCAGTTGCATCACCACCGGGCCGAAGGCGCGCTCGATGTCGCCGAAAGTGGCCGTGGTGTCTTCGACCGTGTCGTGCAGCCAGGCGGCAGCCAGAGTCTCCGGGTCGTCGCTGACCTCTGCCACCAGTTGCACCACCGCCTTCAGGTGCACCTGATAAGGCTGCTGGCTGTACTTGCGCTGGTGACCGATATGTTCATGTGCCTGCGTCGCGAATACGCGGGCGCGCTCGACAAGGTCACATCTGGCCGAAGGGCTGTCTGACATGAATGGGTGTGGACATGGGTTTGACTTCGTCCGCGCAGGGGTGGGCCGCCCGCCTACGTGCCTTTGGCACTGACTTTAATGGCTGTCTGAGCGTAGCCATGGTTCAAGCGCAGGCTCGCGCGAGCGGCTGCGCGGCCGTTGCGTGGCGGCTCGCCATGGCTTCAGCCGGACATCGTCCCGGGTATTGCGGCCGCCCGTCCGAGTGGCAGCGCAAGGCGCCGCGCGTCGTGCCGGCGGGATAGCGCGGCGTACACCAGGCCCCCCATCACCAGGCTGGCCCACGCCGGCACTCCCACCTGCTGCACCGGCCACGCCAGCACGGCTGCCAGCACGGGCGCCAGCGCCAGCGGCGCCAGGCTGGGGCGGCCCTGCAGTCGGCGCTGCTGGTGCTGCGCCAGCCAGGCCAGCGGCAGGCAGAAAGCGGCGCAGAAGGCGGTGTAGTGCAGGCTGCCGGGCGAACCGGCAGCGCCGAGTGTCAGCACCGCTGCCGTGGCCAGCAGCCACGCCAGCAGGTACTCGCGGCGCCAGCGCACCTCATTGGCGCCGAGGTCGCCGCTGGGCACGCCCGGCAGCAGCGCCAGCAGCGCCTGCTCGCGCCGCCGTGCCCACAGGCGCGACAGCCGGCCGTGCTGCGTGCTGGCGATCATCGAGAACACGCCGATGCACACGCCGAAGCGGCTGAAATCGATCATCTCCTGCAGGTCGATGTCGGACCCGCTGCGCCACCGGCCGAGCCCGATGACGGCGGGTGTGATGAACAGCAGCGCGCCCACCCACAGCAGTTCGGCCCACTGGCCGCCCAGGCCCAGGCCCAGGTTCACGCGGGCACCCAGCGGCGCAGCGGCGCCTTGGGCCAGCACCCGTCGGCGCCAGACCAGCCGTGGCCAGTCGAACAGTCGCACCAGCGCACGCAGCGGCAGGCTCAGCTCGCTGGACGGGAGGCCGCGTCCCTCGCGCTCCGCCGCCTCGGCGCGCCGCCAGCGTGCACCGCGCGCCTCGTGCCAGCGGTGCAGCGGGCCGCCGTTGCCGATGGACGCCGCCAGCACCAAGCCGGCCACCAGCAGCCCCAGCGCCTGCACACCACGCGATGCGCCGGCCACCTCGGCGGCCCAGGCGTGCAGCGGCGTCCAGGGGCCCAGCAGGCTGGCGGGCAGCCACAGCCAGGGCTCGCGCGCCAGCCAGGCCATTACCACCACCACCGGCAGCACGATCCAGAACCAGGGCCTCACGGTGCCCAGGGCGAGCGTGAGGACGGCCACCGCGCCGGCGGTCACCAGTGCACCGTGCACCAGCAGTTGCAGTTGCAGCGCGTGCGCATGGCCGGGCAGCAGGCGCGCCAGGGCCGGCTGGTTCTGCCGTTGCAGGCCCTCTGCCAGCAGCCACCAAAGCCAGGCTAGCAAGACCAGCCCCAGTGCGCCGAGCCACAGCCGTGACTGCGCCGGCCACACCAGCACCATCTGCAGCACGCCCAGCGTGCAGACGAGCGGGCCCACCCAGGGCCGGCGCCAGCCGGTGTCCAGGCGCCGCGCCTGCCAGGGCTGTCGCAGCAGCGCGAGATGACGGGCGGTGACGCTCATGTCAGCGCCTCGAACAGGTCTTCGAGGCTCGCTCGCTGCGCCACCAGGCCCGGCGCCAGTGCGGCCTCATCGACGCGCCGCACCAGCCAGCGGCCGGGCCGGCGCGACAGCACCTCCACGCCCACCCCCGCCCGCGGGAGCGCGGCCAGAAGCGCCTCGGGGCCGATGAGCAGGCGGGTTTCCTCGAGCAGCTCGTCCAGCGGCGACTGCAGCGCGATGCGGCCCTCGCGCAGGAAGGCCACGTTGAAGGCCACGCGCTCCAGGTCGGACAGGATGTGGGTGCTGAAGACGACGGTCGTGCCGCGGTCCAGCACCTGCTCCACCAGCTCGCGCAGGAAATCGCGCCGCGCCAGCGGGTCCAGGCTGGCCACCGGCTCGTCCAGAACCAGCAGCTCGGGTTCGTGGGCCAGCGCGCGGATCAGCGACAGCCGCTGCTGCTGGCCCCCGCTCATGCGGCCGATGGGGATGTCGCGCGGCACCGCCCAGCGCTCGAGCAGCCCTTGCACCTTCGTGTCGTTCCAGCGCGGGTAGAAGCTGCGGAAGTAGGCCAGCAGCTCGTCGGCACGCAGTTCCTCGAAGAGGTCGCTCTGCTGCGGCACGTAGCCGATGCGGGCCCGCGCGGCATCGTCCAGCCGCGCCGCCGGCTGCCCGAAGAGCTGCACGCTGCCGGCAGACGCCTCACGCAGCCCCAGCAGCGCTTCCAGCAGCGTGGTCTTGCCGGCGCCGTTGCGGCCGAGCAGGCCGACCACCTGGCCGGGGTCGAGCCGCCACTGCAGGCCCTGCAGCACCGGCTGCCCACCATAGGCGAGCGTGAGGCCTTCGATCTCGGCTCGGGGCGCCATGGCGGGCCATGCAGCGGCACTGCTGAGCACGAGGCCGGCGGAAGAAGCGCTGGAGTTCATCGTGGGGTTTCCGGTTCGGAGGGGTCCAGCAGGCGCGCGAAGAGCTCGAGCGCCTGGGTCTTGGGAATGCCGAGTTCGCGGGTCTCGGCTGCTGCGCGCTGCAGCGTGGGCATCAGCTGCTCGATGCGGTCGCGTGCCGCGGCTGGCCGGGCGTGCCCGGCAGCGATCAGCATCGGCAGGCCGCGGCGGCGCTCGAGCAGGCCCTCGGTCTCGAGCAGGCTGTAGGCCTTGGAGATCGTCATGGGGTGCACCGCGAGCTCCAGCGCCAGTTCGCGCACCGAGGGCAGCTCCTGGCCGGCCAGCCACTGCCCGGCCGCGACCCGCCGGCGCAGCTGGTCCATCAGCTGGCGGTAGATGGGCTCGGCCGAGCCGGTGTTGATCTGGAAGTGGATCCGGGTGTCCATGTGAACTAGTGTACGGGTGCAGTAGTACAGTGTGTCAACCCCCCCCCCCTCCCTGGGTGCCATTCCCGCACCACTGCGGCCTTCAAGCTTGGGGATGCGGGCGCAGCAACGCTGCGGGGCGAAGCACACTCCGGCCAAGCCGGCACCCCGACCGGCGTTCCGGACAGCGCCCGGAACATCCCCTGCACAGGCCCGCGCAGGAGACACCCATGCAACTCGCCCGATTCCGCGCCCCTGCGGCCGCCGCTTCGTTCGCGGCCCTGGCACTGTCTGCCCTTTCCGCGCGCGGCTGGCGCACGCAGTCCCGGCGGCGCTCAGCTGGCCATCAGGCCTAGCGGGTCGAAGTTGCCGAGGTTCGGCAGCACGGTGCCGAGCTCCGACCGGGACAGGCCCATCCAGCCGCCCAGCGAAGCCGCGAGCTGGGTCACCGATGTCGTGGGCAGCAGCCGGCCCGAGCCGACGTCGGTGCTGGTGCGCAGCGCCACGGTCGGGAAGGCGCCGTGGATGCGCCCGCCCAGGGTGGCGCCGCCGGCCACGAAGTGATGCGCGCCCCAGCCGTGGTCGCAGCCGTCGCCGTTGTTGGTGAGCGCGCGGCCGAAGTCCGACGCGGTGAAGAGCGTCACGTTCGGCAGCAACCCCGCGGTGTTCAGCGTCGACAGGAACCAGTCTGCCGATGCCGCCACCTGTGCCGTCAGGCCGGGTTGGTCGCGCATCTGGTGCGCGTGGGTGTCGAAGCCGCCCATCTGCACCATGAAGACCTGGCGCCGCAGCCCCAGCGCCGGTGCGGCCTGGATGATGCGGGCCACGATGCGCAGCTGCTGAGCCAGGCGCACCTGGGCCAGCGTGGTGGTGCCGGCGCCGTCGGGCAGGGCGGTGGCGGGCAGGGCCGGCACGGGCAGTGCGTCCAGCGCGGTCTTGAGCGTGCCGTTGGCCGCCACGGCGCGCTGCAGCACGCGGGCGTACTCGGCCTCCAGCGCGCCCTGCGGCGTGGCGCCCAGGCGGCGCTGCATCACGGCGCGCACGGTGCCCGAGCCGGCCGTCCAGCCGCTGTTGAGCGCGTTGATGGTGACCGGGCCATCGGTGCCCACCTGGAACTGCGTGACGGCGCTGCCCGACAGGAAGACGGCGTTGCCCGAAGCCGAGATGGCGGTGAAGACGGGTTGGTCGTTGGCGGCCATGAGCAGGTCGCCCATGCGGCCGCCCCAGCCGCTGCGCGCGCCTTCGGGTGAAAGGCTCTGCCAGGTGCTCTGCTGGTCGTTGTGCGAGAAGAGCTTGGCCGGGCGGCCCAGGCCGGTGTCGTACTCGGCCAGGGTCAGCGGGCGGTCCAGCGGGCCCACGTTGGCCAGCACGGCGGCCTGGCCGCCCTGGTACCAGGTGCGCAGGGGCTGCAGCTCCTGCGGCATGCCAAAGCTGCGGCCGGCGGCCTGCCCGCCGCCGCCGATGGGCAGCAGCTGGGCGGCAGGCAATGCCAGGTCGGTGCGGGCCGCGGCGTAGGCGGCGTATTCGTCGCTGGCGGTGGGCACCACCCAGTTGTGGCTGTCGTTGCCGCCGGCCATGAACAGGCACACCAGCGCGCGGTAGTCGTTGCCCTGCGCGCGCGCCTGCTGGGCCGCCAGCGCCCCGATGCCGGCCAGGCCGAAGCTCAGCGGTTGGCCCAGATGGCGCAGTCCCGGCAGTGCGGCAGCGGTGCCCAGCGCCGCGGCGGCGCGGAAGAAGTGGCGTCGGGAGGCTGTCATCGTTGCACCAGGTATTCGGGGGCGGTCATGGCCATCAGCACGGCCACGCGGGCGCGGTCGCGATGGTTCGCGGCGGTTTGTCCTGTGACGCCGGCCACGCCCTCGGCGATGTCGCTGCGCACGCTGGCAGGCATGCGGCCTGCAAACAGCAGCAGGTCCAGGTGGGCCAGCATGCCGTCCAGGTCGCCGGCGGCGGCCAGCGCGGTCAGCGCCGGGTAGACGCTGCTCACGTCGTTGGCGCTGCCCGTCCAGCCGACGCCGCCCGTGACCATCTGCTGCGCCGTGTTGACCCATTGCGCGACGGTGGTCTCGTTGACGATCTGGAACTCCGGCGCGGTCATGCCCCCGGCCGACAGCGCGGTGTTGGGCGGCACGTAGCCGGGCCGGAAGTAGCCGAAGACCGAGGCCGCCGCCAGCACCGTCTGCTGCAGGCTCTGCCCCTCGTAGGCCATCATGAAATCGCCCGTGCTGGACGTGGCCTCGAACGCGCGCATCCAATGCGCCATGCGCAGCACCGGCTCGCGCAGCTTGCCCTGGTCGCCGGCGGGTGCGGTGCGGGCCTCCGGGTCCAGCAGCACGGCGCGCACCACCGCGGCCAGGTCGCCGCGCACGCCGCGCCCGTTGTTGTTGAACGCCGCGGTCACGCGTGCCACGTAGGCGGGGCTCGGGTGGCTGGTCACCAGCCGCTGGATCAGCTGGCGGCCGATGAAGGGGCCGACGTTGGGGTGGTTGAACAGCGTGTCCAGCGCCATTCGCAGGCTCTCGCGGGCGCTGGTGTTGGCCGGGATGGTCACGGCCCAGGCCTTGCCGGCGAACAGCGGCTTGGCGGCGGTGGAGTGCTGGCCCGGGTAGGGCTTCATCGGCAGCAGGTCGATCTTCTGGTCGCCGGTGGTGGAGTAGCTCGGGTTCTTCCAGCGGAAGTTGTCGAACGTGAGTTCGTTGTCCGGGAAGCCCCAGCTCCAACCCGTGAAGACCTTGGCCATGGCCATCACGTCGGCGTTGCCGTAGGTCTCGATGGCCTGGCCCTTGTTGTCGCGCTTGACGCTGCCGTCGGCGTTCAGCTCCACCAGGCCGATGGCGAAGAGCTGCATCAGCTCGCGCGCGAAGTTCTCGTCCGGGCTGCGGCCGGTGGCGGCGTCCTCGGGCTGGTTGCGCATGTGCGACAGGTAGATGCCCATCGCCGGGCTGAGCGCAATGGCCTCGAGCAGGTTGCGGTAGTTGCCGAACGCGTGCTGGTTCAGGGTGTCCAGGTACTGCGCGTAGGCGCGCGTGTCGAAGAACAGGTTGCTGTCGGCCCGGGACACCATCAGGATGTGGTGCAGCGCGAATGCGGTGCGGCGGCGCAGCTGGTCGGGGCGGTTCGCCACGTTGGCCCAGAAGCGCTGGGCGGGCCAGCTGTCGCTGAAGTTCGCGCCGCCCGGGCGCCAGGCGTCGCCCCGGTCGTAGCGGCGCTGCACATCGGGCACGAACACGGGCTCGTGCGGCATGGCCAGTTGCGCGTCCACCCACGCGGCGGCGCCGGTGGCGGCTACGCGGTCGACTTCTGCCGCGGTGGGGCCGAAGCTGGCCTGCTGCAGGAAGCGCGATGCCGCGTTGCGCGCGGAAGCGTCGGTGGCGGCGGGCGCGGCAGGCCAGCGCAGGCGCAGCGTGCCGGACCAGTAGAGCGCGCTCTGGCCGGGCACGGTGTCGGCGTTGTCGAAGGCCTGCGCGCCGTTGCCGCGGTCCACCACGGCCCCGGGTGCGGTGGGCAGCAGGAAGCGCTGGCCGTCGGTGATGTACAGCACGTGCAGGTTGCGGTCTTCGCCGCCGCCCGAGCCGTCGTTGGTGAAGGTCACTTCCAGCAGCGCGCCGTCGGCCACGGGTGCGGCGGGCGTGAAGCTGTAGTCGGTGGGCGTGGTGCTCGCCACGTCGGCGCTGCCCAGCAGCAGGCCGTCGAGCCGCACTTCCATGCGCGCGCCGATGCCGGCTGCCAGGTCGGCGCGGGCACGCACCACCACCAGGGGCTGGCGCACCGGCGGTGCGGGCTGGGCAATGGGGTCGGGCGCCGAGGCCACGGGCGCCGGCGTGGGCGCCGGTGCGGCAACGGGGGTCTCGTCGGCAGCGCCGCCGCCGCCGCCGCAGGCGGTCAGCAGCGCGGCGGTGGCCAGGGCGGTCAAGGCGGCAAGGGCGGCACGCAGGGCAGGGCGAGGCATGGGGCGCGTGCGGCCGTGGTGCGGCCGCCTGTGGACGGGGTTCCCTTCGTTGTCGTCCTCCCACGCCGGGCCTTGAGGTGTGCAGGTGCAACAGGCTGCGTCGGCGCGTGTCCGCGCAGCCGCGCTTTGTCCAGTTCGTCACGCAGGCCGCTGCTGTCCGTCTCCCATAATCTTCGGCTATGAAAGTCACAGTCATCGGCACCGGCTACGTCGGCCTCGTCACCGGAGCTTGCCTCTCCGAAATGGGCAACCACGTCGTCTGCCTCGACGTGGATGAACGCAAGATCCGCATCCTCAACGAGGGCGGCATTCCCATTCACGAGCCGGGGCTCGACCTCATCGTCGCGCGCAACCGCGCTGCCGGACGGCTGCAGTTCACGACCGATGTCGCCGCTGCGGTGGCGCACGGCACGCTGCAGTTCATCGGCGTGGGCACGCCCCCTGACGAAGACGGCTCGGCCGACATGCAGTACGTGCTGGCCGCTGCCGCCAGCATCGGCCGCCACATGACGGACTACAAGGTCGTCGTCGACAAGAGCACCGTGCCCGTGGGCACCGCCGATCGTGTCAAGGAAGCCATTGCCGGCGCCCTGAAGGAGCGCGGCCTGGAGATGGACTTCGCCGTCGTCTCGAACCCCGAGTTCCTGAAGGAAGGCGCGGCCGTCGAGGACTGCATGCGACCGGACCGCATCGTGGTGGGCGCCGACGACGAGCGCGCCATCCTGCTGATGCGCGCGCTCTACCAGCCCTTCATGCGCAACAAGGACCGCCTTCAGGTCATGGACGTGCGCAGCGCCGAGTTCACCAAGTACGCTGCCAACGCGATGCTCGCCACCCGCATCAGCTTCATGAACGAGCTGGCCCTGCTGGCCGAACGCGTGGGCGCCGACATCGAGCAGGTGCGCAAGGGCATCGGCTCCGACCCGCGCATCGGCACGCACTTCCTGTACGCCGGCACCGGCTACGGCGGCAGCTGCTTCCCGAAGGACGTGAAGGCGCTCATCCACATCGGCCACGAGAACGGCATGAAGCTGCAGGTTCTCACGGCCGTCGAGGAAGCCAACGACCGCCAGAAGCTGGTGCTGGTCGACAAGGTGGTGAAGCGTTTCGGCGAAGACCTGACGGGCCGCACCTTCGCGATGTGGGGCCTGGCCTTCAAGCCCAACACCGACGACATGCGCGAGGCCCCGAGCCGCGTCATCGTCGAGGAACTCGTCAAGCGCGGCGCCAGTATCCGCGCCTACGACCCCGTGGCCATGACCGAAGCCCGCCGCGTGATGGAAGGCGTGGCCGGACTGAGCTTCGTGGACAGCTCGGCCGACGCCCTGACGGGCGCCGATGCGCTGCTGGTCGTGACCGAGTGGAAGGAATTCCGCACGCCTGACTTCGACCACATCAAGGCCACGCTGAAGCAGCCGCTGGTGTTCGACGGCCGCAACATCTGGGAGCCCGCGCTGATGACGGCGCTGGGCCTGGAGTACCACGGCATCGGCCGCGTCTGAGCCTGCGCGCTCGGGTTTTCCTGCCCGGGCGCTGACCCGCCTTCGGGCCGGCGACCCGGCTCAGGCCTGCTCGAAGACTTCGGCTTGCGCCAGCAGCGGCGCTGCGGCGTCCTTGGGCGCCAGACGCGGCGCCATGCCCTGCGGCAGCGGCCACTGGATGGCGAGGGCCGGGTCGTCCCAGCGGATGCTTCGCTCGCAATCCTTCGCGTACACGTCGGTGGTCTTGTAGAGGAAGTGCGTGTCGTCGGTCAGCGCGACGAAACCATGCGCGAAGCCAGGCGGAATCCAGAGCTGGCGGTGGTTCTGCGCCGTGAGCTCCACGCCCACCCAGCGCCCGAACGAGGGCGAGCCGCGGCGGATGTCGACCGCCACGTCCCAGGCCGCGCCCTGCACCACGCGCACGAGCTTGCCCTGCGCGTGCGGCGGCAGCTGGTAGTGCAGGCCGCGCAGCACACCGGCCTGGCTGCAGGAGTGGTTGTCCTGTACGAAGGTGGGCGTGGCGGGCAGGCCCAGGGCCACCAGCGCGGCATCGAGCCGGGCGCTGTTGAAGCTCTCCATGAACCAGCCGCGGTCGTCGCCGAACACAGCAGGCTCCACGATGACCACGCCGGGCAGTTCGGTGGGAATCAGTTTCATCGGTGCGCCTTCGTCAGTACACGCGCTCGCGCAGCACCTGCATCAGGTACTGGCCGTAGCCGTTCTTGAGCATCGGCGCGGCCAGCCGCTCGAGCTGCGCGGCGTCGATCCAGCCGGCGCGGTAGGCCACTTCCTCCGGGCAGGCCACCTTCAGGCCCTGGCGGTTCTCGAGCGTTGCGATGAACTGCCCGGCCTCCATCAGGCTGTCGTGCGTGCCGGTGTCGAGCCAGGCGTAGCCGCGGCCCATGATCTCCACGCTGAGCTGGTCCTGGCGCAGGTACTGCGCGTTGACCTCGGTGATCTCGAGCTCGCCGCGCGCGCTCGGCTTGATGTTCGCGGCGATGTCGCAGACTTGCTCGTCGTAGAAGTACAGGCCCGTGACGGCGTAGTGGCTCTTCGGCGCCTTGGGCTTTTCCTCGATCGACAGCGCGCGCTTGTTGCCGTCGAACTCGACGACGCCGTAGCGCTCGGGGTCGTGCACGTGGTACGCGAAGACGCTGGCGCCCGTGGTGCGCGCGTTGGCCTGGTGCAGCAGGCTCTGGAAGTCGTGGCCGTAGAAGAGGTTGTCGCCGAGCACCAGGGCGCTGGGCTGGCCGCCGACGAAATCACGCCCCAGGATGAAGGCCTGGGCCAGGCCGTCGGGGCTGGGTTGCACGCAGTACGAGAACTGCATGCCCCAGCGGCTGCCGTCGCCCAGCAGGGCCTCGAAGCGGGGGAGGTCCTGCGGGGTGCTGATGATCAGCACCTCGCGCATGCCGGCCAGCATCAGCGTGGTAAGGGGGTAGTAGATCATCGGCTTGTCGTACACCGGCAGCAGCTGCTTGCTGATGGCCAGCGTGGCCGGGTGCAGCCGGGTGCCGGAGCCGCCGGCGAGGATGATGCCCTTGCGTTGCATGTGGTGTGTCCTGTGGGTTCTAGCGGCCGAGCACTTCGGTGAGCATGCGCTCGACGCCCGCCTGCCACGGCGGCGGCACCAGCCCGAAGGCCTGCTGCAGCTTGTGCGTGGAAAGGCGGGAGTTCAACGGGCGCGCTGCCGGCGTGGGGTACTGGCTGGTCGGCAGCGGCAGCACGGCCTCGGGCGCCACCTGGATGGCCTGCCCGTTGGCGCGCGCCCACTCGATGACAAAGCGCGCGTAGCCGTGCCAGCTGGTCTCGCCGCCGGCCACGCAGTGGTACAGGCCGCCGAGTTCGGGCCGGGCCTGCACGGCGCGGATGGCATGGGCGCTCACGTCGGCCAGCAGGTCGGCGCCGGTGGGGGCGCCGATCTGGTCGTCGATGACCTTGAGCTGGTCGCGCTCGGCGGCCAGGCGCAGCATGGTTCGCGCGAAGTTGCCGCCGCGCGCCGCGTACACCCAGCTCGTGCGCAGGATCACATGGCGGCAGCCGCTGGCCGCAATCAGCTGCTCGGCCTCGAGCTTGGTGCGGCCGTACACGCTGAGCGGCGCGGTGGGCGCGTTCTCGTCGCGGGGCAGCGTGCCGCTGCCGTCGAAGACGTAGTCGGTGCTGTAGTGCACCAGCAGCGCGCCCAGGGCGGCGGCTTCGCGTGCCAGCACGGCCGGGCCGGTGGCGTTGAGCGCCCGCGCGAAGTCGGGTTCGCTCTCGGCCTTGTCCACCGCGGTGTGGGCGGCGGAGTTGACGATGACGTCGGGCCGCACGGCCCGCACCAGCGGCGCCAGCGATTCGGGTTGCGAGAAGTCGGCGCGCATCGCGCCCGGGCTGTCGAAATCGCAGGCCACCAGTTCGCCCAGCGGCGCCAGCGCGCGTTGCAGTTCCCAGCCGACCTGGCCGTTCTTGCCCAGCAGCAGGATCTTCATCAGCGCGCCGTGTAGTTGGTGCTGAGCCACTCGCGGTAGGCGCCGCTCTGCACCTGCGCCACCCAGTCGGCGTGGTCCAGGTACCACTGCACCGTCTTGCGGATGCCGGTCTCGAAGGTCTCGGCCGGCCGCCAGCCCAGTTCGCGCTCGATCTTGCGGGCGTCGATGGCGTAGCGCCGGTCGTGGCCGGGGCGGTCTTTCACGTGCGTGATCAGGCGGCTGTAGGGGCCTGCGGGGTCGGGGCGCATCTCGTCGAGCAACGTGCAGACGGTGTGCACGATGTCCCGGTTGGGCTTCTCGTTCCAGCCGCCGATGTTGTAGACCTCGCCCACGCGGCCGCCTGCCAGCACGGCGCGGATGGCGCTGCAGTGGTCGCCCACGTAGAGCCAGTCGCGCACCTGCAGGCCGTCGCCGTAGATGGGCAGCGGCTTGCCGGCCAGCGCGTTCACGATCATCAGCGGGA
This sequence comes from uncultured beta proteobacterium, assembly GCA_903938815.1. GTDB lineage: Bacteria > Pseudomonadota > Gammaproteobacteria > Burkholderiales > Burkholderiaceae_C > Rubrivivax. The sequence goes on from CAJAES010000014.1 coordinate 110,959, forward strand.
TCAGCTTCTCGGGGAAGTGGTACGGCCCGTAGTTGTTGCTGCAGTTGGTGGTGACGACCGGCATACCGTAGGTGTGGTGCCAGGCGCGCACCAGATGGTCGCTCGCGGCCTTGCTGGCCGAGTACGGGCTGTTGGGCTCGTAGGGGTGCGTTTCGGTGAAGGCCGGCGCGTCGGCAGAGAGGCTGCCGTAGACCTCGTCGGTGCTCACGTGATGGAAGCGGAACGCAGCCTGCGCTTCGCCGTCCAGGCCCGTCCAGTAGGCGCGCGCGGATTCGAGCAGCTTGAAGGTGCCCTCGACGTTGGTCTTGATGAAGGCGTCCGGGCCATGGATGCTGCGGTCCACATGGCTTTCGGCTGCGAAGTGCACGATGGCGCGCGGGCGGTGCGCCTGCAGCAGCTTGTCCACCATCTCGCGGTCGCGGATGTCGCCGTGAGCGAACACATGCCGCTCGTCGCCGTTCAGCGAGGCCAGGTTGGCCAGGTTGCCGGCGTACGTGAGCACGTCGAGGTTGACGACGGTCTCGTCGGACTGCGCCAGCCAGTCGAGGACGAAGTTGCTGCCGATGAAGCCGGCGCCGCCTGTGACGAGGATGCTCATGATCTGCCGTAGGTGTCTTCGAAGCGGACGATGTCGTCTTCCCCGAGGTAGCTGCCCGATTGCACCTCGATGATCTCGAGGGGCACCTTGCCCGGGTTGGCCAGGCGGTGGATGGTACCCAGCGGAATGTAGGTGCTCTGGTTCTCGGAGAGCAGCAGCACCTTGTCGCCGTTGGTCACCTCGGCCGTTCCGCTGACGACGATCCAGTGCTCGGCGCGGTGGTGGTGCTTCTGCAGGCTCAGGCTGGCACCCGGTTTCACCATGATGCGCTTGACCTGGAACCGCTCGCCCATGTCGATGCTGTCGTACCAGCCCCAGGGCCGGTGCACCTTGCGGTGCAGCGCCTGCTCGCCGCGCTGCTCCCGGCCCAGGCGGTTGACGATCATCTTGACGTTCTGGCTCTGCGAGCGGTCGGCCACCATCACGGCGTCGGCGGTCTCGACGATGATGATGTCGTCCAGGCCCACGGCGCTGACGAGCCGGCTCGAGGCGTGCACGAAGGTGTTGCGGCTGTCCTCGACGATGGCGTCGCCCACGCTGGCATTGCCGTGTGCATCCTTCTCGGCCACCTGCCAGACGGCTTCCCAGGCGCCGAGGTCGTTCCAGCCGGCGTCCAGCATCACCATGCCGATGGCGATTTCGGTGCCCGGGCAGCGCTCCATCACGGCGTAGTCCACCGATTCCGAGGGCACGAGCGCGAACTCGGCCTTGCCGGGGCGCACGAACAGCGCGTCGGTCTTGCGCGCGGCCCAGGCGGCCTGCGTGGCGCTGACGATGTCAGGGCGAAAACGCTGCAGCGCCGCCATCCACGTGGAGGCCTTCAGCACGAAGATGCCGGCGTTCCAGAAGTAGCGGCCGTCCGCCACGTAGCGCTCGGCGGTGGCGGCGTCGGGCTTCTCGACGAACTGCGCTACGGCGGCGTCGTCGGCCAGGATGTAGCCGTAGCCTGTCTCGGGGCGGTCGGGCCGGATGCCCAGGATCACGATCTCACCACCGGCGGCACGGCGTGCGGCGGCCTGCAGCGCAGCGGTGAAGGCGGCTTCGTCGGTGACGGTCTGGTCGGACGGCGTCACGACCATCACCGGGTCGCCGCCGGCTTCCAGGGCCTGCAGCGCAGCCAGGGTCACGGCGGGCGCCGTGTTGCGGCCCACGGGCTCCAGCAGCACGGCCGAGGGCTCGGCGCGCACCTCGCGCAGCTGGTCCAGCACCATGAAGCGGTGTTCCTCGTTGCCCACGATCACCGGTGCGGCCACGGTGATGTCGGCTGCCGCCAGGCCCTGCAGCCGCGTGGCGGCCTGCTGTAGCAGGCTCGTGTTGCCGGCCAGAACCAGGAACTGCTTCGGGTAGCCGGCGCGCGACAGGGGCCACAGCCGGGTGCCGGATCCGCCGGCCATCACGACCGGTTGAAGGGAGATGTTCATGCCTGATTGTCGATCTCAAAGTGAGTGCGGCCTCATCCGGCGGGATGAGGCCGCGAACCCCGGGTGCTCAGCGGACTTCGAATCCGTCCGGATTCGTGGACTGCCAGCGCCAGCTGTCGGCGCACATGCGGTCCAGGTCGTGCAGCGCACGCCACCCCAGCAGCGAAGCCGCCAGGCCTGGATCGGCATAGCAGGCTGCCACGTCGCCCGGGCGGCGCGGCACCACCCGATAGGGTACTTCGCGGCCGCTCGCCGTGGCGTAGGCGCGCACGACGTCGAGCACGCTGTAGCCGCGCCCCGTGCCAAGGTTCACGGTCAGGGAGCCCGGGTGATCGAACAGCCGCGCCAGAGCGGCCACGTGGCCCTCGGCCAGGTCGCTCACGTGGATGTAGTCGCGCACGCCCGTGCCGTCGGGCGTGGCGTAGTTGTCGCCATACACCTGCAGGAATTCGCGCCGGCCCACGGCCACCTGCGCCACGTAGGGCATCAGGTTGTTGGGCGTGCCGCGCGGGTCTTCGCCGATCAGGCCGCTCTCGTGCGCGCCCACGGGGTTGAAGTAGCGCAGCGTGGCGGTCTGCCAGGCGGGGTCGGAGGCGCCCAGGTCGCGCAGGATGGTCTCGCCGATCAGCTTGGTCTGGCCATAGGGGTTGGTCGCGCTGAGCGGTGAGTCTTCGGTGATCGGCAGGCGCTCGGGGTCGCCGTACACGGTGGCGCTGGAGCTGAACACGAAGCGCCGGATGCCGTTGCGCTGCAGGGCGCCGCAAACGTTCACGAGCCCGCCGAGGTTGTTGCGGTAGTAGGCCAGCGGCTGCGCGACCGATTCACCCACCGCCTTGAAGGCCGCGAAGTGCACCGCGGCATCGATGCGGTGGCGTTGCAGCAGCGATTCCATCGCGGCGGAGTCGCAGACGTCCAGCCGCTCGAACACCGGTGTGCGGCCCGAAAGCCGCTGCAGCCGGTTCAGCACCTCGGGCGAGCTGTTGGAAAAGTCGTCGACCCCCACCACCTCGTGTCCGGCTGCCAGCAGCGCGAGCCAGGTGTGGGAAGCGATGTAGCCGGTGGCGCCGGTCAGCAGGACTGTGCTCATGGATTCTGGTTCAACGCAGGAAGATCTGGCCGTAGCAGCCGAAGCGCCTGGCCCCGTAGGGCAGCGAGAGGTCGCCGCTGACGCTGCGCTTCTCGACTCCCAGGTCGCAGCCCAGGACCACGCTGCGCGTGGGTTCCCAGGTGGCGCCGAAGTTGAATTCGGTGCTGGTATCGCTGCCGCTGGCGTCCGAGCCGAGCACGCTGTTCGCGGGCAGCGTGCGCACCAAGTCGCGCCGCGCCACGCGCAGGCCGGTCTTCAGGCGGATCTTCGCGGTGGCGGCGTAGTCGGCACTGACGCCCAGCGCGGAGGTGGTGCGGCTGTAGTCAATGATGCCGTTCAGGAACGGGTTGCCGCTGAAGTAGGAGTTCTGGCCGTCGTCGCGCGACAGGCGTGTCACGAGTTGCAGTTTCGCCCCCGGCTTCCAGGTCCAGGCGGCGTAGCCTGTGACGCCGCTGAAATCGCGTTGCGTCGCCTCGTCGTAGCGGGTGCGGCCCAGGGTCACGCGGGCGTCGATCCGGCTCGCGCCGCCGACCTCCAGCCCCGTACTCAGGTCCACACCGGTGCGGGTGAAGCCGTCGCTCTCGAACGTGCCGTTGCCCAGGTCGCGGAACCGCGGGTACTTGCCGCTGGTGTGGCGCAGGCCCAGGCCGAACACGTTGGTGCCCCGCGGGCGCCAGCGCAGGCCCAGCGTGGCGGTGGTCTGGCGGTTCTCGCGCGCGGCGTACTCGGCGGCGGAATAGTCCACCTCACGGTGCTCGACCGAGGCTTCGGCGGTGTACTGCGTGACCACGCCCATCCGCACGGTGCCAGCGAAGCGCCGGCTGTTCTCGACGTTCTTGGTCGTGAGCAGGCCGATCTCGGTGTCGGTGTTGAAGAACGCGAGGCTGCGGTCGGCGCTCAGGTCGAAATTGCCAGAAAGCCGCTCGACCGTGGCCCAGTCGAGGCCCGCGTTCAGCGCGTAGCTCTCGTTGTCGAGCACGTCGTTGTTCTTGTACTTGTTGGCGCGCAGCGTGGCGGTGCCGTACAGGCGCTGGCGGCTGATGGGTTGGTCCAGGCCGGCGAGCAGGGCGGTGCTGGACACCGTGTCCGACTTGTTCACCCCGGCCGGCGTGGCGACACCGTCGGCGAGGCGATAGATGTTCGATTCCTGCGTGAAGGTCTGGGCGGCCCCGATGTACCAGGGGCTCGTCTGCGCCTGGGCGGCGCCGGCGACGAGAAGCATCACGGCCAGCCACGATGGATTGCGCTGCATCAGTAAGCCTTTCGGTCGAAGAAGACCAACTTCACGGTGCGCGCGATGATCTGTAGATCCAGCCCGAGCGACCAGTTCCGCAAGTAGGCCAGATCGTATTCGACACGGGCCTGCATCTTCTCAATGGTGTCGGTTTCACCGCGGTGCCCGTTGACCTGCGCCCAGCCCGTGATGCCGGGCTTGACCTTGTGGCGCACCATGTAGGCCTTGATGAGGCTGCGGTACTGCTCGTTGTGCGCCACGGCGTGCGGGCGCGGGCCGACGATGCTCATGCGGCCCTGAAGCACATTGAAGAACTGCGGCAGCTCGTCCAGCGAGGTGCGGCGGATGAAGGCGCCGAAGGGCGTGATGCGCGGGTCCTCGCGCCGGGCCTGCGGCACGTGCTCGCCGTTGTCCTGGGACGTCATCGAGCGGAACTTCCACACCACGATCTCGTCTCCGGCCAGGCCGTTGCGCCGCTGCCTGAAGACGATCGGGCCGGGCGAACTGAGCTTCACACCGACGGCCACGGTCAGCAGCACCGGGGAGATCAGCACCAGGATCAGGCTGGCCAGCACGATGTCGCTGACGCGCTTGACGAGTGAGTTGGTGCCGGTGAAAGGCGTCTCGCAGATGCCGACCACCGGGATGCCGTTCATGTCCTGCAGGCGGCCCTGGATGATGCTGATGCCGAACACGTCGGGCACGAAGAACACCGACGCCGTGGTGCCCTGCACCTGCTCGAGCAGTTCGACGATGCGCGGCTGCGAGCCCAGCGGGAGCGTGATGTAGACCTCGTGCACGCCGTTGCCGCGCACATAGGGCGCGGCATCGCGCAGCGTGCCCAGGCGCGCCGGCTGCGCTTCGGAGTGCACACGGTCGTCGGCGCGGTCGTCGAAGTAGCCGGCGAAGTCGACGCCCGTCATGCCCCGCGCCACCAGGGCCTGCGAGACCTTCACGCCCAGCGCGCCGGCCCCGATGACCACCGCCTTGCGCCGGTTGTCGGGCTGCGCGGCGGTCCAGCGCAGCAGCTTGCGGCCGAGGAAGACAGCCGTCCAGAGCACCGCGGGGGTCAGCACGGCCCACCAGAGCAGCACCTCCGGCTCGAAGAAGCCCAGGCTGCGCGTGGCGTACCCGCACAGCGCCAGGATCAGCAGCAGGCTCAGCCAGGAGGTCGCGATGTCGACGGCCGCGTTCAGCGGCCGGTCCAGGAAGCGGTTGCGCCCCGGGAAGGTGAGCGCGAAGACCAGCAGGCACAGGGTCAGGTCGGGCCGCAGGATCGACTCGTCGAACCAGTTCGAGACGAGCAGGAACACCAGCACGATGATGCCGGGCTCCAGGAACGCCGCAACCAGCGATGTGACCGACTGGGGGGCGCTGTAGAAATTGCGTCTGTAGTTTCGTTCTTCGAACATCGATGGGCCGCATCGGGTGGGGTCACCCGGACGCACGCAAGATACGTGCAGATTGTGTCCGCGTTCTCCCGCGGGCCTCCCCCCAGCTTGAAGTGGTGTCGGCACCACGCTGCCTACAATCGGGCACATATGCTCAACGCGCTGCACAACCTGTTTGCCCCGGCGGCCATGGCCCGGACCACCCTGGTTCTGAACCATGTCCTGACCGCCGAGCCGGCCGCCACCGAACGCCTGCGCGCCCACGCCGGGCGCCGGATCGAGCTGCAGCCGCAGGCCTGGCCCTCGTTGCTGCCGCCCCTGCCCCGCCTGGCATTCGCCATCACCCCGGCCGGCCTGCTGGACTGGGACGCCGACGGCGCCGGCACCACCGCCGACCTGACCGTGCGCTTCGACGCATCCAACCCGGCCCTGCTGGCAGCGCGCGCCCTGACGGGCGAGACGCCGGCGGTGGAGATCGACGGCGACGCTCAGCTCGCCGCCGACGTGAACTGGCTGCTTCAGAACCTGAGGTGGGACGTCGAGGCCGACCTCGAGCGCGTGCTCCCCCCCGCCGCCGCGCACCAGATCTTCCGGCTTGGCGGTGGCCTGGCGCGCGCCGTGCGCGCCGCCGTTCAGGCCGCCGCAGGCCTGGCCGCCCGGCGCGGCTGAGCAGCGGGCCGCACGCCATGCGCCACCTCGCGCGGATGATCGTCATCGTCTATACGCTGCTGCGTTTCGGGCTGGACGAGCTCGCGCTGTCCGGTTTCCGCCAGCGCTGGGTGCGCGCCCTGGTGCGGGTCATGACCGTGGGCCGGCGCCTGGACGCCCCGCGCGGTGTGCGCGTGCGCATGGCGCTCGAGAGCCTGGGCCCGATCTTCGTGAAGTTCGGGCAGGTGCTGTCCACCCGCCGCGACCTGCTGCCCGCCGACCTCTCCGACGAACTCGCCCGCCTGCAGGACGACGTGCCGCCGTTCCCGGCCGCGCAGGCCCGTGCACTGGTCGAGAAGGCCTACGGCCGCCCCATCGAGGCCATCTTCGCCACCTTCGAGGCCGAGCCCGTGGCCAGCGCTTCCATCGCGCAGGTGCACTTCGCCACTCTCAAGAACGGCCGCGAAGTCGCCGTCAAGGTGCTGCGCCCCGGCATGCTGCCCGTCATCGACGACGACCTTCGGCTGCTGCGCACGCTGGCCATCTGGGTCGAGCGCCTGTTCGCCGACGGCCGCCGGCTCAAGCCTCGCGAGGTGGTGGCCGAGTTCGACGGCTACCTGCACGACGAGCTGGACCTGGTGCGCGAGGCCGCGAACGGCGCGCAGCTGCGACGCAACATGACCGGCCTGGACCTGGTGCTGGTGCCCGAGATGGTCTGGGACCTGTGCACGTCCACCGTCATCGTCATGGAGCGCATGCACGGCGTGCCCATCAGCCAGATGGACCGCCTGCGCGAAGCGGGCGTCGACATCAAGAAGCTGGCGCGCGACGGCGTCACGATCTTCTTCACCCAGGTCTTCCGCGACGGCTTCTTCCATGCCGACATGCACCCGGGCAATATCCAGGTCAGCCTGGACCCGCGCACCTTCGGGCGCTACATCGCGCTCGATTTCGGCATCATCGGCACGCTGACCGACGTCGACAAGGATTACCTCGCCCAGAACTTCATCGCCTTCTTCCGGCGCGACTACAAGCGCGTGGCCGAACTTCACGTGGAGAGTGGCTGGGTGCCGCGAGACACCCGCATCGAGGCCCTGGAAGGCGCCATCCGGGCCGTCTGCGAGCCGCACTTCGACCGCCCGCTCAAGGACATCTCGCTCGGCCAGGTGCTGATGCGGCTGTTCCAGACCTCGCGTCGTTTCAACGTCGAGATCCAGCCGCAGCTGGTGCTGCTGCAGAAGACCCTGCTCAACATCGAGGGCCTCGGCCGCCAGCTCGACCCCGACCTCGACCTCTGGACCACCGCCAAGCCCTTCCTGGAACGCTGGATGAACGAGCAGGTCGGCTGGCGTGGCCTGCTGGCCCGCATCGAGAAGGAAGCGCCGCGCTATGCGCAACTGCTGCCCGAGCTGCCTCGCCTGGTGCACCACGCGCTGGCCGCCCGCGCCGCCCCGCCGGTGGAATCGCCGGTGCTGCTGGCCCTGCTGGCCGAGCAGCGGGCCACCCGGCGCCTGCTCCAGGGCCTGATCTGGGCGGGTGCCGGCTTCGTGCTGGGCGCCCTGGTCGTGCGGCTGCTCACGCACGTCGCCGGGTAGGCGGGCGCCGCGCCCGGGTGGGGCCGGCTAGAATGGAGGGTTTTTGGACAACCGGGCCACCCCATGCCGATCTACGCCTACCGCTGCAGCGCCTGTGGCCACGCGCAGGACGTGCTGCAGAAGATGTCCGACCCGCTGTTGACCGTCTGCCCGGCCTGCGGGCAGGCCACCTATGCCAAGCAGGTCACTGCCGCCGGCTTCCAGCTCAAGGGCTCGGGCTGGTACGTCACCGATTTCCGCGACGGCAACAAGCCGCCCGCAGTGCCGCCCGTGAAGACTGGCGACAAGCCCGCCGACGCGTCCTCGGACAAGGGTTCGGAGAAGGGTTCGGAGAAGGGTTCCGACAAGGGTTCCGACAAGAGTGCGGCCGCGCCCGCGCCGGCTTCCGACAAGTCCTCGGGTTCGGCTTCCGACAAATCCGCCGGCAAGTCTGCCGACAAGCCCGCCGCCACGCCGCCGCCGGCTGCGTCCACCTCCTGAGGCCGGCTTGAAAAAATACCTCGTCGCGGGTCTGCTGGTCTGGCTGCCGCTCGCCATCACCATCTGGGTGCTGTCGTGGCTGCTCGGCGTGCTCGACGGCATGTTCACCTGGCTGCTGGGCCTGACCACGGCTGTCCTGCCGGCTTCCACGCACGCGCTGATTGCCGCGTTGGCCAAGATCCCGGGCCTGGGCGTCATCGTCATGGTCGCCGGGCTCATCCTGACGGGCGTCTTCGTGGCCAACGTGATCGGGCAGTGGTGGGTGCACCAGTGGCACCGCCTGATGCACCAGATCCCGATCGTCAAGTCGATCTACAGCTCGGTCAAGCAGGTCTCCGACACGCTCTTCAGCACCAGCGGCAATGCGTTCCGCGAAGCCGTGCTGGTGCAGTACCCGCGCGAGGGATCCTGGACCATCGCTTTCGTCACGGGCAAGCCGGGCGGCGAGGTCGCGGTGCATCTGCCGGGCGAATACGTCAGCGTCTACGTGCCGACCACGCCCAACCCCACCTCGGGCTTCTTCCTGATGATGCCCCGGGCCGACGTGGTGTCGCTGAAGATGAGCGTCGACGAGGCCCTGAAGTACGTGATCTCGATGGGCGTCGTCTCGCCCGGAGCGGCTGCCGAACGGGCGGCCGCCCGAAATTGACCGGGCCGGCTGCCGTCGGCACGCGGCCGGTCCTGAAGCCTTGCGAGACAGGCTGACAGCGCCCTCGAACTTTCTGTGACCCGATACCGAATCTCCCCGGAGTGATGTGATGAGAACCACCTACTGCGGCCTGGTCAGCGAATCGCTGATGGGCCAGACCGTGACGCTGATGGGCTGGGCCCACCGCCGCCGTGACCATGGCGGCGTGATCTTCATCGACCTGCGCGACCGCGAGGGCCTGGTGCAGATCGTCTGCGACCCCGACCGCGCCGAGATGTTCAAGACCGCCGAGGGCGTGCGCAACGAGTTCTGCCTGAAGATCGTCGGCAAGGTGCGGGCGCGCCCGCCCGGCACCGAGAACAGCAACCTCACCAGCGGCAAGATCGAGGTGCTGTGCCATGAGCTTGTGGTGCTGAACCCCAGCGTCACGCCGCCGTTCCCGCTGGACGACGAGAACCTGTCGGAGACCGTGCGCCTGACGCACCGCGTGCTCGACCTGCGCCGCCCGACGATGCAGAAGAACCTGATGCTGCGCTATCGCGTCGCGATGGAAGTCCGCAAGTTCCTGGACGACCAGGGCTTCGTCGACATCGAGACGCCGATGCTCACCAAGAGCACGCCCGAAGGCGCGCGCGACTATCTCGTTCCGAGCCGCGTGCACGACGGCCTGTTCTTCGCGCTGCCGCAGTCGCCCCAGCTGTTCAAGCAGCTGCTCATGGTCGCGGGCTTCGACCGCTACTACCAGATCACCAAGTGCTTCCGCGACGAGGACCTGCGCGCCGACCGCCAGCCCGAGTTCACGCAGATCGACATCGAGACCTCGTTCCTGAACGAGGAAGAGATCCGCGCGATCACCGAAGGCATGGTCCGCACGGTCTTCCGCAAGGCGCTGGGCGTGGAACTGCCGGTCTACGGCCACCTCACGTACGCCGAGGCGATGTTCAAGTACGGCTCCGACAAGCCGGACCTGCGCGTCAAGCTCGAGTTCACCGAGCTCACCGAGGTGATGAAGACGGTGGACTTCAAGGTCTTCTCGGGCCCGGCCAACGCCAAGGGCGGCCGCGTGGCCGCGCTGCGCGTGCCTGCCGGCGGCGAGATGAGCCGCGGCGAGATCGACGCCTACACCGAGTTCGTGAAGATCTACGGCGCCAAGGGCCTGGCCTGGATCAAGGTCAACGACGCCGGCAAGGGCCGTGAGGGCCTGCAGAGCCCGGTCGTGAAGAACCTGCACGACGCCGCCATCGCCGAGATCATCGCGCGCACCGGCGCCTGCAACGGCGACCTGATCTTCTTCGGCGCCGACAAGGCCAAGGTCGTCAACGACGCCCTGGGCGCGCTGCGCGTGAAGATCGGGCACAGCGAGTTCGGCCGCAACCACGGCCTGTTCGAGGACAAGTGGGCGCCGCTGTGGGTGGTCGACTTCCCCATGTTCGAGCACGACGAGGAAGGCGGCCGCTGGAACGCGGTGCACCATCCGTTCACCGCGCCCAAGGACGGGCACGAGGACCTGATGGACACCGACCCGGGCGCGTGCATCGCCAAGGCCTACGACATGGTGCTCAACGGCTGGGAACTCGGCGGCGGCTCGGTGCGTATCCACCGCGCCGAGGTGCAGAGCAAGGTCTTCAAGGCGCTGAACATCTCGGCGGAAGACGCGCAGCTGAAGTTCGGCTTCCTGCTCGACGCGCTGCAGTACGGCGCGCCGCCGCACGGCGGCCTTGCCTTCGGCCTGGACCGTCTCATCACGCTGATGGCCAAGGCCGAGAGCATCCGCGACGTGATCGCGTTCCCGAAGACGCAGCGTGCGCAGTGCCTGCTCACGGGTGCGCCGAGCAACGTCGACGAAGCCCAGCTGCGCGAGCTTCACATCCGCCTGCGCAACACCGGCGCCACGGCCTGAGGCCGGGCGAGCCCGGGGGGCCGGAGTGGCTAAGATGCCCACTCCGGCCCGTTCCATCCGCTCCATGCCCATTCCCATCGAAGAATCCAGCACGCACGACACCACGCGCATCGACGACGTGCGCATCGGTGCCGTCCGTGCGCTGGTCTCGCCCGCCGTCCTGCTGGAAGACCTGCCGGTCACGCCCGCCGTCGAGGCGCTGGTCGAGACCACCCGCACGGCCGTCGGCGCCGTGCTGCACGGCCGCGACGACCGGCTCGTGGCCGTGGTCGGCCCGTGCTCCATCCACGACCACGACACCGCGATCGAGTACGCGCGGCGCCTGAAGCCGCTGGCCGACGAACTCTTGGGCGAGCTGATCGTCGTGATGCGGGTGTACTTCGAGAAGCCGCGCACCACCGTCGGCTGGAAGGGCTACATCAACGACCCCCGCCTGGACGGCAGCTTCCGCATCAACGAAGGCCTGCGCCGTGCGCGCGAGCTGCTGCTCGAGATCAGCGCGATGGGCCTGCCCGCGGGCACCGAGTTCCTCGACCTGCTGTCGCCGCAGTACATCTCCGACCTCATCGCCTGGGGCGCCATCGGCGCGCGCACCACCGAAAGCCAGAGCCACCGTCAGCTGGCCTCGGGCCTGAGCTGCCCGGTGGGCTTCAAGAACGGCACCGACGGCGGCGTGCAGGTGGCAGCCGACGCCCTGCGCGCTGCGGCGGCGCCGCACGCCTTCATGGGCATGACGAAGATGGGCGTGGCCGCCATCTTCGAGACGCGCGGCAACCCGGACGGCCATGTCATCCTGCGCGGCGGCAGGACGCCCAACTTCGACGCCGCGGGCGTGGAGGCTGCCTGCGCCGCGCTGCGCGCGGCCGGCCTGCGCGAGCAGGTGATGGTGGACTGTTCGCACGCCAACAGCGCCAAGCAGTACCGGCGCCAGGTGGAGGTGGCCGCCGATCTTGCGCGCCAGATCTCCGGCGGCGAGCGCCGCATCGTCGGCGTGATGGTGGAAAGCCACCTGAACGAAGGCCGGCAGGACCTGATCGAGGGCCGGGCGCTGGCGCCGGGTGTCTCCATCACCGATGCCTGCATCGGCTGGGACGACACCGTGCCGGTGCTGCGCGAGCTCGCGGCAGCGGTGCGCGAGCGGCGCAAGGCAGCCTGACCCGCGCCGTGAACACCGACCTGATTCCTCCGCGCCCCTTCAAGATCCCCGTCTCGGTGCTGGTCGTGATCCACACGCCCGCGCTCGAGGTGCTGCTGATCGAGCGCGCCGACAAGCCCGGCTACTGGCAGAGCGTCACCGGCTCGGTGGACGACCTCGACGAGCCGCTGACCGACACCGCGCGCCGGGAGGTGCAGGAGGAGACCGGCATCACCATCGGCGAACTGCGCGACTGGGGCCTGTCCAACGTCTACGACATCTACCCCGTCTGGCGCCACCGCTACGCGCCCGGCGTGACGCAGAACACCGAGCACGTGTTCGGCCTCACCGTGCCGGCCGGCACCCCGGTGCGCCTGAGCCCGCGCGAGCACACCGACCACGTCTGGCTGCCTTGGCGGGAGGCAGCCGACCGCTGCTTCTCGCCCAGCAACGCCGAGGCCATCCTGCAATTGCCGAGGCTCGTGCCATGAGCGGCCTGAACCAGTTCAACAGCACGCTGTTGCCTCCCGCCTCGACGCTGATGTCGTTCGACACCCTGCGCGTGGCCACCTACAACATCCACAAGGGCGTGCGCGGCATGGGCCCGCGCAAGCGGCTCGAGATCCACAACCTCGGCCTCGCGGTGGAGGCGCTGGACGCCGACATCGTCTTCCTGCAGGAAGTGCGGCTCTTCCACCACGGCGAGGCGCGCCGCTTCGACCGCACCCACGGTGGCTGGCCGGCGCAGGGCCAGGCCGAATTCCTGGCGCCCGACGGCTACGAGGTCGCGTACCGCACGAATGCGGTCACGCGCGACGGCGAGCACGGCAATGCGCTGCTCTCGCGCTGGCCGCTCGGCGACATCGGCCACCACGACGTCAGCGACCACCGCTTCGAGCAGCGCGGCCTGCTGCATGTGCCCGTGGCCTGGAACGGCATCGCCGTGCACGCGGTCGTCGCCCACCTCGGGCTCATCCACGCCAGCCGCGTGCGGCAGGTGCAGCGCCTGGCGGACTTCATCGCCGCCCACGTGCCGCCCAACGAACTGCTGCTGGTGGCCGGCGACTTCAACGACTGGGGCGAGAAGCTCGACGGCCCCATGACCGACATCGGCCTCAAGCGCGCACGCGCCCCGGACGACCGGCCTTCGCAGCGCCTGACCTTTCCGTCGCGCGTGCCGGTGTTCGCGCTCGACCGCTTCTACACGCGCGGTCTGGCCTGCCGCACGACCATGGTGCCTCGCGGCAGCGGCTGGGCCCGCATGTCCGACCACCTGCCGCTGGTGGCGGAGCTGGAGCCCGTCTAGTGGCGCTCGATACCGGCGAACCCTGGTGGGCGCGCGCGCCCCGGGTGCGCTGGGTCGGCGGCAATCAGGTGCGCCTGCACGAGGGCGGCGACGAACTCTTCCCTGCGATGCATGCCGCGCTGGCCAGCGCGCAGCAGGAGGTCTGGTTCGCCACCTACATCTTCCATGACGACGGCGCCGGCCGCCTGATGGCCGATGCCCTGGCCGCGGCCTCCCGGCGCGGCGTGCTCGTGCATCTGGTCATCGACGGCTTCGGCAGCATGTCCACGCTGCCCACGCTGCAGTCGTGGCTGGCGGACAGCGGGGTGCGGCTGGAGATCTTCCGCCCCATCGACCGCTGGTGGAACTGGTTTCAGCCGCAGCAATTGCGCCGCCTGCACCAGAAGCTCTGCGTCGTGGACGACGACGTGGCCTTCGTCGGCGGCATCAACATCATCGACGACCGCAACGACCTCAACCACGGCTGGTCCGAACTGCCCCGGCTGGACTTCGCGGTGGAGGTGGTCGGCCCGCTCGCCGGCCACGTGCGCCATGTGGCGCGCGCGATGTGGGCGCGCGCGCACCTCGGCCACGGCTGGCGCCGCGAGGCCCAGCGCCTGCTGAGCAGCCCGACACCCGTGGACCGCACGATGCGGCTGCTGCGCACGCTCGGCAGCGCGCCACGCGCCGAGACCGAGCCGCGTGACCGGCGGCCCATGCGCGCGTCCTTCGTGGTGCGCGACAACGTCGGCCAGCGCCGCGCCATAGAGCGCCGCTACATCGACGCCATGCGCCAGGCGCGCAACTGCATCGACATCGCCGTGCCGTACTTCTACCCGGGGCGTCGCTTCCGCCGCACCCTGCGCGAGGCCGCCGCCCGCGGCGTGCGGGTGCGGCTGCTGCTGCAGGGCAAGGTCGACTACCCCTTCGCCGCGCTGGCCGCGCGCGTGCTGTACGACGAATTGCGCGCACACGGCGTGCGCATCTTCGAGTACACGCCCGCCTTCCTGCACGCCAAGGTGGCCTGCGTGGACGAGACCTGGGCCACCGTGGGCAGCTCCAACATCGACCCGCTGTCGCTGCTGCTCAACCTCGAGGCGAACGTCATCGTGCGCGACGCCGACTTCGCGGCGGTGCTGCGCGCCCGGCTGGAGCGGGTCTTCGCCGATTCGACCGAGGTCACGGTGCCCCAGCCCATCCCCGGCTGGCGGCGCTGGTTCAGGCGCGGCCTGGTGGCCTGGGTGGCGCATGCCTACCTGCGCCTGGCCGGCGTGACCGGCCGCTACTGAGGCCCGCGCGCATGGCGGACCTCATCGTCGAACGGCCCGAGGGCCTGTACTGCCCGCCCGGTGATTTCCACATCGATCCCTGGCGCCCGGTGCCGCGCGCCGTCATCACCCATGCCCATGCCGACCACGCCCGACGCGGCCACGGCGCCTACCTGGCGCAGGCCGACGGCGCCGGCGTGCTGCGCGCGCGCCTGGGCGACATCACGCTGCAGCCGCTGGCCTACGGCGAGGCGGTGGACATCAACGGCGTGCGCATCAGCCTGCACCCCGCGGGGCACGTGCTGGGCTCGGCGCAGGTGCGGCTGGCCTGGCGCGGCGAGGTCTGGGTGGTCTCGGGCGACTATTTCGTTTCGGGTGCCGGCGACGCCAACCCGACCTGCCCGCCCTTCGAGCCCGTGCGCTGCGACACCTTCATCACCGAAAGCACCTTCGGCCTGCCCATCTACCGCTGGCGCCCGCAGGCGCAGGTGCTGGCCGAGGTGGACGCCTGGTGGCGCGCCAATGCCGAGGCCGGGCGGCCAAGCCTGCTCATGGCGTACAGCTTCGGCAAGGCGCAGCGCCTGCTGGCGGGCGTGGACGCAGGCATCGGCCCCATCGTCGTGCACGGCGCCGTGCAGTCGGTCAACGAGGCGTATCGCGAGGCCGGGGTCGCGCTGCCCGCCACCGCGCTGCTCGAGGCCGGCGCCGACCTGAAGCGTGCGCTCGTGGTGGCGCCGCCTGCGGTGCACGGCAGCGCCTGGGCGCGCCGGCTGGGAGACTTCGGGGATGCCTTCGCCAGCGGCTGGATGCAATTGCGCGGCGCGCGCCGCCGCCAGGGCGTGGACCGCGGCTTCGTGCTCAGCGACCATGCCGACTGGCCGGGCCTGCAGGCCGCCATCGGCGCCACCGGGGCAGGGCGCGTGATCGTCACGCACGGCTACGAGGCCGTGATGGTGCGCTGGCTTCAGCAGCAGGGCCTGGAGGCCGGCAGCTTCCGCACGGAGTATGGGGACGAGTCCGAGCCGGAGCCCGGCGCCGGGCTCAGTCGTTCGCCGGCCGACCCAGGATCTGCAGGTCCAGCCGCGGTTCCTTGATGGAATCGTCGATGCGGCTCTCGACGTAGATCTTCTTCGGGTCCACGCCGCGCTCCGACAGGAAGCGCTTCACGGCCTGCAGCCGCGCGGGCGTCAGGTCACGCTCGTCCTTGCCGCTGCCTTCGAGCTGCCAGGGGCCGGTGGGCACGACAAGCGCCACTTCCACCTGCAGCCCGAGGGCGTTGAGGATCAGATCGGTGAGGCTGGATTTGGCCTGCGCGCTGAGCTGATCACCCACGAACAGGCCCTTGGCCGGCAGCGAGGCACGGCGCTCGGTGCCGCCGGTCTTCGACGGGCTGCTCGCGGCGCCCTGCGGCTTCACGGGCTGGCTGCCCTGGGCCTGCAGGCCCGTGGCGAAGACCAGTGCGACGGCGGCAACGGCGAGGCGGATCGGGAACATGGGGCAGGACTCCTTCGTGCGTCGACTCATTGTCGCCCTTCGCGGGCGGGCCCGCGAGCCGGGCGATTGATGGAAATCAAGGGCAGCACGGGCCTATTGCCCAGAATGGTCGAGTGAAACCGACCGTGCTCTCGGCCCAGCACCTGCGCAAGGTCTACCGGACCGGCGAGGTGGATGTGGTCGCACTCGCCGATGTCTCGCTGGAGGTCGCCGCGGGCGAGTTCATCGTGCTGCTGGGCGCCTCGGGCAGCGGCAAGAGCACGCTGCTGAACATCCTCGGCGGCCTGGACGTGCCCACGAGCGGCGAACTGCAGTTCCGCGATCACCGGCTCAGCGAGGCCGGCGAGGCCGCGCTGACGGCCTACCGGCGCGAGCACGTCGGCTTCGTGTTCCAGTTCTACAACCTGATCCCGAGCCTGACGGTGCGCGAGAACATCGCGCTCGTGACCGACATCGCCACCGCGCCCATGGACGTGGACGAGGCCGTGGAGATGGTCGGCCTCACGCCGCGGCGCGACCACTTTCCCGCGCAGCTCTCGGGCGGCGAGCAGCAGCGCGTGGCCATCGCGCGGGCCGTCGTCAAGCGGCCCGACCTGCTGCTGTGCGACGAGCCCACCGGCGCGCTGGACGTGCACACCGGCCGCCTGGTGCTGGAGGTCATCGAGCGCGTGAACCGCGAGATCGGCACCACCACCATCGTCATCACGCACAACGCCGCCATCGCCGGCATGGCCGACCGCGTGCTGCAGCTCGGCGACGGGCGGCTGGTGAGGGAAGAGCGCAACGCGCATCGCATCTCGCCAGCCGAGCTGCAATGGTGAGCCTGTCGCCATGACCTTGCCATGAAGGCCCTCGACCGCAAGCTGCTGCGCGACCTGCGCCTGATGTGGAGCCAGGCGATCACCATCGCGCTCGTCGTCGCCAGCGGCATCGCGGGTTTCGTGACGACGCTGTCGGCCATCGACTCGCTGGAGCTCGCGCGCGAGCGCTTCTACGCCAGCGGCCGTTTCGCCGATGTCTTCGCGAGCGTGAAGCGCGCGCCCGATTCGCTGGAGGCGCGGCTGCGCGCCGTGCCGGGCGTGGCCGACGTGCAGACCACCACCGAGTTCGCGGTGCGCATCCAGCGCGCGGGCGTGGAGGACCCCATCATCGGCCACCTCATCGGCGTGCCGCGCCAGCAGCCGCTGCGCATGAACCTGGTGGAACTGCGCGACGGACGAATGAACGCTGCCCGCGGCGCCCGCGGCACCCCCGGCTCTGGCGGGCCGCTGCAGGACGGCCCGGGCCCGCCGCTGCCCGACGGCGCATGGCCCGCCTGGGTGTCGGAATCCTTCGCCGCCGCCCACGGCCTGAAACCCGGCGACCGCCTGGGCGCGCTCGTCAACGGCAAGTTCCGTGATCTTCAGGTGGCCGGCATCGCGCTGGCGCCGGAGTACATCTTCGCCGGGCTGTGGGGCATGCCCGACCAGCGCGGCTTCGGCGTCTTCTGGGTCGACGGCACGGCCCTGGACGCCGCCTGGGACATGGAAGGCGCCTTCAACCGCATCGCCGTCAAGCTGGCCCCGGGCGCCAGCGAGCCCGCCGTGATCGACGGCCTGACGCGGTTGCTCGAGCCCTGGGGCGGACGCCAGGCGTACGGCCGCAAGGACCAGACCTCGCACGCCATGCTGGACAACGAGATCGCCGAGCAGCGCGTGCTCGGCAGCCTGCTGCCCGGCATCTTCCTGGCTGTGGCGGCCTTCCTGCTGAACGTGGTGGTGTCGCGGCTGGTGAGCACGCAGCGCGAGCAGATCGCGGCGCTGAAGGCCCTGGGCTATGACAACGGCGCCATCCGCGCGCACTACCTGAAGCTGGTGGGCGCCATCGTCGCGGGCGGGCTGCTGCTGGGGCTGCTGCTGGGCAAGTGGCTGGGCGTGATGATGATGGGCCTGTACGTCGACTTCTTCCGCTTCCCGGTCTTCGAGCACGTGCTCTCGCCCGCGCTGCTGGTGGTGGCCTTCGGGCTCACCGCGCTCACGGCAGTGGCCGGCACCTGGAGCGCCATCGCCGCCACGGTGCGGCTGGCGCCGGCCGAGGCCATGCGGCCGCCCGCGCCCGGCCGCTACCGGCGCACCCTGCTCGAACGCTGGGGCGTGCTGCGCGGTGGCACCGTGCTGCGCATGATCCTTCGCCAGATCGAGCGCCGGCCCTGGCGCACGGGCCTGGCGGTGGCCGGCATCGCGGCCTCGGTGGCCATCGTCGTGATGGGCAACTTCTTCCGCGACGCCATCGAGGTGATCGTCGACACGCAGTTCAACCTCGCCATGCGCAATGATGTGGCGGTGTGGACGCTGGAGGCCACGTCGGACCGGGCTGCGCTCGAACTGGCGCGCCTGCCCGGCGTGCAGCAGGTGGAGTCGTCGCGTTTCGTCGACGTGATCCTGAGCCACGGCCATCGGCGCGAGCGCTCGCAGTTGCGCGGCTACGCGCAGTACCCCGAGCTCTACCGCATCATCGATGTGGACGGCCGCGCCACCGCGCCCTCGGGCGACGGGCTGGTGATCACGGACCGCCTGGCCGACAAGCTGGGCGTGCGGGTGGGCGACCGGCTGCAGGTGCAGGTGCTCGAGGGCCGGCCGCGCACGCTGTCGATCCCGGTCGATGCCACGGTGCGCGAGATGATGGGCCTGAACGCCTACATGAACCGCGTGGCGCTGAACCGCGCGCTGGGCGACGGCGACCTCTCCACCGGCTTCGTGCTGGCGCTCGAGCGCGGGCGCGAGAGCGAACTGCTGGCCGCCACGCGCGAGATGCCGCGTGCCGCCGGCGCCTTCAGCAAGGCCACCATGCTGCGCAACATGCAGGAGATGAGCGCCCGCAACATCCGCATCATCAGCACCGTGCTGACGATCTTCGCGACCGTCATCGCGGTGGGCGTGGTCTACAACAACGCCCGCATCGCGCTGGCCGAGCGCGGCTGGGAGCTGGCCAGCCTGCGGGTGCTCGGGTTCACGCGGGCCGAGGTCTCGGGCCTGCTGCTCGGCGAGCTGGCGCTGATGATCGCGGTGGCCCTGCCTCTGGGCATGCTGCTGGGCTGGGGCATGGTGCACGCGCTGGTGGGCGCGCTGAAGACCGATCAGTTCTTCTTTCCTGTCGTCATCCTGCCGCGCACCTTCGCGCTGGCGGGCCTGGCGGTGGTAGCGGCGGGCGTGGGCAGCGCGCTGGTGGTGCGCCGACGCATCGACCGGCTGGACATGGTGGCCGCGCTCAAGACGCGCGAATGAACCCGGGAACTCCGATGAAACGCAAGACATGGATCATGGGCGGGGGCGGCGCGCTGGTGCTGGCGGCGCTGCTGGCATGGGCCTTCGCGCCCCGGCCGATCGAGGTGGAGGTGGCGAGTGCGGACCGCGGCCCGTTCGAGACCGTGATCGCGGAAGACGGCCGGACCCGGCTGCGCCAGCGCTACGCGGTCTCCGCGCCGCTGACGGGCCGGCTGGAGCGCATCGCGCTGGAGCCCGGGGACACAGTGGCAGCAGGCGCGGTGCTCGCCACGCTCGTGCCCACGCTGGCGCCGTTGCTGGATGCACGCACGCAGCGCGAGCTGGCCGAGCGAGTGCAGGGCGCGCAGGCCGGCATGGCGCGCGCGGCCAGCCAGGCCGACGCCGCGCGCGTGGCGCTGGCCCAGGCCCGCAGCGCGCAGCAGCGCAGCAGCCAGCTCGTGGCGCAGGGCTTCGTCTCGCCCATCCAGGCCGAGAACGACCAGCTTGCCGTCGCGGGTGCGCAGAAGGCGCTGGACGCTGCGGTGGCCGGGCGGCACGTGGCCGAGCACGAACTGGGTGTGGCGCGCGCTGCGCTCGATGCGGTTTCGAGCGCCGGGGACGGCGGCCGCCGCTTCACGGTGAAGGCGCCGGTCTCCGGGCAGGTGCTGCGCGTGCTGCAGCCGAGCGAGGGCGTGGTGGCGCTCGGCACGCCGCTGCTGGAGATCGGCGACACCGCGCAGATCGAGGTGGTGGCCGAGCTACTGACCAGCGACGCGCTGAAGGCCGCGGCGGGCAGCGTGGTGCGCATCGAGGACTGGGGCGGCCCGGCGCCGCTGGCCGGGCGGGTGCGCGCGGTCGAGCCCGCGGCCTTCACCAAGGTGTCGGCGCTGGGGGTGGAGGAGCAGCGCGTTCTGGTGCGCATCGATCTGGTCGGCACGCCTTCGGACTGGGCGGCTCTTGGCGATGGTTTCCGGGTCGGCGTGCGCATCGTCACGCGGCGCGTGGACGACGCGCTGCGCGTGCCGGTCAGCGCTGTCTTTCCGCGGCCCGAGGGCGGCATGGGCGTGTTCGTGATCGACGGCGGTCGCGCGCGCATCGTGCCCGTGACGGTGGGCGCGCGCAACGGGCAGCATGCCTGGCTGCAGCAGGGGCTGCAGGCGGGTGCGGTGGTCATCGTGTACCCGCCGGCCAAGGTGTCGGATGGTGCGCGCGTGAAGGTGCGCAAGGCGTGATGTGCAAGGCATGGTGCGCAAGGAATGACGCGCAAGGAATGACGCGCAAGATGTGGGCGGGCGTTCGCCTGGCTGCGGCGTTGCGCGTCGCGTCAGGCGGCGCGCGGTGCGGGCGCCAGCTGTGGCGGTCAGCCCTGCGGGCTGACTACCCTGCGCTGCTCGCCTCGAGGGGGCGCCGCAAAACTCGCTACGCGGGCTGCGCCCGCTGCGCTCGGACAGCTGCGGCGAGCTAGTTTA
>CAJAES010000015.1 GCA_903938815.1 uncultured beta proteobacterium
GCGGCGGGTGCCGTCACTTCTTGGTCGCCGCCTCCCAGACGACGTGCGAGTAGCCGGCCTTGCCCGGGTCCTTCTTGATCACGGGCGTGCTGCCCGCAGCCAGCAGGACCTTCACCGTGCGCTCGTACGCCGCCGGCTCCAGGTAGCCCATCTTCGGCGTGTTGGCGGTCGTGATCAGCTTGGCCACGTTCTCCATCTGGCGTTGCTGCACCTTCTGTGTGGCGCTGCCCGAGGGGTCGGCCGCGACGACGATCTTGGCGGCGCCGGCGGGGTCCTTGACCGCGTCGTTCCAGCCCTTGAGCGTGGCGCGCACGAACTTCGCGGCGCGGGCCACGAAGGCCGGGTCCTTGAGCTTGGCCTCCATCACGTACAGGCCGTCCTCCAGCGAGGCCACGCCCTGGTCCTCGTAGAAGAACGTGACGAGATCGGTCTCCTTGACGCCCGCGTCGATGACCTGCCAATACTCGTTGTAGATCATCGTGCTGATGCACGCGGCCTGGTTCTGCAGCAGCGGGTCGACGTTGAAGCCCTGCTTGAGGATCTTGATGTCGGTGTCGGGCTTCAGGCCGAGCTTGCCCATCCAGTTCAGGAACGGGTACTCGTTGCCGCCGAACCAGACGCCCAGCGTCTTGCCCTTGAAGTCGGCCGGCTTGCTGACGCCGCTGGCCTTCTTGCAGGTCAGCATCAGGCCCGAACGGTTGAAGACCTGCGCGACGTTGACCAGCGCCACGCCGGCTTCGCGCGCGGCCAGGGCGTCGGGCATCCAGTTGACGATGGCGTCGGCGCCGTTGCCGGCGATCACCTGCACCGGCGAGACATCGGGGCCGCCCGGCTTGATCGTCACGTCCAGGCCCTCGGCCTTGTAGTAGCCCTTGGCGGCAGCCACGTAATAGCCCGCGAACTGGGCCTGGGGCACCCACTTCATCTGGACCGTGAACTTTTCCTGCGCATGGGCGCCGGCAGCGGCCGCCAGGGCCACGGCCGCAGCCATCAGCTTGAGAGAAAGACGCATCATCACCAGGCTCCTCGGGGTTGGAAAGACGAATGGGTGCCGCTCATTTCGAGCGCACCGAAGGGTGCCAGAACGCCCAGCGGCGTTCCAGCAGAACCAGCAGGGCATAGGCCACCGAACCGGTGACCGAGGCGACGACGATCGCGCCCCACACCAGCGACATGTTCATGCGCGCCGCTTCGGTGCTGATGCGGAATCCCAGCCCCACGGTCGGCGAGCCGAAGAACTCGGCCACGATGGCGCCGATCAGCGCGAGCGTGGCGTTGACCTTCAGCGCGCTGACGATGAAGGGCACGGCGCAGGGCAGCCGCAGGTCGATCAGCGTGCGCAGGTAGCCGGCCGCATAGCTGTGCATCAGCTCGAGCTCGAGCTTGCCCGCAGCCTTGAGGCCCGCGAGCGTGGCCACGAGCATCGGGAAGAACGTCATCAGCACGACCACGGCCGCCTTGGACGGCCACTCGAAGCCGAACCACATCACCATGATGGGCGCCACGGCCACGAGCGGGATGGTGCTGGTGAGCGACGCCACCGGCAGCAGGCCGCGCTGCAGGAAGGGCAGCCGGTCGATGGCCACGCCCACCGCGAACCCGAGGCCCGAGCCCACGAGCCAGCCCACGAGCACCGCCTTCAGCACCGTCTGCACGAAGTCGCGGCCCAGCGTGGCGGCGTGTTCGGCCATCGACTGCACGATGGCCCAGGGCGCGGGCAGCAGCACCCGCGGCACCTCGAACACCGTGACGCCCACCTGCCAGAAGAACAGCACCCAGGCGCCGAAGAGCGCGGCCGTCAGGGGCCCGGCCCAGCGCGGGCCGTCCAGCGCAGCGCACCAGCGCACGCTCAGCACCGCCACGGCCAGCGCAGCCAGCAGGCCGACGGCTACCAGCGGCGTCATGCGCGCCTCCGCTGCAGCACCAGGCGCTCGGCCAGGGCCACGGCGCCGGTGAGCGCCAGCCCCAGCAGGGCGGACAGCACCAGCGCCGACCAGATGCCCACCGTGTTGCCGTAGTACGAGCCCGTGAGCAGCCGCGCGCCGAGCCCGGCCTGCGCGCCCGTGGGCAGTTCGGCCACCATCGCGCCCACCAGGCCGGCGGCGATGGCGATGCGCAGAGAAGGCAGCAGGAAGGGCAGGGCCGCCGGCATGCGCAGCATCCAGAAGGCCTGCCAGCGCGTGGCGGCATACGTGTGCATCAGCTCGGTCTCGATGCGCTGCGGCGAGCGCAGGCCCTGCACCATGGCCACCGTCACCGGAAAGAAGCAAAGGTACATCGCGATGGCCGCCTTGGGCGCCACGCCCTGCATACCGAGGCTGCCCAGGATCACGAGCACGATGGGCGCGATGGCCAGCACCGGCACCGTCTGCGACGCGACGATCCAGGGCAGCAGCGCGCGGTCCAGCGTGCGCGAGTGCACGATGGCCGCCGCCAGCAGAACGCCCAGCAGCGTGCCGAGCACGAAGCCCACGAGCGTGGACTGCGCCGTCACGGCGGCATGGAAGAGCAGGTTGCGGGGGGAGTCGAGCGGCCAGTCGACGATGCTGCTGTACAGGTCCAGCGCCACCTGGTGCGGCGCCGGCAGCAGCGGGCGCTCCATGCGCAGGGTCTCGGTGACGAGCTCGCCGGTGGTCCAGCCCGGGCGGTCGGCGAGCACGCGTTCGATCACGCCCTGCGCGTTCATGCCGACCGCCCCGGCGTACCAGAGCATCAGCACGAAGCCGAGCACCAGCGCCACCGGGCCGGCCTTGCGCGCCGCGTCAGTCATGCCCCAGCGCCTCGCGCAGTTCGTGGGCGACGGCCATGAACTCGGGCGTGTCGCGCAGGCCGAGGTGCCGCGTCTCGGGCAGCGGAGAGCGGATGTCCTTGACGATGCGGCCCGGCCGCGGCGACATCACGACGATGCGCGTGGACAGGTACACCGCCTCGGCGATGGAGTGCGTGACGAACACTACCGTGCGCTTCTCGCGCTGCCAGAGCTGCTGCAGCTGCTCGTTGAGGCGGTCGCGCGTGATCTCGTCGAGCGCGCCGAAGGGCTCGTCCATCATCAGCAGGCGGGGCTCGAAGCCCAGCGCCCGCGCGATCGACACCCGCTGCTGCTGCCCGCCGGAGAGCTGCCAGGGGTAGCGCCCCTCGAAGCCCTGCAGGCCCACGCGCGACAACTGCTCCAGCGCGACGGCGCGGCAATCCTGCGGGCTGCGGCCCTGGATCTGCAGCGGCAGCATCACGTTGGCCAGCACCGTGCGCCAGGGAAACAGCGCCGGCGCCTGGAACACGTAGCCGTAGGCCCGGGCCAGGCGCGCGTCGTGCGGGCTCATGCCGTTGACGAGCACCTCGCCGGCGCTGATGGGCTCGAGATCTGCGATCACGCGCAGCAGCGTGGTCTTGCCGCAGCCGGACGGGCCGATGAGCGCGACGAACTCGCCGGGGGTGATGGTCAGGTCGACCTCGGACAGCGCGCGTACGGGCGCGTCGGCGGCGGGGTAGACCACGCTCGCGCGGCGGACCGCTACGGCGAACTCGGGTTCAGGGCTCAAGGGTGTCGGCACGGGGTGGGAGAAAGCTAACCGAACGGTCAGCTTATTCTGGCGCATCGAAGCCAGTTTCATGCCAGCCGGCGGGGCCGTCGTTAACCCGAACATGCACCGCCGGCGTGCGCCCGCACCGTGATCGTGGGGCGTCAGGGCCCGGGAACACCCGCATTCGGCTTGGCACGCCGGTTGCGTACGATGCCCAGGATCCTGACCAGATGGTCAGTTTTTGGTGCGCCACGGGCGTACCGCGACCCCGAGGAGTGCACGGCATGGCAGAGCTTCCGGAACCCGACATCCGCGCCGGGCGGCGCACCGCGGCGCAGTACGCCGAGGCCTTCGCCGACGCCGCGCCGAGGCTGACGCGAACGCAGGCGCTGGTGGAGGCCGAACGCTGCCTCTACTGCTTCGATGCGCCCTGCATCACGGCTTGCCCCACCGGCATCGACGTGCCCAGCTTCATCCGGCGCATCGCCGACGACAACCTGCGCGGCGCGGCGCGCACCATCCTGCAGGCCAACCCGCTCGGCGGCACCTGTGCGCGCGCCTGCCCGACCGAGGAGCTCTGCGAGGAAGCCTGCGTGCGCACGGCGCAGCAGGGCAAGCCGGTCGAGATCGGCCGGCTGCAGCGTTATGCCGTCGACGCCGTGATGGACCGGCCGGTGACGGCGCTGTTCACGCGCGCCGCCCCCACCGGCCGCCGCGTGGCCGTGGTCGGCGCCGGCCCGGCGGGCCTGAGCTGTGCCTTCGAGCTGGCGCGGCGCGGGCACGACGTGCTGCTGCA
This sequence comes from uncultured beta proteobacterium, assembly GCA_903938815.1. GTDB lineage: Bacteria > Pseudomonadota > Gammaproteobacteria > Burkholderiales > Burkholderiaceae_C > Rubrivivax. The sequence continues at coordinate 4,318 of CAJAES010000015.1, forward strand.
CGACGCCCGCCCGGCGGCCGGCGGCCTGAACGAATACGGGCTGGCCGCCTACAAGATGGCGGGCGGTCATGCCCAGGCCGAACTGCAATGGCTGCTGCAGATCGGCGGCATCACGCTGCAGCTGGGCTGGCGGCTCGACTCCGCGGCGCAGGTCGATGCGCTGCTCGAGGGCTTCGACGCGGTCTACCTCGCCGTCGGTCTGGGCGCCACCGGCAGGCTCGGCCTGCCCGGCGAAGACCTGGCAGGCGTGCGCGACGCGGTGGATTTCATCGCCGAGCTGCGCCAGGCGCCGGATCTCGCCGCGCTGCCCATCGGCCGGCGTGTCGTCGTCATCGGCGGCGGCATGACGGCGGTGGACGCCGCAGTGCAGAGCCGGCTGCTGGGCGCCGAGGAGGTGCACATGGTCTACCGGCGCGGGCCCGAGGCGATGTCGGCCTCGTTCGAGGAGCGCGACTGGGCGCAGACGCACGGGGTGCGGCTGCACTTCGGGCTGGCGCCCGCCGAACTGCTGGCCGACGCCGGCGGTTCGCACGTGGCCGGTGTGCGCTTCACGCGCGCCGACGGCGAGGTCACGCTGCCCGCCGACATGGTCTTCAAGGCCATCGGGCAGAAGCTGGATGCCGGCCCGCTGGCCGGCACCGGCCTGGCGCTGCACGGCGGCCGCGTGCTGGTGGACGACGACGGCCGCACCGGCGTGCCGCGCCTGTACGCCGGCGGCGACTGCCGCGCGGGCGGTCGCGACCTGACCGTCGAAGCGGTGGAGGACGGCAAGCGCGCCGCCGCCGCCATCCATGCCGAACTGGGCTGAACGGGAGCAAACACCATGGCCGACCTGCGCAACACATTCGCCGGCATCCGCAGCCCCAACCCCTTCTGGCTGGCCAGTGCGCCGCCCACCGACAAGGCCTACAACGTGCACCGCGCGTTCGAGGCCGGCTGGGGTGGCGTGGTCTGGAAGACGCTGGGCGAGGACGGGCCGCCTGTCGTCAACGTCAACGGCCCCCGCTACGGCGCGCTGCTCACGCCCGACCGCCGCATGCTGGGCTTCAACAACATCGAGCTCATCACCGACCGCCCGCTGCAGCAGAACCTGGACGAGATCCGCGAGGTGAAGCGCCTGTGGCCCGACCGCGCGATGGTGGTCTCGCTGATGGTGCCCTGCAACGAGGCCGCGTGGAAGGCCATCCTGGCGCGGGTGGAGGACACCGGCGCCGACGGGGTTGAACTGAACTTCGGCTGCCCGCACGGCATGAGCGAGCGCGGCATGGGCGCGGCGGTGGGGCAGGTGCCGGCCTACATCGAGATGGTCACCGCCTGGTGCAAGCAGTACAGCCGGCTTCCGGTGATCGTGAAGCTCACGCCCAACGTGGCCGACATCCGCCCGCCTGCGCTGGCCGCGAAGAAGGGCGGCGCCGATGGCGTTTCGCTCATCAACACCATCAACTCCATCATGGGCGTCGACCCCATGACGCTCGCCATGAGCCCGTCCACCGGCGGCATGGGCTCGCACGGCGGCTACTGCGGCCCGGCGGTGAAGCCCATCGCGCTGCACATGGTGGCCGAGATCGGGCGGAACCCGGAGACTGCGGGCCTGCCCATCTCGGGCATCGGCGGCGTGGCCACCTGGCGCGACGCCCTCGACCACATGGCCCTGGGCGCCACCAACGTGCAGGTCTGCACCGCCGCCATGACCTTCGGCTTCAAGATCGTCCAGGAGATGATCGACGGCCTGTCGGAGTACATGGACAGCATGGGGTTCCGGACCACCGCCGATTTCCAGGGCCGTGCACTGCCCACGCTCACCGACTGGCAGTACCTGAACCTGAACGCGATCAGCAAGGCCGTGATCGACCAGGACAAGTGCATCGAGTGCGGCCGCTGCCACATCGCCTGCGAGGACACCTCGCACCAGGCCATCACGGCCGTCAAGGACGGCGTGCGGCACTTCGAGGTCAAGGAGGCCGACTGCGTGGGCTGCAACCTGTGCGTCACGGTCTGTCCGGTGCCCGAGTGCATCACGCTGCGCACGCTGCAGCCCGGCGAGGTGGACGCCCGCACCGGCCGCACCGTGACGGCCGAGGCCGCCGACTGGACCACGCACCCCAACAACCCCATGCGCCAGACCGTGCCCGCCTGAGGTACAACGGCGCATCGCGACCGGAGGAAACACCATGTCCACCCTGTTCATCCGCGGCGGCACCGTCGTCAATGCCGACCGTGAATTCCGGGCCGATGTGCTCTGCGTCGACGGCCGCATCGCGGCGGTGGGCGAAGGGCTCGAGGCGCCCGCCAGCGCCCAGGTGCTCGACGCCGGCGGCCGCTACGTGATGCCCGGCGGCATCGACCCCCATACCCACATGCAGCTGCCCTTCATGGGCACGGTGGCAGCCGACGACTTCTTCACCGGCACCGCGGCCGGCTTCACCGGCGGCACCACGAGCATCATCGATTTCGTCATCCCCGACCCGCAGCAGCGGCTGATGGACGCCTACCGCACCTGGCGCGGCTGGGCCGAGAAGGCCGCGGGCGACCACGGCTTCCACGTGGCCGTGACGTGGTGGGGCGAGAGCGTCCACGCCGACATGGGCACGCTGGTGCAGGAAGAAGGCGTCAACAGCTTCAAGCACTTCATGGCCTACAAGAACGCCATCATGTGCGACGACGAGACGCTGGTGAACAGCTTCCGCCGCGCGATGGAGCTCGGCGCCATGCCGACCGTGCACGCCGAGAACGGCGAACTCGTCTACCTGCTGCAGCAGGAAGTGCTGAAGATGGGCATCACCGGCCCCGAGGGCCACCCGCTGAGCCGCCCGCCGATGGTGGAAGGCGAAGCCGCCAACCGCGCCATCGCCATCGCCGACGTGCTGGGCGTGCCGATCTACATCGTGCACGTGAGCTGCATCGAATCCGCCGAGGCCATCGCCCGCGCCCGGGCCCGCGGGCAGCGCGTCTACGGCGAGGTCCTGGCCGGCCATCTGGTCATCGACGACAGTGTCTACCGCCACCCCGACTTCGCCACCGCCGCGGCCTACGTGATGAGCCCGCCCTTCCGCCCGAAGGCGCACCAGGAGATGCTGTGGCGCGGGCTGCAGTCAGGGCAGCTGCACACCACCGCCACCGACCACTGCGTGTTCTGCGCGCCGCAGAAGGCGGCCGGCCGCGAGAGCTTCACGCAGATTCCCAACGGCTGCGGCGGCATCGAGGACCGCATGCACGTGCTGTGGGATGCCGGCGTCAACACCGGCCGCCTGACGCCCAGCGAGTTCGTGGCCATCACCTCCGCCAACTGTGCCAAGCTCTTCAACCTGTACCCGCGCAAGGGCGTGGTGGTGGAGGGCGCCGACGCCGACCTCGTGCTCTGGGACCCGGAAGCCACGAAGACGATCTCCGTGAAGACGCAGTTCTCGAAGGGCGACTTCAATATCTTCGAGGGCCGGGCCATCCGCGGTGTGGCCACGCACACGCTGAGCCAGGGCCGGCTGGTCTGGGCCGATGGCGACCTGCGCGCCGTGCCCGGCGCGGGCCGCTACCTGAAGCGCCCGCCGTTCGGCCCGAACTTCCAGGCGGCGGCCCGGCGGATCCAGGACACCGCCCCGACCGCTGTCGCTCGCTGAGATGCGCCACTGAGTCGCCCGCCGATTTGTCTGCCGATTTGTCCGCCAATTTGTCCGCCGATTCGCCCGTTGCACCGCCCGCCGATCTGCCCTCCCAGGAGCCTGCCATGGACATGAAGACCCAACCCCCCGCTGCCGGGCTCCGCATCGACGGCGACCGGCTCTGGGCCAGCCTGATGGAGCTGGCCGCCATCGGCGCCACGCCCAAGGGTGGTGTGTGCCGACTCACGCTGACCGACCTGGACAAGCAGGGCCGGGACCTCGTCACGCGCTGGGCGCGCGAGGCCGGCATGACGGTCACCATCGACAAGATCGGCAACGGCTTCATGCGCCGCGCCGGGCGCGACGACTCGCTGCCGCCCGTCATGACCGGCAGCCATATCGACACCCAGCCCACCGGCGGCAAGTTCGATGGCAACTACGGCGTGCTGGCCGGCATCGAGGTGGTGCGCACCCTCAACGACCACGGCATCGTCACCGAGGCCCCCATCGAGGTGGCCTTCTGGACGAATGAGGAAGGCTCGCGTTTCGTGCCGGTGATGATGGGCTCGGGCGTCTTCGCCAAGGCCTTCACGCTGGAGCACGCCTACGCCGCCACCGACACCGAGGGCAAGACGGTGAAGGGCGAACTCGAGCGCATCGGCTACGTCGGCCCGGAGGAGCCCGGCGCCCACCCCATCGGCTGCTATTTCGAGACCCACATCGAACAGGGCCCGGTGCTGGAGGACCACGGCAAGACCATCGGCGTCGTGACCGGCGTGCTGGGTATCCGCTGGTACGACTGCGTCGTGACCGGCATGGAGGCGCATGCCGGGCCCACCCCGATGGCGCTGCGCAAGGACGCCCTGCAGGTGGCCGCCGCGCTGATGCAGGAGGTGGTGGCCTGCGCGCACCGCCACCCGCCGCACGGCCGTGGCACGGTGGGCATGGTGCAGGTGCACCCGAACAGCCGCAACGTGATCCCGGGCCGCGTGAAGTTCAGCATCGACCTGCGCAACGCCAGCGACGCGCTGTGCGATTCGATGGACGCCGACATCCGTGCCGTGGCCGCGAGGCTGTCCGCCGAGAGCGGCCTGCCGATCGAGATCACGCCCGTGTCGGCCTACCCCGCGCAGCCCTTCCACGCCGATTGCGTGGAAGCCGTGGGCCGCGCGGCCGAGGCGCTGGGCTACTCGAACATGCGCGCCGTGTCGGGTGCGGGGCACGACGCCGTCTACATGGCGCGGCTGGCGCCCGCCGGGATGATCTTCATTCCGTGCAAGGACGGCATCAGCCACAACGAGATCGAGGACGCGCAGCCCGGTCACATCACCGCCGGGTGCAACGTGCTGCTGCACGCGATGCTCGAGCGCGCGGGTGTCGTTGCGCCCTGAGGCCCTGCCGGCAGCCCGACGGGTCGCGGCCGGTTCCGAAGCCCGTTCCGCAGTTGGCGTAGCCCTCGCTCTTGCGCTTGCGCTTGCTCTTGTTCTTGCTCTCACGGGCTGTAGCAAGGCGCCGGATGCCCTGGCAGGTTGCCGCCTGCCGACCGACGGCACGGTGCTGGCCATCGGTGATTCGCTCACGCGGGGCTTCGGCGCGGCGGGCCAGGGTTATGCCGAGCAGCTCGAAACCCTGCTGGCCGGCCCCATCGTCGTGAACCTGGGCATCGACGGCGAACGCAGCGCCGGCCTGCGCGAGCGCATCGACGAGGCGCTGGCCGAACACCGGCCCGCGGTCGTGCTGATCACGACCGGTGGCAACGATTTCCTGCGCCGCGTGCCCGAGGCGCAGACGCGCGAGAACCTCGCGGCCATCGTCGCACGCGTGCGCGGCGCGGGCGCCACGCCGGTGGTCTTCGGCATCCCGGCGCCGAGCCTGGCCGCTGTGGCGGGCCGCGCGGGCGAACACGCGATGTACGGCGACCTGGCCGAAGGCGGGCAGGTACACGTGATTGCCGGCGTGGTGGCCGACGTGCTGTCCGAAGACGGCCTGAAATCCGACCGCATCCACCCCAACCGGGAAGGCTATGCGCGCATGGCGCAGGCCGCGTTCACGGTGCTGGGCCGCTGCCGCTGATTTCCCGGGCCGGCCAGAGCCGGTCGCGCAGCGCGAAGGCGCCGAGCGAGGTCTGCAGGGCGCCGGCCCCGATGTAGGCCCACTGCGCGCCCTCCAGGCCGAGCCAGGGCACCAGCGCCCGCGTGCCGGCCACGAAGCCCGCCATCGCCAGGGCCACGATCGCGACGAACCAGCGCGTGCGCAGCGCGCCCACCAGCGCCATGCCGAGGATCCACCCCGACACCTTCAGCACGTCGCCGGCCAGTTGCAGCGGCATCAGCGTGATCACCGGCTCGAAGCGCGCGCTCAGCACCAGGTGCACGACGGGCTCGCGCAGCACGAAGATGGCCACCGCGAGCAGCGCCGTGGCGCCCGTGGCTGCGGCCAGCGTGCGCAGCACCTGCCGCCGCCAGGCCGCGGGCTCCCGGGCGTTCTCGCCCAGGCTGGGCATGAAGAACAGCGTGACGGAGGAGATGATCACCGCCTGGTAGGCCTCCGACAGCCGCCATGCCGCCTGCCAGTAGCCCGCTGCCTCCAGGCCCATCGCACCGGCCAGGGTGTCGCGCACCAGGATCAGCGCCAGCGGCGGCAGCGCACCGTTGACGATCAGCATCGGGTAGAAGCCCGCCAGCCGGACGGCCGCATCGCGGTCGAACGGGCCGAGGAACTCCCGCAGGTTCACGCCTTTCGAACGCGTGTGCACCACCAGGGCGGCCACCAGCGCCGCGCCCCCGAAGACCGCCAGCGAGGCCCAGAGCGCGCCGGTCAGGCCCCACAGCCAGGCGCTGGGCGCAAAGACCGCCAGCCCGAGCAGGGTCGCGCCGATGGTGGATCGGCCGATCAGCCCGACCTCCTTGGACACGCCGAGCGCGCCGTGCATCAGGTCGGTGGCGATGGCGGCGGCCACCGCCAGCCCGGCCAGCGCGATGAGCGGCGCATACGCCGCGTCCGTGAGCAGCCAGCCCGCGAGCGGGGCTGCCAAGACGGCCAGCAGCACCGTGGCCGTCAGCACCAGCGCGACGGCCAGGCGCAGTGCGGTGGCGCGCACGCGGTGGCGCAGCGCGGCGTCCTCGCCGTGCTCGGCCGAGAGACGCACCGTGCCTGTCACGAGCGCCTGCCCGAGCATGCTCTGCAGCAGCGTGATGAAGCTGCCGAGCTGGGCCACCAGCGCCAGGCCGGCCGGGCCCAGCACGACGGCCGTGACCTTGATGCTGATGAAGCTGCAGGCGAGCCGCACCAGGGCCATGCTGCTGCCCCAGCCGAACGCACGCGCGATCAGCGCCGATCGGGCCCGGCCCGCCTCCGGGCGGCCCGGCAGTTCAGCGCCCACTTGCACGGGTACTCCTGCCTGCCGCCAGGGCGCCGTCCAGGCCGGCGATGGCGGGCACGGGCTGCAGCCAGCGCCGCTTCAGAGCGCGCCAGGTTTCCTCCAGCCGCAGCGCTGCGGTGTCGCGGTGCAGCGAGTAGCTTGTCATGGGGTAGAGGCTGTTCGCCAGCTGCCGCTTGTAGCGCGACTCCCCGGCCATGAAGTCGTACGCCTGCAGGCCCTGGTCGAGCGCGTGCTGCACCGCCAGCGCATGGATCAGCAGGCCCGGGTGGTGGTTGCCCGTGAGCAGGTCGAACCGCACGCCGCTCTGGTAGCTGAGCATCTGCCCGCCGTGCACGAAGTTGTAGAGGTAGCCGACATCCTGCTCACCCGCTTTCAGCCGCATCAGATGGATGCCGCCGTCGGCGAACCCGTTCTCGATCAGCGCCCGGTGGAAGGTCTCGAACGCGGGATTGCCGAAGACGCCGGGCAGGCCGCGCCCCACCCAGTGCGCCTGGTGCAGGGCCTTCAGGGCTTCGAGCCAGGCCAGGGCCTCGCCGATGTCCGCGGCGACGTCCAGCCGCAGCGGGCCCAGCTGCGCGTACAGCCGCTGGCTGCGCCGTATGGTCGCGCGCGTCGTCGCGCCCAGGCTCGACACATAGTCGAGCCCCGCCGCACGGACAGGCCCGAGATCGACCCGGTAGGCCTGCTCGTCGTGGGTTCTCAGCAGCAGGCCGGGCCCGGTGGTGCAGGTGCTCCAGTGCGGTACGCGCGATGCGCTCGGCACCACGATCTGGTCGAGATCGCTGCACTGCGTGAACAGCGCCGTCAGCAGCGCGCCTTCATCGGCCGCCGTCAGGTCGGCGCGGACCAGCAGCGCGTTGTGCTCCGTCGTGACATCGTCGAGATTGCGCTCGCCGGTGGCGTGCAGCAGCCATCCGTGCGACGGCAGGCAGCGCAGCCGCATCAGCTTGCGCTTGACGAACAGGCCCAGTGCCAGCGTCTGGCCGCTGCGGCGAACGCGAAACAGCTGAGGGCGCGATTGCGCGCCGAAGCGGCCGAGCCAGCAGCCGATCCAGGCCCAGGAGGTGAAGAAGGATGGGCGGGCCTGCGCTTCCAGCGACAGCCATTCCGCGCGCAATGCGTCCGGCGCCGGGCAGCGGGTGACCTCCACGGCCGCACTCTGGCCTGGCGGCAGGGCCACCACCCGGCGGGTCACGGGATAGGCCTCCCCGGCGAGCGCGGTCACGCCGGGGACTGCGGCAGGCGGTCGGGGGCCGGCAGCGAGGCGACTGGAATCCGCTTGATGCCTCGCTCCCAGAGCGAAGGCGAACACAGCGCGGCGAATCGGCGGCTGCCGCCCACGAGCCAGATCCAGCCGATGGGGCGATAGCCGCTCTTGCCCTGGCCCCGGCGCGATGCGAAGTTGGTCGCCTTGACCCAACCCAGCAGCGACGATGCGTTTGCCCAGCGCGGATGATCCAGCACCGATCGATGCCGGTATGACTGCAGCCCGCTGCCCCGGAACCTGGGGTGCGTGTAGCCGGCGAAGTTGTAAAGCATGCCCGGCGGCAACTGCAGGCGCAGGCCGGGCAGGATCTCGGGGCAACCTCTGTCGTGTACCCAGGTATAGCCCGCCACCTGCCCGTCCAGCAGGCTGAGCAGGCAGTGGTCGCCGGCACGCAGGTGGCCGAGCTTCACGTCGTCGATGGCCCAGCCGCCCTCGGCGCGCATGGCCAGCAAGGTGGCCTCGTCGGCGATGCGGGAGGTGATGCGTCCTGCCAGTTGCCCTTGGTGTTCGCCGTCCAGGCCAGGGAGATGCTCACGTTCGAGCGTGATGACGTGAAGGCACTCCAGCCGCATCACGGCGTTCGCCATGCCTTCGGCCAGGGTCTGCAGGGCGGCGAGGCCGCCGTGGCGGCGCCCGACGGCCGCCACTTCCCTCAGGAAGGCGCGTGGATGCACAGCACGCCCTCCGCCGTGGCGACCTCGCGCCCGCCCTCGCCGAGCAGCTGTGCCTCGTAGCGAAGCAGCACCGCGGACGGATCCGGCAGCCGCCCCGTCACGAAGCCCACGCAGACGAGTTCCTGCCCCGGGTAGGCGCTCGCAACCACCTTCCAGGACAGGCGCCGCACCGCGCCGCCGCGTCCCAGCCAGGACTGCGCGTGGCGCGCGAAGAAGTTGCCGATCAGGGCGCGCTGCACCACCACGTCCGGGTGCCCCTCGCGCAGGGCGGCGTCGCGGCTGTAGTGGATCTGATGCCGGTTCCATGTGATGGCGCTGAACATGAACAGCTGCATCGCGGTGGGAATCACCCGCAGTTCGGGAAGCACGAGCGGCAGGGAGACATCGAAGTCGGCCTCCGGTGCGGCGGCAACGGCAGGCGGGTTCGTCAAGGCATGCATGTCGAATCAGCTCCGCTTGACGTAGGTGGCGACTTCGGTGGCCACGGGCAGCCCGTCGGCGTCGGTGTACTGCGTGCGCACCTCGACCAGATCGAGCACGCCGCTGCGGCCGGACTTGCGCGTGATGCCCATCACCTCCGAGCAGATCTCGATCGTCTCGCCGGCGCGCACCGGCCGGTGCACGGTGAAGTCGCTGGCGCCGCCCATCACGCGGGCCTCGGGCGGGCCCGCACGCAGTTCGATCGGCGAGCCGTCCGGCGCCAGCGCCCAAGGCGGCACGTCACGGTAGGCCATGGCCTGGCAGAACAGCGGCGGTGCGAGCAGCCCCGCATCGGCATCGTCATCGGCCGCGTGCAGCGGCTCGGGCATGCCGATGGCCTGGCAGAAGCGGCGGATGTCGCGCGCAGTGACCTCGAAGCGCCACCGTGCGGCCGGCGCACGGCCCTCGGGCGTGTGATGGGTGATGGAGGACTGCATCGCGGGGGTCTTGCCAGGGCCAGGGGTCTTCATTGCGCCATGCGCGGCGCCCCTGCCGATTGCGCAAGCTCAGCGCTCTGTCACCCTCGACCACCAGCGCAGCGCCACCTGCTGCAGGCCCCAGACCATGTACACCAACACCATCATGAGCATGGCCTGGGAGTCGATCTTCCGACGGTCTGCCATCGGGTCGGGGTCAGTCCGGGTCGAGGCCGAACTCGGCCTGGAAGTCTTCGACGAAGCGCCGGGAGCCCGTGAGGGTCAGCGCCACGGTGTGCCAGTCGCCGGGCTCGACGCTCACCCGCAGTTCATGGTCCCAGTCATTGCCGTCTTCCGCGGGCCCGTGCGTGCGCGGGAACGCGCGCCAGGCCCAGTCGAGCACCTGCTGCGCCTCGGCCATCACTGCGGCATGCTGTGCCGCCGCGGTGGACGCCATGGCCTCCAGCGTCGTGACCTCGTCATCGCCCAGGCTGAGATCGAAGCTCAGGTAGTGCATGGCGGTGTCCGGGCCGGCGGGCAGGCGCGTGGCAGGCCCCGGGTGGCGCACCGGGCGTGGGGTGTGGGCATGCCTGCATTGTTGCCGGTGCAACGACCATCGAAGTCAGGCCCCGCGCAGGCCCCGCGCCGGTCCCGCGCGGTCCCGCGCAGACGGCGGCCCGCCGGCGCACGCTTGCTGCGGAGTGGTTCTTCGTACCGCTCAACAACAGCCCGGGCGGGGAATCCCCGGTTTGACACCGGTTTGCACGGGCTGCAGACTCGAGGTTATGAAAGCGCTTTCAGATTTGCGTCGAGCCTCGGCGGGTTCCCCTTCGGCCTTGGCTTCAGCCATGGCATCAGCCGTGGCATTGGCGCTGCTCGCGGCCTGTGGCGGCGGTGGTGGCGGGGACGAGTCCGGCACCCTGCCGCTGGCCGACACCCAGGCGCCCACGGTGACGGTGTCGGACGACATCGGTGCGGCGGTCGCCACCGGGCCCGTGACCTTCACCTTCACGTTCAGCGAGTCCGTGGGCACCAGCTTCGACGCCGACGATGTCGTGGTCACGGGTGGTACGGCGGGTGTCTTCACGCGGGTCAGCGACACGCTGGCCACACTGGTGGTGAGCCCTGCGGCCGGCGCCAGCGGCAGCCTCGGCGTCAGCGTCGGCGCGAGCCGCTTCAGCGACCTCGCGCGGAACGCCAACCTCTCGCCGGCGAGCGCGAGCCAGCCTTTCGACACGGTCGCGCGCACCGACCCGGCCGAAGGCCGCACGGTGGCGGCGCTCTTCGATGCCGGCACCGTTCTGGAGCCCGACATGACCGAGGACACCGGCACGGCCATCGTGACCCGCTTCGGCGACCGTGCCCGCGACCGCCATGCCCGGGAAGCCAACTTCCACATCTACGACCACTACCTCACCTGGTACTGGGAGCAGCGCACCGCCACGGTCGAGATCATCGACAAGGTGGCCAAGGGCGGCACCGAGATCGTCTTCAACGTCTACCCGCAGTGGACGCTGGAGGCGCCCGAGTTCCGTGCGTTCTACCGCGGCCAGACCAGCGTGGCCGAGTACCACACCAACATCAGCCTGAAGCGCGTGGGCACCACGCCGTGGCACTACACGACCACGCTCACCTACAACCCGAAGGAGGGCCGGCCCATCCGCGCCGGCGACCGGATGGAGCTGGAAGTGAGCCAGTTCCTGCTGGCGCCTACCCACGGTCGCAGCAACTACTACGGCACCACCGTGCTGTACGTGGTGGGGCAGGGCGGCCTGGTGCCCTGGGAGGCGCGCGGCACGCAGATGGATTCCTACCCGCTGCCGCAGGCCGCGTGGGCCGGCGGCCGCACGACCCTGCCGTACCAGTACTCGAACGAGCCGCTCGAACGCTTCAAGCAGATTCCCGGGCAGATGGCCGCGCTGAGCGCGCAGCCCTTCATGCTCGGCCGGCGCCTGCACCACACCGATTTCGGAACCGGCGTGCACTCGGAGTTCCCCACCGAGAACCCGGTGTTCACCGAGCACGCCGGCAAGCTGGGGCCGCAGTTCTATGCCGCCAGCTGCGTGGCCTGCCACTTCAACAACGGCCGCGCCATTCCGCCCGGCCCGGATGTCGCCATCACCAACGCCGTCACCAAGGTGGGCGTGGCCAACGGCGATCCGGACGCGCGGCTGGGCAGTTCGCTGCAGCCGCTGCGAACCAGCGGGCCGGGCGAAGGCAGCATCCGCATCGCGCGCTACAGCACCGTGAGCGGCCAGTTCGCCGATGGCACGCCCTACGAGCTGCGCAAGCCCGAGTACGCGTTCACCGGCCCGGCGCCCAGCCACCACTCGCTGCGCAACACGCCACCGCTGGTCGGCCTGGGCCTGCTCGAAGCGGTGCCCGAGACCTCCATCGCCGCACTCACCGACCCCGACGACCGCAACGGCGACGGCATCTCCGGACGGGCGCAGACGGTGCCCGACCCCGAGACCGGCCAGACGCGCCTGGGACGGTTCGGCTGGAAGGCCGGCCGCGCCAGCATCCGCCACCAGATCGCGGGCGCGCTGAATGCCGACATGGGCATCACGACCTCGGTGTTCCCGCAGCCCGACTGCGGCGCCCTGCAGACGGGATGCGGCAGCGTAGGCGTGAAGCTGAGCGACGCCGACCTGGCGAACATGGTGCGCTATGTCTCGCTGCTGGGCGTGGCTGCGCGGCGCAACCTCGACGACGCGCAGGCGCTGCGCGGCGAGGGGCTGTTTGCCGGCGCGGGGTGTTCGTCGTGCCACACGCCGACGCTCGTCACCGGCGACCGCCACCCCTTCGCGGAACTTCGCGGCCAGACCATCCACCCCTATACCGACCTGCTGCTGCACGACATGGGCCCCGGCCTGGCCGATAACCTGCCGGAGGCCGGCGCGTCCGGCGCCGAGTGGCGCACGCCGCCGCTGTGGAGCATCGGCCTGACCGCCGGCGTGGCGGCGGGCCGCGAGGCCTACCTGCACGACGGACGCGCACGCAACCTCGGCGAAGCCATCCTCTGGCACGGCGGCGAGGCCGAAGCGGCCCGGGAGGCCTTCCGTACGATGAGCGCAGCCGACCGGGCCGCGCTGCTCAGGTTCGTGCAGTCTCTCTAGCGACGCGACAGGCCGGGGCTACGGGCAAAGCGCGACAGCCTCTAGGCCGCAGACGGCACCAGCGTCTCGGCGCAGGTGTTGTTGAACCGGCCTTCAGCCTGACCGGGCGGCGGCGCGGTGCTCGCGCATCAGCAGCACGGCATCGACCACGGCGCGGCTCAGAGCGTCGCGCTGCTCCGGGTCGGCCAGGCGGGCAGCGTCGGCTTCACCGAGCTCGCTGTCGTCGCCGCCCAGCAGCGCGATCGGCACCAGCGCCGGGCCGAGATCGGGGTCGTCGAAGATCGGCGACCAGGCTTCGGGGTCCCGCCCTACGGCCTGCAGGAAGCCCACGCACCAGTCCTCGGCATCGACGAAATCGCGCTGCGGCGTCTCGGCGATGCTGAACACGGGCTCCCAGGCGTCGGCGTCGTCGCGCAACTGCACGTCGATGCCGTGCAGGTGGCGAAGCACCAGGATGGCGGTGCGCTTGCGCTTCTTCTGGCTGGCGAAGGGCGCGGCGCCTTCGCCGTCGCCGCCCCAGATGCCGGGCAGCCAGTCGGCGCTCTTCAGGCGCGCCAGCTGAGGCGGCCCGACGAGCAGGGCGGTGAGGTAGCCGTCGAGGCCTTCGACGTTCATCGCAGCCTCGCCGGGCAGCGCCTGGAGCAGGGTGTCGAGTTCGTCGAGTTCGGCCTCTGTGAGAGGCGGCGTGTCGAGCTGGGGGTCGTAGTCGGGGTAGTCCACGGGCGTGATTGTCAGGCCGAATGTCTCGCAGGATGTCCTGCCGGATGTCTAGCCGGATGTCTTGCCGGATGTCCTGCAGCGAATCCGGCCGCGAATTTGGCCGTACGGCGCCAGCCGTTCAGCTCACGATCGACTGCTGCGCGATCCCCGCGTCCACCAGCACGTGCTGCCCGGTCATGCCGTCGCTGTCGTCGGCCGCGAGGAACAGCGTCGGCCGGGCCACGTGCCCGGGGTCGAGGCGGATCTTCAGGCACTGCGCGTCCAGGAAGGCCTGGTCGGCCGCCGGGTCGCGGTGCAGCGTGGTCTGGCGTTCGGTGACGATGGCGCCCGGCACCAGCGCGTTCACGCGGATGTTGCGGCCGCCGAGTTCCTTGGCCAGCGTGCGTGTCAGCCCGAGGATGCCGGCCTTGGCCGTGGTGTAGCCCACCAGGTTCGGACGGCCGCGCATCCAGCTCACCGAGCCCATGTTGATGACGCTGCCGCCACCGGCCGCCGCCATGCCCGGCGCCACGGACTGGATGGCGAAGAAGTAGTGCTTCAGGTTCAGCGCGAGCCGGTCGTCCCAGAACTCGGGCGTGACGTCTTCCATCGCATGCCGGTCGTCGCGGCCGGCGTTGTTGACCAGCACCCGCACGGGCCCGACTTCCGCGCCCACGCGGGCCAGCACGGCCTGGTAGGCGGGGATGTCGCGCACGTCGCAGGCGGCATACCAGGGCGCTGGGTGGCCCGCGGCCACGCACTCGGCGATGAGCGCGTCGCCGCCGCCTTCGCGCGTGCCGCAGAAGGCCACGTGCGAGCCCTGGGCGGCGAAGGCCCGCACCAGCTCGGCGCCGATGCCCGAGCTGCCGCCCGAGATGAAGACCACCCGGTCTCGCAGCGACGGGTAGCCGGCGTAGCGCGTCATGCCAGCACCTCCGGAATCACTTCGGACAGGGCCACCACGCGGCCTTCGTCGATGCTCCGGTGTGCGGCCAGGCCCGTGGCCACGCTGCGCAGCCCTTCCTCGAGACCGATTTCGGCGGGCGCGCCGGCGCGCAGCGCGGCGGCGAAGCGCTGGTGCTCAACGTAGCTGGCGCCGAAGTGCTGCCCCAGGTACTTGATGTTGGTGTCGCGCACCTGGCGAACGGCCACGCCCCGGCCCGTGCCCGAGGGCTGGCCCCAGACCTCGCGCCGGCCCCAGTCCTCGCGCCGGCCGTGGCGCAGCACGCCCGAAGGCAGCAGCGATTCGAGCTTGCCTTCGTCGCCGACGATGGTGATGTGCTCGTTGTCGACGGAGTTCTCGGCGAACATGCACAGGTCCAGGTGCGCGCGCGCGCCGCCGGCGTAGTCAACGATCACGTAGGCGTTGTCGAGGATGTCCGGGCGGCGGCCGCCGTAGGATTCGTCGAGGTGGTTCACGTCCTGCGCGCCGCTCGCGAACACGCGCACCGGCCGCGCCCGCAGGATGTGGTCCATCAGGTTGAAGTAGTGGCAGCACTTCTCCACCAGCGTGCCGCCGGTGTTGGCGCTGAAGCGGTTCCAGTCGCCCACCTTGGGGTAGAACGGCTCGCGGTGCTCGCGGATGGCCACCTGCAGCAGCCGGCCCACCGCGCCCTCGTGCGCCATGCGGATCATCTCCGCCACCGGCGGCATGTAGCGGTATTCCTGCGCCACCCAGGTCAGCGCCTGCCGGCCGCGTGCCAGGCGCAGCAGTTCCAGACCGTCCTCGATGCGCGTGACGAGCGGCTTTTCCACGAGGATGTGCAGCGTCGTGGCCAGAGCGTCGCGCATCATCTGCGCGTGCGTGAAGTTGGGCGTGGCGATGGCCACCGCATCGCACAGGCCGCTCTTCAGCAGTTCCAGGTGGTTCTCGAAGACCTGCGGCCTGAATCGGCCCAGTGCCAGCGCGGCGTCGCGGCTGCCGGCGTCGGGGTCGGCGATGGCGGTGACCTCGGCGCCACCGAGCGCGAAGAGGTTCTCGATGTGCTCACGGCCCATGCTGCCGCAGCCGATGATGCCCCAGCGGATGGTGCTGCTGTTCATGTTCAACCCTTGAGACCGCCCTGCGTGAGGCCGCCGACCACGCGTTCCTGGAAGATCGCGATGAGCACCGCGATGGGCACGATGGCGACGATGAGCGCCGCCGAGATGATGGGCCAGGGGAAGGTGAACTCGCCCTGGTAGAGCGTGATGCCGACCGGCAGCGTGCGCATGCTCGCGCTCGAGTTGAGCGACAGCGCCAGCAGGAATTCGTCCCAGGCGTTCACGAAGGCCAGGATGCCGGCCGTGAAGACGCCGGGCGCCGCCAGCGGCACCACCACTCGCCACAGCGCGCCCAGACGCGTGCAGCCGTCGATCATGGCGGCGTTCTCGAGATCCTTCGGGATGCTCTGGAAGAAGCTCACCAGCACCAGCGTGCACACCGGCAGGTTCAGCACCGTGTAGGGCAGCACCAGCGCGGTGTAGGTGTTCAGCAGGCCCAGGGCCCGCATGGTCTCGAAGATCGGCACCAGCAGCGTCACCAGCGGGAACATGCTGCTGGCCACGATGCAGGTCAGGATGAGCTGGCGGTTCTTCAGGTTCAGCCGCGCGATGGCATAGGCTGCGAAGGCCGAGACCAGCAGCGAGACCACGGTGGCGACGATGGCCACCGTCAGGCTGTTGAGCAGGTACTTCAGCAGCGGCTGGTCGGCAAACGCCTGCACGTAGTTCTGCAGCGTGGGGTTGTGCGGCAGGTAGGTGATGGGCTTGCTGACGAGCTCGGTCTCGGTCTTCAGCGAGGTGAGCAGGATCCACAGCGCCGGGAAGAAGCCGTTGAGCACGACCAAGCCGGCGGCCAGGAGCCGCAGCATGCGGGGGCTGTAGCTGGGCATCATGCGTTGCGACCGATCCGCTTGAGGTAGAAGCCCGTCACGAAGAGCGACAGCACGAACATGAAGACCGCCAGCGTGGAGCCGTAGCCCACGTCGAGGTAGTCGATGGTGGTCTTGTGGATCAGCATGGCCAGGGTCTCGGTGGCGTTGCCGGGGCCGCCCTTGGTCATGGTGTAGGGGATGTCGAAGGTCTGCAGCGCCGTGATGGTGCGGAAGATCAGCGCGACGATGATGCTCGGCATCAGCATCGGGATCGTGATCTGCCAGAACTGCTGCCACTTCGTGGCGCCGTCCACCTCGGCCGCTTCATAAAGCGACTTCGGGATCATCTGCAGCCCCGCCAGCAGGATGAGCGCCATGAAGGAACTCGTCTTCCAGATGATGGTGGCGCAGATGGCCGTCATGGCCCAGTTGGGGCGCAGCAGCCACATCGTGGGCTCGTCGGTGCCGAAGCGCCGGAAGACGTCGTTCACCACGCCGTACTCGGTGTGGAAGAACCACGCGAAGATCAGGCCCGCGAAGGACAGCGGCAGCGCCCAGGGCAGCAGCAGCGCCAGGCGCACCGGCCACTGCCGCTTGAAGGGCATGTTGGCCAGCATCGCGAGGCCCAGGCCCACCACCAGCGCGCCCGGCACCGTGATGACGGTGATGAGCACGGTATTTTTCGTGGCGTTCCAGAAGTCGCGGTCGGCCAGCACCAGCGCGTAGTTCTCCCAGCCGATGAACTTCGCGCCGCCGCCGCCCGACAGTCGCAGATCGAAGAAGCTGTTGAAGATCAGCTTCCCGATCGGGTAGATCACGATGAGCGCCAGCAGCAGGAACGCCGGTGCGAGCAGCAGCACGCCGAGCGTCTTCTCGCTCGGGTCGCGCAGGCGTTCCAGCAGGCTGGCCATCGTGCTTCCTTCAGCGCATCACGCGGCGCAGGCGGCTCTCGATCTCGTCCACGCCCTCGGCCGGGGTCTTGGTGCGGGCGAGGATGGCGCTGGTGGTCGTGCGGATGGTGTCGCTGACCTGGCCGTACTCCTTGCTCATCGGGCGGCTCTTGCCGGCCACGACGACCTTGGCGGCATCCTGGAACCAGGGCACGTTCTTCGTCACGGTCGGGTCGGTGTAGACGCTGGCGTAGGTGGGCAGCAGCGAACCTTCGGCGGCCAGGAACTTGCTGGCTTCCGGGCTGGCCATGAACTTCACCAGGTTGGCGGAGGCCTGCTTGTTCTTGCTGAACGCGCTCACGGCCCACTGCCACCCGCCCACGCAGGTGGCGCTCTGGCCGCCTGTCATGGCCGGCAGCGGCATCACGCCGACCTTGCCCTGCACGCTGGAGTCCTTGTCGTCCTTGAAGCGGTCCCAGGCGAAGCCCCAGTTGATCGCGAAGATCACCTGGCCGGCCTTGAACTCGTTCACGGTGTCAGGCGTCTTGACCTCGGCGATGTTCTTCTTCATCACGCCCTGATCGACCATGGTCAGCCACTGCGTCATGCCCTTCACGGCGGCGGGCTTGTCCAGCGTCATGCGGCCCTGCGCGTCGTTGAACTCCTTGCCCTGGCCCCAGTAGGGCAGCAGGAAGGTGCAGACGGCGCCTTCGATGGGCGCGCCCTGGATGCTCAGGCCCTGCAGGTTCGGGTTGCCTTCGGCGGCCTGGATCTTCTTCGCGGCGGCGGAGAGTTCGTCCCAGGTCTTGGGCTCGGCCACGCCGTGCTTGGCGAGCAGGTCCTTGCGGTAGTACATGAACATCGCGTCGGCGAAGGCCGGCATGGCCGCGATCTTGCCGTCCACCACGTTGGAGCTGGCGTACACCGGCAGGTAGGGCTTCATCACCGTGGCGGCGGGGCCCAGGTAGGCGTCCAGCGGTTCCAGCCAGCCGGCGCCGAAGTACTGCGCCGGGTTCACGATGTCGATCATGTAGATGTCGATCGCGGTGTCCTTGGCGTTGAGCACCGTGCTCAGGTACTGCCGCTGCAGCTCGCTGGTGGCGCCGCCGGTCTCGATCTCGATCTTCACGCCCGGGTTCGCGGCCTGGTACTGGTCGAACAGCTTGCGCATCAGGTCGGGGCGCTGGTTGGCGCCGCCGGAAAAGACGCGCAGCGATGTCTGCGCCAGGGCGTCGGTGGTGGTCACGGCTGCGAGCAGCGCGAAGGCGGCGGCGGCCAGAGTGGTGCGGCGTTGCATCGTTGTCTCCTTGGGTCTCAGGTGTTTTGGGTGGTGACGGGGTTCAGACGGCCGCCCCGGTCTCGGCATCGAACAGGTGGAAGTGCGCGGGGTTGACGTGAACAGTGGCGGCGGTGCCCGGTCCCTGGCGGAACTGCGCCGGCAGGCGGGCCACCATTTCGGCCGCGCCGCACTGCAGGGTCACCAGCGTCTCGGCGCCCAGCGGCTCGAGCAGCACCACGCTGGCGGCGATGGCCACGTCGGCATCGTGCTCTCGCGCCAGGCGCAGGTTCTCGGGGCGAACGCCGAACTTCAGCGCCTTGCAGCGGGCGCCGCGCGCGGCCAGCTCGGCGGGCAGCGGGATTCGCAGGTCGCCGATGACAGCCGTGCCGGCCTGCAGCGTGCAGTCGGCCAGGTTCATCGGCGGCGCGCCGGTGAAGCCCGCGACGAACAGCGCGGCAGGCCGGTTGTAGATGGCGTCCGGCGTGTCGTACTGCATCTTGTGCCCGGCCGACAGCACCGCGATGCGGTCGGCCATGGTCATGGCCTCGACCTGGTCGTGCGTGACGTAGATGATGGTCGCGCCCAGGCGCTGGTGCAGCTTCTTGATCTCGCTGCGCATCTCGCCGCGCAGCTGCGCGTCGAGGTTGGACAGCGGCTCGTCGAACAGGAAGACCTTGGGCTGGCGCACGATGGCGCGGCCGATGGCCACGCGCTGGCGCTGCCCGCCCGACAGCGCGGCGGGCCGGCGCTCGAGCATGTGGTCGATCTTCAGCAGGCGCGCGGCGTCCATCACGCGCTGGTTGATCTCGGCCTCGGGCGTCTTGCGCAGCCGCAGGCCGAAGGCCATGTTCTCGTACAGCGTCTTGTGCGGGTAGAGCGCGTAGTCCTGGAACACCATCGCGATGTCGCGGTGGCGCGGCGGCAGCTCGTTGACGACCTTGTCGTCGATGCGCAGCTCGCCGCCCGTGATGGGCTCCAGCCCCGCGATCATGCGCAGCAGCGTGCTCTTGCCGCAGCCCGATGGACCGACGAAGACCACGAACTCGCCGTGCCGGATCTCCAGGTCGATGCCGTGGATGACCGCGACGTTGCCGTAGCTCTTGGTGATGCGCCGCAGCTCTACATTGGCCATGTCAGTAGTTGCCCTGGATGGTGGGCGCGGTCTCGCGCAGCTGTTTCAGGGCGCCGGTGCAGGCGCGCATGTACAGGCCCAGGTCGGAGGCCAGGCCGACAAAATCGTAGCCGGCGCTGCGGAAATGCGCCACCTGTTCGACCGTGCCCATCACGGTGCCGATGCGCATGCCCACGGCGCGGGCGCGCCGCGCGGCGTCCTCCATCGCGGCGGCCACGCTGGGGTGGCCCACCTGGCCCGGCAGGCCCATCGCGCCCGAAAGGTCGCCGGGGCCGAGGAAGAGGGCGTCCACGCCCGGCACCGCGGCGATGGATTCCAGGTTTGCCAGCGCGGTGGGGGTCTCGATCTGCACGATGACGGACACCTGCGTGTTCGCGTGCACGAAGTGGTTGGCCACGGTGCCGAACTTCGAGGCCCGGCCCATCGCGGCCATGCCGCGCACGCCTTCGGGCGGGTAGCGCGTGGCGGCCACGGCGGCCGCGGCTTCCTCGGCGTTCTGCACGAAGGGCACCAGCAGGGTCAGCGCGCCGACGTCCAGCACGCGCTTGATCATGACCGTGTCGTTCCAGGGCACCCGCACGATGGGCAGCATGGGCGAGCCGAGGTTGGCCTGCAGCAGGTGCACCAGCGTCGACAGGTCGATGGGCGTGTGCTCCATGTCGAGCACGGCCCAGTCGAAGCCGGCATGGCCGGTGGCTTCGGTGATGAGGTGGCTGGCCGACATGATCCAGGTGCCCAGGGGGGCGGAGCCCGGTGTGCGCGCGAACATCTGGTCGAAGGATTTCATGGCGTGCGGTGTGGCAGGGCGGTCTAGTAGATGGGGGGCTCCGGCGTCGGCGCCGTGCCCTGCAGGAAGTCGAAGTCGCAGCCTTCGTGGGCCTGCGTCACGTGCTGCTGGTACAGCCGCGTGAAGCCGCGTGCGAAAGGCGATGGCGCAGGTTGCCAGGCGGCGCGGCGCTCGGCAAGTTCGGCATCGTCGATGCACAGCGTCAGGGTGCGCGCGGGCAGATCGAGCTCGATGAGGTCGCCGTTGCGCACCAGCGCCAGCGGCCCACCCACGGCGCTCTCGGGGCTGATGTGCAGCACGCAGCTGCCGTAGTGGGTGCCGCTCATGCGTGCGTCGGAAAGCCGAAGCATGTCGCGCACGCCTGCGGCCAGCAGCTTCTTCGGGATCGGCAGGTTGCCCCACTCGGGCATGCCGGGGGCGCCCACCGGGCCGCCGCCGCGCAGCACGAGGACGGTGTCCTCGTCGACGTCGAGATCGGGGTCGTGGATGCGGGCCATCATCTCGCCCGGGCCGTCGAACACCAGCGCGCGGCCGCGGTGGCGGAAGAACTTCGGGCTGGCCGCGCTGGCCTTCATCACCGCGCTGGCGGGCGCCAGGTTGCCTTGCAGCACGGCCAGCGCGCCGCTGTCGCTGACGGGCCGGCTGAGCGGGCGGATGACCTCGTCGTCCAGGCTCTCGCGGCCCTGCAGGTTGTCGCGCAGGGTGCGGCCCGTCACGGTCATCTCGTCCAGCGACAGCATGTCGCGCAGGCGGTTCATCAGCGCGGGCAGGCCGCCGGCGTAATGGAAGTCCTCCATCAGCCGGTCGCCGCTGGGGAACAGGTTGGCCAGCACCGGGATCTCGCGCCCCAGGCGGTCGAGGTCGGCCAGAGTCAGCTCGACGCCCGCGCGCCCGGCCATCGCCAGGATGTGGATGGCGGCGTTGGTGGAGCCGCCCAGCGCCATCTGCACCGCGGCAGCATTCAGGAAGGCGCCGCGCGTGAGGATCTTCGACGGCGTCAGGCCCTCACGCACCATCTGAACGATGCGCTCGCCGCAGCTGGTGGCGTGGCGCACGTGCGCGGCGTCCATCGCGGGGATGGCGGTGGAGCCCGGCAGCGCCAGGCCCAGCGCCTCGACGATGTTGGTCATCGTGCTGGCGGTGCCCATGGTGTTGCAGGTGCCGGGGCTGCGCGTCATGCGCGATTCCAGCTGCACCCACTCGGCGTCGCTCAGACGGCCGGCCTGGTGCTCGTCCCAGAACAGCTTGGTGTGCGTGCCGGCGCCCACGGTGCGCGTTTCGCAGCCGGTGGCGGTGCGCTGCGTGTGGCGGTCGTTGAGCATCGGCCCGGCGGCGCAGAAGATCGTCGGGTAGCCCGCGCTCACCGCGCCCATCACGGTGCCCGGCGTCGTCTTGTCGCATCCGGCCAGCAGCACCACACCGTCCACCGGGTGCGAGCGCAGCAGTTCCTCCACCTCCATGGCCAGCAGGTTGCGGTAGAGCATGGTGGTGGGCTTGACCATCACCTCCCCCAGGCTCAGGGCCGGCAGCTCGAACGGCACGCCGCCCGCCATCAGCACGCCGCGCTTGATGCTCTCGGCTCGCTCGCGCAGATGTGCGTGGCACGGGGAGAGATCGCTCCAGGTGTTGACGATGGCGATGCAGGGCTTGCCGAGGACGTCCTCGCGGCGCAGGCCCATCTGCTGCGCCCGCTGGCGGTGCGCGAAGCCGCGCATGCCGGCATCGGCGAACCAGCGCCGGCTTCGCAGCGGCGGGTCGGATGGGGGATTGCCCTCGGAACGGTCTGTCATGTTAGCGGTAACATTAAGGCATCCCGGAAAGCTGTCCATCAGGGAAAAGCCTGTGTCCGAACCGACCCCCCTCGTCCGTCAGCGCCGCGGCCATGGCCGCACCACGCTGCGCGACGTGGCTGCAGCCGCCGGCGTCACGGCCATCACGGTGTCCCGCTACCTGCGCAGCCCCGGCCAGGTGGCGCCCGCCACGGCTGCGGGCATCCGGCAGGCGCTGTCCGCCACCGGCTACGTCCCCAACAAGCAGGCCGGCGTGCTGGCCAGCGGGCGCGGCAGCATCGTCGCGGCGCTGGTGCCGAACCTTGCGCACTCCATCTTCGCCGAGACCTTGCAGGGCTTGTCCCGGCCGCTCGAGGCCGCGGGGCTGGAACTGCTGGTGGCCGCGTCGGGTTACGACATCGAGCGCGAGGAATCGCAGATCCGCACGCTGCTGGGCTGGGCGCCGCGCGCGCTCGTCATCACCGGCCGCCACCACACACCCGGCGCCTTGAAGCTGCTGCGCGAGGCCCACGCTGGCGGCTGCACCGTCATCGAGATGTGGGACCACCACGGTCGGGGCGAGCAGGGGTTCGCGCAGGTCGGTTTCAACCACCGCGCAGCCGGGCAGGCCATGGCCCGGCATCTGCTGGACCGCGGCCACCGCCGGCTGGCCTACGTGGACAGCGCGGTGGCGGGTGACTACCGGGCGCGCGAGCGCGGCGACGGCTTCGTCTCGGCCGGGCAGGCCGCTGGCGCCACGGTGCAGCGCCTCACGGCCCCGGCCGGCGAGCCCATCACCGCCGGGCGCGAGGTCGTCGGCGTCCTGATGGCCATGCCGGACCGGCCCACGGCCTGCGCCTTCGCCAACGACCATCTCGGCTGCGGCGCGTTGCTGGGCGCGCAGGCGGCCGGCTTGCGCGTGCCGCAGGATCTGGCCCTGGTGGGCTTCGGCGATTTCGAACTGGCGGCGCACCTCGCCCCGGGCCTCACGACCCTGGCGCCGCCGCGCCAGGAGATCGGCGCCCGGACGGCCGAACTGCTGCTGGCGCAGTTGCACGGCGCGGCGCGCGTGCAGCGCCTGAAGCTCGAGTGCCCGCTGGTTGTGCGGGGCAGCACGGCGGGCTGAGCGAACGTGCCCCCGGGCCGGGGCGGTGCTCGCGGGCATGTCGTGCCAGTGCGGCGAAGGCCTCCGGGGAACACCTGCGGCAAGTACCTGCGGCGAATCGCCAGGACCGGACCACTGCCCGGCGTCGGATGCTCAGCGTGCGATCTGCTGCTTTACCCAGGCCCCGAGCGTGGCCATCCGCGCGAAGAAGTCGGGGAAGTTCGGGTCGCCGCAGGAGCCGATGCCGAAGCTCGTGACGCCCACCTGCACGCGCCGGCCCCGTACGAGTGTTTCGCTGAACAGCGGCCCGCCCGAATCCCCGAAGCAGGTGGCCTGTGCGTGTCGGGGCGAGGTGGCGCATATCACCGCCGTTCCGCTGCACGCCTGCACCTGGATGGTCATGCCGGCCTGCTGCAGCTCGGTCGGAAAGATGTCGGTGCCGCTGAGCGCGGTCTGGCCCCAGCCGGCGATGCGCGCCGGTGCGCCCACGGCGGCGAAGCGGTCCTCGGCGGTTTCCGTCGCGGCGATGAGCACGGGCTTGATGCCCGACACGGGCTGCGCCAGCGTCAGCACCGCCACGTCGTTGACCACCGTGTCAGGGTCCCAGTTCGGATGCACCGCCACGGCGCTAAGCGCGATGCGCGTACCGCCGCTGGCCAGCGACTGCGACCCGACAAGTACCTCGATCTGCGAAGCGCTCAGGAAGTCTGCGCAGTGCGCGGCCGTCAGCACGTGCCGCGACCCGACCAGCGTGCCGCCACAGTAGAAGGCCTGCGCATTGTTCGACTCGGGCGCGAACAGCAATGCCACCACGGCCGGGAACGACCCCGCAGGCGCGGTGCCGCCGCCGATGACCTGAGGCGCCACCTCGGCCGGTACCGCCTGCGGTGCGGGCAATCCCAGCCGCGCTCGATGTGCTTCCAGGAAGGCCTGCACATGCGCACGCGCAGTGTTCGTGGCCTGCGCCACCGCCGGGCCACAGGCCAGCATGCCGGCCAGGCTCAAGCAGGCCAGGAGGTTCAGGCGTATCGGCATATTCGGGCTCCGCTGGATGGATGCGACATCAGACGCCGAAACCGCCGCCCCGCACCATCCCACGCCCAGGGGGCTCAGGCCGTTCGGGGCGCGTCGCCAGCCGTCTCCGCATCGAAGCCGTAGTGCCCGGCCAGCACCGCCCAGGCCTCCTCGGCCGTCTCTACGATGTGATACAGGTTCTCGTCGCCGGCCGAGATCATGCCGGTCTCGATGAGCCAGGGCACGTCGATCAGCCGCGTCCAGAACTCGCGGCCCACCAGCACGATGGGGCGGCGGCGCACCTTGCCCGTCTGCTGCAGCGTCAGTACCTCGAACAGCTCGTCGAGCGTGCCGAAGCCGCCGGGGAAGCACACCAGCCCGATGCTGCGCATCAGGAAGTGCATCTTGCGCAGCGCGAAGTAGTGGAACTGGAAGCACAGCTCCGGCGTGATGTAGGGGTTGGGGCTCTGCTCGTGCGGCAGCACGATGTTCAGGCCGATGCTCTTGCCGCCGACGTCCGACGCGCCGCGGTTGCCCGCCTCCATGATGCCGGGGCCGCCGCCGGTGACGACGTAGATAGGCTTCTGGTGGCTGCGCGAGCGCGTGGTCACCATGCCGGCGAAGCGCCGCGCCTCGTCGTAGTAGCGGCTCATGCCCAAGGCCGTCTGCGCGCGCCTGACGGCGGTTTCGTCGCCGCCCGCCTGCGCGTCGGCCAGGGCCTTGGCCGCGCCTTCCGGCGAGGGGATGCGCGCGCTGCCGAAGATGACGATGGTGGACTCGATGCCCTGCTCCTGCTGCACCATCTCGGGCTTGAGCAGTTCGAGCTGCATGCGCACCGGGCGCAGTTCCTCGCGCAGCAGGAAATCGTTGTCGGTGAAGGCCAGCCGGTAGGCGCTTTCGGGGGCGGCGTAGCGCTCGGGGGCGCTCGCGATCAGGGCTTCGTCCTGCGCGCTCTGGAAGTTGCGCGCGGTCAGTTCAGCATGTTTTTCGTTCATGGCGCGAGCTTACGCCCTGGACAGGTTCTGCACGTACTCGTGCACCCCGGTCAGGACCGTCGAGACCCGGTACTCGACCGGCTTGTCGCCGAAGCTCAGCGCGGTGCGCCGCAACTCCAGCACCGGCGCGCCCAGCGCCACGCCCAGCACGCGGGCCGTCTCGCTGCTCGCGGCCACGGCGCGGGCGCGCTCCTGGGCCCGCAGCACCGTGATGCCGAAGGCGTCCTGGAAGAGCCGGTAGATGGTGCCGGGCCGCTCGCGAAAGCGCTTCTCGGTGAGGCCGCGGTACAGCGCCATCGGCAGCTGCAGGCGGTCGTGCACGATGGCTCTGCCCTGCAGCAGTAGCCGGTTCTCGATCAGCCAGGCAGGGTCGCCGGGGCGCGCGCCCAGTGCTTCCGCGGCGTCGTCGTCGAGCCTGCCGCGCGCGAAGGACACCGTCTCCACCACCGGCGCCTCGCGGTGGCCGTCCGCGCGCTCGACGTGGAAGAACTGGAACAGGAAGCGCTCGGGGCTGTGCGTGGCGACGAAGGTGCCGCGACCCTGCCGCCGCAGCAGCACGTGCTCGGCCACCAGTTCGCCCACGGCCTGGCGCAGCGTGCCGATGGAGACGCCGAACGCGGCGGCCAGCGGCGCCTCGCTGGGCAGCACGGCGCCGGGTGCGAGTCGGCCGTCCTCGATGGCGCCGAGCAGCGCGCGCTTGACGGCGCGGTACCGGGGCATGCCGGGTTCGGCGCCGACCGGATCGAACAGGAGGGACATGGCGCGCATTGTGGCCAGCCTGCGCACAAAGATTCAAGTCATCTGGATGACCTGTTTGACACTGCATGCCGCGGGTCTAGCATCGCGGCCTCTGGCGCCCGATGCGCCGGAGGTGCTCGAGACCGGGCAGGACACAGGAGACAAACCCCGATGATTCATTTCGTGTTGCACGACGCCCACGACAGCGTGGCGGTGGTCGTGGTGGAAGGCGTTCAGGCCGGCATGGCCCTGACCGGCTGGATCATGGACGAGGACCGCATGGTCAACGTCCAGGCTCGCCAGGACATCCCGATCGGCCACAAGGTGGCCCTGAAGGACATGGCGGTGGGCGACACCGTCATCAAGTACGGCATCGACATGGGCAAGGTGGTTGCACCCATCCAGGCCGGCGAGCACGCGCACGTGCACAACATCAAGACCAAGCGGTGGTGAGCCCCATGAGCATCGTTTCCCAAGACACCACATTCCTCGGCTACCGCCGCGAGAACGGCCGCGTCGGCGTACGCAACCACGTCATCATCCTGCCGCTGGACGACCTGTCCAACGCGGCCGCCGAGGCCGTGGCCTTCGCGATCAAGGGCACGCTGGCGATCCCCCACCCCTACGGCCGCCTGCAGTTCGGCGCCGACCTCGACCTGCACTTCCGCACCCTCATCGGCACCGGCTGCAACCCGAACGTGGCGGCTGTCGTCGTCATCGGCATCGAGGACGGCTGGACGAAGAAGGTCGTCGACGGTATCGCCGCCACCGGCAAGCCCGTGATCGGCTTCGGCATCGAAGGCCACGGCGACCACGCCACGATCATGAAGGCCAGCAAGGCCGCGCGTGAATACGTGCAGTGGGCCAGCGAGAAGCAGCGCGAGGAGTGCCCCATCCACGAACTGTGGGTGAGCACCAAGTGCGGCGAGAGCGACACCACCAGCGGCTGCGGTGCGAACCCGACCGTCGGCAACGCGTTCGACAAGCTGCACGCGCTCGGCAGCACGCTGTGCTTCGGCGAGACGACCGAGATCACCGGCGGCGAGCAGATCGTGGCCGCGCGCTGCGCGACCGACGCGGTGCGTGAACAGTTCATGTTCATGTTCAACCGCTACCAGGACGTGATCAACCGCCACAAGACCAGCGATCTCTCCGACAGCCAGCCCACCAAGGGCAACATCGCTGGCGGCCTGACCACCATCGAGGAAAAGGCGCTCGGCAACATCCAGAAGATCGGCAAGACCTGCACGGTCGACGGCGTGATCGACAAGGCCGAGATGCCCACGCACCCGGGCCTGTGGTTCATGGACAGCTCCTCGGCCGCGGCCGAGATGGTGACGCTGTGCGCCGCTTCGGGCTATGCCGTGCACTTCTTCCCGACGGGGCAGGGCAACGTCATCGGCAACCCCATCCTGCCGGTGATCAAGATCTGCGCGAACCCGCGCACGGTCCGCCTGATGAGCGAGCACATCGACGTCGACAGTTCCGGCCTGCTGCAGCGCCAGATCTCGCTCGACCAGGCTGGCGACCTGCTGCTCGAGAACATGCTGCGCACGGCCAACGGCCGCCTCACGGCAGCCGAGGCGCTGGGGCACCGCGAGTTCGTGCTGACGCGCCTGTACGAGTCGGCCTGAGCATGGCCCGCATCGTCATCACGGAGTTCATGGACGGGCCGGCCGTCGCGCAGTTGCAGGCCCGGCATGACGTGCTGTACGACCCGGCGCTGGTGGACGACGCACCGCGCCTGCTGGCCGAGGCTGCCCGCGCCGACGCCATCGTCGTGCGCAACCGCACGCAGGTGCGGGGCGAACTCCTCGCGGCGCTCGCGCGCTGCAAGGTGGTCGGCCGGCTTGGCGTGGGGCTGGACAACATCGACGTGCCCGGCTGCGAGGCGCGCGGCATGCGCGTGATCCCGGCCACCGGCGCGAACGCGTTGTCGGTGGCCGAGTACGTGGTGACGAGTGCGCTGGTGCTGCTGCGCGGCACCTTCGCCGCGACGGCGGAGGTGGCCGCCGGCCGCTGGCCGCGCGTGCCGCTGTCCAACGGCCGCGAGGCCGGCGGGCGCACCCTGGGCCTGGTGGGCTTCGGCTCCATCGGGCAGACCACCGCGCGCCTGGCGCGCGGCCTGGGCATGCGCGTGATCGCGTTCGACGCAATGATGGACGCGGATCACCCCGCCTTCGCAGACGGCGCCGTGGCCTGCGCGGGGCTCGACGAAGTCCTGCAGACCGCCGACGTGGTGAGCCTGCACGTGCCCCTGCTCGATTCCACGCGCGGCCTGCTGGACGCCGACCGCCTCGCGTCGATGAAGCAGGGCGCGGTGCTGATCAACACCGCTCGTGGCGGCATCGTCGACGAGGTGGCCCTGGCGGCTTCGTTGAAGAGCGGCCACCTGGGCGGCGCGGCGATCGACGTCTTCGGCACCGAGCCGCTGCCTGCGTCGCCGCATTTCGAGAACTGCCCGAACCTGATCCTCACGCCGCACATCGCCGGCCTGACATCCGAGGCCAACACGCGCGTCAGCAGCCTGATCGCCGAACGCGTGCTGGAGGCGCTGGCATGAGGCTCACGCTGGCCGAAGCCGAGGCGCGTGTCGCCGAGGCGCTGATCAAGGCAGGTTCCAACCCGGCCATGGCGCAAGCCACGGCGGCGGCACTGGTGCTGGCCGAATCGCAGGGCCTGGGCTCGCACGGCCTGTCGCGCGTGGCGCAGTACACCACCCACCTGCGCAACGGCCGGGCCAACCGCGATGCGGTGCCACGCGTGGCGCGCCGCAAGGGTGGCGCCGTGCTGGTGGATGCCGACGAAGGCCTGGCTTTCCCAGCCTGCACGCTGGCCGTGGCCGAGGCCGTGGCCGCCGCGCGCGAAAACGGCGTGGCCTTCGCGGGCGTGGCCAACAGCCACCATTGCGGCGTGGTCGTCGACCACCTGCGCGCCGTGGCGGCGGCCGGCATGGTCGGCCTGGGCTTTGCCAACTCGCCGGCGGCCATGCCGGTGGCGGGCGGCCGGCACCCGATCTTCGGCACCAACCCGGTCGCGGCGGTGTTTCCGCGCCGCGGGGCCGACCCGCTGATGATCGACCTGAGCCTGTCGGAAGTGGCGCGCGGCAAGCTCATGGTGGCGGCCAAGGAAGGGCGGTCCATCCCGGCGGGCTGGGCGCTCGACGCCGACGGCAACCCGACCACGGACCCCAAGGCCGGCATGGCGGGCTCGATGCTGCCCATCGGCGCCGTCAGCAGCCCCAAGGGCGCGATGCTGGCGCTGGTGGTGGAACTGCTGGTGACAGCCCTCATCGGCTCGCAGTTCGGCTACGAGGCGAGCAGCTTCTTCGTCGACGAAGGCAACCGCCCGCGCATCGGGCAGGCCTTCATCGTGATCGACCCGGGCGCGCTGGCCGGCAGCGACAGCTACCTCGACCGCGTGGAAGTGCTGATCGCCGAGATGCTGAAGGACGACGGCGTGCGCCTGCCCGGCGCCCGCCGGGAGGCGCTGCGCCAGCGTGCCGCCGTCGACGGGCTGGAAGTGCCCGACGCCCTGCTCGCGTCCTGGTAGGTTCCACCGGCGGCAAAGGCCGCCGGTGCATCGGACCACAAGGCCCGCCGGGTTTCTGCATCCGCAGCGACGCGCGCCGCGTATCACCGGGCATGAACATCGCCCACCTCACCCTCATCCCCCTCGTGGCGCTCCTGGGCGCCTGTGCCAACCTCGTCACGCCTGCCGCGGCACCCGAACCGAAGGACCGCCGTGAGGTGGCCGTGGCGGTCACGGTGTCGAATCAGCTGATCAGCTTCAATGCGGCGAGGCCTGGCCAGCTGCTCTGGAAGCGCGCGGTCACCGGCCTGCAACCGGGCGAAAGCCTGATGGGCGTCGATTACCGCCAGAAGAACGACACGCTCTATGCGCTCGGCCTCAGCGGTGGCACCGGGCGCCTGTACACCGTGGACACCGAGACCGGCGCCGTCACGCCGGTGGGCGCGCCGTTCGCGCTGCCTGGCGAGAGCACGGAGTTCGGCTTCGACTTCAACCCGACGGTCGATCGCATCCGCGTCGTCAGCGCCGCCGGCCTGAACCTGCGGCTGCACCCGGATACCGGCGCCGTGGTCGACAGCAGCGCGGACCAGCCCGGCCTGCAGACCGACGGCGCCCTGGCCTTCAGCGCGGGCGACGCCAACGCGGCCAGAACCGCACGCGTCGTGGGCGCGGCCTACAGCTACAACAAGGTCGATCCGAAAGTCACCACCAACTTCGCCATCGACCAGGCCACGGCCTCGCTGGTGACGCAGGGCACGCGTGAAGGCGTGGCGCCCGCGGTGTCGCCGAACACCGGACGCCTGCTGACCGTGGGGGCGCTGAACGTCGGACCGTTCGAGGCCGCCGCGTTCGACATCCATGTGCTCACCGACCTCGGCTTTGCCGCGCTCAGCGGCCGCAGCGGGGGGGCCAGCCGCTGGATCGAGATCGACCTGGCCACCGGCGCCGGCCGCATCGTCGGCACGATCGGTGGCGGCGAGGCCGTGCGGGCCTTCTCGTTCGAGAGCTGGTAGGCCGCGTGGCCCGTCGGGCCGTCAGCGCGCCGCGCAGACCGGGCACGCCGGATTGCGCGGCGTGCGCATTTCCGTCCACTCCATCGCGCGGGCGTCCAGCAGCAGCAGGCGCCCGGCCAGCGGCTGGCCGATGCCGGCCACCAGCTTCAGGGCCTCGGCGGCCTGGACGCTGCCGATGATGCCCACGAGCGGCGCGAACACGCCCATCGTGGCGCAGGCCACTTCCTCATAGTCGGCGCCCGGCGGGAACAGGCAGCCGTAGCAAGGCGCGTCGGCCTGCCGCGTGTCGTACACCGCCACCTGCCCGTCGAAGCCGATGGCCGCGCCGCTCACCAGCGGCTTGCGGTGCTTCACGCAGGCGGCATTCACGGCGTGCCGGGTGCGGAAGTTGTCGCTGCAATCCAGCACCACGTCGGCCTGCGGCACCAGTTCCTCGAGCAGGGCGGCGTCCGCGCGCTGCTGGCGGGCGTCGATGTTCAGCGCCGGGTCGATGGCCAGCAGCGTCTGACGGATGGACTCCGCCTTGGGCATACCGATGCGGTCGTTGCGGTGCGCGATCTGGCGCTGCAGGTTGGTCAGGTCCACGGTGTCGTGGTCGCAGATGGTCAGCCGGCCGATGCCGGCCGTGCCCAGGTACAGCGCCACCGGCGAGCCGAGGCCTCCCGCGCCGATGATGAGCGCGTGCGCGTCGAGCAGGCGCTGCTGGCCCTCGATGCCAATGTCGTCGAGCAGGATGTGGCGCGAGAAGCGCAGCAGTTGGTCGTCGTTCATGGGCCTTGTTGGAGCCGGTTGGAGCCAATTGAATCCGGTCGGAGGCACAGGCGGCCGGTGCCCGCCCCGGGGGCCTGAAATGCAAAGGGCCCGCGACGTGCGGGCCCTGGGCCGTGCGCTGACGAGAGCTTAGCGCTTGGCGGCGGGGTCGGCGGCGTCGGCCTGACGCTCGGTGACGGTCTTGCTGGCCATCACGGGCATGCCGCGCAGCTGGTTCAGGGCCTGCTGCAACGGGAAGTCCTCGGTGCTGCCGAATTCCGGCAGGGGCTTGGGCGGCTCCTTGCTCTTCGACAGCTGTTCCTCGACCTTGCGGCGCGCTTCCTCGCGCGCCTTGGCCCGGGCTTCGTCCTTCTTCTCGTCCGCACCCTGCAGGTGCTTCTCGAGATCGGCCTCGCGCATGCGCAGGGCTGCATAGACGTTGCCTTCGGCGGTCTCGTCGAGCCAGATGTCCGGCACGATGCCCTTGGCCTGGATGGAGCGGCCATTCGGCGTGTAGTAGCGCGCCGTGGTGATCTTCAGTGCGGTTTCGGCCGACAGCGGGCGGATGGTCTGGACCGAGCCCTTGCCGAAGGTCTGTGCGCCCATGATGGTGGCGCGCTTGTGGTCCTGCAGGGCGCCGGCGACGATTTCGCTGGCGCTGGCCGAGCCTTCGTTGACCAGCACCACCAGCGGAACGGTCTTCAGCGCGGCCGGCAACCGGCGCAGGGGGTCGGACGAACCGCGGCGCGCGTAATGCTCCGGCGTGGCGCGGAAGGTGGCGCGCGATTCCTCGATCTGCCCGTTGGTCGTGACGACCACGGTGCC
Organism: uncultured beta proteobacterium; assembly: GCA_903938815.1. GTDB lineage: Bacteria > Pseudomonadota > Gammaproteobacteria > Burkholderiales > Burkholderiaceae_C > Rubrivivax. Next base: position 36,634 of record CAJAES010000015.1, read on the forward strand.
TTCCGGCAGGAAGGCGGCCGACAGCGCCACGGCGCCGTCGAGCAGGCCGCCCGGGTCGTTGCGAAGGTCGAGCACCATGCCCTTGAGGTTCGGGTCCTGCTTGTAGAGCTCCTCGACCTTGCGGGCGAAGTCGGCGATCGTCGGTTCCTGGAACTGGCTCACGCGCACCCAGCCGTAGCCGGGGTCGACCATGCGGGCGCGCACGCTCTGCTGGCGAATCTCCTCGCGCACCAGCGTGACCGGGAAGCTGCGGTTTTCGGACTTGCGGAAGATCGTGAGGTTGATCTTGGAATTGGGTTCGCCGCGGATGCGCTTCATCGCCTGATCGACGCTGAGGCCCTTGACGGGGGTGTCGTCGATGCGCGTGAGCAGGTCGCCCGGCTTCAGGACGGCGCGGAACGCGGGCGAGCCTTCGATGGGGGAGACCACCTTCACGAGGCCGTCTTCCATGCCCATCTCGATGCCGATGCCGACGAACTTGTAGCCCGCGGTGCTGTCGCGAAGATCCTTGTAGCTCTTCTTGTCGAAGTACTGGGAGTGGGGATCGAGGCCCGAAACCATGCCGGCGATGGCGTCGGAGATGAGCTTCTTCTCGTCCACCGCCTCGACGTAGTCGTTCTTGACGATGCCGAAGACCGCCGCGAGTTGCTGCATTTCCTCCAGCGGCAGGGGCCCGAGCGAACTGCGGGCCGTGGCCTGCAGTTGCATCGTGGTGAGCGCTCCAGCCACGGCACCCACGGCCAGCAAGCCAACGACCTTGTATTTGCCACTCATCGCGTTCCAGCCTCCAGAAGGCACCCGCACACCCAACACCCGTCGGATCAGTATAGGACGACCACTCATCTCAGAGCGTTCCCGGCGGACAAAGTTCACCCTGCAATCGTGTGTATTGGCTCGGCTTCGCGAGGGAATGTGACCACGTGGTCGACCTGGGGGCGGATGCCGATCCATTCGCCGACGGCGTGGTCGTGGTGGGAGGGCACGTGGGCCATCACCTGTTCCCCCGTCGCCAGGCGCAGCGTGTACAGGAATTCCGAGCCCCGGAAGGCCTTGCGCTCGATCTGCGCCTTCACCGGGCTGGCGTCGTCGTGCACGACGTCGTCGGCGCGAAGCAGAAGGTCGCACTGGCCGCCGGGGTAGGCCCCCGGCAGCGGGCATTCGGCCGGATCGTCCAGTTCGCCGAAAGGCGTGTGCACGCAGGGGCCGTGGGCGCAGGAGACGATTTCCGCCGGGGTGAACACCCCGTGGCCGATGAATCGCGCCACGAAGCGGCTGGCCGGCCGGTGGTACAGCGTGTAGGCGTCGCCCCACTGCTCCAGGTGCCCCGCATTCATGACGCCGATGACGTCGCCCAGTGCGAAGGCCTCCATCTGGTCGTGCGTGACGAACAGCGCCGTGGTGCCGCTTGCCTTCAGGATGGCGCGCAGTTCCTGGGCCAGGTGCTCGCGCAGGTCGACGTCCAGGCTGGAGAAGGGTTCGTCCAGCAGCAGCAGGCGAGGTTCGGGCGCCAGGGCGCGGGCCAGCGCGATGCGCTGCTGCTGCCCGCCCGAGAGCTGGTGCGGCGCGCGCTTGGCGGCGTGGCCCAGGCCCACGAGACCGAGCATGCGCTGCACCCGGTCGGCACGCTGCGCCCGCGTCAGAGCCTGCAGGCCGAAGGCGATGTTCTCTGCCACGCTCAGGTGCGGGAACAGCGCGTAGTCCTGGAACACCATGCCGATGCGGCGGTCTTCCGGCGCCATGTGCACATCGGTGGCGGCGTCGTCGAGCACGGCCGGGCCGACGGTGATGCGCCCGGAGGTGCAGCGCTCCAGGCCGGCCACCGCGCGCAGCAGCGAGGTCTTGCCGCAGCCCGACGGGCCGATCAGCACGCCGATCTCGCCGGCCGCGAGGTTGAAGCTCGCGCTGTCGACCGCGGGGCGGGCTTCGCCACGGCCGTAGCGCACGGTGACTGATTCGACCTTCAGGAACATCCGCCTATCATAGCGACTGGGCCGGAATGAAAACGGTTCGCATTCCTTCAACCGTGATGGCCCCCCTGTCTTGCGCCGCCTGCTGACCCTGTTGTGCCTGCTGCTCGCCTTCCCGGTGCTGGGTGTGCTGGCGGCCTGGTTCGCGCTCGACGCCGACGCGCTCGACACGCTGGCACACCAGTTCGCCACCGTGCTGCCGGGCTATGCGCTGCAGTCCGCCCTGCTGACACTGGGGGTGGCCCTGGGCGTGATGCTGCTCGGCACCGCGACTGCCGCCGCCGTGACGCTGTTCGACTTTCCTGGCCGCCGGGCGTTCGAGTGGGCGCTGCTGCTGCCCCTGGCGATGCCGGCCTACGTGCTGGCCTATGCCTGGACCGACGCGCTGCAGTTCAGCGGCCCGCTGCAGACATCGCTGCGCGAGCTCACGGGGGCGCGCGGCGCGCTCTGGCCCGACGTGCGCAGCCTCGGCGGCGCGGTGGTGCTGTTCGTGCTGGTGCTCTACCCGTATGTCTACCTCCTCACCCGCACGGCGCTGGGCGAGCGCGCGGCCAACCTGCTCGAGGCCGCGCGGCTGCTGGGCGCCGGGCTGCGCCGCCGCGTGATGGCCGTGGCGCTGCCGCTGGCGCGCCCCGCCATCACGGCCGGGGTGGCGCTGGCCGTGATGGAGACGCTGGCCGACTACGGCGTCGGCGCCTACTTCGGGCTGGCGACGTTCTCGACGGGCATCTTCAAGGCCTGGCTGGTGATGGACGACCGCATCGCTGCCGCGCAGCTGGCCTCGGTTCTGCTGCTGGTGGTGGGCGCGCTGCTCTGGGTGGAGCGCCGGGCGCAGCGCCGCATGCGCTTCGCCACCTCGCGCAGCGGCAGCGGCGGGGTTGCGGAAGCGCTGCCGATGCGCCTGCGCGGTGCCGCTGCCGTCGCCGCCTGGGCGCTGTGCGCTCTGCCGGTGCTGCTGGGGTTCGTGCTGCCCGTGGGCTGGCTGCTGTGGATGCTGGTGCAGGAGGTTCGCTACGCCGAGTTCGGCCTGCCGCTGGCGCGCTTTGCGGGCTGGGCCTGGGCCAGTTTCCGGCTCGCGGCCCTGGCGGCGCTGCTGGCCACCGCGCTGGCCCTCGCGCTCGGGTTCGCGCTGCGGCCTGCCGGCGGGCGCGGGGGCGGGCTCGCGCCTGCGGCCGGGCTGCTGTCGCTGGGTTATGCCGTGCCGGGCGCCGTGGTGGCGGTGGGCGTGCTGGCGCCGGTGGGGCTGATCCAGTCCGCGTGGCCTGAACTGCCCATCACCTCATTGGTCACCGGCACCGTGTTCGGGCTCGTGTTCGCCTACCTGTCGCGCTTCTCGGCGGTTGCGCTGCAGTCGGTGCAGGCCGGCTACGCGCGCATCAGCCCCAACGTCGACGAGACGGCACGGCTGCTGGGCGCCGGCCCCGCGCGGCTCTTCGGTCGCCTGCACCTGCCGCTGCTGCAGCGCTCGGCCGCCGCGGCCGCGCTGCTGGTCTTCGTGGACGTGATGAAGGAACTGCCGGCCACGCTGATGCTGCGCCCCTTCGGCAGCGACACGCTGGCCGTGGTGGCCTACAACTTCGCGCGTGATGAACGCCTGGGCGAGGCCGCGCTGCCCTCGCTCGCCATCGTCGCGGTCGGGCTGATTCCCGTGCTGTTGCTGTCACGCGCGATGCGCTCCGAGAGAAGCTGATGCCCGAAACGCCGCCCCGACCCGCAACCCGCAACCCCATGAAGGCGCCCTTCCTGATCGCGCTGGCGGCGGGCATCCTGAGCCTGCTGATCGCCTTCGCACCCGCGCTGTGGCGCATGCTGGGGCCGGCGCAGCCAGCGAGCGCCACCGCGCCGCTGCAGGGCGCGCCCTGGCAGATCGAACGGCCCGCGCCGGGCCAGACCCGCGTTTTCGGCCTGGACCTGCCCGGCACCACGCTGGCGCAGACCCGGCAGCGCTGGGGCGAGGACCTGAAGCTCGCGCTGATGGCCGGGCGCGACGGTACGGTGGCGCTGGAAGCCTACCTGGAGAAGTTCGAGGCCGGCGGCGTGGGCGGCCGCCTGCTGCTGGCCTACGACGCACCGCCGGAGGCGCTGGCCCGTTGGCGCGAGTCTCTGCCCGGCACGCCCATCGAATCCGGTGGTCGCCAGCATGCCCTGACCGAGGCCGCGCTGGCCGAACTTGCCGCCAGCCCGCTGGCGGGGCTGAGCTTCATTCCCGCCGCGCAGCTGGATGCCGCGATCCTGGAGTCGCGCTTCGGCACACCCGCCGAACGCATCGCAGGCGGCGAGCGGCTCGAGCACTGGCTGTATCCGGCCAATGGCCTGGCCGTGGTGCTGGACGCCAAGGGCCGCGACGTGCTGCAGTACGTCGCGCCGGCCGACTTCGAGCGCCGCCTGGCCGCGCCGCTGCGCGCGCCCCGCTGAGTGCAGCCGAGGGGGCCTGGGTGGCGCCGATTCGCCGCTTGGCGCCGCTTGGAGCCGATTCGCGCCGATTGGCGCTGATTGGCGGTGAGGGGCACTGAACAGTACTGTACAGTACTGACGGAAGCCCGCCGCGCGGCATGACGCAAGGTCCTGCGGCGGTCGGCTCCGACCGCCCCCCGTTCAGGCCGCCGGCTCGGCCTCGTCCGCGCCTTCGTCCTTCGTGCCACCCTTTTTCCTGCGTGCGCGCAGCGCGTCCTGGGCCGCCGCTTCGGCCGTCCAGCGCATGTGCTCTTCGGGTGTCTCGAGCGTGATGCGCCCCAGAGTGCCGGCGCGGAAGTCGTTGAGCACCACCTCCGCGGCCTTCTGCAGGTTGAGCCGCCCGCCCGCCTGCACCAGGCCGCGTTGCTTCGCGACCAGCTCCAGCATCGCATCGGGGGGCAGGGCGGCCAGCGCAGCCGGGTCGGGCAGCTTGTAGCGTGCCGCCAGCAGCCCCGCGTAGCGCGCCTGCAGCCGCTCCAGCAGCGCGGTGGCCACTTCCTGTTCATCGTAGGCGTTGCGACCGATCGCGCCGCTGGCTGCCAGGTGGTAGCCGCTGTGCTCCACGCTGATGCGCGGCCACAGCATGCCGGGCGTGTCGAACAGCGTCAGGTCGCTGGCCAGCAGCAGCGCCTGCTCGGTTCGCGTGATGCCGGCTTCGTCACCTGTCTTGGTGGCCTTGCGCCGCATCAGCGTGTTCACCAGCGTGCTCTTGCCGACGTTGGGGATGCCGCACACCAGCACGCGCAGCGGCTTGACCATGCCGCCGCGCAGCGGCGCCAGCGCCCGGCAGGCCGGGATCAGGCGCGCGGCGGGCGCGGCCTCGCCGGCATCGAGCGCGATGGCCCGCGTCTCGGGCTGCGCGTTGTAGTGCGCCAGCCAGGCGGCGGTCAGCGCGGGGTCGGCCAGGTCCTGCTTGTTCAGCAGCTTCAGCGCGGGCTTGCCGGCCGTCAGCTGGGCGAGCAGGGGGTTGGCGCTGGCGCCCGGCAGGCGGGCGTCCAGCAACTCGATCACGACATCGATGCCGGTCTTCAGCCGCTTCACCAGCCCGAGGCGGGTGGTGTGCATGTGGCCGGGGAACCATTGGATGGCCATGGGGACGTCGGGAGCCTGGGAGCCCGCATTGTCCGGGCTTCGCGGCCCGGGGGCGCGCAACGGACGCGCAACGGACGCGCAGCGGAGCCGCAGCGGACGCGCAACGAACGCGTGCGGGCGCGGGCCCGGCTCGGCCCGGCCCTGGAATCAGCGCACCGAGACCGTGATCTCGCCCAGGCCGTCGATGCCGCCTCGCATCGTCTGGCCGCGCTCGACCTTGCCCACGCCTTCGGGCGTGCCGGTCATGATCAGGTCGCCCGGCTGCAGCTCGAACCAGGTCGACAGGTGCGCGATCACCTCGGGCACCGACCAGATCAGGTGGGTGATGTCGCTGCGCTGGCGGTCTGCGCCGTCCACCTGCACCCAGATGGCGCCGGCGGCCGGGTGGCCGATGCGGGCCGCGGGCTGCAGAGGTCCGATGGGGGCCGACTGGTCGAAGGCCTTGCCCAGTTCCCAGGGCCGGCCCTTGTCGCGCAGCGCGAGCTGCAGGTCGCGGCGGGTCATGTCCAGGCCGGTGGCGTAACCCCAGACATGGTCGAGCGCGGATTCGATGGCGATGTCCCGGCCGCCTCGGCCGATGGCCACCACGAGCTCGATCTCATGCTGGTAGGAAGTCGTGCCCGGCGGGAAACCGACCGTCACCGTCTCGCCCGCGGGCACCGGCACCACGGCATCGGCCGGCTTGCAGAAGAAGAAGGGCGGCTCGCGGTCGGGGTCGAAGCCCATCTCGCGCGCATGCGCCGCGTAGTTGCGGCCGACGCAGTAGACGCGCCGCACGGGGAAGCGGGCGTCCTGCCCCGCGACGGGCAGGGAGACGACGGGGGAGGGCGGGATGACGTAGTCCATGGGGTCTTTCGTTCCGGGTCTCGGCTTGAGTCGTTCTGTCGTTCGTTCGCTGGATCGTTTGCCGGGTCGATCGCGGTTCAATCGCGGTTCAATCGGCAAGGCAGGCGTCGGCGCGCCAGCCGTACAGCCACTCCAGCGCGTCGTAGAAGCGTTCGGGCGTGCGGCCCTTCCAGAGGTCGTTGCGCACCAGGCGCTCCACGCCCCGGGCGTGGTACAGGCGGCCCATCTCGCGCGTGCTCAGCACCACGCGTGCCGTGCGCGACACGCGGGAGCGCTGGTAGCGCTGGAAGGCGCGCTCGAAATCGCCGCCCTCGGCCTTCAGCGCCGCGCCGAGCGTGACGGCGTCTTCCAGCGCCATGCAGGCGCCCTGCGCCAGGTACTGCATCAGCGGGTGCGCGGCGTCGCCCAGCAGCGTCACGCGGCCGTGGCTCCAGTTGGCGATGGGTTCACGGTCGGCAGTGGCCCAGCGCTTCCAGCTCTTCGGCAGGTCCAGCAGGCGCCGCGGGCCGGGCGCGATGCCGTCGAAGTACGACATCACTTCCTCGCGGCTGCCGTCGCGCACGCCCCACTCTTCCTTGTCGCGGCTGTGGAAGGTGACGACGAGGTTGAACTGCGCGCCGCCGCGCAGCGGGTAGTGCACCAGGTGGCAGTTGGGGCCGGCCCACAGTGCGGGTGCGTTCCAGCGCAGGTCCTCCGGGAAATCCTCGCGCTCCACGACCGCGCGGTAGACCACGTGGCCCGTCACGCGGACCGGGTCGCCCACGAACTGCTGGCGCACCACGGAGCGCGTGCCGTCGGCGCCCACCAAGGCGCGGCCGCGGTGGCGCACACCGGCGGCGTCGATCACCGTGACGCCGCTGTCGTCCTGCTCGATGGAGACGGCGCGCGTGGAGGTCAGGAAGGAGATGCCGGGCTCCCGCTGCGCGGCCTCGAACAGCGTGCCGTGCGCGTCGGCGCGGTGGATCACGGCGTAGGGGTTGCCGAAGCGGTCGCGCAGGCGCTGGTCGAAGGGCACGCGGGCGACGACGCTCTCGTCGACCGCGTCCATCATGACCATCTCTTCCACGTAGACGGCCCGCTCGCGCGCCACGGCGCCCACGCCCAGCGCGTCGAAGGCGTGGAATGCGTTCGGCCCGAGCTGGATGCCGGCGCCGATTTCGCCGATCTCGGCGGCCTGTTCCAGCACCTTGACCGGGTAGCCCTGCTGCGCGAGCGCCAGGGCGGCGGCGAGGCCGCCGATGCCGCCGCCGGCGACGAGGATGGGTTCGTTCATGGCTTGGATGTGGTGTGAGTGCTGATCGTCAGTATGCTGATGAATAGTCTAGGCGGTGAGGCCAGGCAGCGGATCAGGGTTTACGCGAAGGCGTGCTCCGCGCCTCGGCCGGGTATCGGCTACCCTGCGGCCATGCCGTTCCCACGCCGTTCCGCCAGATCCTGCATTTCAGCCCGGTGGATCGCCGCCTTCGCCCTGGCTGCCATGTCCGGCCTGCCCGCGCAGGCCGCGCCGCCCAGCGTGCACATCGAGGACCTCACCTGGACCGAACTCCGGGAGGCCCAGCGCGAAGGCTTCACGACCGTCATCGTCCCCATCGGCGGCACCGAGCAGAACGGGCCGCACATGGCCCTCGGAAAGCACAACGCGCGGGTCCGTGTGCTGGCGGGCCGCATTGCGGCCGAACTCGGAACGGCCGTGGTGGCGCCGGTGCTGGCCTATGTGCCGGAGTCGGCGGGGCACATGCGTTTCCCGGGCAGCATCGACGCGCCCGACGACGCCTTCAGCGCCCTGCTGGCAGGTGCGGCGCGCAGCTTCCAGGGCCAGGGATTCCGCGACGTGGTGCTGATCGGCGACTCCGGCGACTACCAGGGCCTGCTGCAGGCCCTGGCAAAACAGCTGAATGCCGAATGGAAGGCGCGGCCGGCGCGCGCCCACTACATCGGGGCGTATTACCGCGAGGCCATGGCCGACTACCGGAGCGAACTGAAGGCGCGCGGCCTGAGCGAGCAGGAGATCGGCGTGCATGCCGGGGTGGCAGACACCGCGCTGCTGATGGCCACCGCACCCGCCATGGTGCGGCCCGGGCAGCTCGCAGCGGCCCAGCGCGGCAGCCCGGACAACGGCGTCACCGGCGACCCCCGGGCCGCGACACCGGCGCTGGGCCAGATCGGCGTCGACCTGATCGTGCGCAAGACTGTGGCAAAGATACGAACCGCGCTAGCCGAGCCCAGGTAATGTGCCGTTGAGCGGCCTCAACGGCGCAGATAATTGGTCATCTGCAATTTCTCTCGGTGGCGCATGGTCAGCACAGTCCGGGTGGGCGCAACGCTCTCCTTCTTGATCCTCGGCGTGACCGCGATGCCCTTGACGGCTTCCGTCCCCGCGCAGGTGGTGAGCCCCGTCGAAGGCATGGCCCCGGTGCCGGACCCGCACA